>NZ_BAFU01000073.1 GCF_000308495.1 Nocardia brevicatena NBRC 12119 | reverse complement strand
TCATACACAGGTCTTGACAATATCTCGGCACCGTCGGGCGGAACATCCTCCCAGGTAGACGTACGAGTTACCGTACACAGTGTGCCGCTGTGTGCGGTAACCGCTAAACGCCGGATCTCTCGAACATGTTCTTCGCCCTCCACTTCCCACTCATGGACCGTGAGCGGCAACCCGGATCCGGACGATGGGCAGGGTGGGCCCACACCAGCGGGGCTACGAGCCGGCCTCGATCGAAGAGGCCCAGGATCTGCAGAACCTCACGCTGGGGTTGATCGAGTACTTCTACATCGAACCCGCCACACTCGTCCGTATGCGCTGGATGGCGAAACGTCCGAAGACTCCCTGAGCGGCCAAATGACGGTTCTGACCGCCGGTGGCCACCCACCTCGATGCCGCGGCGTACGGCAGTCGTGATCCGTCCAGCGATACGCTGGTAGCCGTTCGACGAGATTCCCCTATCCGTACACACGGGCATGAATCCCGCTCGGATGCCTGAGCGGTCATCGACCGGACACTACGCATCGAGTGAGGAAGTGCCTTATGAACTCCAACATCCACCACGACCACGGACAAGCTCGCCGCGTGCTGGTACGCATCGCCGTCACGGCCGCGCTCGCGCTGATGCCGGCGACAGCCCTGACGGCCCCCGCACCCGCCGCCTCGGTAGTGCTCGAGCCCGCCGGCTCGGCCCAGACAACAGACGGCCACGGCACTCCCGTCCACGGTCACGGGTTCGGTCACGGTCACGGGTTCGGTCACGGTCACGGTCACGGGTTCGGCGGCTTGCCGTTCACCGGAAGCGCGTTCTGAGCCGGCTCGTCTTCCTCCGCGGGGCACTCCGAAACGTCAATTCTCCAGTGCAGGCGGCTTCGAACATCTCCACGGATACGATCGGCCTGGCCGTGTCTTGGAACCCCGGTTCCAAGAGGGGACATGGATGCAGGTCCGGGGGGCGGTAGCCTTTGCGCAAAATCAATGGATATGGACATAATCCCTGGTCAAAGATAGGGGTTACCGCAGATAGCGGTGCCGCTCCACGCACGGCCTGGTTGGCATAACCGCGGGCCGATGCTTCCCTTTGCCCCGGATAACAGCCGGTATCGGTACCGGCTGGGCAGCTTTGTTGGATTTCCGCCGTTGCTACCGGAACCCCAGAGCAGCAGGCCCTTCGGATCCGGTCGCCTCCGTCCACATGCGACGCCCCTTTATGCCCACGTCCAGTAGAGACCACGATCATCCTTCAATGCAGTCGTGAACAACCGGAGAAGCAACAGACGGTCGCGTTCCTGCCCGGGATTTCCAGGAAACCGGACCTCGGATAGGAGGATGAACGCGCGCCGGATCTCGTCGGGCATGAGATAGCCGACAACGTATCCTTCCTCGACCCGGCGTTCACCATCGAACTCGCTCACATACCCCAGAAGCGTGAAGGATTCCGCCTGATCTGCAACCGAGCCGGTCGGGTCGAGTGCAGAACGGACGTGTTCGACCAAACTGACCGAATCCCCGTCCGGGCGCACTCGCCTGCTGATGATGTCGCCCTCGATCGTCCCGTCGATGCTCCACCCGAGGTCCGGCTCGTCGACTGTGCAGTAGATCAACTTCATGACGTGAGCAGCGGCGGCGGAGCACATGTCCGCCTGGGCAGCGAAGCGCTGAGCGTCGAAGGCGTGTGGGTGGTAACAGATCGACACGACGCCCCAGGATAGCCGCGCCCGGAGCGGGTCTATTCAACTCGGGGTTCGGATTGACCGCTCCGTAGCCGAACGCGCCGGCCAGAAGTCCGCCGGACACCAGTGCCGCCGCTCGGACGGCGACGGTGGAACGCACGCGGTTCACCGTTGTTCCCCACGAGCGGCGTGGGCGAGCAGTTCGTCGACCGACCACTGGTCGTCCACGTGGGTACCGTACTTGGCGGCCGATACGGTTCCATCGGGGGCGATGAGGAAGTCGGCGGGCAGGCCCAGGCGTCCGCCTTCGGGTTTGGCCGGGGGAGCCGGGCGTTCCTTGCGCCGGACGGCCTGGATTTCCGTGGCGACCGCGCGGCCGATGGTCGCCCATCCGCGCGGATCGAGGAGGGCCCGGGCGCCGGATTCCACCCCGAATTCGCGGTAGAGCTCGCGTTCCGGGTCGGCGATCACGTCCAGCGGCAGATCGGCGGTGTAGGTGCGCAGTTCCGCGGCGCCGGAATGGAAGACCACGACTTCGTGAATGCCGGCGGCGCGGACCTCGTTGTGTCGGGCCACGATCGACCGCAGGTGCAGGCTACACACCAGACACCCGGCGAAACGCCGGAATTGCAGGTGAATCAGGTGATCGGAGTCGGGTATCGACACCTGCGCGCCGGTAACGGTGACGAGGGTGCGGGAAGTAGCGGTGGCGGATAATGTCACGAACTCTCCTGTAGGTGTACTAAGTACGCTTACATCTAGTATGCGCGTACCTTGTACTCTGTCAATCCGTGCCCCGCCCTCGCTCCCTCACCCACGACCAATTGGCGGCCGCCGCGCTGGCGGTCATCGACCGCGAGGGGCTGTCGGCGCTGACCATGCGTGCCGTCGCCAAGGAACTCGGTATGGCCACCATGGGGCTGTACCGATATGTGTCCGACCGGCAGGCACTGGAGGTGCTGGTGGTCGACCACGTATTCCGCTCCCTCGACCTCACATTGCCCGCCGCCGATTGGCGTGACCGTATCCGGCTGCTCCTGGACCGGATACGGGTTGCGATGGCCCGACACCCCGCGGTCGTCCCGCTCGTGTTACGCCACCGACAGGCCGCGCCGACGTCACTGCGGTTCATCGAGGCCATGCTCTCGGTCCTCGCGGACGGCGGCCATACCGGCCTGGACCGAGTGATCGCCCAGCGCACCCTGGTCGGCTACCTGCTCGGATACCTCCAGAACGAGCATTACGCCGCGCTGACGGGCTCGGGCACGATCACCATGTCCGAACTGTCCCCGGACGAATTCCCGTACCTGGCCCGCACCGCCACCGAAGCACGGACCGTATCGCCCGATGAGGAGTTCCGGCGAGGACTCGACATCGTGCTTCGCGGACTGGCCGTGCCGCCCGGGTAACAGCCCGATTCCGACCGGGTCCGGTCCCTCTTCCGCAGCACAAGGGGCCCGTGCGCCGGAACACCGGAACTCCGGCCGGCGCGACCTCGCCGCGCCGGCCGGAGACGCCGCTCAGGGACGCGCGGACCGAGCGACGCCGGCGCCGTGGTGCGGCGGATGCAGGAGTGCTTCAACACTCGGCAATTCGATCAAGCCGATGAACTCGTGGCCTCGGACTTCTTCGGCCACGCACTCGGCACCACCGGGTTCGAGGCGGGCAAGGACGCCTGGCGCAGCGTTGTTGCCCGATTCCCCGATATGAGTGTCGTCGCCGAGGACATTCTCGTCGACCACGACAAGGTCGCTGTCCGCTCGTCCATCGAGGGTGTCCCAACGACGGACGGCGGCCCGCAGCCGATGCTGATCGAGATCTTCCGCATCCGGGATGGCCGGATCGCGGAGGCGTGGGAACTCGGCAAGGCCTGCCATTCAGCGCGGAGACCGTATGACAGAAACCGCCGCGATACCTCTGATCGCATGGCGCAGGGACAGACATCGTTCCTCCGTGCCGGTGAGCCGGGTTCAGTGATCGGTCAGTGGCAGTTCGTCTCCGGGGATGCCGCCGAGCAGGACGTGGAATCGTTCGAGGGGGCAGCACAGCTCGTCGATGGTGTATCCGGGTGTTCCGACGAACTCGGTGAACATCGACTCGGCCATAGCGGGTGATGATCTTGGTGAGCTGCTTGTCGTCGGGACATCCTGTATACCCGGCACACCACGAACGGCAGAGAATTGAGCCACAGGGCGTAGACGATTCGCAGGGGGACTCGAGGTGTCCGAGTCATACGACCGAGGGAGACATAGTGAACGGTGACAGGAAGTCAGGAACAGTCTCCTTCGGCACCGTTCGTGGTTCGCTCGCACTCATGGCGGCCTTGGGAACCGTGTTCTTCGCAGGAGCTGTGGTGCTGTTCTCATCGGCCGATTCCATGCTCGAGATGCGCACCGCGGAACTACTCGAGACGCGGTGTAGGCGAGACATCCCTATACCTCTGTCTGTGTACCTGTTCAACTACGCAGGGGCGATGCTCTTGATAGGGGCGTCCGCCGCTTTCGGTGTTCTTGTGTTGATGCTCGTAGGAGAAGGCTCGGATTCCGAGTCGCCGCCATCACGGCGACCGCTATCGTCCTGGTGATAACTCTCGGCTATTCGTTTCTGGTACTCGCTGCGATAGTCGCACCAAGCTCCGATGAACCGACTTCTTCGAGCTATCGTCCATGTCCGTCCATGACATAGGAAGGCGGACCAATGGTCGACGGACGGATCAATTGGCCGAGTGGTCCGCGGCGCCGATCGGCAGGGAGGCCATGGGTGGTCGGGAACTCTCGGGTGGCACCGCGGTATGTCGGTGCGCGCGAAGTAGGTGAGCTTGTCGGGGTTCACGATCAGCCGAACGGCGGACACATCTTCGAGGCTCGGATCGGCCGATCCGATTGCGAGGTGCGTCGAGGCTCGAGACCCATGCTTGGAGAGCGCTCAGAACAGACGTGGCAGAACGAGCATCATGGTCGCCGACCAGACCAGGTGGGTGCATACCGGCGCGAGGATCCCACCGGTGGCGCGGCGTTGCGCGGCGCAGGCGAGGCCGAGCGGGACCGCGGCGAGTACCAGCATCGGATTGCCGGTGAACGCGGTCACCGCCGTATAGGCGAGTGTGGAGGTGAGAATCGGGCGATGCCGTTGCAGCAGGGTGTAGACCGGACCGCGGAAGAACATCTCCTCGGCGACGGCGTTGAGCAGGGCGACGATCACCACCACGCTGCCCTGCTGCATATGCGCCAGCACCTCGGTGATAAGCGAATCCGCCCACGGAAGCAGGCGAGCAAGCGCACCTCCGGCGACGAATACGGCCGCCAGCACCACCCCCACCGCCGTGCCGAGTGCCACCGCCCGCCCCGTGTCGCCGGTCACCGGGGGAAACCGGCCCGCGGGTGCCGGGCCGGCGGCGAAAGCGCCGAGTACCCAGACACCAGCCAGCAGGGTGGTGGTCACGCCGAACGCCGCCGCGCCGCCGATGTCGCCGGCCAGTGACAGCGCGAGCAACACGCAGCCGGTGACGACGGCGATCGCGACGGCCAGGTAGTTCTTCCGGCTCATACCCGATGGTCACGTCCTTCGCCGGCCGAGGGCAAATCGCCGGTTCCGCGCGCGACGCCCACGGTCACCACCAGCGCACCGGTGCCAGCAGAAGGTTCAGGCCGCGTCGCGCGCAGCGTTCGGCACGGGTGCGGTCGCCACCGGCCCAGACGGGATCGGTATCGGCCAGGTGGTGCACGTCGGTCAGTTCGGTCACGGGTACCGGATAGGGGCCGGCCAGTGCGGCGGCCATAGCCTGCCGAACCGTCAGCAGACCGCCGGGCGGATCCGGCACGAACCGGCGCACCCGATCATCCGACACGGTCATGGGGCAGTCCAGTGACCGGATGAGAGCGGCCGCCAACCGTGTCGGTACCGGTATCAACCACGCGCCCAACCACCCCGCCAGGCGGGTATCGATACCGGGCAGGGTGACGGTGAAACGCGGCCACCGGATCAGCCGTAGATAAGTGAACAGCACGTCCCGGTAGCTGCTGGAGTCGGCGCCGCGGATGTCATAGGCGCCGGGCGGCAGGAGTTCCGGGTCCGCGGCCGCGACCAGATACCACAGCGCGTCCCGGATCGAGATCGGGTCCATGACGTTGTCGACCCATTCCGGCAAGGGCACGACCGGAAGCCGATCGGCCAGATACCGCATCATCTCGAACGATGCCGAGCCGGCGCCGAGAATCATCGCGGCCCGCAGCCACACCAGTTCCGCGCCCTCGGCCAATGCCTCCCCGACCTCGGCGCGGCTGCGCAGATGCGGGGACAGCTGCTCGTCCGCCGGCACGAAACCGCCCGCGTACACGATCCGCCGCACCCCGGCCGTGCGCGCCGCGTGCGCGAAATTCTCGGCGGCGCGGCGGTCGCCGGTGGTGTACGCGTGACCACCGATGTCGTGTATGAGGTAGTAGGCCACGTCGATATCGCCCACGGTGACGAACGCGGCCCGGATGGCGGCCGGATCATCGACGTCCAGCCGCACCGCCTCCACGCGGTCGGCCCACCCGTAGCGGGCCACCCGGCGCGGCGACCGGCTCGCGACGACCACCGAATGCCCGATCTCCAGCAATACCGATACCAGCCGGGACCCGACATATCCGGTCGCGCCCGCCACGAGGATCCGCACCACACACCCCCATATCGTTTCTTCGAACGAGGAAGCGATCCGGTCGGCCGGCCCGAAGCGCACGATACGGCGAAGACCTGCCCTCCGTGGCTCCGCTGCCCGACGGGCCACCTCCAGTTTGCCACCCGATAGCCATGGCCGTGGGTAGCTCGGCGGCCGGCATGCCGTCGGACCCGACGGGTGGCCGTTATCGACCCAGGTACAGACGCTCGCAGGGCAGGCGCGGAAGGTCCCGCCCGTCGTCGACCGTCACGGCCGCCGCATGCGCTCCGTACAGAGCCGTCCACTCGGGAACGAACAGCGCCGCGGCCGTCGCGCGGGCCCGGTACTCCATGCACAGCCCGTGCAGGAACACGGTGAGCCGCACATCGGACTCCGGGGCAGGATCGACAGGTTCGGCCATGTCATATCCGTCCGAGTCCGTCGAGCAGCCGCCGTAGCACTATCGGCGACTCCGTGGTCATCATGCCGTCGGGCTCGAGCCGGGGAAACGGGATACCGCGCTCGGCCGCCCGCTTCCGAGGGCTCAGCCTGGCCGGAACGAGCCGACCCGCCTCGACCAGCCGCGTCAGGGCGGTGGCCTTGCGTGGGCAGTTCAGCGCGCGGCATTCCTTGTGCATCTGCATGATTCGATGCGCATCGCCGATACTCAACCATCGCCCGGGATCACTGTGCTGATCCGGAAACCATCGCTGCTCGGGAGCCGAACCCCCTGGACGGCTACCGATTTTCGCCCAAAACTGCTCGGGGCTGACGGTGATCAGATGGCAGGTATCGCACACCGGCTCGGGCCGATTGTCCACATGCGCCAATTCGGGCACGATCAGTGCCGTGGCATCGATACACCGGACGATGCCGAGGACGTGGTCCATCGGGTTGGGAACCGAGTTCTGCCAAAGTCTTACGAGATAGACCAGGTTGTATCCCTGTCGGCGAGCCAAGGGCCGGATATCGTGCGCGTGATGAGGTTGGTGATCACCGGAGATATCGGCCCTGATATAGCCGATCGCCCGTGGACGCCGAGGATTTCGCACCCCGATCGCGTTCTCCATCGTCATGATTCGAGCCTTTTCGGTCAGCTGGTGCCCCCGACGACGGTGTTCCAACTCACGTTGCTTCCAGGCTTGCTGCAAACCCCTGAGTACCGCCGATGGCTTATAAAGACTGCCGACCCGACCATGTCTGCGGTCGACGTAGAACGGCGGTTGGAGCCGACCGCGCGTCGACAGCACAGGCTGGCCTATGATTCGGACTTCTCCCTGGAAGCGTTGCTTTCGGAATCGGCATTGCGACACCAAGTCGGGGGGCGAGGCGTGATGAGCGAGCAATTGAGGAATCTAGCGAACGCAGGCAGCCAGTCGAACATATCCATCCGCGTGATCCCATTCGGTGTCGGTGGGCACTTCGGATTGATAGCCCAGTCGTTCACCTTGTTCGAGTTCCCGCCGCTGCACCTCAATCGGATGCCGGAGCCTCCGGTGGTGTTTGTAGAAGGCTTCACAGGTGCGTTGTTCCTGGAAGACGAAGGTGTCATCGAACGCCATCGGTCGGCGGTGGAGAACCTGCGCGAGGTAGCGTTGAGTGAGAACGACACCGGGCGACTGGTGCAGGAAATCGCAGAGGAGTACGCCGCGTGACCAGGGATTTGTCCGGTGCGAGCTGGTTCAAGAGCAGCTACAGCCAGCCGAGCGGGGACTGTGTCGAGGTTGCCTACCTCGTCGATGGTCTGATAGGTGTCCGTGATTCGAAGAACTCGTCCGGTCCGGCGTTGTTCTTCACGCCGGCTGAATGGGATTCCTGCACCGCAGGTGTTCTGAGCGGCAAGTTCGCTCGGTCGCAGGGCTGACGACCTCCATGCCTGTGGGGCGGAGATGCGCATCCTTGGTGATTCGCAGTCCAGAGAACCGGTCGGCCTGGCTGCTGGTGGGGGTGCCATAACCATATGGCACTGAAGAAGACGACAGTCATGGTCGACGAGGAGTATCTGACGATCATCAAGGAAGTCGCCGCGCGCGAGGGGCTGCCAGAGTCCGAGTACTTCCGGGAAGCATTTCGTATTGCCGCGCTGCGAGCTCGGCGCTGGGAGGGGGACTGGGATATCCCGGAAATCGGGCTTGGTGGGCCGGTTACCGACGATGACGTCCGGGCTGCCGTCGAAGACGCCGCGAATCGCAATTACGGCCGTACCGCGTGATCGTCATCGGCGATACCTCCGGGTTGGTCGCAGCGTTCAATACCGATGACCCGGAACATGCGCGTGCCCGCAGGGCTTTGCGCGAAGCCTCGGCGACAGTGATCTCGCCTCTCGTCTTCGCAGAGATCGAGCACATCCTCACTCGCAATGTCGATCGCAAGACCGCGCACGCCGTGCGGGACTGGCTGCTCCGGCAGGAGCGCTCCATGCGCGTCCTGATAGCCGAGACACCGGGCGCTGTTCTGCGTGCGGCCCGCGCGGTCCAGGACCGGCATACCGAGTTGCGTCTCGATCTCGCCGATGCCGTGAACGCGGTGTTGGCCGAGCGGTACGAAACGGACACAGTACTCACCCTCGACCGATGGGATTTTCGCGCGGTACGCCCACTGACCGGCCATCCTGCGTTCCGGCTGCTGCCTGACGACCTGTGACCGGCGGCCGCTGACCCGCCCCCGGGGTGTGTTCGACTCCCCAAACCGGACGTCTCCTCCGCAGCGGCTCCGATCGCGGCGCCGCGTGTCGGGCACACGTCCATGGAGTGATCTGCTTCACGTACTGTCACAACGATCGAGCCCGCGGTGTCTTGTGGTCGAACCCTCGGAACGAAGGAGACACCATGACCGAGAACACCGATGTGCTCGTGCTCGGCGGCGGATATGCCGGCGTCATGGCGGCCAACCGCCTCACCCGGCGCGACGATGTGACAGTGACCCTGATCAACCCGCGCCCGACCTTCGTCGAACGCATCCGTCTGCACCAACTGGTGGGCGGGACCCACGAGGCCGTCGTCGACTACCGGGAGGTCCTGGCCGACCGCGTCCGGCTCGTGGTCGACACCGCGACACGGATCGACGCTTCCGAACGCAGCGTGCGGTTGGCGAACGGCGGCACGGTCGGCTACGACTACCTGGTCTACGCGATCGGCAGTGGCAGCGCCGATCCGGACGTGCCCGGAGCAGCCGAGTTCGCCTACCCGATCGCCACACTGGAGGCGGCCCAGCGGCTGCGGCCGGTTCTCGACGCCGCACCCGCGACGGCCGAGGTGACGGTTGTCGGAGCCGGTCCGACCGGTATCGAGACAGCCGCCGAACTGGCCGAACAAGGCCGCAGGGTGACCCTGGTATGCGGCGGGGTACTCGGCCCCTATCTGCACCCGCGGGGTCGGCGGTCGGTGGCCGGGCGGCTGGCGGCGCTCGGTGTGACGGTGCTCGACGGCCCCGGCACGACGGTGACGGCGGTGACACCCGAGACGGTGCAGCTCGGAGACGGCCGCACGCTGCCCGGCCAGGTAACCATCTGGACCGCCGGTTTCGGCGTGCCGGACCTTGCCCGCCGTAGCGGACTGAGCACAGACGCCGTCGGCCGCCTGCTCACCGACGAGACGCTGACGAGTGTGGATGATGCGCGCATCGTCGCGGCCGGGGATGCGGCGGCACCGTCGGACCTGCCGCTGCGGATGAGCTGCCAGGCCGCGATGCCGCTGGGCGCGCGGGCCGCCGACACGGTGCTGGCCCGGATCGCGGGCGAGCAACCCTCGACCCTCAACGAGGTGTTCGCCGGCCAGTGCATCAGCCTGGGCCGACACGCCGGCATCTTCCAGTTCGCGCACAGGAACGATGTCGCGCTGTGGTTCCACATCGACGGTCGCCCTGGAGCGAAGCTCAAGGAGTTCGTGTGTAAAGGCATCCTCGGGCACTTGGCCGATGAGGCACGTAAGCCCGGCTCGTACGGCTTGCACCGAGTCTCGGGAGGCGCCAAGCGCCGGCAGCTGCTCCAGGCCGAACGCAACAAGGTGCCGGCCATCGCCGAACGGGCAGCCTGAGACACGTATCGGCGGCTCGTTGGGAACGGAGTCTGCCCGCATACCGACTGCCGGACACCGCCGCACGTATGCGCTCATAGACGGTTCCGAGCAGCGGACCGCCGGCAGCACGATGCACCGGCGTTGTCGACGACCGCGCAAGCGAGCCGGGCCGGCCGCCCGGCTCGGCTCGTATACCGGTCACGCGGCTTCTCCGTTTCGGTCGGCTGCTCGGGCACCGCGATTCCGCCGTCTCGTCGTGGACGCTGCCCGTGAGCCCCGAACCCGGATGGGGCGTGGTCTACTCCGGCCCGGCCTGGTCGAGAACACCCAGGTAGCGGTCGAGCCGGGCGGAGGCTGTGAGCATGGCAAGTCCCCGCTCGGTCAGCTTTCGTTGCCAACCGGCCAACGCGCCGGCCAACGCGGTGGTGCCACCGGCTTCACGGATCTGGTGGACCACGGTGGCGATATGGGCCAGGGGATAACCGCCCCGTCTGAGTAGATGGGTGAGCTCGGCATCGCGGATATCGTTTGCGCGGTAGATGCGGTATCCGGTGATGGGCTCACGCGCGGGCGCGAGGATGCCCGCGTCCTCCCACTTGCGAAGGGTCGCGGGGGTGACACGCAGCCGGTACGCGAGTTCGCCGATGGTTCGGGTCCCGGGGTCCACCGGTCGGTTCGGAGCGGCGTCCGTCTCCGCCGTCAGGTGTGCTATCGCTTTCCGTACCGCGTCGAGGGTGTCACGGTCGCGCAGCAACTGGTGATGGCCGCAGTCGATGATTCGCAATGCGCCGTCGAGTTCACCGGTGTTGAGCGCGTGCATGATCCGTCCGGCCGCCGAGTGGCCGTGAGCCGGTATGAGCGCGAGAAAGGCACGCAGCGCCGCCGCGTGCACCTCGGTGTAGACGCGGTAACCGCTACGGGTGCGCTCCGCGGGCGGGATGAAGCCGTCCCGTTCGTAGTTGCGAACCGCCTGGGTCGAGATGCCGTGCTCACGGCCGAGGTCCGAGGGACGCAAGATAACCACCTTTTTGAGGCTTTATCGGACAATAGAGGGAGAACTTCCAAACAAGTCTCAACATATCTTTCAACGATACGATCAAGACGCATGAGTCAGGACATTCGAGACCTCCTCCCCACACCATGTGACCTTTTGGCCCTCGGCGAACCGACACACGGGGAACCGGCCTTCGGATGGGTTCGCAACGAACTGTTCGCTCGACTGGTCGACCACGGCTTTCGGTCGATCGCCCTCGAGACCGACCGCGTGGCCGCGCTCACCGTGAACGACTTCGTTCAGGAAGGGGCGGGAACCCTCGACGCGGTGATGCGCGAAGGTTTCAAGCCGGGCTTCGGCGATCTGGACACCAACCGGCACCTGATCTCCTGGATGCGCGAATACAACCGCGACCGTCCGCCGGTCGAACGCCTGGCCTTCCATGGTTTCGACGCTCCGATCGAGATGACCACCGCGCCCAGTCCGCGACGCTATCTCGAATATGCCCGCGACTACCTGGAACTCGACCTCGACCTCGCGAGCCTCGCCGGCGACGACGAACGGTGGAGTCGCCCGGAGGCGGTGATGGACCCGACCGTATCGATCGGCGCCACGGTCGAGGCGCAGCGGCTGCGATCGATCGCCGACGACATGCTCACCGCACTCTACGCACGCGCACCGGAACTGATCGCGGCGACCTCGCACGGCGAGTGGCGCAGGGCCGAAACATATCTCGCCGCGGGGATCGGTTTGCTGCGCTACCACAACCGGTCGGCACTGCGCATCGAACAGAGCGCGCGGATGTCGCGCCAACTCGCCACCCGGGACGCGACCATGGCCCGAAACCTCCTCGATATCCGAGACGCCGAGGCGCGCCGAGGCGCGACGCTGGTTTTCGCGCACAACCGCCACGTGCAGCGAAATCCGAGCCACTGGCATCTGTGGGATATGGACCTCACCTGGTTCGGTGCCGGCGCCATCGTAGGGTCCCTGGTGGACGAGCGGTACACCGTCATCATCGGCAGCCTGGGCCGCAGCGAAGCTCTCGGGCTCCGGGACCCCGAACCGGGGAGCTACGAAGGCTGCCTGCAGAGCCGTATCGCCACGTGGGGTCTGACCGCCCCCACCACGGTCACCACTGCCCGTATGCGCTCGGATGTCACCCCGCGGCAGGGCTACTTCCCGCTGGACCGGGCGACCATCGATGCCGCCGACGCGATCCTGCACATCGCCGACGGATCGGCCCTCGGGCCCGCGTAGGGCGAGGTCCGGCCGTCCACACAGGGAGACGAGACGTGATCGGTCGCGACCACTTCGCCCGCGCGGCGGTCGCCGGTCGAGCCGGAGACCCGACAGAGTTACCCGGAAGGGACATCAGTCGGCCGCCGTGGTCCACAGTGCGCTGATCGGCAGGGAGTGTTGTGGATCCGCCGAGAGTTGTTCCGTGAATCTGCCGAGATTTCTCTCGCGGATCTGCCGGAATAGGCGCCGTGGATCTGCCGGCCTGTGCGGTCCGACGCGCGGGATTGCCGTACGCCGTGCGCGGGAGACCCCCGGGTGGCATAGGCGGTATGGTTCCGACCGGAGAAGAAGCCGATTCGCTGTCCCAGGTGCGTGATGTCCCGCGCAATAGTGGCCGGGTGTCGGCGCCCCGATGCGACTCGATATGGCGATCCGGACAATCCCGACGTCCGGAAAGCCGCGGGAAACATGACGAATTCGTCGGCGCGTCCGGCGATGGACCGAGACCCCGCGGGCCGATCATGACCGCATGTCCTCTCGACGTGTCGGTGGTGGCGCGCACCTGTGGCGTAATGCGATCACGGTGGCCTGTGCGCTGCTGTCCTACTACTGCGTCCCTTTGGACTTCGATTTTCACGACAATTGGCCTGGGCGGATCGTGTCCACAGTGGCGTTTCTCGTCGGGCTGGTCGGGTTGGCGTGGCTGATCTACCGGCGGCTCGTGTGGTATCTGGCGGCGACCCGCGATACCGCGCAGCGGGTCGACGGTCTGCTGCTCCTGCTCACGTTGGTGGTCGTGTTCTTCTCGCTCTTCTATTACGTGCTCGAACTACGGGAGCCGGAGCAGTTCGACGGCCTTTCGACCCGTACCGACGCGCTCTATTACACCGTCGCCACCTTGGGGACCGTGGGGTTCGGCGATGTTCACGCGGTCGGGCAGGTCGCACGGATCGCCGGCATCGTGCAGATCATCTTCGACCTCGTGGTGATCGGCACGCTGCTGTCGGTGATGACCACCGGTATCGGGCGGCGCCTGGACAATATCGACACCCGCCGACCGGACGAACGGTCCCGATGATGTCGGTGGTCGCGGACGGCCAGGTGCCGTAATGCGCGGTACGCCCTGAAAATCCGCGAATTGTTCGTATCGGCGACACCGAAGGCCGATTCGCCACGGTCGGCCCACTCCCCGCTTACCCTGAACATCGGAGCGACAGCGGGGGTGCGTACATGAGCAGGCGGTATGACCGAGACTTCGAACTCGCTCGGGCAGTGGGAATTCCGTTGCTCGCGGTGGGAGTGGCGGCCGGGGGAAGCCTCTTGGCGGCCTATGGTCCGGGCGGGCGGGCGGGCACGCTGATCGGCGGTGTGATCGTCCTCGCCGCCTGTGTCGGGGCATTCTTCTCCGGCGTTTCCTACGACAACGTTGTGGCGTTCTTCAGCGGAATCCCCCTGTTGTTGGCCTGTATCGGTGCCGCCGGAATGGTGGAGGAGGCAGCGCTCAGATCGCGCGGTGAGGCGACGATATGCACGGTGACCGAGATCGACGTCCGTAGGGAGACGAGTACGCACACCGACTCGGAAGGCTTTACGCACACCACCACGACCACCTACTACGACCACGCCCTGAACTGCGATGCCACCGACGGGCCTGCCGCGATGACCCGCACCGAGAAAGTCGCCGACGTGGGGGAACGCGCCCACGTGACGTACGACCCCCAGGGGCGGGTGGAATCCGACCTGATCGAGGAGATCCGTGAGGATGATCGAGGCAACGAGTGGATGTTCGGCCTCGGCCTGGCGGTGACGCTCGTCATCCGCGTCCCCATCGGCCTGACCGTGGGAAGCCATTTCCCGTGATCCGGGCGCTATGGCGGATTACACCCGTTCGGACACCGAAGGCGGCACCGCTATCCCGGGAACAAGGCCCGGGGTGGGGATCGGTGACCCCCACCCCCGACCACCGGTATCGCGGCCGTGTACTGCACGCCGGCGCACCAGTTTCCGTTGGGTGGGCGGCTGACGGCACGGCGTCGGGTGCGCTTGGTCGACTATGCGCGCGCCCGCGGCGTGCTGGTCATCGAGGACGACTACGACGGTGAATTGCGCTACGACGCCGCCCCGCTACCACTGTTGGCGGCGATGGCGCCGGATGTGGTCGTCCACCTCGGCACCACCAGCAAAATCCTCTCCCCGACACTCGGCGTCGCCGGCTGGTCGCCGCGCCCGAGATCACCGAGGCCGTACTGGCCCATCGCGAAACCACCGGAAGCGGTCCGGGACCGGCGGGCCAGTTGCTGCCGGCCGAAGTGGCCGCGCACGGCGACCTGGCCTGCCACCTGCGTCGGTTGCGTCGCGTGATGCCACCGCGCCGCGCGTGCGCCGTGGCCGAGCTGCGCCGGCGAGGGCTGGAGATCAGGGGTGACGACGCTGGTTCGCATCTGGTGGTGCCGTTGCCGACCGCGCGGGCCGAGCACGCCGCGGTGACAGCGGCTCGCGAGCGTGGCGTCGCCGTGGCCGGTCTGGCGGCGTACCACATCGGAGCAGAGCGTGTCTTCGGCGTGGCGCTCGGATACGCGGCTTTTCCGGAGCGCGAATTGCCGACCGCGGTGCGCACGGCCGCGAGTTGTCTGGCCGAGGCGGGATGAATGTCCACGTGGTCGGTACCCGGACAGCGCCGATCGGGTACGTGAACGGTCCGACGATGTCGGTGGCCGCGGGTAGCCTGGGCCCGTGCCCGAACTGCCGGAGGTGGAGGCGCTGGCGCAGTTCCTGCGGGAACACGCGGTCGGTGCCGTGGTGGGACGCGTCGACGTGGCGGCATTGAGTGTGGTCAAGACCTTCGACCCGCCGGTGACGGCGCTGTCCGGGCGGGACGTGACCGGCGCCGGACGGTGGGGCAAGTTCCTGGGTATGGACTGCGGCGGGCTCTGGTTGATAACCCACCTGTCCCGGGCCGGGTGGCTGCGCTGGACGGACAGCCCGAGTCAGGCGCCGCCGAAGCCGGGCAAGGGGCCGTTGGCGTTGCGCGTGCATTTCTTCACCCCCGAGGGCGACACCCCGGCCTTCGACCTCACCGAGGCGGGCACCAAGAAACGGCTCGCGGTCTACGTGGTGCACGATCCCGACCAGGTTCCGGGTATCGCCCGACTCGGCCCGGACGCGCTCGCGGTGGGCGAGGACCGGTTCGCCGAAATCCTCGCCGGCACCACCCAGAGGATCAAAACCGCCCTGGTCGACCAGGCGCTCCTGGCCGGAATCGGCAACGCCTACTCCGACGAGATCTTGCACACCGCGCGGATTTCCCCGTTCGCCACCGCCAAATCCCTGGCACCGGACAAGGTTTCGGAGCTGTACGCCACGATGCGCACGGTGCTGCTCGACGCGGTGGACCGGTCGGTCGGCCAGGACGCGGCCCGGCTCAAGGGCGAGAAACGTTCCGGTCTGCGGGTGCACGCCCGCACCGGTATGCCCTGCCCGGTCTGCGGCGACGGCGTCCGGGAGGTCGCCTACAGCGAGCGCTCCTTCCAGTACTGCCCCACCTGCCAGACCGGTGGCAAGGTCCTGGCCGACCGGCGGATGTCCCGGCTGCTCAAATAGCCGCCCTCACACCGCCTCGGTGGCCTCGGATCCCGGCTCGTCGCGCTCACCGCCTGCTCGATGTGCCGGCGACGCCGCTCGGATTCCTTCCCACGCCAACCGCCGGGCGCGGTGCGGGTCGTCATCCACCCGCCCGGGGTCGTCGATGATCAGGGTGCTGCGCCGGTCCTCGGTGTAGGCCGGCCAGGACGACAGCGGTGCCCCGGTTCGGGCGAATTCCAGCCAGTTCTCCTGGAACTGGTAGGTTACCGAACGCATACCGCGGCGACCGCCCGCGGCGGTGAGCGCCCGGCCCCACGATGTGTCGCCACCGCCGAAGACCGGGATGAGATCGGTGGCGTGCGTCGCCCCCAGCCCGGCCAGCCGCAGCGAGCGGGGCGCGAAATCGTAACGGTAGGCGTAGGTAGGCGCATGGCGGCTGTGTCCGGCCATGACCTCGACCGAAGGCCGCCAGAAGGTGTAATCGCCGCCGGCCTGGACCGCCACGTCCTCACGCGGGAAGCCGAAATAGGTGTCCAGCACTCGGCGGGTCGCCTCCTCCCCGGACGCGGCGAGGACGGCGCGCAGCCGCTCGGGGTCGGTGGGCAGCGCGTCGGCGAAGCGCGCGAACAGAGCGCCTTCGTTGCGGCAGGTGCCGATGATCAGCGGCACCCGATGCGCGTTCCCGTCGATAATGGCGTCGAACGGCAGCTGCGGCAGCAGGTCACCGTCGACCACGGGTGCGGTGGGGAAGAAACCCGGATGGTCCTGGGCCGACTTGCGCAGGGCCCGCTGGTAGGCGCGGCGGATGTCGTGCGGATCGCTTTCGGTGAGCGCCTTGTGCGCGTTCTCCGAGGAGGACAGGAAATTCACGCAGAGCCGCGCGAACATCTGGGCCTCTTCCAGGGTGACACCCCAGTCCGCGGGCGCGCTCTGCGCGATCGCGCGGTGGAACAGGCCCGCGGCGTCCGGGGCGGCCAGCAGGCTCAGCACCGCGTGCGCGCCCGCCGATTCGCCGAAGATCGTCACATTGTTCGGGTCACCGCCGAAGGCGGCGATGTTCCGCCGCACCCATCGCAGTGCGGCGATCTGGTCGCGCAGGCCCAGATTCGAATCGAAGGGACGCGCATCGGTGCCGAATTCACCGAAATCCACATATCCGAAGACGCCCAGCCGATAGTTCAGCGATACCACGATCACATCGCCGCGCAGCGCCAGCCGCGCCCCGGAGTACAAGGTCAGCGCGGAGGTGCCGAAAATGTACCCGCCGCCGTGGACGAACACCATCACCGGACGAGGTGCCGAGGACGAGGACGCGGGCGCGACGATATTCAGTGTCAGCGCGTCCTCACTCATCTGCTGGGTCTGCCGGGGGCTTATCCGTCCTCCGAAACGAGGCTGGATGGCGGCGGACTGGAATTCGGTCGCATCACGCACGCCGGTCCACGGGCGCACCGGTTGCGGGGCGCGAAAACGCAGGTCACCAACCGGCGGCGTCGCGTAGGGAATGGCCCGCCACCGTTGGATACGTCGTCCGCGGCGGCCCCGCACGACGCCGTCGGCGGTTGTGATGTCAGCTGATGCCACCATCTGCCCGATGGTAACTATTCGTGGTAACGCTCCAGTAGGTGCAGCCAGAATTCACTGACCGTCGGGTAGGCGGGTACCGCGTGCCACAGGGTGTCGAGGGGGACCCGGCCGACTATCGCGACAGTGGCGGCATGCAGCTGCTCGCCCACTCCCGGGCCCACGAATGTCGCTCCGAGCAGAGTGTCGGTCGCGGTATCCACCACCACCGCGGCCGTACCCGAATATCCGTCACGCGCCAGCGACGACCCGGCGACCGCGATATCGAGTTGTATCGCCCGTACCGCATACCCTGCGCGCTGTGCCGCGGCCTCGGTGAGCCCGACCGAAGCGACCTCCGGCTCGGTGAAGACCACCTGCGGTATCCGGTTGTGGTCGGCGGTCGCGGTGAACCGCGGTCGGTCGAGCGGGCGGCCCTCGGCCCGGGCGGCGATCACGTCACCGCAGACCCGACCCTGATATTTGCCCATATGGGTGAGGGCGGCACGATGGTTCACATCCCCCACAGCGTAGAGCCAGTCACCGGGTACGCCGAGCACGGCGAGCTGATCGTCGACCTCGAGATAACCGGGTTCCAGGCCCAGCCCTTCCAGGCCCAGGTCGTCGGTGTTCGGTGTTCTTCCGGCGGCCACCAGGATCTCATCGGCGGTGAACACGGACTCGCCGTCGGGACCACGTGCGGTGACGGTGACCGTGCCACCGTGAATCCGCCCCTCCCCGGTCGCCGCGGGCGAGTCCCGCTCGACCCGCACCGGTTGGGTGCCGAATCGGATGTCCACGCCGCGCTCGGCGAGCGCGGCCGCCACCCGCTGCCCGGCGAACGGTTCCGCGGCGGCGAGCAGTGCCGACCCGCGCACCAGCACGGTGACCTCGGCGCCGAGCGACGACAGCCAGGTCGCCGCCTCACACGCCACCACGCCCCCGCCGACCAGCACCACCCGTTCGGGAATCTCATGCAGATTGGTGGCATCGCGTGAGGTCCAGGGGAGAGCGGCGCGCAGCCCGGGGATATCGGGCACCGCGGCGCGGCTGCCGGTGGCGACCACCACGGCATGCCGGGCGCGTAGCGTCCGATCTCCGACCCGCACCCGATACGGATCGGTGAGCCGGCCGACACCGCGGATCACGTCGATTTTGCTCTGCGAAGCCCATTCGACCTGACTCGAATCGTCGTGGTCGCGGCCGTGGGTGTGGACGAATTCGTCGCGGCGGCGCAGCACCGCCTCGATATCGAGCCCCTCGGCCCGCACACCCGGCAGGGCCCGCGCCGCGGACAGCACATGCCCCGGCCGCAACAGTGCCTTGCTGGGGATACACGCCCAATAGGAGCATTCCCCGCCGAGCCGTTCCCGCTCGACGATGGCGGCGGTGCGGGAGCTGCCCACAATGGCATACGCGGCGGCGATCTCGCCGGCCGGACCGCCACCGAGCACGATGACGTCGTAGTCGACGTTGCTCACTCGGCGGCGCTACTGGAGGTAGCCCTCGACCTGCGCGGCCGAGTTGGGTGCGACCTCGTCCGGGGACCTACCCGCGTCGAGTCGGGCCCGCCGCTGCCGCAGCAGATCCCAGCACTGATCGAGCATGACCTCCATCTCGGCCAGTTTTCGGCGCTCCTCCCGAGGATCGAGCTCACCGTGCTCGGCCCGCGACCGCAGGTCGTGCTCGTGGTCGACCAGTTCCTTGATACGCCCGAGAATGTCCTGTTCGGTCATGCAGACCATGCTACGACCGTGCCGCCGAATCTCCGTTCAATCGTCGGCGGCCCCGTCCGGCGGCCGGAGCAGATAGGTGTCCATGATCCAGCCCTTGCGTGCGCGCAGTTCGGCGCGGCGACGCACGATCTCGGCGGAGACGTCGCCGACCCGACCCGCGATCAAGGTTTCGTCGGGCATCCCGAGATAAGCGCCCCACCGGATGTGGGCATCCGGGGACAGTTCGGTGAACGCGCAGTCGCCGTCCAGCATCACCACCGTCGACCGGTCGCCGAGACCCTCGGCGCGCAGCCGCCGACCGGTGGTGATGTGCACGGGTTCGCCGATCCGGTGCAGTACCGTGCGGTACCGGGCGGCCAGCGCCTGCACACTGGTCACCCCGGGGATCACGGTGTAGTCGAAGTCGAGCGCGCCACGGGCGAGCACCCGTTGCACCATGCGCAGAGTGCTGTCGTAGAGCGACGGATCACCCCAGACGAGAATCCCACCGACGCCGTCGCTCTGCGCGAACGCCTCCTCCAACAGCAGCGAACGCCGTTCGTGCCAGTCCCCGACCTCGCCCCGGTAGTCGGCGGGGTCGCGGTCGCGCGGCGGGTCGGGAATCTCCACGATCCGGTACGGGCGGTCCACGTGTTCGGTGAGTATTGCGGTGCGCACATCGACGAGCTCCTGTTTCTCGGCCCCCTTACCGATCACGAAGAACACGTCGACCCGCCGCATGGCCTTGATCGCCTGCACCGTCACCTGATCGGGGTCACCGGCGCCGATACCGATCACGTACAGCTCGCGCATGATCCCAGCTTCGCAGGAACCCCCCACCCGGTTCGAGCCACCCGCCCCGATCGGACGCCCACCCAGGTGGTTGGAGCCCGCCCCCGACCCGCGCCGCCGAAGGCGGCGCAATAAAACACAGTAAGCTCGCCACGTGGCCAGCGCAGCGAACACCCAGATCCCGGAGCCGCGACGCCCGGACACCCAATACGAAGATCTGCTTCGGCTCGTCCTCGGCTCCGGCGCCGCGAAGGCGGACCGCACCGGCATCGGCACCCGCAGCGTCTTCGGCCACCAGCTGCGTTACGACCTGTCCGCCGGGTTCCCCTTGATCACCACCAAGAAGGTGCATCTCAAATCCATCGTCTACGAACTGCTGTGGTTCCTGCGTGGTGACGCCAATGTGCGCTGGCTGCAGGACAACGGCGTGACGATCTGGGACGAATGGGCGGATTCCGCCGGGGAACTGGGCCCGGTCTACGGCGTGCAGTGGCGTTCTTGGCCCACCCCGGACGGCCGGCATATCGATCAGATCGGCGAGTTGCTGCACACTCTGCGCACCGACCCGGATTCGCGGCGCATGATCGTCTCCGCCTGGAATGTCGCCGACCTGGACAAGATGGCGCTGGCCCCCTGCCATGCGCTGTTCCAGTTCTATGTCGCCGACGGCAGGCTCTCCTGTCAGCTGTACCAGCGCAGCGCCGACCTGTTCCTCGGAGTGCCGTTCAATATCGCCGGTTACGCGCTGCTCACCCGCATGGTCGCCCAACAGACCGGGTTCGAGCCCGGTGATTTCATCTGGACCGGCGGCGACTGCCATATCTACGACAACCATGTCGAGCAGGTCACCGAACAGCTGAGCCGCACCCCGTACCCGTTCCCCACGCTGCGCCTGCGTCGGGCCGCATCTCTGTTCGACTACCGTTACGAGGACGTGGAGGTCGTCGACTACCGGTGCCATCCGGCGATCAAGGCGCCGGTGGCGGTGTGACCGCGAACCGCTCCACCCGCGCCGTCGGCCTCGTCTGGGCGCAGACCCCGCGCGGGGTGATCGGCGCCGACAACACCATTCCCTGGCGGATACCGGAGGATATGGCCCGGTTCAAGGCCGTCACCATGGGACATCCGGTGGTGATGGGCAGACGGACCTGGGATTCGCTGCCCGGACGGTTCCGCCCGTTGCCGGGACGCCGCAATATCGTGGTCAGCAGGCAGGCGGCGTGGGAGGGTGACGGCGCCGAGCGCGCCGGATCGGTCGAAGAGGCACTGCGGATCACGCTCCCGGAGGACGTCTGGGTCATCGGCGGCGGCGAGATCTACCGGGTCGCCCTGCCGCACGCGACGGAACTGCTTGTCACCGAGGTGGACAGCGATATCCACGGCGACACCTACGCGCCGGCCCTCGGCCCCGAATGGCATACTCGTGACGACGACGCGTGGTCGCGATCCTCGGGCGGTTTGCGCTACCGTATCCGCCGGTTCGTGCGAGCCTGACCGGAAATCACCCGCCTCACGCGAGCGACCCGGAAAACACCGAAACCCCGGGCCGGGGTCGGGCATACTCGGGTTGACAGCCCGCGAGAGCAGCCCGCTCGCGGGAGTGCCCTGCGAAAGGCGGTTCATGGACAAGAAATCGCTGACAGCCCTCGCCCGCCAGCAGCTCAAGCTGGCCTACACCGCGACGAGCGGCCGCAGCTCGCAAACGGTCTTCGGCGGTCACGCGCATTCGCTCCGCCAAACCGTGGTGGCTCTCACCGCCGGTCAAAGCCTGGCCGAACACGATAACAACGGAGAGGCCACCCTGCTGGTGCTCTCCGGGACTCTCACCCTCATCAGCGGCACCAACGAATGGAAGGGTTCGTCCGGTGATCTGCTCGTGGTCCCCAAGGCGCGGCACAGTGTCAAGGCGGTCGACGATGTCGCGTTCCTGTTGACCGTGGCGATGTAGTGCCGGTGGCCGCCGGTGTCACCGCCGGGCGGGGTCGGCCGGGATCGATAGGCTGCCGATATGAGTGAGCCGCAGCCCATCCTCGACCCGCTCACCCCTGCCGCCCTGTTCCTCGTCGCCACCGTCGGCGCCGGCGGCGAAGAGGCGGTACGGGGTCTGCTCGAAGACCTTCCGGGGCTACGGCGTTCGGTCGGGTTCCGGCTGCCCGGCGCCGATCTGAGCTGCATCGCCGGGATCGGGGCGGCGGCCTGGGATCGGTTGTTCGCCGGACCCCGTCCGGCCGAACTGCACGAGTTCCCCGGCTACGCGGGCCCGCGGCACCATGCACCGGCCACACCCGGTGATCTGCTGTTCCATATCCGCGCCCAGGTGCACGACGCCTGTTTCGAACTGGCCATGGCCATCGCCGACCGGTTGGGGGATGCGGTCGCCTTCGTCGACGAGACCGTCGGGTTCCGGTATTTCGAACAGCGTGATCTGCTCGGGTTCGTCGACGGTACGGAGAACCCGGAGGGGACACTGCCGGATTCCCCCGCCGGACGTGCCGTGTTCGTCGGTGACGAGGACCCCGACTTCCGCGGCGGCAGCTATGTGATCGTGCAGAAGTATCTGCACGATATGACCGCTTGGCGGTCGCTGCCGGTGCCCGAGCAGGAACGGGTGATCGGGCGAACCAAACTCGACGATTTCGAGTTCGCCGAGGACGACAAACCCGCCGATTCCCATATCGCCGTGGCGGTGGTGGTCGAACCGGACGGCACCGAACGGCAGATCCTGCGCGCCAATATGCCTTTCGGCAGTATCCGCGGCGGCGAATTCGGCACCTATTTCGTCGGCTATTCGGCCACCCCGCGCGTCACCGAAACCATGCTGGAACGCATGTTCCTCGGCACCGACGAGGCTCCTCACGACCGCATTCTGGATTTCTCCACCGCCGTCACCGGCTCGCTGTTCTTCGTCCCCACCCAGGACTTCTTCGACGCACTGCCCGAGTCACCCGGCGCCGCCGATACCGCCGACACCCCGATGCGCGGCTCGGACGGCTCCCTCGGTATCGGCACCCTGAAAAGGAGCACCCCCGTATGAACAACCTCCACCGCGAACTCGCCCCGATCACCGCCGCGGCATGGTCGGCGATCGAGGAGGAAGCGACCAGGACGTTCAAACGGCATATCGCCGGCCGCCGGGTGGTCGATGTCTCCGGTCCGCACGGCTTCGCCTTTTCCGCGGTCGGACTGGGCCGGACCGTTCCCATCGCCGCGCCCGACGAGGGAGTGCAGGCCCGGCAGCGGATAGTGGCACCGCTGGTGGAGCTGCGGGCGCCGTTCACGCTGTCGCGCGAGGAGCTCGACAATGTCGAACGCGGTGCCCGCGACACCGACCTGGACGCGGTCAAGGACGCCGCCCGCAGGATCGCCTTCGCCGAGGACCGCGCCGTCTTCGAGGGCTATCCGGCCGCCGGTATCACCGGTATCCGCGCCGCCCTGTCCAATGAGCCGCTCCAGTTGCCCGCCGATCCGCTGACGGTCCCGGAGGTGATCGCCCAAGCGTTGAGCAAGCTCGGACTGGCCGGAGTGGACGGGCCGTACGCGGTGCTGCTCAGTGCGGACCTGTACACCAAGGTCAGCGAGATCTCCGATCACGGACATCCGCTGCGCACCCATATCGAACGCATCGTGCCCGGCGGCGAGATCATCTGGGCGCCCGCCATCGACGGCGCGTTCGTCCTCAGCACCCGCGGTGGCGATTTCGACCTGGCGCTGGGGCAGGACCTGTCCATCGGCTATCTGAACCACACCCCCGAAACCGTCGAACTGTATTTCCAGCAGAGCCTGGCCTTCAACGTGTACACCGCCGAGGCCGCAGTCGCCCTGCACGCCTGAGCAGGCACTCGACGACCGGCAGCCGGTACCGTGTGGCCCGGAACACCGCCGGTGGGGTGTTGCGAGCGAATCGGGAGACGAGATGAAAGCGGTGCATGCGGGCGTCGTGCCCCACCGTCGGGTACTGGGCTACGGCCTGTTCGGCCTCGGGATCGTGGTGGTGGTCTGTGTGGCGACGGTGCTGCTGTTCGGCCTGCACCGCGTGGTCACCGGACTGTTCATCGGGGCCGTTGCCGCGACCGCGGCCCTGTTCGCCCTGTTCACCCGGGATGCCGTCATCCTCACCGAACAGGCCATCTACCGCCGCACCCCGTGGTCGGTGGACAGCATCGACTGGGGTCGTGTGGTGGCGGGGCGGTTCGGCCTCGACGAGCGGGCCCGATGGTCGCTGGCCCTCGACCTGAACGGCGGTACGGAACCACACCGGGAACTGGTGCTGCTGTCCATCCCGCCCGTCGCCGGGCCGGTGTCCGGCGCCTACGATCTGCGCAAACAGGAACAGGTGAATGAGATCCGGGACATGCTGCGGCGGAAGAAGGTGCCGGTGACGGTCCTGCCCGAGATCGCGGGGGCGCTGCACGAGCATTGGAAGATCGCGCCCCCGACCCGCTGAGGGGCGCGATCGTCCCCGACGGAACTCAGACGAACGCGCGCTCGATGATGGCCGCGGTGTCCACACCGGTCGGCAGGGTACCGAAGGCCATACCCCAGTCATATCCGAGCCGAGTGGCGCAGAACGCGTCCGCCACGGCCGCGTGCCCGTGCCGCACCAGCTGCGCACCCTGCAGCACCAACGCCATCAGCTCGACCACTCGCCGGGACCGGTACTCGATATCGGAGAGGTCGGCCAGTTCCTTGCCCACCCGGGCGATCGCGTCGTCCAGCCGCGGATTCTCGCCCTTGGCCAGGGACACCTCGGCGAAATACGCCTCCACCGTCTCCGGGTTGCGTCCCATGGCCCGCAGCGCGTCCAATGCCGCGACATTGCCCGACCCCTCCCAGATGGACATGAGCGGCGCCTCCCGGTACAGCCGAGGCATCCCGGACTCCTCGGTGTAGCCGTTGCCACCGAAGCATTCCAGCGCCTCCGCGGCATGCGCCGGCGCCCGCTTGCACACCCAGTATTTGGTCACCGCCAGCGCGATCCGACGCAGTGCCGCCTCGGCCGGGTCGCCGCCCGCCCGATCGGTGGCGCCGGCCAGCCGCATCATCACCGTGGTGGCGGCGTCGGATTCGATCACCAGATCGGCCAGGACGTTGCGCATGGCCGGCTGGTCGACCAGCGCTGCGCCGAACGCCTTGCGGTGGCGTGCGTGGTGGACCGCGAGCACGGTACCGGTGCGCATACCGGTCGCCGAGCCGATCACACAGTCCAACCGGGTCATGTTCACCATTTCGATGATGGTCTTCACCCCGCCACCGTCCGCGCCGATCAGCCAACCGGTGGCGTTCTCGTATTCGATCTCCGACGAGGCGTTGGACTTGTTGCCCAGTTTGTCCTTGAGTCGCATGATCCGGATCGGGTTGCGGGTTCCGTCCGGCAGCACTCTCGGCAGCAGGAAACACGACAGGCCACCCGGTGCCTGCGCCAGGGTGAGGAACATATCCGACATCGGGGCGGAGGTGAACCATTTGTGCCCGACGATGCGGTAGGAGCCGTCGGGCTGCGGGGTCGCGGTGGTGGTGTTGGCGCGGACGTCGGAGCCGCCCTGTTTCTCGGTCATCGACATACCCGCGATGAGCCCGGCCTTGGTGGACGGTTCGCGCAGGCCGAAATCGTAGGTGGTCGAGGCCAGCAGCGGTTCGTATTTCGCCGCCAACTCCGGATTGTGGCGTAGCGCCGGGACGACGGCGTAGGTCATGGAGATCGGGCACATGTGCCCGGCCTCCGCACCGCCCCAGGTGAAGAATTTCGCCGCCCGCGCCGCATGGGCGCCGGGACGGTTGTCGGTCCAGGGTGTGGCGTGCAGGCCGTGCCGGACCGCGACCCGCATCAGATCGTGCCAGTGCGGATGGAACTCCACCTCGTCGACGCGGTGGCCGTAGCGGTCATGCGTGTGCAGGACCGGCGGATACTCGTTGGCCAGCCGCCCCCAGTCCTGTACTTCTTCCGACCCCGCGAATACTCCGAGTTCGCGCACCTCCGGTTCGGCCCAGCCCGCTCCTTCGCGGTGCAGGCCTTCCAGAAGCGCCGGATTGTGGGACAGGTCGAACGGCGCGATCGGCGGCACCTGGTTGAAGACTTCGTGCGTCGGCATCGGGCACTCCTGGACTGGTATCGATTCTCTTCTTCGCGCAACGCGTGTACCCGTAAGGTCGAGGTGTGAGCGTACGAGTTGAACACGCGGGCCCGGTTACCACGGTAATCCTGCACCGGCCGCAGGCCCGCAACGCCGTCGACGGCCCCACGGCCGCAGCGCTGGCCGACGCGTTTCGTGCCTTCGACGCCGATCCCACCGCGGCGGTCGCCGTGCTCTGGGGCGAGGGCGGTACCTTCTGCGCCGGAGCCGATCTCAAGGCGATGGGCGGTGAGAAATCCAACCGGCTCACGCCGGACGGTGACGGCCCCATGGGCCCCACCCGGCTGCGGCTGTCCAAACCGGTCGTCGCCGCCGTCTCCGGTTATGCCGTCGCGGGCGGTCTGGAACTCGCGCTGTGGTGCGATATGCGCGTCGCCGAACAGGACAGCACCTTCGGGGTGTACTGCCGCCGGTGGGGTGTTCCGCTGATCGACGGGGGGACGGTCCGGCTGCCGCGGCTCATCGGCACCGGGCGGGCCATGGACATGATCCTCACCGGACGTCCGGTGAGCGCGCCCGAGGCATTGCAGATGGGGTTGGTGAGCAGGGTCGTCCCCACCGGCGACGCCCGCCGGGTGGCCGAGGAGATCGCCGGTCAGCTCGCCACGCTGCCGCAGACCTGTCTGCGCTCGGACCGGCTGTCGGTACTCGAGCAGGAAGGGATGGACGAGTCGACGGCCATGCGCAACGAATTCGAACACGGGATGGCCACGCTTATGGCGGGCGATCTGGAGGGGCCGCGGAAGTTCGCGGCGGGGGAGGGGCGTGGTGAATTCCGCTGAATGTACGGGCACGTCCGAACGGGCGGCCGGGGCCGCCCCGTTGCCGTGTCGGCGGCACGACAGCCGTGGACGGCCGGTGAGCACCGGCCCGGTCTGAGCGTATGCACAGGCTGAGCGTCGTCGACGAGATCTTCCTGCGGGCGCATCACGGGATGGGGACACCGATCGCGTTGCAGGGGTTGTGGCGGACCGCGGACCGCGTCGATCGCGCCCTCTTGGAGCGAACGCACGAGATGCTGCGGACCGGGCCCCTCGGCCGTCGCGTGGTCCGCTCTCGGGTCCCCGGTGCCCGGCCCTACTGGCAGCGGTCCGTCCGGGCCCATCCGTTCGACTACATCTCCGCGCCGATCCCCGCAGCCGAGGTTCTCGCCTGGGCCGATACCCGAGGCGATGATCTCGATCCCGAACACGGTCCGGGCTGGCGTTTGTCCGCGACCGCGGTGGACGACGGCGGCACCGTGGTCGCCCTCACCTGCTCGCATGTCCTGGCGGACGCCAGGGGGCTGATCCTGGCCGTCGAGGACGCGTTGGAAGCGCTGAACCGCGCTTCGGTGCCCCCGGGTCGGGGAAACGCGGGGGTGGGCGATTCGGCGGATGGGCCGGGTTTCGGGTATGGCGCAGAGCTCGGTGAACCGTATCCGGGAGGGGAAGACCCCTATCTCGGGAATCCGCCCGGTGGTACTTCGGTTCGTCCGGTATCCGCGGGAGCCGGAACGCCGGGAACGGACTGGGGAGACGCCCGGCGGCAGTGGTCGGTGGTTGTCGGCGGGACGGTCAGAGCGTTGTCCGGTGATATCGTTCGGTTCTTCCGGTCGCCGGGCTCGGCCTGGGGTGCGGACGCCGACAGGGGCGATCGGGGCTGTCCGGCCTCCGCCACCGGCCGGTGGACGGTCGGCTCTCCGCCGGTTCACGGCCTGTCCGGGTTGCCGGTGGGCTCGCCCACGGGTATCGCCGATCAGGGCGGTGCGGCGACGTCCGGCGCGTCCGCGAGGTCATCGATCGGTGACAGGGACAAGTGCGGTCCGCCGGCTCGTGTCGTGTCCGTGGAAGCGCTGGGCGCGGACGAGGGTGGTCCGTGGGATCGCGGGGTGTCCGCGGGGGCACCGGCCGGAGACGCGTGCGATCCGGGGGCCGGTGTATCCGTTCGCCCTTCGACCGGACCCATATGGCGAAGCGGTTCGGTGCGCACGACGGCTCTGCCCGTTACCGGGGTGGTCCTGCGGTGTTCGGTGAACCGGTGGGATCGGGTGGCGGCCGAGCACGGTGGAACCGCCAACAGCCTGTTCGTCTGGTTCGTCGCGCATACGCTGTGGGCGAGCGGGTTCCCGGCGCGGGGGATCGAGGCGAGCCTGCCGGTCGACACCCGGGCCGAACCGCGTATCGACAACGATCTGGCGATGACCGGGATCACGGTCGACCCGGACGACGGTCCGGCCGAGGTCCGGACGAAGTGCCGGCTCGCCTATCGGCGCCGTATATCGAGCCCGGGTGGGCTTCCCGAGGAGATCCTGCAGGTCGTCCCGGACCGGCTCGCCTACCTGATGTCCCGCGGTGCCGGCGAACGCGACATCCTCTGCTCCAATATCGGGCCGTTTCCGTCGCGGCTCCTCACGCTGGGCCCGTACCCGTGCACGGGTGTGGCCACGCGCGCCATCCACCCCGGCCTGACCGTCGCCCGCCGCCCCCGCACCCACCTGTTGGGCTACCTGTGCCGTACGCCCGACGAGTACAGCCTCACCTTGGCGGGACTCGACCCTGATCGGATCCCCAGCGACTCGGCGCTGCGCGTCCTGGCCCACCGCACGGCGGCACAGCTCACGCTGCCCGTCACGTCCTGGTGATCCGGCCCGCCGGCCATGGCACGGCTCGTTCCCGCGTGCGGTGGCGCCGGTCGCGCGGCAATCGCGCCCCGGTTGTCGCGGACGCGCCGAGCCGTTCGGCACGCGGCGTCAGCGGTGCGCCCGATACCAGCGGATCAGGCCGTCGGTGGAGGAGTCGTCCTGCGGTGCGGGTTCCTGCGCCGAGGTGAGCAGCGGCGCCAGCGCCAGCGCCTGCTGTTTGCCGAGTTCCACACCCCACTGGTCGAAACTGTCGATGCCCCAGATACTTCCCTCCACGAAAACCTGATGCTCGTAGAGCGCGATCAGCTGCCCCAGCACGGAAGGCGTGAGCTGCGGCGCCAGGATGGTAGTGCTGGGCCGGTTGCCGGGCATCACCTTGTGCGGCACCAGGTCGGCCGCGGTGCCCTCGTCGGCGATCTCCTCGGCCGTCTTCCCGAACGCCAGCACCTTGGACTGCGCGAACAGGTTGCTCATCAGGATGTCGTGCATACTGCCGGTACCGTCCCGGGTGGGCAGATCGTCGGTGGGGCGGGCGAATCCGATGAAATCGGCCGGAACCAGCCGGGTGCCCTGATGCAGCAGCTGGTAGAAGGCGTGCTGGCCGTTGGTGCCCGGTTCGCCCCAGAAGATCTCCCCGGTCGAAGTGGTCACCGGGGTGCCGTCGGCGCGCACCGATTTGCCGTTCGACTCCATGGTGAGCTGTTGTAGATAGGCCGGGAAACGGGCCAGATCGTTGGAATACGGCAGCACCGCCCGCGTCTGCGCGCCGAAGAAGTCCGAATACCACACACCGAGCAGTCCCAGCAGCACCGGCGCGTTCTCCTCCAAGGGGGCGCTCGCGAAATGCCGGTCGATGGCGTGCATTCCGGCCAGGAAGTCGGCGAAATGCCGCGGGCCCACGGTCACCATCACCGACAGTCCGATCGCGGAATCCACCGAATAACGTCCGCCGACCCAGTCCCAGAAACCGAACATATTCGCCGTATCGATACCGAACTCGGCCACCCGCTCGGTATTGGTGGACACGGCGACGAAATGTTTGGCCACCGCATCCTCGCCGAGTGCCTCGGCCAGCCAGCGGCGGGCCGCCGTGGCGTTGGTCAGCGTCTCCAGGGTGGAGAAGGTCTTGGACGCCACGATGAACAGGGTGGTGGCCGGGTCCAGCCCGGCCAGTTTCGCGACCAGATCCGCGGGATCGACATTCGATACGAACCGGGCGTCGATTCCCGCCGTGGCATAGTGGCGCAGCGCCTGATGCACCATGACCGGCCCCAGATCGGAACCGCCGATACCGATATTGACCACGGTGCGGATTCGTTCGCCGGTCGCGCCGCGCCAGGATCCCGAGCGCACCGATTCGGCGAATTCGCCCATCCGGTCCAGCACCCGGTGTACGTCGGCACCCGCGTCCACACCGTCGATGGTCAGCGCGGTCCCGGCGGGCAGCCGCAGGGCGATATGCCCGACCGCCCGGTTCTCGGAGGTGTTGATGTGCTCGCCCCGGAACATCCGGTCCCGGTGTTCGGCCACCCCCGCCTCACGCGCCAGCTCCACCAGCAGCCGGAGTGTCTCCCTGTTCACCCGGTGCTTGCTGTAGTCGATGTGCAGGTCTCCCGCGGTGAGGGTCAGGTCCCGTCCGCGTTCGGGATCCTCGGCGAACAGGTCCCGAAGCCGACTGTTGGAGACCGCGCGGTAGTGATCCTGCAGTTTCCGCCATGCCGCCGATGCGGTGATGTCGCTGCTCACGTCCGCCGAGGTTACAAGCCGCCGCGTTTCGGCGCACCGAAAACCTTCGCCGGGCACCCGAAACGCGTGTCGCCGGCCGCGGCCGCGTCCTGTTCTCGCGGGGATATCGGGCATAGCCTGGCGTCATGGTGTCGATCAACGAACTCCTCGAATCCGTACCGACGCGATTGTGGATAGGAGGGCCCGTCGACGCCGCCGGCGGAGGCACCTTTCCGGTGCACAATCCGGCCGACGGACAGGTCCTCACCCACGTCGCCGACGCCGGCCCGGAGGACGCCGTGCGCGCCCTGGACGCGGCAGTCGCCGTTCAGTCCGAATGGGCCGCCACCTCTGCCCGGGAACGCGGCGAGATCCTGCGGGCGGTGTATGAGCGGATCACCGCCCGCGCCGAGGAATTCGCCCTGCTGATGACCCTGGAAATGGGCAAGGCGCTCCCGGAGAGTCGTAACGAGGTGCGCTATGGCGCCGAGTTCTTCCGCTGGTTCAGTGAGGAAGCGGTGCGGGTCCACGGTCGCTATCTGCGCGCGCCGTCCGGGGCGGGCCGGATCATCGTGCACAAACAGCCGGTCGGGCCCTGTCTGGCCATTACGCCGTGGAATTTCCCGCTGGCCATGGGCACCCGCAAGATCGGCCCCGCGCTCGCCGCGGGCTGTCCCATCATTGTCAAACCCGCCTCGGCCACACCGCTGACCATGCTGCTGCTGGCCAAACTGTGCAGCGAGGCCGGGCTGCCCGACGGGGTGCTGTCGGTGATCACCTCCCGACATTCCGGCGCGGTGACCCAGCCGCTGCTCGACGACCCTCGGCTACGCAAACTCACCTTCACGGGGTCCACCGAAGTCGGCCGAATGCTGGTGGAGAAGTCGGCGGGTGGTCTGCTGCGCACATCGATGGAACTCGGCGGCAACGCGCCGTTCGTCGTCTTCGACGACGCCGATATCGACGACGCCGTCGCGGGAGCGATGCTGGCGAAGCTGCGCAACGGCGGTGAGGCGTGCACCGCGGCCAACCGTTTCCATGTCCAGCGCGGGGTATTGGACGAGTTCACCGATAAGTTGGTGCGGGCGATGGGCGAGCAGGTGCGGATGGGGCCGGGCACCGATCCGGACAGCACCCTGGGCCCGCTGGTCAGCGAAGACCAACTGAACTCCGTCGCGGAACTGGTCGACGACGCGGTCTCTTCCGGTGCCACCGTCCGACTCGGCGGCAAGGCGCCCGAGGGTCCCGGCTGGTTCTATCCGGCGACGGTCCTCACCGATATCCCCGCCGATGCCCGCATCCTGCGTGAGGAGGTGTTCGGGCCGGTGGCGCCGATCATCGGGTTCGATACCGAGGAAGAGGGCCTGGCCGCCGCCAACGACACCGAATACGGCCTGGTGAGCTACGTCTACACCCGGGACCTGGATCGCGCCCTGCGGGTCGCGGAGGGGCTGGAGAGCGGGATGGTCGGGGTGAATCGCGGTGTCATCTCTGATCCGGCGGCGCCGTTCGGGGGTGTCAAGGCCTCTGGATTCGGGCGTGAGGGCGGTACCGAGGGTATCGAGGAATACCTGTCGACCAAATACATCGCTGTGACCTGAGTTCCCGCCCGTACGCCGACCCGAGGAGAAGACCGGCGCCCGGGAACGAGATGACCGCCCCGAGGCGTAGACACCCGGGGCGGTCATGGGGCAGCGACGATCGGGGGAACGTCGCGCGGTTCTGGTGGGCCGGAGGAGATGGGCGGCTCGGCGGGCCCACCGGGTGGGCCGTCTTCTCCGGTACGTGCACGGTCGAAGACGGACCGTGCCGACCGTGCTAGCGGCCGAGGCGGCCGCGCCCGAGGCGCAGCAGCAGCATGGCGAGGGTATGGCCCTCCTGGCCCAGTTCGCTGAAGCGCTCCAGCACCTTCATCTCCCGACTGTGCACCAGGCGGGGGCCACCGGACGCCATGCGGGTCCGCCCGATGATCTGCGAGATCTCGGTCCGCCGCTTGATAGCGGCGAGGATCTCCGCATCGAGCCGATCGATCTCCTTTCGGAGCTTCTCGATCTCGGCCTGGGTGTGGGGCAGAGCCGAATCCGACCCGGTCGTCGTGGCAGGGGTGCTCATATTCCATCTCCTCGTGTCAGAACCCGGATCGGCCGCGGTGTCGTGCTCGTTACCGATTTCGGTTCCTTCACCGTGAAAACTGGCCCGATGCGGGCCTTGCGTTGCAATGTCCCCCCAGCATCTCCCCGATGGGGCGCTCAGGTGCCAGGTCCACGACCCCGCGGCCCGGCACAGATCCGGAATGAATGCCCGATGGGAGGTCTGACCATGGAGCCAGTCTGCCACGGTCGACAAACTATGCAAAACGCTAACGATAGGATAGCGGACGCACTTGGGCGCACCCTGATGCTCCCGACTCGTCGGTAGGTGTTCATATCGTGTTGATCTCGGTATCCGCGCGTGACCCCGATCCGGCCGAACGGTCGATCCTGTCGGCCCGCACCGGTAGCGTTGAGCAACGATGGACACCACTGTGGCTTCGGAACATCGAGATCCGGCACCCGGACAGCGGGCGCAGGAAAATTCGATTCGGACGGACGCGGCTCCGGACGGACTGATGGCGCAACAGCAGCGAATCCAGGCCGAACAGGCGCAGCGGCGCGCCGAGGCGGCCGCGCGGCGTGCGGATGAGGTCGAACGGCTGCTCGACGGGCTCAATCCCCAGCAGCGGGCGGCCGTGCTGCACACCGGGGCGCCGCTGCTCATCGTGGCGGGCGCCGGTTCGGGCAAAACCGCGGTGCTGACCCGCCGGATCGCCTACCTGCTGGCCGCACGCGGTGCCATGCCTGGGCAGATTCTCGCCATCACCTTCACCAACAAGGCCGCCGCGGAGATGCGTGAGCGGGTTATCGGGCTGGTGGGCCCGCAGGCGGCCAGTATGTGGGTCTCGACCTTCCACTCCAGTTGTGTGCGCATCCTGCGCAGCCAGGCGGCGCTATTGCCCGGGTTGAACTCCAACTTCTCCATCTATGACGCCGACGACTCCCGCCGCCTGCTCACCATGATCGTCCGGGATCTCGATATCGATCCCAAGAAGTACTCCGCCCGTCTGCTGGCGACGGCCATCTCCAACCTGAAGAACGAGCTCATCGGTCCGCGACAGGCCGCCGTCGACGCCGAATCGGACCCTGCCGAACTGCCCGGTGTCGTCGCCCGGGTCTACGGCGAGTACCAGCGGCGACTCCGCACGGCCAACGCGCTGGATTTCGACGATCTGATCGGCGAGACGGTGGCGCTGCTGCAGAACCACCCCGAGGTGGCCGAGTACTACCGCCGTCGTTTCCGGCATGTCCTGGTCGACGAATACCAGGACACCAACCATGCCCAGTATGTGCTGGTGCGCGAACTGGTCGGGCACGGCGCGGCGGGGGCTCCCGGCAGTGATACTCCGGTCGATGGTGACGCGGCCACCGAACACACCGCCGTTCCCGCCGGCGAACTGTGCGTGGTCGGTGACGCGGATCAGTCCATCTATGCCTTCCGCGGCGCCACCATCCGCAATATCGAGGAGTTCGAACGCGATTTCCCCGATGCCGAGACGATTCTGCTGGAACAGAACTACCGCTCCACCCAGCACATCCTGTCCGCCGCAAACGCCGTGATCGCCCGCAATCAGAACCGGCGGGACAAACGGCTGTGGACCGACGCCGGCGACGGTGAGCTGATCACCGGTTATGTCGCCGACAACGAACACGACGAGGCGGCCTTCGTGGCGCGGGAGATCGACCGACTGGTGGACGCGGGGGAGGCAGGCTACGGTGATATCGCGGTGTTCTACCGAACCAACAACAACTCCCGGGCGCTGGAGGAGATCTTCATCCGAATGGGCCTGCCGTACAAGGTCGTGGGCGGCGTCCGCTTCTACGAGCGCAAGGAAGTGCGCGATATCGTCGCCTATCTGCGGGTGCTGGAAAACCCCGAGGACGCGGTGAGCATGCGGCGCATCCTCAACACGCCCCGCCGCGGTATCGGCGACCGGGCCGAAGCCTGTGTGGCGGTACACGCCGAACAGCGCGGTATCGGTTTCGCGGCCGCCCTGCGCGACGCCGCCGAGGGCAAAGTGGCTCTGCTGAACACCCGGGCGCGCAATGCCATTTCCGGCTTCCTCGCTCTGCTGGACGAGATCCGGGCCGCCGGCGAAACCGGCGAAGCGGACTTCCCGGATGTCGGTGCGGTGGTCGAGGCGGTCCTCGACCGCACCGGCTACCGGGCGGAGTTGGAGGCCTCCGACGACCCGCAGGACGGCGCGCGGCTGGACAACCTCAACGAACTGGTGAGTGTGGCACGGGAGTTCAGTTCCGAGGCCCGCAACAATGCCGAGGCCGCGCGCGTCGAGGGACTGGTGCCCGAGCCGGCCGAGGGCGAACCCGATCCCGGCTCACTGGCCGCGTTCCTCGAGCGAGTGTCCCTGGTCGCCGATACCGACCAGATCCCGGCGGAGGGCTCCGGGCTGGTCACACTCATGACACTGCACACCGCCAAGGGTCTGGAATTCCCGGTCGTCTTCGTCACCGGCTGGGAGGACGGCCAGTTCCCGCATATGCGAGCCCTGGGAGATCCGGCCGAACTGGCCGAGGAACGCCGCCTGGCCTATGTGGGTATCACCCGGGCTCGGCGCAGGCTCTACCTCACCCGCGCCGTGGTCCGGTCCGGGTGGGGGCAGCCGGTATCGAATCCGGAGTCCCGGTTCCTGCAGGAGATCCCGGACCATCTGATCGATTGGAAGCGGTTGGAGCCCAAGGGGCCCGCCGTTCCGGTTCGGGGCCGCAGGCGGGGCGACGAGGGCTTCGAACGCGACTGGACCCGCGGCGACGGATGGGCGGAGACGGGCCGGTCCGAGCCGCGCCCGGGGATTCGGGAGCGGCGCCCGGCGCCGCGTGCCGCCCGCAACAATGCCGATCTGGTGCTCGCGGTCGGCGACCGGGTGAGCGACGACAAATACGGTCTCGGCCGGGTTATCGCCGCGGACGGTTTCGGCCCCCTGGCCACCGTCACCATCGACTTCGGTACCGCGGGCAAGATCCGGCTCATTCCGCAGTACAGCCGTACCCTGGTCAAACTGTGAGCGGGGGCGGCCGCCTTTCTCGGCGCCGCCCGCCCGCCTGCGGCCGATCGGTCAGTCGGACCGCTGGCCGAGGCTGATCCCCCGGGTGGCCAGCCACGGCAGCGGGTCGATCTTGTCGCTGCCGTTGAGCCAGACCTCGAAGTGAACGTGTGGACCGGTGGAGAAGCCTCGGTTGCCCACGGTGGCGATCTGATCGCCCGCCAGCACGTACTCGCCTACCGAGACGGTGGTGGTGTCGACGTGCCCGTAGACGGTGACCGTGCCGTCCTCGTGCCGGAGCCGTACCCACATGCCGAACCCGGCGGCCGGGCCGGCGTCGATCACCGTACCGTCGGCGACCGCGTAGATGGGGGTGCCGATCGGGGCGGCGATATCGACGCCCAAATGCTGCACACCCCAGCGCGCACCGAAGCCGGAGGTAAAGGCGCCGTTGGCGAACTTGGCGAACAGCGGCCGCATCTTGGCCGCCTCGGCCTCCGCGAGCTGTTTGGCATATTCCTGCCCGTTCTGCAGCATTTCGCCGAACTGGCTGATATGCGGTTCCGCTTCGACGGCCAGCATCTGCGGGGAATGGGCGGCGGCGGGTTGCGCAGTCTGGGTCGTGTCGCTCACCGGTTCCGCACCGAGCGCCTGGGTGTGGCCCGCGACCTCGTAGTCCGTGATCTGCTGCTGTTCACCGGTATCGGCGAGCGCGCACTGCCCCGCGGCGACAACCGCGCCGGCCGCCACCGCGGCGGCCACGGCCCGGCCCTTGAGGGCTCCCGGGGGTGCGGGCACCCGGTGTGCGCCGCCGGTGCGGGTCCTTCGGCCGGGAGCGGACGAGTCGATCGCGTCGTCGGGGTCCGCGGCCTCGTCCGCCCGTTGGGTGGCCGCCGCCAGGGTGGTGGGGTGGTCGGCCGGCGCCTTGCCCCAATAGGTCTCGACCGGTCCGGTGTGGCCGTCGGTCCAGGACCGGGCCTCGTTCCAGTCCTGGCCCGCGTTCCAGGCCTGGTCGGCCTGCCAGTCCGGATGCTGTTCGGCGTGCCAGTCCTGGCTCACGTCCCAGGTCTGGCTCTCCGGCCACGCGCTCTGCTCGGGGGCCGCGGACCAGTTGGTGTCGGCCGCGTCGGCGTGATTGTTGGCCCACGAGTCGTTGTCGGCCCAGAAGTTGTAGGTCGCGCCGTTGTCGTGGGCGGCCGCGTATTGGGCGGCCGCGGCGGGAAGGTGGTTCCGGCGGCGGGCCTGGGCGTCGGCCTGCGGGGCCTCGAATGCGGAGAAGTGGTCGAACGACTCGCTGTCGTCGCGGTAACGATGACCCGACCGGGAGCGATGGGGGGATTGGGGGGTGGTGCGATGGTTCATCGGCTGAGTCGCATCCGGAAGTCGTCAGTGCCGAGGTGCGGCGCCGAGGGATTGAATACGGAATGACGGGGTATGAAACAGCAACGGCGCGATGTGGAACCGCGTGGACCTTGGGGTGCGCGGTGCTGCCATTGCGGAGCGCGGTGCTGCCTCAAGCTGCCGTCCTCCTGTCATGCTCACTGAGGCCGAAATATCAGCGGGATCAACGGTTTCTATCAGGTTTTGTGATCGCGCCGTGACATCGACCGCCTCTGACGGTAACGAAATGATTGCGATGCGGCAAGTGGTGCGTTCCTCGCCGGTGCTTCCGTGAGGTCGATCACGATAGCAGCACGGCATGGCCCGCCGATCGGGGGTGCTGGGAGAGCGGTTCTCCGCGGAAGCGGACCGTCGAGCGGGTGCGCCGAGGGATGCGGGGGTGCGTGCGCGCAATGCGCGAAAAGCTACTCGTCGGTAGCCTTGTCCAGCGGTTTTGCCGTCCCCGGCGAAGGTCTCGTGACCTGCGCCACTTACTATGAACGTGCCCGATCGGCCGTCCATACAAGTGGTTAGAGTCCGACCCGACCCGCTTCCGACGTCGGGCCGCCAACAAAGTCGTTGTCATTACAACGCAGACGAGACGGTGAGTACATGGATCTCTTCGAATATCAGGCGAAGGAGCTCTTCGTTAAGCACGGAGTGCCTTCGTCGGAGGGCCGCGTAACAGACACTGCCGAGGACGCCCGCGCCATTGCGCAGGAAATCGGCAAGCCGGTGATGATCAAGGCCCAGGTCAAAACCGGTGGCCGTGGTAAGGCCGGTGGCGTGAAGTACGCCGCCACCCCGGACGACGCCTTCACCCACGCCTCCAACATCCTGGGCCTGGACATCAAGGGTCACGTCACCAAGAAGATTCTGGTCGCCGAGGCCAAGGACATCGCGGAGGAGTACTACATCTCCTTCCTGCTCGATCGCGCCAACCGCACCTACCTGGCCATGTGCTCGGTCGAGGGCGGTATGGAGATCGAAGAGGTGGCCGCCACCAAGCCCGACCGCCTGGCCAAGGTGCCGGTCGACGCCGTCAAGGGTGTGGACCTGGCCTTCGCGCGCTCCATCGCCGAGCAGGGCCACCTGCCCGCCGACGTGCTGGACGCCGCCGCGGTGACCATTCAGAAGCTGTGGGAGGTCTTCGTCGCCGAAGACGCGACCCTGGTCGAGGTGAACCCGCTGGTTCGCACGCCGGAGAACGAGATCCTGGCGCTGGACGGCAAGGTCACCCTGGACGAGAACGCCGACTTCCGCCACCCCGACCACGCCGAGTTCGCCGATCGTGACGCCACCGATCCGCTGGAGCTCAAGGCCAAGGAGAACGACCTCAACTACGTCAAGCTCGACGGTGAGGTCGGCATCATCGGCAACGGCGCCGGCCTGGTCATGTCGACCCTGGACGTGGTCGCCTACGCCGGTGAGAAGCACAGCGGCGTGAAGCCGGCCAACTTCCTCGATATCGGTGGCGGTGCCTCGGCCGAGGTGATGGCCAACGGTCTCGACGTCATCCTCAACGACTCTCAGGTCAAGAGCGTGTTCGTCAACGTGTTCGGTGGTATCACCGCCTGTGACGCGGTCGCCAACGGCATCGTGAAGGCGCTGGAGATCCTGGGCTCGGAGGCCAACAAGCCGCTGGTCGTCCGCCTCGACGGCAACAAGGTCGAGGAGGGTCGCAAGATCCTCGTCGATGCCAACCACCCGCTGGTGACCCTCGCCCGGACCATGGACGAAGGCGCCGACAAGGCCGCTGAACTGGCTGCGGCCAAGTAAGGACAGAGAACCGAAATGTCTATCTTCCTGAACAAGGACTCCAAGGTCATCGTCCAGGGCATCACCGGCGGTGAGGGCACCAAGCACACCGCGCTGATGCTGAAGGCGGGCACTCGGGTCGTCGGCGGTGTCAACGCCCGCAAGGCCGGCACCACCGTGTCGCACACCGCCAAGGACGGCTCGGCCGTCGAGCTGCCGGTATTCGGCACCGTCGCCGAGGCCATCGAGGAGACCGGCGCCGACGTGTCGATCGCCTTCGTGCCGCCGAAGTTCGCCAAGGACGCCATCATCGAGGCCATCGACGCGGAGATCCCGCTGCTCGTGGTCATCACCGAGGGCATCCCGGTGCAGGACACCGCCTACGCGTGGGCCTACAACGTGGAGAAGGGCAACAAGACCCGGATCATCGGCCCCAACTGCCCCGGCATCATCACCCCGGGCGAGTCGCTGGTGGGCATCACCCCGGCCAACATCACCGGCAAGGGCCCGATCGGCCTGGTATCGAAGTCGGGCACGCTGACCTACCAGATGATGTACGAGCTGCGTGACTTCGGCTTCTCGACCTCCATCGGCATCGGCGGCGACCCGGTCATCGGCACCACCCACATCGACGCCATCGAGGCGTTCGAGAAGGACCCGGAGACCAAGCTCATCGTGATGATCGGCGAGATCGGCGGCGACGCCGAGGAGCGGGCCGCGGCCTACATCAAGGAGAACGTGACCAAGCCGGTCGTCGGCTACGTCGCGGGCTTCACCGCCCCCGAGGGCAAGACCATGGGCCACGCCGGCGCCATCGTCTCCGGTTCCTCGGGTACGGCCGCCGCGAAGAAGGAAGCCCTCGAGGCCGCGGGCGTGAAGGTCGGCAAGACCCCGTCCGAGACCGCCGCCCTGGCGCGCGAGATCCTGGAGAAGGCCAGCATCTCCGCCTAACCGGACAGTCGGTTGGCATCGAGGGTGCCCGAGCGATTCGGAGGCCGCCCGCGTATCGCGGGCGGCCTCCGTCGTGTGACCACCGCCGTTCGGCGGGTATCCCGGCCCGTACAGCCTTTTCGGTTGTCCACACTCGGCTTGTTCGGTGATGCTCTCGGCGCGTGTGTGCAGTAGCGTCAAGATGGAATCAGCCGTGAAATACGTATGACTCGACCTAGGAGAAGACGACATGTCATACCCGACCGGGGGCTCGGGGTACAACCAACCCGCGCAGACGCCCTCTGTTCCGTCCAATCCCGTTCAGGCGGCGCCCGGGGGTGCGGCAGGTGCGAGTGCTGCAGGCGCCGGTGGAAAGGGCCTGCCGTTCTTCCTGACCATCGGTGCCGCCGCGGTCGGTGTGATCAACTTCCTGCTCGGCTTCCTGAGCTACGTGGGTAGCGATGCGCCGTCCGGGTTCAGCAGCGCGGACACCTCCGCGAACCTTTTCGAGTTCGAGCCTTCGCTGGCGGGGCTGGTGTTGATCGCCGCGCTGCTGGCCGGTTTGTCGCTGCTGCCGAAGCAGAACTGGATCGGCGCCTCCGCCGCGGTCGCGGCCGGTGCCTTCTTCACCGCGCTGTTCCAGATGTTCAACTTCCCCGACGGTGCCAAGACCGAGATAGGTTTCTGGCTGGTGCTGTTGCTGGCGCTCGTGCAGACCGGTCTCGCGGTCGCCGTGTTGCTGTTCCAGGCGGGTATCCTGCCGGAGCCCTCGTCGCGGCCGGCGGCCCCGACCGGGTACGGCCAGCAGCAGGGTTACGGTCAGGCCCAGCAGGGCTACGGCCAGGCCCAGCAGGGTTACGGCCAGGCCCAGCAGGGCTACGGTCAGCAAGGCTATGCCCAGCAGGGCCAGCAGGCCGTACCCTACGGTCAGGGCTACGGTCAGCAGCCGTACGGGCAGCAGGGGCAGCAGCAGTACGGTCAGCAGCCGTCCTACGGTCAGCAACCGTACGGGCAGCAGGGGCAGCAGTACGGTCAGCAGCCCCAGCAGGGTGCGCCCTACGGCCAGGCCCAGCAGCAAGGTGCGCCCTACGGCCAGGTGCAGCCCGGCCAGCCGGCCCAGCCGGGGCAGCCGTTCGGCGGTGACCAGGGTTCGGATCCGGCCTCCGACGCCACCAAGGCGTTCCGTCCCTCGGACGAGAACAAGTAACTCGGCCGCTCGCCCCGGTGCGGCGCGCCTGAGCCGCTCGCGCCGGGGCAGCTGCCACCCTGAACTCCATGAGTGCCCCGCGTAACTCGCTTGCCCGTCAGAGCCCCGGATTCCGCAGCGCATCGGCGGAACCGGCCGAGGAACTGGGCCTGTTGTCGTTGCCGCCCGAACACGCGCGGGTGCTACTCTTCGTCGCCGCTCGGCCCGCGGCCCTCGCGCTCGCCCTCATCGTGCTCGCGGTACTGGCCACCCTGCTCACCTCGGGCAGCGATCTCACCGGTGTCAGCGGCGCAGTGGCGGCCGCATGGCTTGCCGTGCACCAGGTTCCGCTGGTCATCGGCACCACCACCCTGGGAATCCTGCCGCTGCTGCCGACCATGGCACTGCTGTGGGCGTCCACCCGGGAATGCCTGCATGCGGTCGACGAGGAGCCGACACGGGCGGATCTGGGGTGGCTGTTCGGCGCGGCGGTGGGCGGTCCACTGCTGATCACCGCGGTCTGCCTGGCCGTCGCCGAGGACGCGTCCGGGGTCGTCCCGCTGCAACCGCCGAACCCGTTGACGGCCTTCACCTGGGTGCTGGTCCTGCATCTGGGGGCGGCGTCCTGCGCTGTCGCGGTGCGATGCCGGCAGCAGATATTCGATTGGCTCCCCTACGACGTGGTGGCGGCCGGCTATGTGGCCGGGCGGATGGCGCTGCGGCTGCTCGGCGCGGGTGCGGTGGTCGTCGTTCTCGCCGCCCTGGTGCAGTGGTCGAGGCTCGGGGAGAGCTATCAACACGCCGGCAATATCGTCGGTGTGCTCGGGCTGACCGTGCTGTCCCTGCTGTACCTGCCGAATGTGGCAGTCGCGGCGGTCGGGGTGCTGGTGGGGCCCGGTGCGCAGTTGGGCGACGCCTCGGTCGGCGTATTCGCCGTGGTCGGTGGGCCGGTGCCCGCCGTGCCGGTGCTCGCGGCCGTGCCCACGGGACCGCCCGCCGTATGGTGGCCGGTGCTGTTGCTGATCCCGGCGGTCGTGGGAGTGCTCGGCGGTATCGAGATCGCGCGGGTCTCCTACGACCGGATCGGTTCGCCCTGGGCCCTGCTGGGTTCGGCGGCGTTGGCGACCGCCGCCTTGACGCTGACGGCCGGGTTGGCCGACGGCACCCTCGGCGGTTTCGGGCATATCGGTCTGGAACTGCTGATCTTCGTGCCGGTGACCTTCGCCTGGCTGGCGTTGACCGGATACGCGGGGCTGGTATACGCCAGGCTGTTCGTCGTCTCGTTCGGGACACCGATCCTGCGCCGTTCCGATACCCGGTACGACCCGGACTACGAGGACTACTTCGACGACGAACTGTCCGACGATGACTACCTCGCCGGTTTCGACCGTGCCCGCGACCCCGACCTGCCGGACTCCCCCGACGACCTGCCCGGCCCGGACGCCGACGCCTCGGAGCACTCCGACGACGAACTCGTCCCGGACGACCGGTACAGCCCCCTCGAGGTCTACACCGCGGATCCCGATCCGCGGGTCGAACTGGATGCCGAACTGGTCGAGGACGAGCCGGTCGAAGGTATCGTCCGTCCCCCGACCCCCGCCGACTCCGCGGAGGAGATCGTGGACGCCGAGGTGGTCGAGATGGAGCCGCCGGAGGCCGATCGAAGCGGTGGGCATTGAACGTACCCGCGCCTGCTCCAGGGCCATGTGCGGACTGTCGACGGACGGGCCGGACGGACGGGCGGCCGGCGGCGTCCATTAGGCTCTACCCGGCGGTGCGATGTTTCGCCCGTCGGCCGCGGGCCGTTCGTCCGCAGGCCCGGCGGCATCCGACCGTCGTCCACCGATGTGCAGGAGTAGAGCGCTGACCAGCCCGGCCCATTCCGCCGACCCGGCGACCCTCGTCGTACTCGCCTCGGGCACCGGGTCACTGTTGCGTGCGCTCGTCGAGGCCGCGTCCGCCGCCGATTACCCGGCCCGGATCGCCGCGGTGGGGGTGGACCGCCGCTGCGCCGCCACCGAACACGCCGTGGCCGCGGGCCTTCCGCATTTCCTGGTCGCACCGGGCGACTACGGCGATCGCACCGCCTGGGACGCGGCCCTCACCGACGCGGTGGCGGCCCACGAGCCGGACCTGGTGGTCTGCGCCGGATTCATGCGGCTGCTCGGCCCTGCGTTCCTGGACCGGTTCGGCGGTCGCATCATCAACTCCCATCCCGCGCTGCTGCCCGCGTTCCCGGGCACGCACGGGGTCCGGGACGCGCTGGCCTACGGTGTCCGGATCACCGGGACCACCATCCACTTGGTCGACGCGGGCGTCGATACCGGGCCGATTCTGGCGCAGGAGCCGGTGCGAGTGCTCCCCGACGACGACGAGGCGAGTTTGCACGAGCGCATCAAGGTTGTCGAGCGACGGTTGTTGACGGAGGTTGTCGCCGCCGTCGCGACCCGAGGCATTGTCTCCGATGGACGAAAGGCAGTAATCCCAGATGAGCGAGTTCTCCGGTGAGTGACCGCAAGCCGATCAACCGGGCGCTGGTGAGTGTCTACGACAAGACCGGGCTCGTCGAGCTCGCGATCGGACTGCACGCCGCCGGCGTCGAACTGGTGTCGACCGGTTCGACCGCGGCGCGGATCGCGGACGCGGGTATCCCGGTGACCAAGGTCGAGGACCTCACCGGCTTCCCGGAAACCCTGGACGGTCGGGTCAAAACCCTGCACCCGCGGGTGCACGCCGGCATCCTCGCCGACACCCGCAAACCCGAGCATCTCGCGCAGTTGACCGAACTGGGTGTCGAGGCGTTCCAGCTCGTGGTGGTGAACCTGTACCCGTTCGGGGAGACGGTGGCCAGTGGCGCCGGCCCGGACGAATGTGTCGAGCAGATCGATATCGGCGGGCCCTCGATGGTCCGGGCGGCGGCGAAGAACCATCCGTCGGTGGCAGTGGTCGTCGACACCGGCGACTACGGTCGGGTACTGGCCGCGGTCGGTGACGGTGGTTTCAACTTGGCCGAGCGCACCGCACTGGCCGCGAAGGCATTCCAGCACACCGCGAGCTACGACGTGGCGGTGGCGAACTGGATGGCGAGCGTCCTTGTGCCCGGGACGGAATCGGAGGAGACCGCCGAGCCGTTCCCCTCGTGGACCGGTGGCTCCTGGGAGCGTGCGGCGGTTCTGCGCTACGGAGAGAATCCGCACCAGCGGGCGGCGCTGTACACCGACGGCAGCGGTTCCGCCGGTCTGGCGCAGGCGCGGCAGCTGCACGGCAAGGAGATGTCGTACAACAACTACACCGACGCCGACGCCGCCTGGCGGGCTGCCTACGATCACGACGCCCCCGCGGTGGCGATCATCAAACACGCCAATCCGTGCGGTATCGCCGTCGGCGCCGATATCGCCGAGGCGCACCGCAAGGCGCACGCCTGCGATCCGGTGAGCGCGTACGGCGGGGTGATCGCGGCCAACCGTGAGGTCTCGGTGGAGATGGCGCAGCAGGTCGCGGAGATCTTCACCGAGGTGATCGTTGCGCCGTCGTATGCCGACGGTGCGGTGGAAGTGCTGCAGCGCAAGAAGAACGTGCGCATTCTGCTGGCCGAACCGCCCGCCCGGGCGGGAATCGAGCTGCGCCCCATCAGCGGCGGCGTGCTGCTGCAACAGCGGGATGTCATCGACGCCGAGGGCGACGATCCGAAGAACTGGACCTTGGCCGCGGGAGAGCCCGCCGACGCGGAAACCCTCGCCGATCTCGAATTCGCCTGGCGCGCCTGCCGCGCGGTGAAGTCGAACGCTATTCTGCTTGCCCACGACGGAGCGTCGGTGGGTGTCGGTATGGGGCAGGTAAACCGGGTCGACGCGGTCCGGCTGGCGGTACAGCGCGCGGGCGACCGGGCCAAGGGATCGGTGGCGGCGTCGGATGCCTACTTCCCCTTCCCGGACGGCCCGCAGCAGCTCATCCAGGCCGGTATTCGGGCGATCGTGCAGCCCGGGGGATCGGTGCGGGATCAGGACACCATCGACGCCGCACGCGAAGCGGGTGTCACGATGTATCTCACGGGTTCCCGGCACTTCGCGCACTGACGCGAAGGGCTACCGGTACAGAGCCGGATGGGCCCCGACCGGGTCGGTGTACTCGGTCGGGGCCCATCATGTCTCATATCGTGGCTGCGGATTCGCCGCTACCGTCGTTCGAGACGCCCTGGTAGCGGCAATCGCGGCAACGGTATCGGTGTTCGCTCGTCGCTGTTGTCAGAACAGCGGGTGGAGCAGTTGGGTGAGGTGGGCGACCGGGAACCGGACTGGGTTTCGATCGGGCACGCAATATTCTGTAGCCGTGCCAGGAAGGTCGCCGGGTCGGTGGGGAATCGGGATCGTATCCGAACGCCGATCCGCTATCGCCCGATCCGGTGGCGGTCGTCGGACCGGTGCCGGTCGGTGGGCCCACCGCGTGCGCGCAGGGTGTCGGTTCGGTGACCGCCGGTTCGAGCGGTAGGTCCGTGGCGGCGACCGCCTGAGCGGCGGTGGTCATCGAGCCGACCACCATTGCGGCCGCGGCAACGCTGTAGGCGAATACTCGCTGTGTAACGGTTCCTCCGTCGGTCGCTTCGCGACCATCGGTGGTGTACGAGCAGCAGAGTAGGAAGGGCGAGGTGTCGTGGGGCAGAGGGCAATTCGTGTGCCCACGAACTCGGGAGAATCCGATCGCGCTGTCGCGCAGGGTGATCACGTGGTGGCCGGGCCCGGGAAGACCCGGCGTCGGGTACGGCCGTGGACCGTTAGACGGCGCTCACGACCTGCCGGTCGTCGAGCGGGGCCTTCAGCGGCACTTCGAGGGTGCCGAATACCGCTATCATCACGCACATCTTGTCCACGGCATCCGGGCGGGTACCTTCGCGCAGTTCCACCGTGACGGTCGTGTCCGTTTCGGTGACGGTGGCGTCCACTCCGAAACATTCGGGCACGCCGGTCTGGAAGTGGACGGCGATCCGGTCATCGGCCACCCGGGTCCACGAGGTGAACGGGATGGGGTGGACGTCGACGATGGTGGGATCGGGGGTGAAGATCTGTCCGGGAGCGGCGCCGGGGTCCTCGCCGGGTGTGCTGTTCGTGCTCGTGGCGGTGACTGCCGGGGTGCTCGTGCTCGCGCCGGTCTCGCCCTCGTCGGTGCCCCCACAGCCCGCGGCGAGGCCGAGGGCGACGCAGCCGGCGAGTACGATCGTACATCCTCGCATCACCATGCTCACCACTCTAGGGCGTTGCTCCGCGGACCCGGGGGTATGTTGCCCGAATCGCTCGGTGGGGGTCGGCGCGACCGGTGAATCGGCTCGATACCGCCGAGGCTCCCGGCGGTGGGCCGGGAGCCTCGGCGGTATGTGCTACTCGTGTGGGTGTCAGCGGCTGGTGAACGGCAGCAGCGCCATCTCGCGGGCGTTTTTGACGGCCGTCGCGACCTGTCGTTGCTGCTGCGGGGTGAGTCCCGTCACTCGGCGGCTGCGGATCTTGCCCCGATCGGAGATGAAGGTCCGCAGCAGGTTGACGTCTTTGTAGTCGACCGTCTCGATACCCGCGGCGATGAGCGGGTTCTTCTTGGGGCGACGGGCCTGTTCGGCGCGGACCTTCTTCGACGGTGCTCGTTTGACTGCCATATGACGGTTCCTTCTGACGAGTTCGATGAGGGCTACCAGCTCGATTTGTGCACACCGGGTAACTCGCCCCGGTGGGCCATCTCGCGCACACGCACACGAGAGAGACCGAACTTCCGGAGGTTGCCGCGCGGTCGCCCATCGGCGGCATCCCGATTGCGCAATCGTACCGGACTGGCATCTCGGGGCAGTCGCTGCATAGCGGACAGGGCCGCCGTCCGCCGGTCTTCGGGGGTGCGCGGATTGCGGATGAGTTCTTTCAGCTCGGCTCGGCGCTCGGCGTAGCGGGCGACGATCACCCTGCGCTGTTCGTTGCGGGCGATCTTCGACTTCTTGGCCATCAGCGTTCCTCTCGGAAGTCCACGTGTTTGCGCGCTACAGGGTCGTATTTGCGCAGCACCATCCGGTCTGGATCGTTGCGGCGATTCTTCCTGGTGACGTAGGTGTAACCGGTGCCCGCGGTGGACTTCAGTTTGATCACCGGACGGATGTCGGTCGATTTCGATGCCATCGTGGTGCTCCGTTCAGACTCGTTCGCCGCGCGCCCGGATACGGGCCACTACGGCCTCGATTCCGTCGCGGTCGATGGTTTTGATGCCCTTGGCCGACACGGTGAGGGTGATCCGGCGGTGCTCACTGGGCAGGTAGTAGGTCTTGCGCTGGATATTCGGGTTCCAGCGCCGGTTGGTCCGCTTGTGGGAATGCGAGACGGTTTTGCCGAAACCGGGTTTACGGCCGGTGACCTGGCAGTACGCCGACATGCGGGCTCCCTCCGGAGATTTTGGAAGATGACAATCGTTTTCGACAACAGTATTCGGGCACTGTACCGTGGAGCGGGCCGTATTGAAAATCATTACCGAAAGGGTTGAGGTGACCGATCCCGCCCGGCTGTCACAGGAGCAGGACCGACGCACACCCGTCGTGCTGGTCGCCGGACTCCACGGCGACGGAACCGATGCCGTAGGGCAGGTGTCCGCCGCGCTCGGGGCCTCCGCGGGGACCGTTGTGGTCCGGCACGACCTCGCCGACGTGGGCGAAGGTGTCGTCCGGCGCACCGTGACCGACGGCGACGCAGTGCTCACCGTGGTGCTCGAACTCGCCCACGGCTGCGTCTCCTGCACCCTGCGGGCCGACCTGCTGCCACTGCTGTGCAGGTTGGCCGCCCGCGATTCGGTGCGACGCATCGTGTTGGCACTGGACCCGGCATTCGAGGCCGAGGCGGTCTGTCGGGCCATCGCGGATATCGTCGTGGCCGGCGTAGTGGGCCGGGTCGACGGCCCCGCGGCCCGGGATGTGCGCGTGGACTCGGTGTTGACCTGCGTCGATGCCCGGACCTGGCTTGCCGACGCGACAAGTGAGGAAACCCTGGCCGAGCGCGGCCGAGCCCGGGCCGACGATGATCGCACCGTGGCGCAGCTCGCCGTGGGCCAAGTGGACTTCGCCGATGCCCTGGTGATCGCCGGCAGCGACGAGGTCGACCTAGACGACCGCGCCCGGCTCGGGGCGATCCTGTCCCGGCTGGTTCCCACCGCCCCCACGTTGTGGACCGGCACGGTCCCCGTGGTGGATTCCGCGGATATCGAGGCGCTGTCGGCGCGGATACCGGCGGACTCCCGCCGCGGTCGGGCCTTCGACGCGCACGCGCCGCTGCTGCGCGGTCGGCCATCCCTGGGACGCGACCGCGGCGTCGAGTTGATCGAATTCGCGGCCCGCCGACCATTCCATCCCCAGCGGCTGCACGACGCGCTCGATATCCTGTTCGAAGGCGTGGTCACCGCGCGCGGTCGGCTCTGGTTGGCGACCCAACCGGACGAGGTGGTGTGGCTGGAATCGGCCGGTGGTGGGCTGCGTATCGGCGGAGCGGGTCGTTGGCTGGCCGCGATGTCCGCCGAGGAATACGCCGAGGTCGACCCGGAGCGGTCGGCCATGGCGGCGGTGGGCTGGGACCACCGGTTCGGTGACCGCGATATCTCGATGGTGGTCCTGGTGCACGACGCCGACCCCGACGAGATCCGGCGCGCCCTGCACTGGGCGCTCGTCGACGACGACGAGCTGCGGTTGGTCGAGCGCGCGCCCGAACGAGTGGCGCTGTGGAACGACCCTTTCGGGGAATGGCATGCCGATCCCTGCGAGGCCGACGAACCGCACCCGTCGACAACGGCCGAGGGATGCGGCGGTGATCCGGGGGAACGGACCCGATAGGCGGTTCGGCGCAGGCCGATGGACGGTGGGCGCGGCTCGCCTAACCGGTCCCGCCGTGGTGCGGCGGAACCTGGGAACGCAGCCATTCCTCGGAATCGGCCCGCCGGGAGGGGGTGTCGTCATCCCGTTCGTCATGGGTCGCGGACGGCAGGACATCGCCGAAGACACGGTCCAGCCGTGCCCGGTTCCCCGTCCGAGGTGGACGGGGAACCTCGGGTGAATCGTTGCCGGATGTCATTCCATCAGACCGGACAGTTCACCGATCACGCGGCTGGCGAGCGGTCCCAGCGTGGCCATACCGTCGCGGATCGCGGCCCGGGTACCCGGCAGGTTCACCACCAGGGTGCTGCCGGAGATACCGGCCAGACCGCGCGACAGCCCGGCGTCCAGTGAACCGGCCACTCGCCCGGAAGAGCGCAGCGCCTCGCTGATACCGGGCAGTTCCCGGTCCAGCACCTGGGAGGTGGCCTCCGGTGTGACATCGCGCGGGGACATCCCGGTGCCGCCGACCGAGATCACCAGATCGACACCGCCGATCACCGCCGTATTGAGCGCGTTGCGGATCGCCACCTCGTCGGCCTCCACCGACACCGACGCGTCCACCAGGAATCCGGCCTCGGTGAGCAGTTCGGTGACCAACGGGCCGAGGGAATCCTCGCCACCATGTGCCGTTCGATCGTCGACGACCACGACCAGTGCCCGCCCCGCCACGGGAGCATCGATTTCCATAGTGCTCACCGTAGCGTCCGTGGGCAGCGTGGGTTCCCAGTCCCCGGTTACCAACTGCATCAGCGGCCTCCTTCCACAGGTGCGGCGGCGAGAGTCACCTCGACCGTTTTGCTGTTGCCGCCGCGTTCGTCGGTATAGGTAACCTTCACCTTGTCTCCGGGCGTCCGGGAGCGCACCGCCGCGACGAGCCCGTCGCCGGAACTGATGGTGCGATCGTCGAGCCTGGTCACTATGACGCCGCGCGGAATTCCCGCGGCGGCGGCCGGGCCGTCGGGGGCGATATCGAGCACCCGGGCCCCGTTGATCGTCTCATCGCGTTGAACGGTCATGCCGATCTGGGCGTAGGTGGCGCGGCCGGTGTGGATCAGTTCGTCGGCGACGCGGCGTGCCTGGTCGACCGGGATCGCGAAGCCGAGACCGATGGAACCGCTCTGCTGCCCGCCGAGTCCGGTGTCGCCGAGAGTGGCGATCGCGGTATTGATACCCACCAGCCGGCCTTGGCCGTCCACCAGGGCCCCGCCGGAATTACCCGGGTTGATCGCGGCATCGGTCTGGATCGCATCGATCACCGGGTTGGGCACCGTCGGATCGTTGCCGCCCTCGCCGGTGGTGGACACCGGCCGGTTGAGCGCAGAGACGATCCCGGTGGTCACCGTGCCCTCCAGACCGAGCGGCGACCCGACGGCGACAACCGGCTGGCCGACCTGCAGCCCGGCCGAACTACCCAACTCGATCGGGGTCAGATCGGTGCGGCCCGACGTCTTGACGACCGCCAGATCGGATACCGGATCGGCGGCCACCAGGGTTGCCGGCGCGGTGCTCCCGTCGGCGAAGGAGACCCGCATCTCGGCATTCGGACCGCCACCGGAGGCGACGTGGTTGTTGGTCAGGATCAGACCATCGGAGGACAGGATCACGCCGGAGCCCTCCCCCTGTGCCCGTTTGCTGGCCACCTCGATCATCACCACCGAGGGCAGCACTTTCTGCGCGACGGCCTGCACCGAGCCCGCGGGGGCGATAGCGGTGTTGTCGATCTTCGGCTGCGGTGAGTCCAGCGCGTTGACGATCGGGGCCCGGCTTCCCGACCCGTTGTCGGAACCGGCGACCAGCGCGCCGACCGTACCGCCGACCCCGCCGCTCACCAGCGCGAGCGCCACCGCGCCCGCGATCAGGCCGGCGCGTATCGGCCGCTGGGGCGGTCCGGGCGGCGGACCCATCGGAGGGTAACCCGGACTCATCTGCGGATACGCCCCCTGGGGATGTCCAGGGGAGGATGGCGCCGGGTCCTGCTCGGGCGGCTTCGGCCGGTGGGTGAAATCCTCGGTCATGGCTTTCTCGTTCCTTCGCACATCTGTCGCCCAGCCTGGCGGCGACGACTGAGAGCGGACTGAGACCGCGCTTTCAGTTTTCTGCGTATCACGATTCGCGTCGATCGCCCCGGGCGCGCGGATCGCGATTGGGTACCGATCACCCACCGCTGTTCAGCGTAGTCGGACACCGAACCGCGCGTCCGGCGGCGGAAGTGTCGCGAGTACACGGGCAGGAGGCGATCCGCAGGCTTTGTCGCTGTTCGACGGCATCGGCGCGGTCCGCCGCGGCACGGTGGTCTCGCCTGGAACATCGTGCCGGGAACTCGAAGCCGTATGCAAGCCTCGTGCGGCGGCGTCCGCGGTGCGGTGTGCGTGTGGGCAGGGTTTACACCGGGATGCCCGTTTGGGGGTCGGGGACGGCGGTTTCGGTTCCCTGTGTCGCGACCGGTTCGACGTGTCGGGGGTGGATGAATCCGGCGAAGAGGCCGAAGTCGCCGTGTTTGTCGTGCATTCGGGCGGTGAACGGGGTCAGCGCGCCGTTGGATACGACCTCCAGGGTGCCGCTGTCGCCGGTGCCGAACACCACCGTGATCGCGGTGCGGTCGGCCCAGGTGGCGATGTCGCCGGTTGCCAACTGGTAGGGGTCGATGCGGGTTCCGGCGTCGTGGTCGTCGGTCCATTGGGCGGGTGTCCTGGTGTAGGCGGCCTTGGCGTCGGTGCCTTCCTTGTCGGCGAACGCCGCGTCCAGCGCTTGTGCGACCACGTGCGAGACACGTTGCTTGCGTCCGTCGGGGAAGGGGTACTCGAGGGTTCCGTCCGGATCCGGGGTTCGTCCGGGGGGCGGCGTGCCCGCTGGGGGTGTGGCGGTCGCGCCTCGTGGCGGTTCGGCCGGGGTGTTGGTCGCGGGTTGGGTCGCCGTGGGTGCGGGTTGGTTGGTTGCGGCGGGTGGTGCGGGCGAGTTCTGCGGGGTGGCGGTCCATGGGGTGGAGCGCCCTCGGCGCTCCGATGGCCGGTCCTCGCCTCGATCGCGGGGGGTCCGGTCGTGCGGGGTCTTGTTGGCCATCTGCGACATCATCATCGGCAGCATCATCATCGTCGGATCGAAACCCGGGGTCCTCGGAGCGGGTGACGGGCTCGACGGCGCCGGCGACGGCGACGGGCCCGGCGAGGGCGAGGGTGTGGGCGAGATATCCGACCTCGGCGGTGTGGTGTCCTGGGGTTTCGGGGTGATCTCTTGCGGTTTCGGGGTTGTGTCCTGGGGCTTTGGTGTGGTGTCCTGGGGCTTTGGTGTGGTGTCTTGGGTTTTCGAGTCGTCCTTGTCGCCGGGTTTTTTCGAGTCGTCGTCCTTGTCGCCGGGTTTTTTCGGGTTCTTGTCGTCTGCTGTGTCGGTGTCTTTTTCGCCCGGTGTATTTTTGCCACCTTCCGAACCGGGACCCTTGGTGGTATCGGTATCCTGGTCTATCTCTCGAGCGTTTTCCTCGTTCTGGTTCGTCGCGTCGGTGGTGATGTCTTTGACCTGCTCCAATGCCTTGGCCACCATCGCGACGAAGTTTTCGTCTCCAGCAGCGTCCGGTGCGGCGTCGTTGATGGCATCGATCAAATCGGCAATCCGCTTTCGGCCCTCCTTGGTGGCCTCGGCGGTAGCCGAGACCTTTTCGAGCACACGGCTTTCGATATTGTAGAAACGGTCCGCGGCCTTACGCAGTCTGGCGGCAGCCTTGTTGTACTCGTCCATGTTGCTGCGCGCACTGTCTCCTGCCGACACCCCGGGGAGCACAGTGACACGCCTTTTAGCGGGATCGCCGTTGCCGAAACTTTCCCATGTCTCCGCGAGCGCGGTCGCCAGCGACACATAGGGCGGTCCCGCCCCGTACCAGCGTTTTATCCCCTCGGACAGGTCCTCGGGCTGGTAGAGGAATCCACCGTCCGGGGGGTGGGCCTTGAAGGGCCCCTGACCCATGACCTTGACATGCCCGCCGACCCAGGTTCCGCCCGGGGGGATGCGGTAGTGGGCGGCGGCACCTGCCGAAAAGGTCGAGATCAGTGCGGTCTGCCCGAAGTTGCGGTAGTGCAGCAGGCCTGGCGGCCGCCCCCAAACGTCGTTCCGTCGGCCCGCGCCGGAGAAAAACCTGGACATCCGGTCTTCGAAGGTGCCTGCCGTCCTGCGGTCCAGCGCGCTGTTTCTGGCCATGCGATAGAGGCGCTGATCCACGTCCACGAGCGGTTCGTTACGCCCCAGCGCCGGAGATCCCCGTTCCCGGACCGTCTCGTTGCCTGCCCGGCGGGCCGCGGCTTGGATGGCATCGTCGGCCCCCGACCTGGCCAGCATACGTGCGCCGGAGCTGAGAAGCTTCGACACGCCGGCGCCGAGGAGACCGCCGCCGAACCCGGTGCCGGCACCGATCATGATGTCCCCGAAATCGCCGCCCTCCATCCAGGCCGCAAAGCCACCGCCCAGTGCACCGCCGACCAGGCCACCCACACCCGCACACCCGGTAGCAGCATGTTGCCCAGCATGGGCGCGGCGAAACTCACCCCCATTGCCACGGCTGATCTAGGAAAGCTCACGCGAGCTCCTCCTTCCACCGTGCTCTAATCAATTATTTATGCTCCCACCCTTGGGGATATGTCCGAAAAGATATGTCCGTAACTTTTGCGATCCCGCGAGAAACACACAGACGGGGTGGCCGAGCAGGGCCAACCGAGTACGGGTCACCCCGGAAAGTTCATATGCCGAGGGGAGCTCCCGCGGGTGGGCGGCTAGGCAGGTGGCTCCGACGGTGTCCCGCTCTCGCCGGGCAGCACGATACGGATCAGTGCGCCACCGCGCTCCGAGGTGTCGATGGCGATGGTGCCGCCGTGTTTGATGACGACCTGTTTCACGATCGCCAGTCCCAGGCCGGAGCCCGGCATGGAGCGGGAGGCCGTGGTGCGGTAGAAACGCTCGAAGACCAGTTCGCGCTCGGGAGGCGGGATACCGGGGCCCGCGTCGTCGACCGACAATTCCAGCAGGCCGCGTCCTGTTTCGACCATGGCCACCCGCACCTGCTCTCCGGGGGGACTCCATTTTGCGGCATTGTCGAGCACATTGAGGACCGCTCGTTCCAGGGCCGCTTCCTGCCCGTAGACGAACCAGGGCCGCAGTTCGGCGGCGAACTCGACCGAGCCGCGCCGTCGCGCGCGTTCCAGCGCCCGTTCGGTCACCTCGCCCAGGTCCACGCGCTCATAGACACTTTCCGGCGCGTCTTCCCGGGCCAGGTCCACGAGGTCGCCGACCAGATTCGACAGTTCCTCGATCTGGGCCATCACATCCGAGCGCAGTTCGGCCATGTCCTCGGCGGGGATATTCGGGGCGCCCGGGCGGCTCGAGGCGATGAGCAGTTCCATATTGGTGCGCAGCGAGGTCAGCGGAGTGCGCAGTTCGTGTCCGGCATCGGCCACCAGCCGCCGCTGGCGGTCTCGGGATTCGGCGAGCGCGCGCAACATGGTGTTGAAGCTTTCGGTGAGCCGGGCGAGTTCGTCGTCGCCGGTGACCGGGATGGGGGTCAGGTCGTCGGTGCGCGCGATTCGCTCGGTGGCGGCGGTGAGTCGCGCGATAGGGCGCAGTCCGGTTCGGCCCACGGCGGTGCCGGCCGCGGCGGCGAGGACGACACCGCAGCCGCCGACCACGAACAGCAGCCAGGCCAGTCGGTCGAGTACCTCGCGGGTGGGTTCCAGGCGCTGGGAGATCACGAGGGTGACACCGGAGTCCATGCGCCGGGCCAGTACCCGCTGGTTGTTGTAGGTGCGCAGGGACCACGCGCGTTCGCCCTCGGCGACCTCGATCTCCTCGGTTCCGATCGGCGGTTTGGTCGGCTGCGGCGGCATGTACACCGGCAGGCTGCCGGGTTCGGTCGCCTCTGGGGAGGAGACCGAGAAGGGATAGATCAGGGCGACGCCGATATCGTTCGAGAACAGGGTCGCCACCCCGAGCGACTGGAAGGCCATATTGTCGATATCGCCGCTGATCATGGTGGCGGAGCGGGCTCGTAACTGGGCGTCCACCGCGTTGTAGAGGGCCCGCGCGACCATGGCGTAGGCGGCGATGGAGGTGACCGCGACCGCGATGGCGACCACGGAGGCGGCCAGCAGCGTCACCCGCCACCGCAGGGAGACGGTGCGGGTGAGTGGGGTCGGCGGGCGCATCGGCGCGGGTTCGTCCGGCCATGGACGGCCGAGGGTGGCAACGGTCGGTCGAGCGGTCCGGGCAGGCCGTTTCGCCGAGGTGCGGGGGGTACGTGCCATCGCGGACGCAGCTTACGGTGGGGTTTCGCGCAGGACGTAGCCGACACCGCGCACGGTGTGGATGAGTCGGGGTTCGCCGTCGGCCTCGGTTTTGCGGCGGAGGTAGCCGATATAGACCTCCAGCGCGTTACCGGAGGTGGGGAAGTCGTAGCCCCAGACCTCCTCCAGGATGCGTCCTCGGGTGAGTACCCGCCGCGGATTCGCCGTCAGCATTTCCAACAGCGAGAACTCGGTGCGGGTCAGCGAGATCGCCCGCGCTCCCCGGGACACCTCCCGGGTGACCGGGTCCAGCGACAGATCGGCGAACCGCATGGCTTCGGAGTCCTCGTCGGGGCCCGCGGCCCGGCGGCGCAGCAGCGCGCGCAGCCGCGCGAGCAGTTCCTCCAGCGCGAACGGTTTCGGCAGGTAGTCGTCGGCGCCGGCGTCGAGTCCGGCGACGCGTTCGGATACCGAGTCGCGGGCGGTGAGAACCAGGATCGGCAGGTCGTCACCGGTGCTGCGCAACCGACGGCACACCTCGAGACCGTCCAGCCGCGGCATCATCACATCCAGGACGAGCGCGTCCGGTCGCTGACCGGTGGCCTTCTCCAATGCGTCGATACCGTCCACGGCCAGGTCGACGGTGTAGCCGTTGAAGGTCAGCGATCGGCGTAACGATTCCCGCACGGCACGATCGTCGTCGACTACCAGAATGCGCATGCTTCCAGTTTGAACGTATCGACTGAGAGCCATCTGAGAGGAGTGTGAAACATCGGCGTCCGCTCCTTTGCGTATACCACTGATATCGGCTGTGACCTGGTTCTTTCATTGTTTACCGGAGTATGCACGCGAAGAACCGCTCGGGTCTCGAAAGATGTTCTGGCCGACTATTTTCAAGGATAAAAAGGATTAGGTCAGCGATTGCCGTTATGCACTATGCGCGGTATGTTCCGAGCGGTAAAAAGCAGACCTCCGGTTGGTTCCGTGCGGTTGGAACCGTAGACGCGAACAGCAACCGCCCCACGAGGTCGTTCGTGATGCGGAGGCGACAGAGACGGATGGAAGCACCGCGATCCTGGCAATTCGATCTGTCCAACTGGTCGGTTACCCGCAAGGTCGGCATTGTTCTCGTGCTGCCCGTCCTGTTGGCCACCGTGTTCGCGGTCCTGCGTATCAACAACGAACTGCGCGCCCTCGAGATGCTCGGCGCCGCCACCGAGCAGGCCGAGATCCTCGGGCCCCTCGTTCGCTACGGTACCGCCACCGAACAGTTTGCCCTCGCCTCGGCCGCCGCCCGGACCGCCGCGGCGAACCCGCAGACCGATGCCGCGCTCACCGCATTCAACTCCGCGCTCGCCGATCTGGAGAACGCTCTGGGCGAAGCCGAGGTCCGCGATGAGGTGAACACCGAGATCGCCGCCGCCGTGGCACTCGGCACCACCATGCGCAACAGCCTGCGCAACGGCTCGCCCGCCATGGTAGGCGACCACGCCGACGAGATCGCGGTGCGCCTGGGCAATGCGCTGGCACTGTCGCCCACGGTCGAAGACCTCGACATCCAGCGCTACTTCCAACAGCTGACCACGCTCCGGAACGCGCGCCGGCAGTTGATCGCCCAGCAGATGGTGATCAATTCCCCTGACGCCGCGAGCAATCCGACCATGCGGGCCCGGGTGCTGACCGCCGGCGGCGCCGAGCTGACAATGGTCTTCCAGTACGGGCAGATCCGGCCGGACGTCTCGGAGAACACGCGCACGCTGCTCGACGCCGTGCAGACCCGCCTGGCGGCCTTCGGTCAGAACACCCCCGACCCGGCGAGTGATCCGGCCGTGCGGGACTCCCTGCGGATCAGCACCGACACCTACAACGCCACGACCGACCACCTGGCGCAGCTCATCGACGTCTCCCTATACAACAGCACCATCGCGGCCCGCAACAGCGCGCTGCGCGAGGCCGCGCTGGTCATCGCGGTACTGTTGGCCGGTCTGGCGCTGGCGTTGTCGGTGGCCCGTACCCTGGTCGTCCCGGTGCGCCGCCTGCGCCGCGACGCGCTCGAGGTCGCGCATGTGAAGCTGCCCAACGAACTCGCCGTGGTGCGAAGCGGCGGCGCCACCCCCGAGGTCGAGCCGGTCGACGTCCAGGGTGACGACGAGATCGGCCAGCTGGCCCGCGCGGTCGACGAGATCCACGAGCAGGCGCTCGAGCTGGCGGCCGAACAGGCCCGGCTGCGCCTGCAGATCGGCAATATGTTCGAAACCCTGTCCCGGCGCAGCCAGACCCTGGTGGAGCAGCAGCTGGCGCTGATCGAGGAACTCGAACACGACGAGGACAACCCCGGACGGTTGCAGAGCCTGTTCCGGCTCGACCATCTGGCCACCCGTATGCGCCGCAACGGCGACAATCTGCTGGTGCTCGCCGGCACCGCGCTGCGTCGCGGTGCGCTGGCCCCGGTACCGCTGACGGATATGCTCTGGTCCGCGGTTTCCCAGGTCGAGGACTATCAGCGCGTCGAGATCGGCAATGTGCCCGACGGCGTCGTCGCCGGGGAGGTCGCGGTCGATATCGAGCATCTGTTGGCCGAGCTGATCGATAACGCGCTGCGCTATTCGCCGCCGACCGCCCCGGTGGCCGTGACGGTTTCGCGTGCGGTGGACGGCGGCTACCTGATCGAGGTCACCGACCGCGGTCTCGGCATGTCGGCCGAGGACCTCCAGGCCACCAATGCCCGACTGGCCTCCGGCGGGCAGATCGATATCGAAACCGCCCGCCGCATGGGCCTGTTCGTCGTCGGCCGGTTGGCGAAACGACACTCCATCACGGTCGGGTTGCGGCGCACATCCATCATGGTGCAGCAGCCCGGTATCACCGCGACCGTCCATCTGCCGGGTGCGCTGGTGGCCCCCGATGAGGACGGCGCGGCCGGCGGTCCGCCGCCCACGCCCGGCAGTGCGCTCGGCGCGGCGTTCGAACTCCCCGCGGCGGCACAGCGCGCGCTGGCGCTCGTACCCGATCCGCCCGGGTCGACGTCCCGGCCACCGGCGCAGCCGGCGCGTTTCACCGAACCGCTGCTGCCCCACAGCGAATCCTTCCGGGCGGACCGTCCCACGTTGGTGGGATCGGGACCGGACAGATCCGCGTTCGGCACCGGCGAGTTCGCTCTGCCGCAGCGTCGGCCGGCAAACCGGAGTACCGAGACACCGGAACCGGCCGCGTCGTTCGGGCTGTCGCCGGGGAATCGGCCCGCCGATTCCCCCCTCACGGGCGGGGCGCGGTCCGAGGCCACGGGTGGCCCCCTCGCTCGAGACGGGTATGGGACGGCCGGCACCGGAAGTGCGTTTCAGAACGGTTCCGGCCTGCCGATCCGCCGGCGTCCGGACTCGGATTCGCCGGCGTTTTCGGCGTTCGGCGGGTCCGATACCACGGTGGGGACCGGCGAATCGTTCGACGAGGATCCGGAAGAGCCGACCGGCTTGTGGTCGGAGGCCTATAAGACACAGTCCTATCCGGCCCCGACCTTCGAACCGGAAGCCGAACCCGATACCGGCCGCGCGGGGATGACTACATCGACTCCGCGGTCCGAATGGTCGTTGCCGTCCCGGACCGCGCCGTCCGCCGCGACACCTGGTCCATCGACCCGGCGTTCCGGATTCGACCGCAACGAACCGAATACCGGCGTGGAACGCAAGCCGCCCGGGCCGAACCCGACAACCACCGGTGCCAACCGTCTGCAACCGGTGACCGGCGAGTCCCCCACCCCGATCTACCAGCGCATGGTGTCGGAGTGGTTGGTCGAGCCCGCTGCTACGGATACACCCAACCGAAGCTGGTCGTCTCCCGGGGACGACGGCTGGCTTGCCGCCGAAGACGCCGCTACGCCGACCCCCACCTCCCGAACTGTCAGCGGCCTGCCGATCCGTCAACCGGGCGCACAGCTGGTACCCGGTGGTCTGGCACCTGTCGAAGAAGATGCCCCACGTAATCCGGAGGAGATCCGGAACAGCCTGACCAGACATCTCAGTGGCGTCCGCAGTGGACGGGCCAATGCACAGAACAACGACGGAGGGCTTGCATGACCAACCCGAAGAGCGGCACGGACGAGAATCTGAACTGGCTGGTGGCCCGCTTCACCCGGGAGGTCCCCGGTGTTTCCCACACCGTCCTGGTCTCCGCGGACGGCCTTCTGCAGGCCACCAGTCCGCACCTGCCCGAGGACCGGGCCGAGCAGCTCGCGGCCGTCACCGCCGGGCTGGCGAGCCTCTCGAGCGGTGCCGCCCAGCTTTTCGACGGCGGCAAGGTGATGCAGTCCATTGTGGAGATGCAGCGCGGATACCTATTGGTGATGAGTGTGGGCAATGGCTCGCACCTGGCCGTACTGGCCAACAAACAGCACGATATCGGTCGTATCGGCTACGAGATGGCGTTATTGGTCGATCGTGTCGGCTCAGTGGTCAGCGCGACTGCCCGTTCCACCGTTTGAGTAGGTCATGTCCAACTACGGCTACGGGCCACAGAATCGTCCCGCCAATCGTGTCCGTCCGTACGCCCTGACATCCGGCCGTACGGAACCCGCCGTCGATCTGCCCATGGAGGCGGTCGTCGAGACGATTTCCTATCACGCCCATTTCGACCATGGCGCCGGTGATATCCGCATGGAGATCCTCCGACTCGCCGTACACCGGTTGTCGGTCGCCGAAATCGCTGCGCACCTGGACCGTTCGCTCGGTATGGTCCGCGTGGTCATCGGCGATCTCGTCGTGGACGGAAACCTGCGCGTGCATTCGACCATGAGCGAGAAGACGAGCTACGACGAACGCCGTTCCCTGATGGAGAGGACATTGCGTGGACTCCGTGCCCTATAGGAACGCCGATGCCGTCTCCGCGACCCATGACGACGAGTGCCCTGCCTCGACCAAGATCGTCGTCGCCGGTGGTTTCGGGGCGGGCAAGACCACTTTCGTGGGTGCGGTTTCCGAGATCGTCCCCTTGCGCACCGAGGCCATGGTGACCAGTTTTTCCGATGGTGTCGACGATCTCGCCGACACTCCGGACAAGACGACCACCACGGTCGCCATGGATTTCGGGCGGATCATCCTGCCGGGCAATCTGACGCTCTATCTGTTCGGCACCCCCGGGCAGCGCCGGTTCTGGTTCATGTGGGACGACCTGGTCCGCGGTGCCATCGGCGCCGTGGTGCTGATCGATACCCGCAGGCTGGAGGACAGTTTCGCGGTGGTGGATTTCTTCGAGGCGCGGCAGCTGCCGTTCCTGGTGGCGGTCAACCGGTTCCCGGGCGCACCGCGGTTCCCTATGGCGGAGCTACGGCAGGCACTGGCGGTGCGGGAGGGTGTGCCGATCGTCGATATCGATGCGCGTAATGCGATGGAGGTACGGCAGACACTGGCCGCGGTCACCGAGTACGCGATTTCCCGGCTACAGGAAGCGGAGTTCGGAAAGGTCACCCAGCATGGTTGACACCCAGCGGCTGACGGCCGCGAGTGAGGTGAGCGTCGAACTGTTCACGATGGGGTACTGGCTGCCCGGCCTGGCGTTCGGCGTCTCGGTGGTCGGTATGGCGGTCGGTTTGTCGTGTGGGGTGAATGCGCGGCGGTCGATTCGGTTCCGCCCGGTCTGGGTGGCCGCCGCCGCGGTGGCGATCGGTGGTGTGGGTATCTGGCTGGCCGGTGTGGTGTCGCTGCTCGGGCTGTCGCTGCCGGGCAGGGACGCGCTGCGCTACGACTCGGGGAAGTTGATCACCTCAGGGTGGGTCGCCGTGCTGGCGGTGTTCGTCGCGGTGATGATCGCCGGGCGGGAGTTTCGGCTGCCGCGAATGATCGGCGGCGCGGCGGCGTTCGGCGTGTGCATGGCCGTCATGCTGTATCAGATGCTGGACTCGGTGGATTTCCATGGCTCGGTCGAGGTGAGTCTCTGGCTGTTCGCCCTGGCGACCGTTGTGGGCACGTTCGCCTTCTCGCTGTGCCTGTGGTTGTTCCAGGTGTTTCGGTTCCCCTTGGCTCGTATCGGCACGATCCTGGCGTTCGGGCTGGGCGTGGCCGCGTTCTACCACCTCGGTGTCGCGAGCCTGGATTTCATTGTGGACGGGTCGCCCGACTCGCCGCATGGGCAAGAGCTGTTCGGCTTCGCGTTCCCGGCGTTCGTCGTGGGCCTGCTGTCGTTGGCCGGGCCGATCACCGCCGTACTGGTGGCGCCGGATCGCCGGGACGCCGAAATGGCCGCCGCGACCGCGGCGGTCGTGAAGCGTGCGAAGAAGAAATCCAGGGCGAAAAAGGACCCCGAGGCGAAAGACGATGCCGACACCGGTGATTCGGGTCAAAGCGGTGGCACCACCGTGCAGCGGGATCCCTGGCCGACCGGGCCGCTGCCCGGGAAACGCCCGGTCTCCGTGGCCGAAGCGCTGCGCTGAACTGCCCCGAAAGTGGCGATGAGCGGGTCTCCCGTCTCCGGGAGACCCGCCCTCACGCACGAGGATAGCCGGTCGACATCAATGAAAAGGCCGAAGCGGCAAAATTTTCTATCCCTGTATACGGCAGTGGTGGAGTGCCGCGCATCCATGGGGCAAATATAGTGCAATCGCTATCTCGCCCATCTCCTCGCAAAATTCATCGAATTCGATAGCCGAGTAGTTGCTATCAATCTCGATTGAGGCCCTGCGCACCACCGAACGCCCTCTTTCGCAGTCGTTTTCGTGTCCAGGGGACATGACATGAGGTGAAGGCATTCGGCAACAGTGTGATACGTTAGCCCGCTTGCGTCGATATCGGTGGTGCGCCGGAGTCGTACCACCGATATCCGTCAGAGACGTTCCGGATCGATGAGTCCGTGGCGGACGGCCTGTACCAGTCGGCGCGGTATCTGGCGCACCGCGCCGCCGACCTGGACCGATACCAGATCCGGTGCTGTCGCCTTCCAGTTCGCGCGCCTGCTGCGGGTGTTCGACCGCGACATCCTCCGCTTCGGTACCGCCATCTCAACCGTCCCGTCCGGCCCGCGCGCCGCGCGTCCGCCTACCGTATTTGCGTTCGAACTTCTCCACTCGGCCCTGGGTGTCCAGTACCCGGTTCGCGCCGGTCCAGAACGGGTGGGAATCGGCGGTGACGTCGACCACCAGCAGTGGATAGGTATTGCCGTCCGACCATTGCACGGTCCGCGCGCTTGTGGCGGTCGACCTGGTCAGGAACTGTTTGCCGGTGCTCGAGTCCTCGAACACCACCGGGTGGTAGTCGGGGTGGATTCCTGCCTTCACTACCTCTCCTTCCGAGCTCGGTCGCTTCACCACCGCGAGACGGATCGGCCACCTGGCTTCTGTCGGCAATGATTTTCAATTACCGATGCTGCACGCTACAGTGTTGGGTCGGCATTGTCGAAAACGATTTCCATCTTCGTTGGTGTGGAGGAACCCATGCAGACACATCACCGGATACCCGGCGAGTACAACCCCCAGGGGTCCGGCCGAGCGGAGCCGTAGAAGGGATCTGGAGCCAGGTGTCGTGAGAACTGTTGGTGCACTGAGGGGTTCGCGTGCTCTACGTTCCACATTGCTTTTGGTTCCACTCGATCAACGCTGTACACCACCGTCTTCGTCGTCCGTGGCGCGTAATCGCCGCAGGAGGACGAATCGGTTCCCCGTGCGCTGGGTCGTCGACTCGGTTCGGGGATGAACACCCGGATACGCCGTGCCGGCATCGGTTCCTTGGAGGCAACAGACAGGTGACTTGTCGGAACTACCTTGAGATGGCTCGACCGTCCGTGGGTCGGCACTGTTTGTACAAGATGATGAGGGAAAACATGCGCGAGAAACGCAGCAATGGACTGCGTCGTGGAAGCCGGATCACCGGCGTAGGCGCGGCTGCCGCCGTCGCGGTCGGGTTGCTCTCGACCGGTGCGGCGAATGCCGACACCTTTGTTCCACTACCGGATGGTCAGAAAGCCGGCCCAGGGGTGACCGTCACCCGTACCGGCGAGAGGGCGCTGATCTCACCGTCCATGGCGGCCAACGGGGCGGGCCGGGTGGTGTGGGTCTCCGGTAACGTGACCGCCGATGTCACCGTGACACCCGAGGGTGAAGTGGGCCCGAACAATGGCCCGACCGGTGCCGACGGCACCAACAACTCCTCCACGCATGGCGCCTCGCAGGTGAACACCGGCTATATCGTCGGCTGCCAGGTGAGTATCGGTGATGACGCGATCGGCCTGGGCCTGTCGGCCGCCCTCGACCTCGAGGCCGGCGGCCTCGGCGGTTCGGTGGGCCTGAACCTGGGCCCGGGTGAGGTCAAGTTCGTCCAGATCGACTATAAGGACATCCTGAAACCCGGCCGATACTCGGTCGAATACCAGGATGCCGAGATCGAGATCCAGGGTTGTGCAGGCTACGCCCAGGCGCGTGCCTACACCGTGGTGGAGATCATCGGCGATCACTATTCGAAGGTCACCTTGTACGGGCAGCCGTTCAGCATCGGCTGATCACGCGGAGCGTCATCCGCGACGGACGCTGTCGTCGAATCGAACGAACACCAACCCTTCTCGCGCGTGCGAGCCTACCCATCGAAGGGTGAATCATGTCCACACGTCAGTATCTGGCGCGTTTCGCCGGAATCGGCGCTGCCGCAATGGTCGCCATGGGGCTGTTCTCCACCGGAGCCGCCGACGCCGATACTTTCATCCCGCTGCCCGGCGGGGAGATTGTCAAGACCTTGTCCGACGGCACGGTGGTGACCGTGCGGCTGGTCGGTGAGTCCGCGCTCATCAACCCGTCCATGGGCGCCACCCCGGTGCACCGCAATGCCTGGGTCACGGGTAGCGCTCAGGTGGAGCTCTCCGGTACCGGGGCCGATGCGGGCGGCAGGATCTTTCCGGGATACGTTGTCGGCTGCCAGGTCAATATCGATGGCGGCGGTGTCGCGGGCGGTGTCTCCGGTGCGACCGCCTGGGAAGACGGTACGGCCAATGTCGGCGCCGAGAGTGGGGGCGCGCTGACCCTCGGACCTGGTCAGGCGAAGACCTTCTATGTGCTCGATATCGAAGGGCCCGATGACTATGGGAACGAAGAGCACAACACCAATAACGGGTTCTCCGGCAGCAGTGGATCGGTGACCTGGGTCGACGAAACCATCGGTCTGTCCGGTTGTGGGGGATATGCCCAGGCGCGCGCTTTCGTCAGCGTCGAGGTGGAGACGGAGAATGTCATCGGCTGGGTGACGCTATGGGGAAAGCCGTTCAGCCTGGGCTGATCACCCCGTTGGTCGGGTTCGATGACCGGGCGGGGTATCCGCTTCCCGGTTGTGCCGTCCGGCATTCTCCGAGCTAACTGCCGTACCTCTCGATCAGGGACTCATCGCAGTCCGCGATGGGTCCCTGATCTTGTTTTATAGCCGGACCGAACTGCCGGCGAATGGCGAATTTCCGCGACTCGCGTAACCTTTCGGCCACTTCTCCCACACGTGATGGCCATTCCCGGGCAGCGGCACGGTACTCCAGTGTTCACCGAGTGTGTGGATCCGGGTTCATCTACCGGACAGGGCGGTGCTCCACGCTTACGGAGCCTGTTCATAGGTCTCCCGGCGCCGATCGCTGCGATGCCGGGTGTTGCTGAAACCTGATGAGGGGAAGTATGAGCAAGAACCGCACCACCGGTCTGCGTCGCGGCGCGCGCGTTCTGGGCGTCGGCGCTGTTGCCGCCGTGGCCATGGGACTGTTCTCCACCGGTGCCGCCGATGCGGATACCTTCGTACCGCTGCCCGACGGGGAAAAAGTGGGCCCCGGTGTCACCGTGAAGCGTCTCGGTGAGCACGCGCTGATCTCGCCGTCCATGGCGGCCAATGGCGCGGGCCGTGTCGTCTGGGTCTCCGGTACCGCCGTTGCCGATGTCACCGCCACTCCGGAAGGCGAGGAGGGGCCGAACAACGGTCCGACCGGTGCCGACGGCACCAACAACTCCTCTACGCACGGGATATCGCAGGTGAGCACCGGCTATATCGTCGGCTGCCAGGTGAGTATCGGTGATGACGCGATCGGTCTGGGCCTGTCCGCCGGTGTCGACCTCGAGGGCGGCGGTCTCGGCGGCTCCGTGGGTCTGGATCTGGGCCCGGGCGAGGTCGAGTTCGTCCAGATCGAATTCAAGGACATCCCGAAGGCGGGTACCTATTCGGTCGAGTACCAGGACGCGGAGATCCAGATCCAGGGGTGCGCCGGCTATGCCCAGGCGCGTGCCTACACCGTGGTCGAAATCATCGGCGACCACTACTCGAAGACCACCCTCTACGGGCAGCCGTTCAGCATCGGCTGACGGTCGATACCGGTCGAATTCACCCACCACATCTCTCGCTGTAGCGAATTCAACCCCAGAGGGGCATAAACGTCATGTTCAACCGTAAGTACCTCGCGCGCGTGGCCGGTGTCGGTGCCGCCGCCACCGTCGCGCTGGGCCTGTGCTCCACCGGTGCGGCCCACGCCGACACCTTCGTCCCGTTGCCCGGCGGCGAAATCGTCAAGACCCTGTCCGATGGCACCGTGGTGACCGTGCGTATGGTCGGTGAGTCCGCGCTCATCAACCCGTCCATGGGGTCCACTCCGGTGCACCGCAACGCCTGGGTCTCCGGTAGCGCCCAGGTCGAGCTGGCCGGCGACGGCGCCAAGGGCGGCAAGATCTACCCCGGCTACGTCGTGGGCTGCCAGGTCAACATCGACGGTGGCGGAGTCGAGGGCGGCGTCTCCGGTGATGTCAAATGGGAGAGCGGCGAAGGGATGGTCGGCGCCGAAAGCGGCGGCGAGCTGACGCTCGGGCCCGGCCAGGCCAGGTCCTTCTTCGTACTCGATCTCGAGGAAGCCGACGACTTCGGCAACGAGAAACACGAGCGGCGCAACGCGTTCAAGGGAACCAGCGGCAGCGTGACCTGGGCCGACGAGACCATCGGACTGTCCGGCTGCGCCGGCTACGCCCAGGCGCGTTCGTTCGTCCGGGTCAAGGTCGAGACCGACAATGTCATGTCGGTCGTGACCCTGTGGGGCCGGCCCTTCAGCCTCGGCTGATCCGACTCGGCCGAGCCGACGAGGCGCTCGGCCGGATCGACGTCCTCTGAGGAGCGGGCCTGTCGCACCTGTTGTGGCAGGCCCGCTCCCGTCAATGGAGCACCACGGTGAGGGCGGTGCTCAGCGAGGCGGCGGCAACGGCCGTGGCACGGGCGGAGTCCAGGGCGACGAGCATCACCCGCTCGGTCGCCCGTCCCGGACCCGGCTCGGTCGGTGATCCGGAGACCAACACCACCGTCGCGTCGGTGGCCAGTGTTCTGGCCGGAGCGGCGTCGCTTTCCTCGACGGCCACCACATCCACGCGGTCACCAGCGCGTAGGACATCGGTGATCGCGTTGTCGGCCAAGCGGATCGGCACGATTCGGGCGTTCTCGGTACCCGCGGCGATCGTGGCCAGGCGTGGACCGACAACCCGCAGATCGGTAACGACTTCCCCGGCGCGCAGGGCCGCGGTGAGTACCGCACCGCTCAACGGTGCCGCGTCGTGAACGGCGCCTTCGGGAAGCAGCGCGGAAGGATGGTGGGCGATCCGCAGGTCCGCCGATTCCAGTAGATGGCCGGGTGGGAGGTCGCGGCTCGCGACGACGACGGCGGCGCGGGCGTCGTCGGGATCACCGCGGAGGAGCAGTGCCACGGCGGCCATGGCGAACACGGCGGCGAGCAGGCGGCGGACCAGGAGCGCATCGGCCCAGGGCGGTCGGTTGGCGAAGGCGTCGCGCCAGGTTTCTCCGTTGCCGAGTGCGCGGCGAAAGCGGAGTTGTCCTCCCGGGCGGATAGGGGCGCGTGCACGAGTCATACGCCGAGCGTATGGCCGAACTCGGCAGGCCGGACGAGGCGAACGACCGGTTGTGGACAATTCCGGGGGTGTGGATGGCGGAGCCGCGGTCCGCGGAATCAGGCGGCCGGTGTGGATGTGGTGCCGGCCGGTGTGGACTCGGACTTGGTGGTCGAGCCGTTCGATCCGCTATCGGATTTGGCGGGTTCACTCGCGGTGCCGGCACCGGTCCGGCTGTCGGTGCGGTAGAAGCCGCTGCCCTTGAAAACGATCCCCACCGAGTTGAAGAGTTTGCGCAGTTTCCCGGAGCACTCGGAGCACACGGTCAACGCCTCGTCGGTGAAGGACTGAACGATATCGAAGCGGTTGTCGCACTGGGTGCAGGCGTAAGAATAGGTTGGCACTGAATCCTCCGGCGGGTCTCGTCGAGTTAGCACTCTACAGCCGACAGTGCCAACGTCGCTAGTCGACGCCCTATTCCCGAATGTCGTGACCGTGACCGGCCCGACAGGCGGAGACCGGCCGCAGCCCGCCGTGGGGGGTGAGCGTCCAGCCCATCCGGATATCGTGCGGTTCCTCCGGCAAGCGCTCGACCAGTTCGTCGTCGCGCACCACCGCCACCAGCCGAGCGGACGGGGAGGCCGCGGCCAGGCTGCGGTCGTAATAGCCGGCGCCGCGACCCAGCCGAACCCCGCGCCGGTCCACCGCCAGAGCCGGAACCAGAATCAGTCCGGCCCGGCCGACGGTCTCGGGGGGCAACACCGGGCCGACGGGCTCGAGCAGTCCATAACGGGCCGGGCGTAGCTTCGCGGTGCCGGTGTACTCCCCCCACGCCAGCGGGCCGGGCGGCCCGGTCACCGGCAGCAGTACCCGCGCCCCGGCCGTTCGCAGGGCCTCCGGCATCGCCGTCGATCCCGGCTCGTCCCGCGCCGGGACATAAGCACATGCCCACGCACCCGGATCGATCTCACGCAGCGCCGTCGCCAATGCCGCCGCCTCGTCCGCGCGCCGCTCGGCCGACAACGCGGCCCGGCGGGCCAGGATTTCACTACGCCAGGCATGTTTGCCGTGCTCACCGGACATATCCACAGTGACCACCATAGGTCCACGACGGTGCTCGCCCCGCGCCGAGCGGGTCGCGCTCCGCGGTGACATCCTCCGCTGCCGTCGGGATACCGAACGCTGTTCGCCCGATTCCGTTCCGGTCGGCGAGCCGTGTGCAGCCGGTCGGGGAACGTTATCGATGGATAGGGTAGGCATATGACAATCGAGGCCGCAGAGCATGGCAAGGAGTTCGTCCCGGTGGGGGGATCGAGTTTCCGTACTGCCGTTGTGCCGGCGGCCGGGCTCGGAACTCGATTTCTGCCCGCGACCAAAACGGTGCCCAAGGAATTGCTGCCGGTGGTCGACACCCCCGGAATCGAATTGGTGGCCACCGAAGCCGCCGAATCCGGCGCCGAGCGTCTGGTGATCGTGACATCGCCCGGTAAGAACGGGGTTGTCGCACATTTCGTGGAAGATCTGGTGCTGGAGAACGCGCTGGTCGAACGCGGCAAATTCCACCTTCTGGAAAAGGTCCGCAAGGCGCCGGGGTTGCTCGATGTCGTCTCGGTGGTGCAAGGGGAACCGCTCGGGCTCGCGCATGCCGTCGCCCAGGCCGAACAGGTACTCGATCCCGATGAGGACGCCGTCGCGGTGCTGCTGCCGGACGATCTGGTGCTGCCGTGCGGGGTTCTGGAGGTGATGGGCCGGGTGCGCCGAAAACTCGGCGGGTCGGTGCTGTGCGCCATCGATGTGCGCGCGGAGGAGATCGGTGCGTACGGCGTATTCGATGTCGCGCCGGTACCCGATGCGGTCGAACCGAATGTCTTGCGCGTCAAGGGCATGGTGGAGAAACCACGTCCGGACGAGGCGCCGTCCTCCTTCGCCGCCGCAGGACGTTATTTGCTGGACCGCGCGATATTCGACGCCGTGCGGCGGATCGGTCCCGGCGCGGGCGGCGAACTGCAACTCACCGACGCCATTTCCCTGCTGATATCCGAAGGTCACTCGGTTCATGTGGTGGTGCACCGTGGGTCGCGCCATGATTTGGGGAACCCGGGCGGCTATCTTCGTGCTGCGGTGGATTTCGCGCTGCAGCGGGAGGAATATGGGCCCGCCCTGCGCGAATGGCTCCGGAACCGGCTCGGCCCCGACCGGGATCCGCAGCTCACCGCGTACGAATGAGATCGACTGCTAGCGAGGAAGATCGGGAAGGGCCGGATGCGCTCGGTTGAGGATCAGCAGATCAAGGTGACTGCCGCGGCGGTCGCGCCCCGGCCGGTCCGAGTCGCGATCTCCGAGGCCCAGGGCCTGCTGTGCGCCGAGGACGTCATCACCGAACGGCCGTTGCCCGGATTCGACCAGGCCGCCATCGACGGCTACGCGGTTCGCAGTGTCGATGTGGCCTCCGCGGGCGCCGATATCCGCGACGAGAACGGTGACCTGGTGGATCTGACCCTGCCGGTGGTGGGTGAGGTGATGGCCGGTTCGCGTCAGCCCATCCGGCTTCAGCCCCGCCAGACGGTGCGGGTCGCCACCGGTGCGCCGCTGCCCACCCTGGCCGACGCGGTACTTCCGTTGGACTGCACCGACGGCGGCCGGTCCCGGATCAAGGTCTATGAGCCGGTGCGTTCGGGTGACTACGTCCGGCGCACCGGTGACGATGTGCAGCCGGGGGATGTCGCGGTACGCGCGGGCACCATCATCGGCGCCGCGCAGGTCGGTCTGCTCGCCGCCGTCGGCCAGGACAAGGTGCTGGTACATCCGCGACCGCGACTGTCGGTGATATCGATCGGCGGGGAATTGATCGATATCGACCGCACCCCCGGCCCCGGTCAGGTGTACGACGTGAATTCGTATGCGCTGGCCGCCGCCGCGCGTGATGCCGGCGCAGACGTCAACCGGGTGGGCATCGTCGACGACGATCCGCGCCGGCTCCGCGATGTGGTGGAAGGCCAACTGGTGCGGGCCGAGATCGTCGTGATCGCGGGGGCGGTCGGCGGCTGGGCGTCCGAGCAGGTGCAGGAGGCGCTCGAGGGGCTCGGCGAGCTGGAGATCACCCGGGTGGCAATGCATCCCGGTTCGGTGCAGGGTTTCGGGCGACTCGGCCGCGACGAGGTGCCCACATTCCTGTTGCCGTCCAATCCGGTGGGCGCCTTGGTGGTGTTCGAAGTTATGGTGCGGCCGTTGATCCGGATCGCGCTGGGACGGCGCCAGCCGATGCGCCGGATCATCAAGGCTCGCACGATAACGCCGATCCAGTCCATGGCCGGGCGTAAGGGCTATCTGCGGGCCCAACTCATGCGGGACGAAGCGACAGGTGAGTATCTGGTGCAGCCATTGGGTAACGGGACGGGTGCGTCCTCCCATCTGCTGGCAACATTGGCCGAGGCGAACAGCCTGATCGTGGTGGAACCCGACGACACCGATATCCGTACCGGTGACAAGGTTCGGGTCGCATTCCTGGCACAGCGCGGCTGAGAAGTGGAGTCGGTGAACGTATTCCGTACCTCCCAGCATCCTGGATGGCCCGCGCATCTGGGCCCGGTACGGGTGGCTGCCGGGGACGTCTCGCTGCGCCCGGTACGGTTGCGCGACGCGGCCGCGTGGAGCCGGATCCGGTTGCGTGACCGGGCACATCTGGAACCGTGGGAGCCCACCGGTCGCGGTGCCTGGGAGACGCGCAATCACGCGTCGAATTGGCCGCCCCTGTGGTCGAGTCTGAAGGCGGAGGCCCGACGCGGCGCGATGATTCCGCTGGCCATCGAGGTCGACGGAGCCTTCAGCGGGCAGTTGACCGTCGGAAATATCGTGCGGGGGGCGCTGCGCTCGGCATGGATCGGCTATTGGGTCGCCAAGGACGTCGGTGGGCAGGGAGTGGCCACGGCCGCCCTCGCGCTGGGGCTCGACCACTGCTTCGGGCCGGTCGGACTGCATCGCGTGGAAGCGACTGTGCGACCGGAGAATCTGGCGAGCCAGGCGGTACTGCGCAATGTGGGATTCCGGGAAGAGGGTCTGTTGCGCCGGTACCTCGATGTCGACGGTGCGTGGCGCGATCACCTGCTGGTCGGGATCACGGTGGAGGAGCTGTCGGGGAGGGTGGTGAGCCGGCTGGCTCGGGAAGGGCGGTTGACGCTGAAGTGAATCGGTAATCGGCGAAATCCACCCGAGGTGGTCGAGTCCGATGGAAATGTGACTCATGTGGCGCATGTGCACGGCGCGCCTGCCGTGCCATACCCCTACTCGGAATTAACCTACGGACGTCGGTGGTGCGCCCCCGTACCGCCGATCGGGAGCCCGCCACGCGCTCGGTGACCCGGTGCCGCAGGGTGATACCGCGGCCGGGCAGCCACCGTTCGCCATATGGGCTCGGAACAACGACCAGGCGGGGACGGAGGTGCGGACGGCTATGCCGAATTCGATCCTGTGGATCGGCTTGGTCGTGCTCTGGGTCTTCGTGCTGTTCCCCATCCTCGCCGACCGCCACCCGAGAATACGACGGACCACCGACACCGCCCTGGCCACCCGGGTACTGCACCGTGGAGGTTCCAAGCGGCGCGCCGGAAGCGGGCATGCCCGCAAGCGGTCCACCCGCCCCTACAGAAAGCGTCACCACAGCAAAGATGCGGAGGATCGGATGACGACATCGGCCGACGATCCCGTCACCGAGGCTGACGAGGAACGCTCGGGCACCGGTGTCGGTGTGGCCCTCGCGGACCCGCCGGACACTGCGGACCCGTGGTTCGCCACCGACGACGACGCCGACCGCGACGAGGATCCCGCAATCCCCGATCCGGACCCCGTGACACATGACCGGGCCGACACCGTACCGGCGCGGATCCCGCCCGCGCGCCCACCCGCCCTCCGCGACCCCGACGTCGGTCGGCCGCACGATCTCGACGACGATTTCGTTCCCACCCGACGGGGCCGCGGTGGATTCGACCCGGAGGCCGACGCGGCCGCCCGCGCCGCCCGCTACACCTTTCGCCAGCGCGCCGTCCTGGCGCTCGTGCTCGGCGCTCTGCTGTGCGGAGGCCTGGCCATCGCCGTAGCGACCCCCTTCTGGTGGGGCTGCGGGGGCGCGGTCACCGTGCTCGTCGCCTATCTGGCCTATCTGCGCAGGCAGGTGCGGATGGAGGAGGAAATCCGCCGGCGCCGCAGCGCCCGTCTCGCCCGGGACCGCCGGTCCGCCGAAGCGCCGCCCGTCGGACGCGGCACCCCGGCCTCGCACCGGGGAATGGACCGCGATACCGCCCGCGCGCTGCTCCGCCGTTCCGAACTGCTCGAACCCGACGACGAGGATCCGGTCTTTGAGCATCTCGAGACCTATGACGCCACCACCGCCCGCACCGTCCGCCACCGCGCCGCAGGCGGTGATATCCGTCGCGCCGCCGGGGCGTGAATCGCTCGGGGCCGTGAGCGGCGAAGGCGGTATGCGCCCAGGTGAGGACCTCGATTCGGAGTCTGCGGCGCCTGTTTGCTACAGTGGCACAGCGGTTCGGTCAACGAACCATCCGGGGCTATAGCGCAGTTGGTAGCGCGTCTCGTTCGCATCGAGAAGGTCAGGGGTTCGATTCCCCTTAGCTCCACCATTCGGTCGATATTCCCGGACCGGCAGGCGGTGCTCAACGTCCTCGCTGTTGAGGGCTTCGCTTGGCTCGGTGCCGGAGATGTCCCACCGAGGCCATGCCGGGGAAGGCTCCCGAGATGGGGCCCAGAGCAGATCGGACCGATCTTCCTCGCGACATTCCAGGGCATCCGGCTTGGTCGACTGCGGGGTCATCCCCACCGAACCACTCGCGGAACTGATCGATGACGTCGTAGCGCAGTTCCTCGGGTATCACGATCACCGGCATGGCCCTCGCGGCCAGGGACCGAGCGCATACTTCGCGATCAGGCCGCCGCTTCCGCTCTGACCACGTCTCTCACAGCTCGAGGGAGAGCCGCCTGTCGGCGGACGTCGTTCACCTTCCCGACGAGCGATGGGGCCGGCCGATGACGGTCTCGATGCACGTCATGTCGAGCGACTGAGGGCGGTTGACTCCTCCTTGGACGGGAAATGGGCGTAGAACCCGCCGACGGTAAGGCCCGCGCCGGCCATGACGTCCGCCACGCTCACGGTGGCCGGCCCGCGAAATCTGAGCAGGCCTATCGCCGATCGCACGATCCGTTGCCGTGATTCTTCTTTCTGGTGCTCCCTCTGACTCATATTATGACGACAATATGAGATGGGCCGGCCCGTCCAGCGCCCTGATGTCGCGAAGGAGCGCTCATCATGGACCCGTTCGAAGAACATCGCGCTACTCCGCCGGCACGGACGCCAGATGTTCCGGTTCCAGAAGGTCTGTCGGGAGCCGCCGGGCCGATGGCGTTCGAGCCCGCAGTGGGCGCCGGGCTCAGCGAGTTCACCCGGCAACCGATCGGAGTCGGGTCGTTACGGATCCCAGGGGTCGAGGCCCTGTGTCAGGTCCATGTGGTTCAGGTTCGCGAGACGCCGAGCGGAGCGGAGCAGTACGGCCCGACTGCTGTCGGTGGGGTTGTCATAGTGGGCTCGGGCGAGCGTCAGGTGCTCCTGTGAGAGTCGGTCGGCTATCGCCTGACGGGTCTCGCGACCGACGTTGTTCCATTCGTCCGGGGTGATCGCGGCGCGCAGGGCGCGTTCGGAGTCCCAATTCTGCTCGACCCGGCGGATGAACGCATGGTCGAGCACGGCGTTCGGCGGCGGTGCCGGGGTGTGCCTGGCCAGACTGTCCGCCGCGCTGACGGCCTGTGCCGCGAAGGCCCGCGCCGCTTCGACGTCGGCGTGGTTCTCCACCGCGTAGGCGGAGGCGACGGCCTTCTGGAGAGGTGCGAAACCGAATGGGTTCCGGGACCTGCTGGCCTCCTGGACGGCGCGGGCGCGTAGCGCGTTGGTGACGGCCTGATCGTCCGCGCCGGCCGCCCGGAGGACCGCCGCGAGGTGGCCGCCGGGAACCCTGTTGTTGTCCACATACTTCAGTGCGCGGGCCAGCCCCAGTTCGGTATGGATACCACCCCACTGGTCGGCTTCGCTGATGGCGAGGAGCCGCCAGTTCTGGCGTGCCAGCTGTGCCCACGTCCAGGACTCCTGGCGGCCGGCGGCGGTGGCGATATTGGCTCGCTGCGAGGCCTTCAGACCGCGCGCGTAGGGATTGAGCGGATTGAGCGTGCGCCCGGCGACCCAGGCGAGGACCGGAGAGGTGTTGAGGGTGTTGACTGCCGCGAGCGTGCCGACGAAACCGAGCCCGGAACCGCCGGAGCCCTTCGTGGTCGCGCCGCCCGAACCCATTCCCAGGGCGGTTCCGCCGGAGCCGGTCGTGGCGCCCCCGCCCTGGATGGCCGACGCGAAACGGTTGGTGACCCAGGAAGAACCCCGCGTCAGCCCCTTGTGGAGCCGACTCAACTGGAGGACGGCGACGATCTCGACCATGGCCGCGATGACGATCACGGCGATCACTTGGCCATCCGCGACTCGGAACAGATTGGTCAGGAGAAGCAGGAAGATACCCAGGAAAATGGTGTAAACGCACATCCGGGCGGCCGCGATTCCGGTGTTGACGAGGTTGCGGACCAGGAAGGTCTGGCTCGGCCCATAGACGAAACCGCCCGCCGCGAAGCCGAAGATCGCCATGAACCCCTGATAGATGGCGTCCAGGGCGGCCTTGAGGATCTGGCCGGAGAGATAGGCGGCGAACGCCAACAACACCAGGGCGGACAGCAGCAGTATCAGACCGGTGCACAGCTGTCCGACGCTCGGGTTTTCCATCCGGGTGACCGCCTCGTTGTCGCCGCAGTCCTCGATACCGGTCCGAGCGTGTTCGTTGTCACCCGCGGTGATACCCGCCGACCAGGCCGCTTCGCACGCCGCTCGCTCGTCGAGCACATGTCCGAAGTTCCATACCTGCACCGGGCGGCGGGCGAACGTGTCGGCCATATCACCCTGGATCGTGGCCACCAGATGGTCGGGATTCTGATCGATGGAACCGTTCAACCCGGCCGCTACCGATACGCCTACATCGCGGCCACGCGCCAACAGCCCGTCCGAGGAGAGCACATCGGCCAGCGGTGCGGCCAGAAACAGCGGTCCCACGACGGCCACCAGCAGCATGGTCACGATTTGCGACACCGCCCTGGCGTGAAAGCCGCGCATGACGAACCACGCGACGAAGACCGAGCCGATACTCGCGGCCGTTATCAGCACGATCGGTGTCGCGATCTGGGCGGTCAGGGTATCGGCCACTCCCCGTAGCGCCGAGGCGAACAGATCCAGCCACTGGAAGCCCAGCGCGAAGCCGATCCACCAGATCGCGGTGGTCACGATGATCATGTATCCGACGAATTCCAGGCCGAGGAGCGCCCAGAGGACCGTTCCGCCGGGATTGCCCGGGCCACCGGGATCGCCGACGAACAGATAGTCGGCCAGCGGGACCCCGGACGAATCCCGGACGTTCATCCAGGCCACGCCGTCCATACGGGAGATCCCGGCCGGGGTCGATCCGTCCTGGGCCGTCGCCACCGTCCCGAGGACCCCGGGGAATACGAAGAGCGCGAACAGCGCGGCCAGGCAGTACACCGTCCGCCGCCGCCACCGTCCACGACGTGACGACGGGTTACGTCCGCGGAATGCGATGGAGAGCATCGTGGTCGGAACTCACCGCCGAAGGTGCCCGATTTGTCGGTACCGTGACCGACACGCCGGAAGCCGGTCCGCTTTTCCTGCCATGCAGGCATGTCTAATGATTTCGAATGAAATTCAGCTGAACTGGTGATGGACGAGGAGGCTTTCGGCGGTTAATTGGGGAACAATATTCGGTTATATCCCCAATGATGGGAATAGGGGTAAAATACCGAATCCCTTTATTCGGGAAAGTATTTCACGAGCGCGTAAAGAGGTGATCGTGAACACTTCACGTCTCGTCGTTCGATTATCGGGTGGGGGATCCGGTACCGTTCGCCGGTTTCCGATGGGGTGGACCCGCGGAATGCTCGGCGGCCGTTATTGCAGGACGTTTGTCCAGTTCACCGGCCGTGGGCCCGTTGCCGCGGATCGGTTCGCGGCCGGGGTTGGTTGATAGCATGGCGAGTCTGGCCGACCGGACGTGGGCCCAGGCCCGCGGATGCAGCTGAAAGAGTCGTTTCATGCAGTTTGACATCGTCGAGCGGGACGAGACGTGGGTTGCCGGGTTGCCGGTGCGCAGCCCGAAGCGCGCGCTCGGGGAACTGCGGGACCACGATTTGGAAAGGGCCTGGGCCTCGGTGCTGCACCACGAACTCGGCGGGCCGCTGGCCAGCGCCTATACCGACTACTCCGCGGAACTGGGCACCTACAACACCCAGATCGTCGGTTATCGGTGTTCCTCGTTCGAAGAGGTCACCCGGGGGCATCTGATCGCGCGGTTGCCGCGCGGCACGTACGCGCGGTTCAGTTCCATCGGCAACTTCCCGGAGATCATGACCGGTCTGTGGGCGCAGATCACCTATGCCGAAGAGCACAACCAGATCAGACGGACCTACACCGGCGATTTCGAGTACTACCCGCATGCCTACCGGATCGATCTGTATCTGGCGGTCGAGTCGCGATGAGCTACACGATCGTGGTACGCGGCGAGGCCATCTACGGCGGACTCGTGGTGCCGAAGGTGCGGCCGAGCTTCAAGGTCAGCAACAGCGAGCTGATCGAGTTCCTCAAGGACCGGCTCAGGGAGCGGGCGGAGGAGGTGAACGGCCGGACTCCCGTGGCCGACCGTCCCATGTACACGGTGTATGTGCGGACCCCCACCGGCACCTACAACGCTCTGGTCAGCTTCGAGTATCCGGCCCCCGAGGCCGCACCGGTCGGTGATTTGCTGGTGCGGGTGCCGAGGGGTGTCTACGCCCGGTTCGTGCCCAACGGCGACTATCACGATCCGGTGGAGGACGTCTGGGCGCAGGTCGACGACGCGACCGCCTCGGCCGAGATCACCCGTGCCTACCGCGAGGAGATCGAGATATGGCACGGTTCGGATTCGGTAGAGCTGTTCATCTCCATTGCCGCGTGAGTCGTTCGGACGTGAGATCGCCTCGGAATGGCGGGCCGACTTGCCAATGATTAGCTGACCTAGAACCAACCGGTCTGCAGGTTGGTTTCCTTATTGGGATTGCGTACGCTGACCTGCGATAATTACCGCTGTGAGCAGAAGTTTTCGGAAGATTAACCAGTTGTCTGGTCAATTTCAGTTCGATGACGGATACTGCCGTAGGTACCGCCGACGAGCCGGGGCGTCGGTCCGGTCTGCCGGCCAAGATCGATCACCGCGTGCCCCGATAGGGGCGCGCGGCTACAGAGTGGGGACTCCATGGCGGTCGAAATGAACGCAGTCGGCCTCGGCGACCCTTGGCGGGGACATGTACTGCGGTTCCGTGACAATGCCTCCGGTTACGACTTCTCGATGACCACCCCGGCGCGGTCGCCCCGGTTGTGGAAGCAATACCTGGCGGGTGCACTGAAGGTCTATCGGCACTTCGGAATCGAGGACGTGCTCGGACACGACGCGGTCGCCGACGGCCGCTCGACCGCATTGTTCTGTGCCGCCACCGATCCCGCGGGGGAAATGGTGGGAGGGGTACGGATACAAGGGCCCTATACCTGGGTGTCGGAGATGGCCTCGTTGGCCCCCTGGTCCGGCCGTCCGGGTGGGGACGACCTGATCCGGATGATCGCCAGGCGGATACCGCGCGGAGTCGTGGAGGCGCGCGGCGCCTGGGTGGCGCGGAGCGTGCCGAGGCGCGGCGAGCTGGCGGCCGCGATATCCCGCTGTATCGCCCACGCTCCGCGAATCATGGGGGTACGCTACGGCTTCGCCACCGTCGCGTCGTTCACGACGGAGCGGCACCGGGGCAGTGGCGGTGTGGTCGCCGAGCTGATTCCGCCGGTTCCCTACCCCGACGAGCGCTACCGGACAGTGCCGATCTGGTGGGATACCCGGACATATCGGGTATTCGCCGACGGATTGCAGTATCTACTGATGCGCGGTGAACTTCGCGCCATGGGGATCACCGACACGGCGCCGACCCGGGCGTACAGACCGCTCGGACATCGGGGGGAGAGTGTGTACGCCTATGGCCGGTGAAGCGGAAATAGGGGTGGAATACCGGCCGCTGGTCCTCGATCCGAACGATGCCGAGGACGCGCGGCTACTGGCGGAACTCCGCGCCGAGACATATATCGAATTCGTGGATCTGCGCGGCTTGCTGGCTGCCGAATTCGATCGGCTCACCGATCCGCCGGATCTGTCCGAAGGGCCCGAAGGCGATCGCTGGGTGTATTACCCGTGGCGTCGCAGTGTGGTCGGACTTCCGGGCGAACGCCTATTCCGCGCAATTCGTCTCGATCGCAATCGCAACAAAATCACCCGCGCGGAACAGGAGCGGCTGTCCGGCCTCACCATCGGTGTGATCGGTCAGAGCGTGGGCCACGCCGTCGCGTACGCCATTGCTCAGGAAGGGCTTTGCGGTTCGCTTCGGTTGGCCGACTTCGACGAGCTGGAACTGTCGAATCTCAACCGGGTTCCCGCCACGCTGTTCGACATCACGGTGAACAAGGCGATCGTGACCGCACGCCGCATCGCCGAACTCGATCCCTATCTGACGGTCGAGGTGCGCGGCGGAGGAGTCGACGAGCAGACCGCCGACGAATTCGTCGACGGTCTTTCCATCGTCGTGGAGGAATGCGATTCGCTCGATGTCAAGCTGCTTGTGCGCGAGGCCGCCGCGCGAAAACGGATCCCGCTGGTGATGGAAACCAGCGATCGGGGCCTGCTGGATGTGGAGCGATTCGATCTCGAACCCGACCGCAGCCCTTTCCACGGCCTGCTCGGCGATACCAAGGCCACCCACCTCCGCGGTCTCTCGGCCAGGGACAAGGCGCCCTATGTGGTCGCCCTGTTGGGGCCGCGGGAAGTATCGGCGCGGATGGCGGCGAGCATGGTGGAGGTCGGCGAGACACTGAGCAGTTGGCCGCAACTCGCGGGCGACATCATGCTCGGCGCGGCCGGTGTCGCCGCGGTGATCCGCCGGATCGGACTCGGTCGGGACCTGCGGTCCGGGCGGGCCAGGGTGGATGTGGACCAAGCGCTGGACGCGCTCGCCGAGCCGGGGGATTCGGCCCTGGCCGAAGACTTCTGGGACGACCCCGAGCGCCTCGAGACGGCCGCCGCCGATCCGATCGGCCGGGTACTCGAGTGCGCACAGCGCGCCCCGTCCGGCGGCAATGTCCAGCCCTGGTCGCTGCGCCCGGCGGACGACGCGATCGAGATAGCCCTGGACCCGCGCCGCAGTACGGCGATGGATATCGGCTATCGGGGCAGTGCCGTGGCGGTGGGTGCCGCGTTGTACAACGCCCGGGCCGCTGCGGCCGCGCACGGCCTGCTCGGTCCGTACGAGCTGCGCGAAGCAACCGATACGGCCGCTCCGCTCACCGCGGTCCTGCGATTGGGCACGGACACCGATGAGGTGCTCGCGGCCGACTACCGGCCGGCCCTGCGCCGAGAGACGAACCGGCACCTCGGCCACGGGGGAGTGATTCCGGACCCGGTGCTGGCCGAGCTCGACGCGGCCGCGACGGCTGAGGGGGCGACCATGCGTGCGATGGCCGATCCGGAGGGCATTGCCGCGGTGGCCGCGGTGGTCGCCGAATCCGACCGGGTCCGGTATCTGACGCCGCGCCTGCATCGAGAGATGTTCGACGAGATTCGCCGCCCGGGCGACGACCCGGAGACCGGTATCGAGATCCGATCACTGGAATTGGCGCCCGACGAACGGGCGGCGATGGAGATCGGTCGCCGGGCCGATGTGATGGCGCTGTTGCACGACTGGTCGGCCGGTACGGCGCTGGGCGATTACTCCCGGGACCGGCTCGCGTCGAGTTCCGCGGTGGTCGCGGTGACCTTCACCGACGCGCCGGAAACAGGGGAATTGACCGGGTATGTCCGGGCGGGCGCGGCGGTGCAGCGGTTGTGGATCCATGCTCAGCGGCGTGGTCTGGCCGTTCAGCCGGTATCGCCGGTCTTCCTGTTCGCCCGACATCGTCACGAGCTCGATACGATTTCCCCGCGGTACGCGGATAGACTGTTTTCACTTCAGGAACGACTCTTGGATCTACTGGGAGTGCCGGAACAGGACAGTATGGCGTTACTACTTCGCCTGAGCTACGCGGCAGCCGCCGGCGTGCGGAGCAGGCGGCGTCCGGTATCGGACGCGGACACCCGCAGCTAGCGTGATCGGAGACAAAGTGCCTCGGCGGACGCTCGACTCGCTGGTGACAGAGGTCGCCGCGGAGCTGATGGGTGTCGACGCGACGACAATGGCGGAGGCGTCCCAGAAAGTCCTGGCCACACTGGTCGAGTATTTCGATGTCGATTTCAGCTATCTGCGGCACACCGACCGGAAACGCCGGGCGACGGTCCTGGTGGCCGAATACCCGCCGCGGTCCGAGGTGCCCGAACCCGACCCGCTGCGGGTGGTGTACTTCGAACAGGCAGATTCGGTGTTCCACGCGCTGGAACACACCACCGAGCCGTTTCTGGTCTCGCCCGACAATACCGACTACCAGGAGACCATCCGCCGGGCGTCCGGGTTCGGCAATATCAGTTCGGCGGCGGTGCCGCTGGTCTCCCGCGGCGAATCCACCGGTCTGCTCGGCTTCGTGAAGGTCGGCGACCGGGATTGGAGTTCGCGCGAGCTCAATGTGCTCAAGGCGATCGCCACGCTGTTCGCCCAGTTGCAGGCACGAGTGGACGCCGAGGAGCAGTTGCGCTTCATCGCCCTGCACACGACGATCTGACCGGCCTGGCGAATCGCCGCGCGCTGCTGGAGCATATGGAACAGCGGCTGCTGGCCGGGAATCCGGGCCCGGTCGCGGCGCTCTTCCTGGACCTGGACCGGCTCAAGGCGCTCAACGACTTCCTGGGCCACTCCGCGGGCGACAACTTCATCCGCACCCTGTCGACGCGGCTGCGGGAGAATCTCGACCCCCACGATATGATCGCCCGCCTCGGTGGCGACGAGTTCGTCATCGTGCCCGCCAAGCCGATGGACGCGGTCTCCGCCGAACACGAGGCCATTCGGATTCAGCAGCTCATCGGCCGCCGGGTCACCGTCGGCGGGGAGTCGGTGAGTCGCGGTGTCAGCGTCGGCGTCGCGGTCGGTGTGCCGGGGGAGACCACGGTCGCCGATGTGCTGCGCCGTGCCGACCATGCCCTGCTGTCGGCGAAATCCGGCGGCGGCAACGGCGTGGCCGTCTTCACCGACGCCATGCGCGCCCAGTTCGAACTCCAGGACGATGTGGAGCTCAATCTGCGCGGCGCGGTATCCGACGGGTCGCTGGTGCTGCACTATCAGCCGGAGGTGGACCTGCGGACCGGCCGGATCGTGGCCCTGGAGGCGTTGGTGCGCTGGCTACATCCCACACGGGGACTACTGCCGCCCGGCGCCTTCGTCACCGTCGCCGAAGCCACCAATCTGGCCGGTGAGTTGGGGCGCTGGGTTATCCGCTCGGCATGTGCGCAATTCGCCGAATGGCGCAGGCGTGGGTTGGCGACCGATATGGTCATGCGGATCAACGTCTCACCGGTGCAGTTGGTGAGCCTGGATTTCGTCGAGCGGATCGAGGACATCCTGCGTTCGTTCGGTATCGACGGCAGCTCGATATGCCTGGAGATCACCGAACACGTCGTGGTGCAGGACCTGGCCCGCACCCAGGTGACACTGCACGGGCTCAAACGGATGGGTGTGCAGATCGCCATAGACGATTTCGGCACCGGCTACAGTTCGCTGTCGCATCTGAAGGCGCTCCCGGTGGACGCGGTGAAGATCGACCGCGGGTTCGTCCAGCGGCTGGGCGCCAGCACCGATGACCTGGCCATCGTGAAATCGATCATCGGCCTGGCGGGCTCGTTCGGTCTCGGTGTGGTGGGTGAGGGCGTGGAGACGCCGGTCGCCGCCCGCACTCTGGTCGGGTTGGGTTGCTACCGGGCCCAAGGGTTCCTGATCGCGCGGCCCATGCCTCCGGACGAGGTGGAAGAGCTACTGGTGCTGGGACGTATATCGCTCAACCTGGACCTTCCCCGCGCGAGCCGCACGCTGCCCACCCCCTGAATGGAGCGCATCCGGGCGTTCGGCGCGCGGATCTTCCCGATCGTATGTTCACCGACCATTCAGTGCCACGGTTCCGGCGGGCATCCACGGCGGTGGCCGCTCTGTCGGCCACCGCGGACGTCTCGCCTGCGCCGGGGCCGCACGAGACGTTCGGGCCGGCCGCGCTGGAGGCGCTCGCCGCAGGGACGCCGGTGGTGGCGAGCCGATCGTCGGCGCTCGCCGATATCGTCACCGCCGACTGCGGGGCGGTGGCCGCCGATCACCCGTCGGCGTTCGCCGACGCGGTGACCGAGGTACTCGCGCTACCGCTCGATCGGCGCCGCGGTGCGGCTCGGCGACGCGCCGAACAGTTCACCTGGCCCGCGGCGGTTTCGGGCATGCTGTCGGTACTGCAGCGCTGAACCGCCCGGTTCTCGGTACTCTGCTGCGGACACATGGTTCGAGACGGATCGGGAGTACCTGGATGGACCGCGAGCGGATCAAGCGCAGGAAATCGGTTGGCGATGCCAAAACACTGATCACGGGTGCGGCCAGTGGGATCGGCCGGTCCACCGCACTGGCCGCCGCGGCGCGGGGCGCGCGGTTGGTGCTCACCGATATCGATGCCGCGGGACTGGACGCCACCGTCGGTGAGGTCGAACGAAACGGCGGCACCGTCCTGTTCTCCCGGGCGCTGGACATCGCCGACTACGACGCGGTCACCGAGTTCGCCGCCGCCGTGCACGAGAAGTTCGGCAGCCTCGACGTGGTCATGAATGTGGCCGGCACCTCGATATGGGGCACCGTGGACAAACTCGAATACCGGCATTGGCGGCGGATGGTCGATATCAACCTGATGGGCCCGATCCATGTGATCGAACGGTTCGTCCCGCCGATGGTGCGGGCCGGGCGCGGGGGCGCGTTGGTCAACGTCTCCTCGGCCGCCGGTCTGCTCGCCCTGCCGTGGCATTCCGCTTACAGCGCGAGCAAATACGGGCTGCGCGGCCTGTCGGAGGTGCTGCGGTTCGAGCTCGCTCAGCACGGTATCTCGGTGCACGTGGTGACACCGGGTGCGGTGAACACCCCGCTGGTGCGCTCGTTCGACCTGGTCGGTGTGGACAAGGACCATCCCCGGGTGCAACGGTTGACCGGCCGGTTCACCGGGCACGCCGTATCGCCCGAGCGGGTGGCCGGGGCCATCCTGCGCGGTATCGAACGCAACCGTTTTCTGGTCTACAGCTCCTTCGACATCCGGTTCGGCTACTGGTGGAAGCGGAAATTCGCCTTCCCGTACGAACTCGTGATGCGACTGGCGAACGTGCAGTTCAGCAAGTTGCAGAGATCGTTGGATCGGGAGCGGGCGCAGCCGGCGGACTCGTCGACTCCGGACTGATCGAGCAGGTGTTCTCGGGCCCGTTGCCGCTGTTCGGTGCGACGGCGGGGACGTCGGTCGCGCATTCGGCGGCAGCCGGCGGGCAGTTGAGATGGACGTCGAGGACCCGCGCGCCCGGGCCTTCGACGCCCAGGTGGTCGTATTCGTTGACGATTTTGCAGCTGCCCAGGGACAGACAGCCGCAGCCGATGCAGCCGGTGAGGTTGTCGCGCAGGCGGACGAGTTGGGTTATCCGCTCGTCCAGATCGGCCCGCCAGGCGGTGGACAGCGTTTCCCAGTCGCGTCGGGTCGGGGTGCGGCCTTCGGGCAGTTGGTTCAGGGCGTCCCGGATCTCGCTCAGTGGTATCCCGACCCGCTGGGAAATGCGGATGAAGGCGACTCGCCGCAGTGTCTCGCGGGTATATCTGCGTTGGTTTCCGCTGGTACGGCGGCTGGATATGAGGCCTTCGCGTTCATAGAAGTGCAACGCGGAGACCGCTACTCCGCTACGCTCGGACAGCTGACCGGGGGTCAGCTCCTTGGCACGCCAGTCCGTTGTCGTCATGGGCACTCCTCCTTTACCTGAACCATACTTCAGGTTTCTCTTCCGTGCTCGTGAATCGCGTGGGAATGTCGTGCTCTGGGACCGGGAGCGAACTACTGTCGGGTCATGGCATCAGACGCCGTATCCGACCGGCCACAGGACGGCCTGCGTGCGACCCCGGGTGCTCTCGCTCCGCCGGACCACAGTTTCGGAGTGACCACCGAGGTCGGCGTCCTGCGGTCGGTACTGCTGCACCGACCGGGCGACGAACTGCGCCGACTCACGCCGCGCAACAACGACCAGCTGCTGTTCGACGGTATCCCCTGGGTGGAACGTGCGCAGCAGGAACACGACACCTTCGCCGATCTGCTCCGCGCGCGCGGTGTGGAGGTGCTGTTGCTCGCCGACCTGCTGGCCGAAACGCTCGAGGTCAGCGGAGCGGCCCGAATACAGGGAATCACCACCGCCGTCGACGCGCGCCGGCTCGGCCACGCCCTCGCCAACGAACTGGCGGTCCATCTGCGCGGAGTACCGGCGGACGAACTGGCCCACGTGCTGATGGCGGGGATGACCTTCGACGAACTGCCCTTCGGCGCCGACAACACCTCGCTGGTGCGCCGAATGCATCACGGCAGCGATTTCGTCATCGATCCGCTGCCGAATCTGCTGTTCACGCGGGACTCGTCGTTCTGGGTCGGGCCGAAGGTCGCGATCACCGCGCTGGCGCTGCCCGCCCGAGCCCGCGAGACCTCGCTGACCGACCTGGTCTACGCGTTCCATCCGCGTTTTCTCGGCGTGCGGCGCGCCTACGAATCGCATACCGCGCCCATCGAGGGCGGCGATGTGCTGCTGCTCGCGCCGGGGGTGGTGGCGGTCGGGGTGGGGGAACGGACCACGCCCGCGGGCGCGGAGGCCCTGGCCCGCAGCCTGTTCGACGATTCGCTCGCGCATACCGTGCTGGTGCTCCCGATCGCCCAGGCCCGAGCCACCATGCACCTGGACACCGTGTGCACCATGGTCGACACCGATGCCGTGGTCATGTATTCGGCGGTGCGGGAAACGCTAACCGCCTACACGATCCGCTGCCCCGACCCCGATGACCCGGAACGAGTCGTCATGCGGGGCCCCGACCCGTTCCTGCCCGCCGCCGCCGAGGCCATGGGAATCGGCAAACTGCGAGTCATCGATACCGGATTGGACGGGGTCACCGCCGAACGGGAGCAGTGGGACGACGGCAACAACACGCTCGCCCTGCGTCCAGGGGTGGTCGTCGCCTACGAACGCAACGAGATGACCAATGCCCGCCTGGCCGACGCCGGTATCGAGGTGCTCACCATTCCGGGGTCGGAGCTGGGTTCCGGGCGGGGCGGCCCGCGGTGCCTGTCCTGTCCGTTGACCCGGGACGGGATATAGAGCGGGCCATGTTCGATATCACGGTGTCACACGACTCCGCCGTACCGCCCTACGAACAGCTGCGGCTCGCCGTCCTCGCCGCCGTTCGCTCCGGTGAACTGGCAGCGGGTACGAAGATCCCGACGGTGCGGGCGCTGGCCACACAGCTCGGTCTGGCCCCCAATACGGTCGCCCGCGCCTACCGGGAGCTGGAACAGGACGGTGTGGTGCGGACCCGCGGCCGACTGGGTTCGTTCATCGCCTCCTCCGGCGATCCGACCAGGGACGCCGCCGGGCGCGCGGCCACCGAGTATGTCGCAGCCATCCGACGCCTCGGCCTGGACGACGAGGCCGCCCTCGACTACGTCAGGACGGCGCTGGGCGACCGGGACCGCGACAGGTCCGGCTGACGCCGGCCGGCCGGACGGTCTAGTGCCAACTGGGCAGCCAGAGATGGTCCTGCCAGGCGCCCGGGCTTATCGGCAGCGCGGTGAGTATCGGCCACAGCCAGACGAAGTTCGCGATTACCACGCCGAGATACAGGCACACGATGAGCAGGCCGAGGCTGCGTCGCTCGCTCGACACGGGTGGGGCGAACACCCCGACCGGTCCGCGCGCTACGGCGCGCCGCGCCGGACCGAGGATGTCACCGAGCACCAACGCGACCGCCATCACCAGGAAGGGAGCGAGAACGACGGCGTAGAAGTAGTACATCTGCCGGTCCAGGGTGAGGAACCAGGGCAGCAGAGCGGCGCCGTAGCCGGTGAGTACCGCCGCGTAACGCCAATCCCGGCGCACCACCCAACGCCACAGACCCCACGCCAATACCGGTGGGGCGACCCACCAGAGCGCGGGGGTGCCCACCAGCATCACCGCCTTCACACACTGGGCCTGTCCGCATCCGCTCACACCGCTGTCGGCGTAGTAGTAGAGCATCGGCCGCAACCCCATCGGCCACGTCCACGGCTTGGACTCCCAGGGATGGTGGTTACCTGCGGAATTGGTGAGCTCGGAATGGAAGGTCAGGGTGCGGGCATGGAAATACCAGAGCGAGCGCAGCGCGTCCGGGAACAGGTGCGACCAGAATCCGCCGGTGCCGATACCGTCCTCCGGGGCCGCCGGATTGCCCGCCATGTACCGATAGACGCCGGTCTCACTGCTGAACCAGGGCGTGTACGAAGCCAGGTAGACACCCAGCGGGACCAGTACCAACGCGTACAGCGCCGGACCGATATCGCGCACGGCGGTGCCGAACACCGGTGCCCGCACCCCGTAGGTTCGGCGCGCCTGCAGACCGAAGATCACGCTGAGCAGCCCGAACGCGGCGATGAAGTACAGGCCCGACCATTTGGTCCCGCAGGCCAGCCCGAGCAGCACGCCCGCGCCGAACCGCCACCAGCGCACCCCGAGCCGGGGTCCCCACCGGGTGTGGCCGATCCGCCCCTCGGCGTCGGCGCGGGCGAGGCGGGCGCGCACCTCGTCGCGGTCGACGATCAGACAACCGAACGCACCGGTGACCAGCACCGCCAGGAAGATATCGAGCATGCCGATCCGAGAGGATACGAACGTGGTCCCGTCGGCGATCAGCAGAATCCCGGCGATGGCGCCGAGCATCGTGGACCGGGTCAACCGCCGGACGATCCGAATCACCAGCAGAACCAACACCGTCCCGGCGACCGCCGCGGAGAACCGCCATCCCCAGCCGTTGTAGCCGAACAGCGCCTCCCCGACGGCGATCAGCTGTTTGCCGACCGGCGGATGCACCACCAGTCCGTAGCCCGGATTGTCCTCGACGCCCCCGCCGGTCAGGACCTGCCAGGCCTGCGGGGCGTAGTGCTTCTCATCGAAGACCGGGGTGCCCGCATCGGTCGGATAGTTGAGCATGGTGAACCGCGTGACGGCCGCCACGAATGTCAGGACAACGGTGACGGCCCAGCCGCGCACAGTATCGGTGGGCCCGAAATCGGGAGAGGGACGCAGCGGAGCGGGGCTCGACCAGGGCCGCGGCGGCCGCGCGGGCGCGATGGGGCGCTGATCGGTCACCTGGGTCACGACCCCGATCGTATGCTGTGCCCATCCACACCCCGGTGACCGGTCGAACGGCCTGCCCGCCTCGCCGGGCCACCACGAAACGCCACCTGTGGTAGTGCCGCCGAAATACAGTCGTACCTGCCCCGAGTTCCGGTCCGAACGGGTGATTCGCGCCCAGGACCGCCCCGAAAAGGCCGGCCCTGGACTCTCCGGACCTGTTCCGCCCCACTTTGGGAGTCTTGTCGCCGGCGCCGCTTCAAGGGTCTGGAAAGCACCTCTACGGTCTGTCCCCCATAATGGTCGGGCTCGCCCGGGTCCGAATCGACCGGAGCGAATTCGCGGCGGCGGATTCGCACAGAGAGGGAAGACCCGGGGCCATGAAATCCACAAGGGGTTGCGGCCCGTCTCGCGTTTCGGCGCCCGAAGCGCAGGTGCCGAAGGCACGAGTCTCGGGCGCCGAAACGCGATACCCGCCAGGGCCGCAACTCCGCCCGCGCGAACGCGCGGGCCATCCAACACAGCAACCCCGCGCCGGCGGAGCCGGCGCAATCGAACACAGGAGTGCGGTGACGGAAATATCCGGTTCGCTGGTGCTGGCCGCCACGCCGATGGGCGATGTCGGTGACGCCTCGCAACGCCTGCGTACCGCATTGGCCGAGGCGGATATCCTCGCCGCCGAGGACACCCGCCGTACCCGCGCCCTGGCCAAGGCGTTGGGTGTGGAGATCCGCGGCCGGGTGGTGAGTTTCTACGATCATGTGGAGGCGGCCCGTATCCCCGGTCTGCTCGAGGAGATCGAGGCCGGACGCACCGTCGTGTTGGTCACCGATGCGGGTATGCCATCGGTGAGCGATCCCGGGTATCGGCTGGTGGCGGCCTGCGTCGAGCGCGGGCTGCCGGTGACCTGCCTGCCCGGTCCGTCCGCGGTGACCACCGCGTTGGCGTTGTCGGCGCTGCCGGTCGACCGGTTCTGTTTCGACGGGTTCGCCCCGCGCAAGGCCGGCCCGCGGCGGGAGTGGTTGCACACGCTGGTCGGTGAGCCGCGCGCCTGCGTGTTCTTCGAGGCGCCGCACCGGTTGGCCGAGTGTCTGGCCGACGCGGCGGAGGTCCTGGGCCCCGAGCGGCGGGCCGCGGTGTGTCGGGAGCTCACCAAAACCTATGAGGAAGTGGTTCGCGGAACCCTGGCCGAGCTGGCCGAGTGGGCGGTCGGCGGGGCACGCGGGGAGATCACCGTGGTGGTGGAGGGCGCGCGGCGCGCGGCCGCCGATCCGGCCGACCTGGTGGCACAGGTGGAGGAGCGGGCGGCGGCCGGACTGCGGTTGAAGGACGCCAGCGCCGAGATCGCGGAGATCGCCGGGGTGTCGCGCCGCGAACTCTACGATGCCGTGCTCGCCGCCCGTCGCGCTGCCGCCGACTGAGCGCGGGCCGTCAGTCCTTCGGCTCCATGTAGCGCGGGAACACCCCTTCCGGGGCGGGCAGCGGGGTGCCGGGGACGAGCGGGGTGGCGATATCGGCGAAGGCCCGGTTCTGTTGGCCGAGCAGGTCCAGCAGTTTGGCCGCGGAGGCGGGCATCACCGGCTGGACCAGGATGGCGACGATGCGCACCACTTCGAGCGTGACGTAGAGGACGGTCTCCATGCGCGCCAGGTCTTCGTCGGTACCGGATTTGCGCAGCGCCCAGGGGGCCTGGGCGGAGAAGTACCGGTTGGTCTCGCCCAGGGTCAGCCAGATGGCCTCCAGCGCCAGGTGCATCTGCTGGACGTCGAATTCGGCCCGGCAGCGTTCCAACAGCCCGTTTGCGCGGTCGAGCAGTGCCCGGTCCTCGTCGGTGAATTCCCCCGGCGTCGGGACGGCGGCATCGCAGTTCTTGGCGACCATGGTCAGGCTGCGCTGTGCCAGGTTGCCGAATTCGTTGGCCAGGTCGGCGTTGATACGGGAGACGATCGCCTCGTGGCTGTAGCTGCCGTCCTGGCCGTAGGAGATCTCGCGCAGCAGGAAGAAGCGCACCGCGTCGAGCCCGTAGGTGTCGACGAGTTCGAGCGGGTCGACCACGTTCCCGACCGACTTCGACATCTTCTCGCCCTTGTTGTACAGGAATCCGTGCACGAAGACCCGCTGCGGCAGTTCGATACCTGCCGACATCAGGAACGCCGGCCAGTAGACCGTGTGGAAGCGGGTGATGTCCTTGCCGATGATGTGCACGTTCGCCGGCCAGTACCGGAGGAAGGACTCGGTGTCGGTGTTCGGGAAGCCGACGCCGGTGAGATAGTTGGTGAGCGCGTCCACCCACACGTACATGACGTGGTCGGGGTGGTCGGGGACCGGCACGCCCCAGTCGAAGGTGGTGCGGGAGATGGACAGATCCTTCAGGCCGGCCTTGACATAACTGACGATCTCGTTGCGTCGGGTGGCAGGCGCGACGAAATCGGGATGTTCGTCGTAGAGCGCGAGCAGTTTGTCCTGGTATGCCGACAGGCGGAAGAAGTAGTTGGATTCCTCGGTCCAGGTGACCGGGGTCCGGGTCTCGGTGGAGACCCGGGTGCCGTCGTCGAGAAGGGTGGTCTCCTCCTCGGTGTAGAACGCCTCGTCGCGCACCGAATACCACCCGGAGTAGTTGTCCAGGTAGATATCGCCGTTGTCCAGCATCCGCCGCCAGATCGCGACGCAGGCCTCGTGGTGGTCGGAGTCGGTGGTGCGGATGAACCGGTCGTAGGAGATGTCGAGCCGTTTGTCCAGCGCTTCGAACACATCCGAATTGCGGGCGGCCAGGTCCCGGACGGGCACTCCTTCGGCGTTCGCGGTCTGCTGCATCTTCTGACCGTGCTCGTCGGTGCCGGTCATGAAGAAGACGTCGTACCCGTCGAGCCGCTTGAACCGGGCGAGGGCATCGGAGGAGATGTATTCGTAGGCGTGCCCGATATGCGGCGCACCGTTCGGGTAGGCGATGGCCGTGGTGAGGTAGAAGGCTGGTGCCTCGGCTCCATTTGGTGCTGTGCGGTCGGCTGCGCTCATGGTGTGTCTACTCTAGTGGGCGTGCCTGTCCTCGCTCGCGTGAATATGCCTTACCGGGGCGGCGGCCGTATTCACGGAGCGCTTTCCGCGCCTCGATTGTCGGACGCGCACCGGGATTTCGGAGCGGCGGTCCGGTCGGAGGGAGCCCGTCGATGAATGCCAAACGCCCCGCTCCACCATTGCCGGAGCCGCTGTCGCCGCTGGTGGATGCGCATACGCATCTCGATGCCTGCGGTGCGAGCGATGCGGAGTCGGTCGCGGTCATGATGGACCGGGCGGCCGCGGTGGGGGTCGGGAAGGTTGTCACCGTGGCCGATGACCTGGCGGCGGCGCGGTGGGCGGTCGAGGCGGCGCACTGGGATGAGCGGGTGTTCGCGGCGGTGGCGCTGCATCCCACTCGGGCGAACGCGCTCGATGGGCAGGCGCGGGCGGAATTGGAGAAATTGGCCGCCGATCCACGGGTGGTCGCGATCGGGGAGACCGGCCTGGATTACTACTGGCCCGGCAGACTCGAGGGATGCGCCGATATCGAAACCCAGGTCGAGGCTTTCCGTTGGCATATCGATCTGGCCAAACGGACCGGTAAGCCGCTCATGATCCATAATCGTGAGGCCGATCACGATCTGCTGACGGTGCTGCTGGACGAGGGCGCCCCCGAGACGGTGATCTTCCATTGTTTTTCCTCGGATACGAATATGGCGCTGTCCTGCGTGGACGAGGGGTATGTGCTCAGTTTCTCGGGGACGGTCAGTTTCACCAATGCCCATCAATTGCGGGAAGCCGCGCAGGTGGTTCCGGATCATCTGCTGCTGGTGGAGACCGACGCGCCGTATCTGACTCCGCATCCCTATCGGGGCGCGCCGAACGAGCCGTACTGCCTGCCGTACACGGTACGGGCACTGGCCGAACTCCGAGGGTGGGATCCGGTCGAGCTGGCGGAGCTCAGCAGCGCCAATGCGCGTCGGATTTACGGCATATGACGGAAATATGAGGAATTTGCCATCTATGTGACGAAAGTCACAAAACATGTCGAGAGTATTTGCTACCTGCACCCTCTCTGGCGCGGTATGTCCCGCCGGCCGGTACGCGTGTTTCGCCGCGGTTGTCGCGAACCGTAGCCTTCGTTATCGTCCCGTGATCATGTCGCCCTTTACGAGGATCAATTCCTCACGTTCGCCATTGCTGTACGCGGCGATCGCGGCGCTGCTGCTGACTCTGATCGTCGGTGCAGGCATGGCCATCGCGAAACACAAGACCGTTGCCGTCGAAAGCCTCTCCACGAGTGTGAGTCGGGCCGCCGTGGACCACACGGACCCGTCCGCCGCGCCGACCGTGCTCCTCGCGACCGCGGCTCGCGACGGCTCCGGATAGTTCGCTCCGCGTACGGGGTGCTCGGGCCCGCTCGCGCCCGGTTGGTAGGTTTTGCCGGTGTCGGATGCCGAGATGGTCGCGCGCGGTAGCGCCGAGTTGCTGGGACCCGTCCAGGTGCGGGAGTTGGCCGAGCGGCTGGGGGTGCGGCCGACCAAACAGCTCGGGCAGAACTTCGTCCACGATGCCAATACCGTGCGGCGGATCGTGGCCGCGGCGGGGGTGGGGCGCGCCGATACCGTGCTCGAGGTCGGACCGGGGCTCGGCTCGCTGACACTCGCGCTCCTGGATGTGGTGGACGCGGTGGTCGCCATCGAGATCGATCCCGTCCTCGCCGGGCAACTTCCCCTTACAGTGGGCGAGCGGGCCGCCGATCTGGCCGAGCGGCTGACCGTGGTGGAGGCCGACGCGCTGCGTGTGCGGGCCGATGATCTGTCCGCCGCGCCGACCGCTCTGGTGGCGAACCTGCCCTACAACGTGGCGGTGCCGGTGTTGCTGCATCTGTTGGCCGAGTTCCCCGGAATCGTCACCACCTTGGTGATGGTGCAGGCCGAGGTCGCCGACCGGCTGGCGGCGCGTCCCGGCGGTCGGGTGTACGGTGCGCCGAGTGTGAAGGCGGGATTCTTCGGGGCGGTGCGCCGGGCCGGTGCCGTGGGGCGACAGGTGTTCTGGCCGGTACCGCAGGTGGAATCGGGCCTCGTGCGCATCGACCGCCATACCGAACCGCCGTGGCCGACCGATGACGGATTCCGGCGGCGGGTGTTCAGGGTGATCGATGCGGCCTTCGCGCAGCGCCGTAAGACCTTGCGCGCGGCCCTGGCCGGCTGGGCGGGTGGTCCCGCCGCGGCCGAGCGGCGCCTCGTCGCCGCCGGTATCGACCCCGTCGCGCGCGGAGAGACCCTGGATACGGCCGCTTTCGTCCGGCTCGCCGAGCAGGATTGACCCCGGGTCGCCGCCCGGTGGCGGTTGGCGGGAGGCCGACCGGCTTCTCCGCCGACCGGTTCGTCACTCGGCGAGTTCGTAGCCCGCCTCGTCGACGGCCGCGGCGACCGCCTCGGCCGGGACGGGGGCCGCGCTGTCGACGGTGACACGACCGGATGTCAGGTCGACGTCCACCTTGGTGACGCCGTCGATCTTGCCGATTTCACTCTGTACGGCCTGGACGCAATGCCCGCAGGTCATACCCGTGACCGTGTAGGTGCTGGTGGACATCTCGACTCCTTGGTCTCGCTACGGGTGTTCTCCATCGGGCTCGCGGCCCGACCCCCAACATACCCCCAGGGGGTAGCTGCGGCAAGCGGGCCGTTGCCGTGCGTCGGCCGCACCCGTGTGTCGGCCGATGACGGTGGCCCGCAGGATAACGACCGCTTCGCCGGATGCGGTCGGGGTCATGGGTCCGCGACAGAAGCCGCGCCCCGCGGTCGCGGCGGTTAGGCTAGGGCACCGTGCTGTCCGTTGTACCCAGTCCCGTCACCGTACGGGCACCGTCGAAGGTGAACCTCCATCTCGGGGTCGGTGATCTGCGCGCGGACGGCTACCACGAGCTCACCACGGTATTCCAGGCGCTGTCCCTCGCGGACGATCTGGAGATCACCCCGGCGGCCTCCCTCACCATCCAGGTCAGCGGCGAGAGCGCGATCGAGGTGCCCACCGACCGGACCAATCTGGTGTGGCAGGCCGCGGTCCGGTTGGGGCATCTGGCCGGACGGGCACCCCTGGTGGAAATCGCCATCACCAAGGGGATTCCGGTAGCCGGCGGGATGGCGGGCGGCAGCGCCGACGCCGCGGCCACCCTGGTCGGGCTGAACGAACTGTGGGACCTGGGACTCGGCCGGGACGAGCTCTCGGCGGTGGCCGCCGAACTCGGCAGCGATGTCCCGTTCGCCCTGCACGGCGGCACCGCCCTCGGTACCGGACGAGGCGAGCGGCTGCTGCCGGTACTGTCCCGCAACACCTTTCACTGGGTGCTCGCCCTGGCCAAGGGCGGTCTGTCCACACCGGCGGTGTTCACCGAGCTGGACCGGCTGCGGGTGCGGGGGGAACCGCCGCGGCTCGGCGAACCGCAGGAACTCATGCAGGCGCTGGCCGCCGGTGACCCGAAACAGCTCGCCCCCCTGCTCGGCAACGATCTGCAGGCCGCCGCGCTCTCCCTGCGCCCGGACCTGCGGCGCACCCTACGCGCCGGCATCGACGCGGGCGCCCTGGCCGGGTTGGTCTCCGGTTCCGGCCCCACCTGCGCCTTCCTCTGCGAATCCGCCGAGGCGGCGGTCGCGGTCGCGGCCGAACTGGCCGGTGCGGGCGTCAGCCGCAGTGTGCGCACCGCGACAGGCCCGGCCCACGGCGCCCGCGTCCTCGGTCCCGAGGATCCGCCCCGGTCCCGCCCCGACGGCCCCGGACAACGCCGCGCCTGACACCCGAGATGCCCCGACCCGCACACACGGGTCCGTGAGCTCGCTCCGCCCCGCGGATGATGCAATACAAGACAGTTCATGGCCCACCTCGGGTCCGACCGGAGCGACTTCCCTCAGCGGATTCGCGCAGGAAGGAAAGCTCCGAGGTTCACGAGACCACAAAGGGTTGCGGCCCGTCTCGCGTTTCGGCGCCCGAAGCGCAGGTGCCGAAGGCACGAGTCTCGGGCGCCGAAACGCGAGACCCGTCAGGGCCGCACCCCGCGCCGCCGGAGGCGGCGCCATCAAACACGGAGGATTCCATGGCCAACCTGATCAACCTCGAACAGGTCAGCAAGAGTTTCGGCATCACCCCGTTACTCGACGGCGTCTCGCTGGGCGTGCACGCGGGTGACCGGATCGGGGTGGTCGGCCTCAACGGTGGTGGCAAGACCACGCTGTTGGAGGTGCTCGCCGGTATCGAGGAGCCCGACAGCGGCCGGGTCAGCAGGCTGGGCGGGCTGCGGGTGGCGGTGGTGACCCAGCGCGGGACCCTGCCCGAGAGCGCCACCGTGGGCTCGGTCGTGCTCGCGGGGTTGGCCGAGGACTCCTCCGTCGGGGTTCTCGCCGAGCACGAATGGGCGGCCGATCCGCGGATCCGCTCGGTACTCGACGGTATCGGGATCGCCGCCCTCGGCCTGGACGCTCCCGTCGCCGCACTGTCCGGTGGGGAACGCCGCCGGGTCGCGCTGGCCGCCGCACTGGTCCGGGATCTCGACCTGCTGGTCCTGGACGAACCCACCAACCACCTCGATGTCGAGGGCGTGCAATGGCTGGCACGGCATCTGCTCCAGCGACGCAGCGCCCTGGTGGTGGTCACCCACGACCGCTGGTTCCTCGACACCGTCGCGACGCGGACGTGGGAGGTCGTCGGAGGGCGGGTGGAAACCTATGAGGGCGGCTACGGCGACTGGATCTTCGCGCGCGCCGAACGCGCCCGCCAGGCCGATGCGACGGAGGCCCGGCGGCGGAATCTGGCCCGCAAGGAACTGGCCTGGCTGCGGCGCGGTCCGCAGGCCCGCACGTCGAAGCCGCGCTACCGGGTGGAGGCGGCCGAGGCGCTGATCGCCGATGTGCCGCCGCCCCGCGACACCGTCTCGCTCACCGCCTTCGCCCGGAAACGGTTGGGTCGAGTGGTGGTCGAACTCGAGGACGCCACTTTGGCCACCCCGGACGGGCGCACCCTCGTCCGGGATCTGACCTGGCGGCTCGGGCCGGGGGAACGGGTCGGCCTGGTGGGGGTGAACGGCTCCGGGAAGACCACCCTGCTGCGTGCGCTGGCCGGCGATATCGAACCGGTAGCGGGCCGCCGGATACAGGGTCAGACAGTACGCATCGGCTGGCTGCGACAGGAGTTGGACGATCTACCGACCGATATGCGGGTGCTGGAGGCGGTCCAAGAGGTGGCCATGCGCATAACCCTGGGCGAGGGCAGCAAGGCGCTCGAACTGTCCGCGGGTCAGTTGGCCGAACGGCTCGGATTCAACGCGGCTCGCCGGCGCACGCCCGTCCGGGATCTGTCCGGCGGGGAGCGGCGGCGGCTGCAGCTCACCCGCATTCTCATGTCCGAACCGAATGTCCTGCTGCTGGACGAGCCGACCAACGATCTGGACATCGATACGCTGCAACAGCTGGAAGACCTCTTGGACAACTGGGCGGGCACCCTGGTGGTGATCAGTCACGACCGATACCTGATCGAGCGTATCTGCGACTCCGCCTGGGCCCTGTTCGGCGACGGGAACCTCACCAATCTGCCCGGTGGGATCGAGGAGTATCTGCGGCGGCGCGGCGAACTCGCCGCCGGAGGGGGTAAACCGTCCGCTCGGGCCGGGGCCGCAACCGTCCGTGCCGATACCGCCGTCCCGAGCGATTCCGCCGCCTACCGCACGGCCCGCAAGGAGTTGACCCGGCTGGAGCGTGCCATCGACAAGCTCACCGAACGCGAGGCGAAACTGCACGCGGACCTCGCCGATGCCGCCACCGACCCGGACCGGCTCGTGACCCTCGGCGCGGAGCTGAAACAGGTGCAGGCGGAGAAGGAGAGCGCCGAGGAACGCTGGATGGAACTCGCCGATCAGGTCTGAGACGCCTCGCCTATATCCAGGTGGTCGCCACGGTGGTGCCGAAGACCAGGATGTGCGCGTAGCCGGCGAAGAGCCCGAGTACGCCGCCGTGTACGAACAGCAGCCACTCGTCCTGTTTGATGGCGGCGCGCAGCATATCGACGAAGTCGTACGGGGACAGCGCCGCCATCTGTTTGGCGATGTAGTTGTTGATCTGTTTGCCCTGGCGCAGGTTGAAATCGGGGTCGGCGAAGGCGATCGGGGCGATGGCCATGGCCTCGTTGGTGAATGTCGTCTGCAGGGCGTTGTACTCGCGGCTGCCCAGCACCAGTTTGACCGCGCCGCGCGCCGGACCGAGCGCCCGATCGGCGGCCGGACGCAAGGTGTCCTCCAGCATTTGCAGGGTGCGGTCCGATCGGGGACCGTTGAGCAGTTCATCGCCGATATTGGCCACCGTCATCACCTGGGTGGACACCAATTCCGCGTAGCCGGCGGTGATCTCGGGCTGTCGTTTGATCAGCAGGCCCTGCCGCCACGGACACCACCATTTCGGTTCTGCGGGGACGAAGATCAGATTGATACCCACCCAGTTGACCACCCAGCCGATGACCACCCCGCCGATGGGCAGGACCGCGAGCGTCGACCAATCGGTCACATGCAGGATGGCGACCAGCACCAGGCCCATCGGCGCGCCGAAATAGAAGCCGAAGTTCTGCATGAATCGCAGTTCCTTGGCTCCGAGGACCTGGAACAACTGGTTGAGCAGTTGGGGCCGGGCCTGGAAATAGCGGATGACCATCTGCTTGACGTCCAGCAGTTGATCGATATTGGCGCCGAGTTCCTCGGTGAGTTCGCGCAGAATGGTCGGCAACTGCTGACGCACCCGCTGATGCACCATTTCGCGAACCGGGGCGGGCAGGTTGTACCAGAGTTGCGGATGTTCGCGGCGCAGAATTTCCTCGACGATATCGTGGATCTGGCCTTCGGCGGTGACCGCGAGATGTTCGGCCAGGGCGTCGGGTTCCAGTTCTCGGTAGAAATCGGCGACACTGCCGAGTTTCGAAAGTCCTTTGTCCACAGCGATGCTGGCCATTTTGTCCGCCCGCGACGGAACGATGCCCTGCCAGCCGAAACGACCGTCGTAGCTCAACAGCGGCAGCACCTGGATCCGCTTGGGCAGATACGGGTACACCATGCGCAGACCGGGCAGTGCGATGCCGTGGAAGGCGATCGGGCGGAACAGCATCAGCACACCGGTCCAGTTGGTGATGTATCCGATGATGCCGGTGAAAAGGGGTATCGTCACCAACTCTAGGAGGATCGTCGGGTGCACCCCGAACACACTCTCCAACACGACACCCTCCTGCCCCGGCGATCGTCGGCTCACCGGAACCTCAAATTAGCACCCTGATCATCGCTTCTTCGCGGTGCGTCGGCCGCTGTGCCGAGCGGCGCTGCGTTAGTGTCTCAGACGTCGGCGCGAGTCACGTCCAACCCCTACGGATCGTGATCGGTGGGCAATAATCGGTGAGCGTATTCGTTCACCTGGCGATATCGGAGTAGCACGTGGCAGACGATAGGACCGGACACGAGATCACCCGGCCCGGTTCCCGCGCTGTGGAGCGCAGCGCGGACGCCGAGCAGCGCCAGATCAGCAACGAGGCCCGGCTGATTCGGGGGGTGTTCCGGGCGGCCGGTCTGGCGGCGGGCAGCGTGGTACGCGGCGGGCAGTGGGCGGTATCCACCTCTTATGAAGTGACCAGGGAGATCACCCAGGCCGCCCTCGAGGGCGAGTCCTCGGCCGAGCTCGCCGAGCGCACCGGCAACGCGCTGCGGTCCATCGCGCGCAGCGCGCTCGGCGTCACCGAGGGGTCGGTGCGCGAGATCGTCAGCTATGTGCCGACCGGACAGGGGAGCGATGTGCCCTCCGGCCGGCAGGCGCTGACCGTCGGCCCCTACCGGCACTCGGCGACGGTGGCGGAATTGCGCAAACGCGGTGACGCTCTGCTGGCCCGGTCGGCCGATGTGTACTTCACCGAGGAGGTGCACCCCGCCTACGACCGGATCCTGGATGAACTGGCCCCCGACGAGGCGCGCATTCTGCGGTACATGGCGCTCAACGGACCGCAGCCCACGGTCGACGTGCGCACCAATCGGCCGCTCGGTATCGGCTCGGAGCTGGTGGCCGGGGATCTGACCTCGGTGCCGGAACAGGCCGGGGTGCGGTACCCGGACCGGGCCCGCTCCTACCTGATCAACCTCAAACGTCTGGGCCTCACCCTGACCTCCGACGACCCGGTGGTGCTGAGCCGGTATATGGTGCTGGAGGTGCAGCCCACGGTGGAGGCCGCGCTGAAGAAAGCGGGCCGGGCACCCAAGATCGTGCGTAAGAGTCTGCATCTGACGGAGTTCGGCGAGGACTTCTGCCGCACCTGCTTCACCATCGGCAACGGGCAGTCGTCCCCGTAGACCATCAACATTGGTCGCGATCTGATACAGATCTGGTCAACCCCGCTGAATGTCCGCTTTCGGTGGGATGGTGGATGTATGGAGCAGGGCGAGGAAGAAAGGGACCGCACACAGCGGGTGGCAGGGTTCCCGCGTCGCGCGGGGCAGAGTACCGAAGCAATGGCCGCCCCCGGTGCCGCGCTCGCCGCTGCGCTGGGAGCGGGTATGGACATTCCGATACCACCACGACTGGAGCCCGGACCGGAGCCCCCGTTGACAGCCGGTCCGCGGGCGCCCAACGCCGAGCAGGCCAGTCCGCGGTTGGAGGCCGAGTCGGCCGATGTCTTCGCCATCGGTCGACTCAAATTCCGGTATCTGCGCAGTCTGGACACCAAGCAGTGGGACGAGTTCGTCGACACGTTGATTCCTGAGGCGACCGCCACCTACAGCGATTACCTGCAGTTCGAGTCCCGGGACGCGTTTCTGACCTTCCTGCGCAACACCCTGGGCCCGCATGTTGTCACCGAACACCACTGCGACCACCCCGAGATCGATGTCGACGGTGATACCGCCACCGGCACCTGGTATCTCTCCGATACGGTGCTCATTCCGGAGCACAATATGCTGCTGCACGGTGCCGCCTTCTACTCCGACCGCTATGTGCGCTGCGACGACCACCGGTGGCGGATCGCGCACACCGGTTACGAACGCACCTACGAGGTGGTGCTGTCGCTCAGTGATCTACCGAGCCTGCGGCTGACCTCGAGCCGTCTGGGACTGATCGCCCAGGAGACCGGTTTCGGGTCCGCGGAACGGAACCCGGGCGAACAGCCGGAGGCGACGCCGGTCGAGCCGGAACAGCGGCGCGAGGCCGGATAGCGGGCAGAGCCGCTGATGCGGGTCGTGCTCATCGGCGGCCAGGCCGGCGACAACCTTTAGCTGTTGCCGCTGCTCAACGGCATCAACGCAGCCTGCACCGAACCCGGCCGGCCGCGGGTGCGGCCGGCGGTGGTGGTCGCCGACAAGGCATACTCGCACCTTCGACGCGGCAGGTACTGCGCCATCGGCGGGTCCGGTTCGTCCGTGCCGAACGTGCCGACCAACTCGCCGCATAAGGCCCATGTAGCGGCGGCCCAAGATTCGACGCCGACACCTACAAGCAGCGCAATGTGGTCGAGCGATGCTTCAACCGGCTCGAACAGTTCCCTGACCTGGCCACCCACTACGCAAAACGCACCACCTACTACCAAGCCGAGCTCACCATCGCCGCGATTCCTCTGGCTCCGATGACTTACAGGACAGGTCCCAGGAAGGCTGGTCAGGCCCCGCCGATACTTCTCCGCCCGCTCTCACAGGTCGAGCAGGTCTATTGGATCTATATCCCCGTGCGCCTGTTCCAGCTCTCGCCACCGACCGTAGCGCTCGCTTCCGGCCCGCACCGTATCAACCCATTCCGGCGGCGACATACCCAGCGGGTTGTAGTTGGCGATAGCGCTCGGGTTCATGCCTGACCGCTCCAACATGGAATGCAAAAGGGCCAGCCCGTGCCGGCCATGACCATCACCTTTCCACTGATGCGCGCCCACGAGATCGCGCACGAACTCGCCGGCCGCCCAATACCGGTCGTGATCGGACTCGGACTGCCTGATCGTATTGTTGTACCGATCGCACAGCGATACATGGAACTCGCGGGTGTCGGTGCCGAAAGCAGGGTAGACGATCACACCGTGTTCCTGAGCCGGCAACGCTCCCGGCGCCATGTAATCCTGCAGCGGATCGTCCTTGATCGCAGCCAGCTCGCTCTCGGTCGGTGGGGCATCCAGCCACCGCAGGGTACGCGCGCCGGGAGGACCCTCGATCTGGGGAGAGAACACGATTCCGTGGGGTTCGGGCCGGAAGGGCCCCGGAACATACGCCAGCAACGGGTTCTCCTCGATGGCGGCCCGCTCGTTTCGCGACAACGGCCTGGTCAAGGTGCTCACACCCCACGTTCCGTCCTCGAGCATTTGCCCCGCCCCTTCCGGATCGTGCCGGATCCGTAGCCTGCGGTGCACTTCCTGCATGAACTCGACCGACATCTCAGGGTGCAGGTTATGTCGCAGGCTATGTCGTGTGAAAGCTCTGGCATCGAGCCAGCTCACCCACCCCTCGAGTCCGTAGCGGATATCGTGCCAGGTCTTCTTGGAGATGTTGGGCATGTCGCGGTGCTTGTCCTCCATGTACAGGCTGAGTTCGAGGTGCCGCTGAGCATCGGTCCGCAGATCCATAGCCTCCTCCAGGATCCGGGCCTGGTCTTCGAGGGGTCGGTTCCGAAACCCTTCCTCAGCGCCCGGGTCGGTCCCTTCGGCAGGTCCAGGCCTGCCCGCGCGGTGTTCCGGGAACCCAGCACCGGTATCGCGACCTGTCTCCATACCGCGACCGGCCCGGTCGATCGTAGCCCTACCCTCCTTGCTCGTTTCCTGGAAACTCTCGAGTGAGTCCTTGACCGCAGTCCCCCTATGAGTTTCGACAACTTTTGGGGTAGCTTTGCCGACGAGCGCAGCACGGATGCGTTTGGTTATCGAAACAAGCATGTTCGCGAGGATCCTGCCGCCACCCGACTCGCTGCTCAAACTCGACTCTCGCTCACTACCTCGGTCGGTTTACCGGGTATGCCTTGCCTTGGTTCGGGAATCGCGCCTTCTCGAATTGTTCGGAGGGGGATACTATCGCTCCCGACGTACCCCTGCATCCTCGCTTGGTCTTGGTCGTTGTGCAGGTCGCGCCGATGTTGACGGCAGTCGTCGCAGTACTTCGGCTACCGGCCGGTGTATGTTGCCGGCTCGATACTTCTCAATACATCTCGGCGCCTGGTCACCACGCCGGTTACAGTCCATGCACCCGCCGTGGTAGACGCGTATACCCCAGAACCGAACCACGCATCCATGGGCCATTTCCCAGGATGGGAGTGCATTCGGGTTCTCGCGTCGCCACGCCGCGAGCGCGGCCGGTATGTCTTCGGTAGATCACGGCCATCGCCGGCCACGTCCCGGCACCGGGCGTGGGCTCGATCCGAGCCCACGCCCGGTCCGTCAACTCACCACGACCAACCACGCTCTACAGCGCTAACGCCGGCCACCACAACGAATTACCGGACAGACCCTAGTCGGCCGCGGCGACCAGCGGTTCCAAGATGAGGTCCGGCAGTTCCTTCTCGATGTACTGCAGCCGCCATTTGTCGCTGAACACGGCAAGTATCGTTCCGTCGCTGCGGGTGAACACCTCCACCCCGCGCCGGCGGTCCAGTTCCGGTGCCGACGCCGCGTCGGTGCGTCGCGCCACCGTGTACCCGAGGTGCTCGAGGTGGGTCTGGACCCCGAACTCGGCCTGCATCCGGGCGGTCACCACCTCGAACTGCATCGGGCCGACGGCCGCGAGTACCGGGGACGCGTCACCGCGCGCATCGTTGCGCAGCACCTGCACCACGCCCTCGGAGTCGAGCTGATCGATGGCCTTGCGGAACTGTTTGTACTTGCCCGCGCTCGCCGCGCGCAGTACCGCGAAATGCTCCGGTGCGAAGGACGGGATCGGTGGGTATTCCACCTTCTTCTCTACGTACAGGGTGTGTCCCGGGGCCAACGCGGTGGCATTGACCAGGCCCACCACATCCCCCGGGTAGGCGGTGTCCACGGTGGTGCGGTCCCGGCCGAACACGGTCAGCGCGTATTTGGTGGCGAAGGGTCGGCCGGTCTGGGCATGGGTGACCACCATGCCCCGTTCGAATTCGCCCGAGACGATTCGCATGAAGGCCAGCCGGTCGCGGTGCGCGGCGTCCATACCGGCCTGCACCTTGAACACCACCGCGCTGAACGGCTCCTCGGGGGCGCGTGGATTGCCCTCGAGATCGGCGCGCGGACCGGGCGCGGGCGCCAACTCGACCAGGGTCTCCAACAGTTGGCGCACCCCGAAGTTCAGCATGGCGGAGGCATAGATCACCGGGGAGGTCTGCCCGGCCAGGAACAGTTCCTGATCGTGGATCTGGCCGGTGACCGCGAGCAGTTCGCTCTCCTCGGCCGCGGCGGTCCAGGCCGCGCCCTCGCGGGCCTCGGCGGCGTCCGGACTCAGCGACTCCTCCGGGGCGATGGTGGCCCCACCCGCCGTGCGGGTGAAGTGGATGTACTCGGCCGCGGTGCCGTCGGGGCCGCGACGCAGCAGGCCACGGAAATCGCCGGCGATACCGACCGGCAGAAACAGCGGCGTGGGGGTCAGACCGATCCGCTCGTCGATTTCGTCCAGCAGTTCCAGCGGGGCGCGGCCGGGTCGGTCCCATTTGTTGATAACGGTGATGACCGGGATACCGCGGTGGCGGCACACCTGGAACAGCTTCAGTGTCTGCGGTTCCAGGCCCTTGGCCGCGTCGATGAGCATGACCGCGGCGTCCACGGCGGTGAGCACCCGATAGGTGTCCTCGGAGAAATCCGAGTGACCGGGGGTGTCGACCAGGTTGATCACATGGTCGATATCGGAGCCGGCCGCCCGGTAGTCGAACTGCAGCGCGGTCGAGCTCACCGAGATACCGCGCGCCTTCTCCATCTCCATCCAGTCCGACACCGTCGACCTGCGACCGGCCTTGCCGTGGATGGCACCCGCCTCGGAGATCTTGCGGGCATGCAATGCCAGCGCTTCGGTGAGCGTCGACTTGCCCGCGTCCGGGTGGGAGATCACGGCGAAGGTGCGGCGCCGCGACACCTCCGCGGCCAACCCGCGGGCGGCGGGTGCGACGGAGCCCTCGATGGAGGCGGTCAACGATAACAACCTTTCGGCGGGTCGAGCGGTGGCAACCTGTCCAGGGTACGCGACCACGTCGGCCGCCCGGCGGCACGTCCGTGTTCGCCCGGCGCCCATGCCCTGACCACCCGATTCCTGTCGTGGCAACCGGCTGCGCTACAGTGTTCGGGTTGTCTCGGCGAGGGTGTCCGCAGACCTGCGGCCCGTAATCGACGCGGCGCGGCTTCCGGCCGCCTCCGCGCGGTTGTCGCGTGACGAGCAGACCACCGTCAGGGCGCATACATCCCTGGCGTAACAGTCCACCAGCCCGGAAGAGCCGTAGGAGTAGTTCCGCATCATGTCCGACGTAAATCTTCTCGAAGCGACCGTACGCACCGAGTTCGGTAAGGGTGCCGCCCGTCGCACCCGCCGCGCGGGCAATGTCCCGGCGGTGCTGTACGGCCACCAGACCGAACCGCAGCACTTGGCGCTGAACGCCCAGGAATTCGCCGCCATCCTGCGCCAGCACGGCACCAACGCGGTGCTCAACCTGGATATCGAGGGCAAGAAGCAGCTGGCGCTGACCAAGTCCGTGATGGTGCACCCCATCCGCCGCTACATCGAGCACGCCGACCTGCTGATCGTGCAGCGCGGCGAGCAGGTCACCGCGGATGTCCCGGTCACCGTGACCGGTGAGGCCGGCCCGGGCACCCTGGTGACCCAGGAGGTCACCACCGTGTCCATCTCCGCCGAGGCACTGAACCTGCCGGAAGCCATCGAGGTGTCCATCGAAGGTGCCGAGGTCGGCACCCAGATCACCGCCGGATCGCTGGAACTGCCCGCCGGTGTTTCCCTGGTCGACGACCCCGAGACGCTGATCGTGAACATTCTCGAGGCCAAGGCCGTGGCGCCGGAGGCCGAGGAAGGCGCCGCCGAGAGCGAAGCGGCCGAATAGTCGCGCCGCGCACGAGAACACGGCCCCACGCACCCGATGCCCGAAACCGCACCGGCGCTCGTCGTCGGGCTGGGTAATCCCGGACCCGGTTACGAGCGCACCCGGCACAATGTGGGCTTCCTGGTCGCCGACACGCTCGCCGAGCGGGTCGGCGACCGGTTCACCGTGCACAAGAAGTCCGGGGCGGATCTGCTGGCGGCCCGGCTGGACGGCCGACAGGTGCTGATCGCCAAGCCGCGGTCGTATATGAACCTGTCCGGTCGCCCGGTGGCGGCATTGGCGAAGTTCTTCTCGGTGCCGTTGGGCGAGGTGATCGTCGTTCACGACGAACTCGATCTGCCGTTCGGCACGGTCCGGCTCAAACGCGGGGGCGGCGAGGGCGGACACAACGGCCTGCGTTCGGTATCCAGCGCGCTGGCCACCAAGGATTATCTGCGCACCCGCATCGGGATCGGTCGCCCGCCGGGGCGGCAGGATCCGGCGGATTTCGTACTCAAACCGTTTTCGGCAGCCGAGCGCAAAGAGGTGCCGGTGATCGTCGAACAGGCCGCGGACGCGGTCGAACTATTGTTGCGCGTGGGGCTCGAGGCCGCGCAGAACCGGTTGCACTGATACAGAGATACTTCCGCCACCTATTCGGTGGCCCCGTGTGTCATGGATCGACGAAGGCGGCCAAGGTCTACTGCAGGGTGTCGCCCGGCCGATGCGGTAGTCCTCGATCGGTGTCTATTACGCCCGGTCGGTCACAGCGCGCTCCACGTCCATGGCTTCGGGATTCGTCCTCGCAGACAGGAGACCCGGTGAGCAGCTTCCTCGACGGCGGGCGCGTGGGGGGACAGGTTGATCGCGAAGGCTGTCCAACGGAGTTCCTGCACGTCGGCGTATATCCGGAACTCGGGGGCGGTGGTCATATCGTGGCCGCCATAGGCGGTGACGAACGAATGGTAGTCAGCGGCGCTGAGGCGATTGAAATCGGTGCGGTCGACGGCGAGTTGGATCAGATCCCATTCGGGCCGTCCGAGCGAGACCTTGTCCAGGTCGAGGAATGTGGGGATGCCGCCGGTTGGCACGACGAGATTGCCCTGCCAGGCGTCTCCATGAATTACGCACAGCCCGGCCGGTGCGGGTAGTTGTTCGTAGAGTTGTCGTAGCGTCTCGTAATGCTGTAGGAGCCACTGCCGATCGTCGGCAGAAAGATCGGCAGCAGAAACGATCCGTTCACGGAGACCTGCGAAAGGCCGATACCCCGGCAGGTCGAAAGTTGTCGGAGGTGCGAGGCCGTGCAGTCGACGCAGGGCAGCTCCGAGCTCGGCCGGGGTGGCCGGCCGGTGGTCGGGGATGAACCGCCACCACGTAACCGGCCGATCGTCGATCACGATCGGTTGGACAAGTGACTCCTCTGCCTCCACAGTGGGCACGCCTGCCCGGTTGAGCCACTGCGATATCCGCAGCTCTCGTTGTGCTGTTTCGAAGCTGCCCGGCTTGCCTATCCGGGCGATGACATCACCCGGCAGCCAGAAGACAGAATGTGCGCCATTCCGAATCGCGACTGCATGGGATACAGCAATACCGGCCACGGATGTTGCCCGCTCGAGAATCTCTTCCGCCGACACCAAGCCCCCGGTCACCCTGTCGCCTCCACGTCCGGTAGGGAGGTGATCACATGGCAGAGTTCCGCGACTTCGCGTATCCGGCGGTGCGGTGTGGCGGCCCCGACGAGGCCGTGAAGTTCGTCGCGGAGGCGGCGGGAGCGAAACCTGGTGGAGTCGGTGGCTGCTTGCAAACCGATGACGGTGGCTTCGTGTGGGTCGCCGATGCGCATGGTCAGGGCGGCCAGACGGGTGCGGGAGAAAGTTCGTGAGCGCGGATATGCCTCACCTTGTAGTTGTATGGCCTGGTGGATGCGTGGTGCGGCCAGATCGATGCGTTCCCGAGCGATGGCGACGGGTATCAGGGCCTTGCCGGTACTGCCGAGGTGTTCGGCCTGGTCGTAGTAGCACATCCACGGTGCGTCCGGTTCGGGTGCACGGGCCGCGAAGTGTTCGTCGGCGCGGGCGACCTCCGAGAGCGCTTTGTCGGTGCGACCGAGTGCGGACAGGAATTGGGCGCGTACGGCCGAGAGCATGGCGCGGGTGGTGGCAGTGAGTCTATCGGAGCGGACCTGGGCCAGTTCAATCAGTGATAACGCACCGTCGGCGTTGCCGATATAGGCGGTCATGCGGGCCATATCGGCCAGAGTGGCGGCACGGAGTTCCCAGGAGCCGGCTGTGTCGGCGCACCAGAGGGCGAATCGGAAGCGCCGTTCGGCTTTTGGGTAATCGGCGATGTCGAAGGCCGAATAGGCCGCGATACCGCTGAGGTTGCCAATACCCTCGAACAGCGCTTGCCGTGTCGCAGGGGCAGCGTGCCCGCGGAGCAGCGGTGCGAATGTGCGCAAATATCGGGCGGCAGGGTCGGTGGCCCTACCACCACCCGCGAGATTCTCCACTGTTGCCGCAGTGCGGGCCGCCTTCCTGATCCTGTCGACATCAGATTGCCCCACCTGCACTCTCCGCTCGGTCTCGGGCAGGTAGTCGGCTGGAATGGTGTCGGGATCGAATGGGCTGAAAGGTTCACCGCCAGCACGTCACGGGGTTCGTTATCCGCCACACGGCGTCGGGCAGGCACGAAACCCAACTCGGCGTCGGTCGAGTTCAGGATCGCACGGAGGGCTTGTCGATAGTCCTTGCCGGGCCAGCGGACCACTCCCCGTTCATAACGAGCGATGGTGTGTGCGTCGAGTTCGCGACGTTGGCGTTGGGTCCGCCATAGGTAATCGTTGACGGCATCCGCCCGTTCGGCGCGGCTCATTGAGCGCCCCGGTACTACCCGTGATGGCGTGGCCTCTCGGCGCTGCTGCAATTTCAGGTTCGGTGGCGGCATACCTGGCCCCCTCTTGATCAGGTCGGGCCAGTCTACCCACATCGTGGCTCTTCGATCCGGTCCGGCGGAATATGCCCCGCAGTCTGCCCTCCTGAAAACAGTCCCGGCGACCACTCTGGTCGTAACAGGTTCGACGCATGGCTTCGACCGCTGGAACAGCCGGCCTACCACGACAGGAGGAGATCGACGATGAGACCGACCGAGATCCAAGACGCCGTTGCCGAGATGCGGTCGGGCATATGGGCGCCGAACTGGCCGCACGAGAAACCGGACACGCCGTTCACCACGGCCGAAGCGCACGCCGCCTGGCAGACACACAAGGACTGCGGTCTCGAATGCGCCCGCAAACAGGCCGCCTTGGCCACACTCGTCGCGGCCGGCGTGGTCGTCCTCGATACGAGCAGGACACGATGAACCGCGACGACGAACACTCCGAACAGGACCGTAACCTGCCCACCGAACCGCTCGAATTCGCCCAGGGCAGAGAGTTGCTCGACCTGCATAAAGGCCGCAACTGCCAGCACCTGCACGACGCATTCGCTTCCACTGTGGCAGTGCTGTGATGACTCTGCCGCAACGGCCCCCGCTCGACGAGCAGGTCAAGGGCCGCAAGTCGTTCCTGCAGGATGTTCCCCACCAGGTCATCCTTACCAAGGTCATCGACCACCTGCGCGCACCTGAGCAAGCACCCGACTCTCTGGAGGTGCGGTGACCGACGATCTTGTCCCTGCCATCGCCTACCTACGCACCGACCTCACCAGTTGCGAGGAATTCGACGTCCACCGCATCGAGCGGCTGGCCTTACGGCTCGGCTACCGGCTGCGCGAAACACTGCGCGCCGACAGCGGGTTGTCCGGGGTGGCCGATCTCGAGGAACACATCCGATGCCACGAAGCCGAGGCGGTATTCGTGCCGACCGCCCCACATCTGGGAGAGCACCTGAATCGGATCGTAAAGCAAGCGGACGTGATCGAACTGGATGGTGAGTGCTACGCCCGGTGGAACCCGATCGCCGAGATCATGGGTGACGCGATCCTGACATACAGGCATCGGGCTGAGTCCTGAAACACAAAAAGGCTCCACGCCGACCCCATTCCCGGACCAGCGACGACAGCGGCACCGAGATCGGCGGGCTCATCCGCGCCGAAACTCCAGAAGAAGCGGTCACCCGCGCGTTTATCCTCGCCGATCGCAGCTGGAGGCGCAGCCTCACAGCTCTCGACACAACAGCGTCCGATGATCTACTTCTGTCGCCAACTCAGCGGACCGGGCAGGTCGATGCTGTTCTTCCGTGTGCGGGAGTTCCACGACCAGGGACCGATCTTGATACTCCAAGACGAAAGGCCCGATTCGGTGTAGTTCAGCTTCAGCGGACCGTAGGACGCGCGCTTGCGAAATCTGATGGGCACGAGTGTTCCTCCTGACTCCGATTTCCCAGCGTAGCGAAATCGTCAGCGTTCGGGCCAGTACTCGAACCAGTCCTCTCGGGTGAGTGGTGCACGGATACCGCGGGCGGCCTCGGCGGCGTCTTCGGCCGCCCGGACAGCGTCGGCGAAGGCCAGGGTTGACTTGCGGAGGCGTTCCTCCGCGCTTTCCGGGTCGCCCAGGTGCACGACGCGTAGAGCGTTGGGGACGAGCTCGTCCGGCAGGCCCGCCTTGGCGCTGCGGGCGCGTACCTTCTCCGCCAAGGCCAGCGCGGGCTGGGCCATGGCTATGCCGTCGAGGCAGGACCGGCGGGATTTCTCCGCGGATTTCCGTTTCTCCCAGGCCTTTTCCTGGGCGGCGATCTTCTCCGCCACGGATGCGTCCGGGCCGAGATCGTCGGCCACCAGATGGGGACTGCGGTTCACGAGCTTGGCGACCAGTGCCGCGGCGACATCGTCGACCGTGAATTCGCCCGCGGACTCGGCGATCCGGGAATGGAACAACACCTGTAGCAGTAGATCGCCGAGTTCCTCCTTGATGGTCTCGGCGTCGCCGTGCCCGATGGCGTCGAGCAGTTCGTAGGTTTCCTCCAGCAGGTATGGGCGCAGCGAATCGTGGGTCTGGGTGACCTCCCAGCCGCCGAATCGCCACAACCGGTCCATGATCTGCACCGCCTCGGTGAGCCCGGCGGCCACCGTCGCCGTATCGGCGGCCAGGCCGGGCGGCACGGGATCGCCGGTGCCGGCGCGGGAACGGGCGGGGTCGGGCACGGTGTCGTGGCTCATCGGGCTGCCATCACCTCGGTGGCCACGGCGAGGTCGACGGACCCGGCGGCCTTGCCGTCCAGGGCGAGCAGCAGGTCGGCGATGTACTGGAGCAGCGCCACATCACGCAGCCGATCGGCACCGACACTGTCCTGCACCCGCGGCAGCGGCAGTTGCACCACACCGCTGGCGGCGCGGTATCCCGCACTGGGATAGATCCGCTTGAGCCGAAGCTGCTTGGAATCCGGCAGGTTCAGCGGCGAGATCTTCACCGTCGTTCCGGTGACGGCGATTTCCGTCACATCGTATTCGCGGGCGAGTAGCCGCAACCGGGCCACCGACACCAGTCGCCCGACCTCCACCGGCAGCGGTCCGTACCGGTCGACCAGCTCTTCCACCACCTCGTTCAGCGCCGAATCGTCCTGTGCGCTCGCGAGCTTGCGGTAGGCCTCCAGGCGCAGCCGGTCGCTGGCGATGTAGTCGGGCGGGATATGCGCGTCCACCGGAAGGTCGATGCGCACCTCTTTGGGCTCCTCCATGGTGATCGGCTTGCCGTCCGCGGCGGCCCGATAGGCCTCCACCGCCTCCCCGACCAGACGCACATACAGGTCGAACCCGACCCCCGCCACATGCCCCGACTGTTCGGCGCCCAGCACGTTACCGGCCCCGCGGATCTCCAGATCCTTCATGGCCACGGCCATCCCGGCGCCGAGGTCGGAGTTCTGCGCGATGGTGGCCAGTCGGTCGTAGGCGGTTTCGGTGAGCGGTTTCTCCGGCGGATACAGGAAATACGCGTAACCGCGTTCGCGGCTGCGCCCGACCCGGCCACGCAGCTGATGCAGCTGCGACAGGCCGAGGGTGTCGGCACGCTCCACGATCAGGGTGTTGGCGTTGGAGATGTCCAGACCGGTCTCGATGATGGTGGTGCACACCAGCACGTCGTATTCGCGCTGCCAGAAGCCCTGAACCGTGCGTTCCAGGGTGTCCTCGTTCATCTGGCCGTGCGCCACCGCCACCCGTGCCTCGGGCACCAGATCGCGAATCCGTTTGGCCGCCTTCTCGATCGAGGACACCCGATTGTGCACGTAGAACACCTGCCCGTCGCGCAGCAGTTCGCGGCGGATCGCGGCGGTGACCTGTTTGTCGTTGTAGGCGCCCACATAGGTGAGCACGGGATGCCGCTCCTCGGGCGGGGTGAGGATGGTCGACATCTCCCGGATTCCGGCCAGGCTCATCTCCAGGGTGCGCGGAATCGGGGTGGCCGACATGGTGAGCACGTCCACATGGGTGCGCAGGGCCTTGATGTGCTCCTTGTGCTCCACGCCGAACCGCTGTTCCTCGTCCACGATCACCAGGCCGAGGTTCTTCCAGCGCACCCCCGCCTGCAACAGTCGGTGGGTGCCGACGACGATATCGACGCCGCCGTCGGCCATCCCCTCGAGCACCTCACGGGATTCGGCCGGGTCGGTGAACCGGGACAGCCCCTTCACCGTCACCGGGAATCCGGCGACCCGGTCGGTGAAGGTCTGCAGATGCTGCTGGGCGAGCAGGGTGGTCGGCACCAACACCACCACCTGTTTACCGCTCTGGACGGCCTTGAACGCGGCGCGGACCGCGATCTCGGTCTTGCCGTAGCCGACATCGCCGCACACCACCCGGTCCATCGGGACCGGCTTCTCCATATCGGTTTTCACCTCGGAGATGGCGGTGAGCTGGTCGACGGTTTCGGTGAACGCGAACGCGTCCTCCATCTCCTGCTGCCAGGGGGTGTCGGGAGCGAACGCGTAGCCGGGCGCGGCCTGCCGGGCGGCGTAGAGCTGCACCAGTTCGCCCGCGATCTCGCGTACCGCCCTACGGGCCTTGCGTTTGGTGTTGGCCCAGTCGGAGCCGCCCAGCTTGGACAGACTCGGCATCTCTCCGCCGACATAGCGGGAGAGCTGATCCAGCGATTCCATCGGCACGTACAGCCGGTCGCCGGGCTGGCCGCGTTTGGACGGCGCGTACTCGATGACCAGGTATTCGCGCCGAGCGCCGCCGACGGTGCGTTCGATCATCTCCACGAACCGGCCGATTCCGTGCTGGTCGTGCACGACCATATCGCCGGCGTTGAGCGCCAGCGGGTCGACCTGGTTGCGGCGTTTGGCGGGCAGCCGTTTGCCTTCACCGGGCGCGGTGACCCGGTTGCCGGTGAGGTCGGATTCCGCGACGATCACCAGCCCGGCGTCGGCGAAGATCAGACCGTCGTGCAGGGAACCGCACAGTACGCCCACCACCTCGGGCACCGGTTCCGCACCCGGGGGCAGTTCCGCCGCCGGTACCTCGGCGTCGCCGAGCCGTTCCAGGGTGCGCTGGGCGGTTCCGTGCCCGGCCACCACGACGACCGCGCGCCCGCCGCTCGCGACATGCGCGCGCAGCGAGGCGAAGATCGTCGCGACCAATTCGTCGGAGCCGCGTGCGGTGGGGCCGGCCTGCACCGGAAGTACCACCTCGGTCGGTTCGCCCGCGGACAGGGGGCTCAGCGTCCACCAGGGCAGACCGCGCCGGTCGGCGTCGTCGCGGATCTCCGGCAGTGGCCGGTACGCCGAGGCGGCCAGGTCGAGTCCGTGGCCGCCCAGTGGCGCGTCGCCGCCGAAGGACGCCGCGGTCCACGACGCCTCCAGGAATTCCTCACCGGTGCGCACCAGGTCGGCGGCGCGGGTGCGCACCTTCTCCGGGTCGCAGATCACCATATGCGTGCCCGCCGGCAGCACCTCGGTGAGCAGCCGCAGCCGGCCCGGTTGCAGCACCGGCATCAGGGCTTCCATACCGTCGACCGGGATGCCTTCGGACAATTTGTCCAGCATGTCGACGAGGGCGGCGTCGGCGGGATTGGCCGCCGCGACCTCGGCGGCCCGTTCCCGCACGGCCTCGGTGAGCAACAGCTCCCGGCACGGGGCGGCGACCACCGTGCCGATGGAGGTTTCCGGCAGCGATCGCTGGTCGGCGATGGAGAAGGCTCGTAGCTCGGTGATCTCGTCGCCCCAGAACTCCACCCGCACCGGGTGGTCGGCGGTCGGCGGGAAGAGGTCGAGGATACCGCCGCGTACCGCGAACTCGCCGCGTTTGCCGACCATGTCGACGCGCGTATAGGCGAATTCGACCAGCCGCGCGACCAGCTCGTCGAAGTCCCATTCCGCCCCGAGACGCAGCACGATCGGCTCGATGTCCCCGAGTCCGCCCGCCATCGGCTGCATCAGCGACCGAACGGTGGTCACCACCACACGCAGCGGTTCGGCGAACACTGGATCCTCCGGATGCGCCAGCCGGCGCAACACCTCGAGCCGCCGCCCGACGGTATCGGCGCCCGGGGAGAGCCGCTCATGCGGCAGCGTCTCCCAGGACGGGAACTGCGCCACCGCGGCACCCAGCATCTCGGTGAGCTCGACGGTGAGATCGTCGGACTCCCGCCCGGTGGCGGTCACCATCACCACCGGCCGCTCCGCCGCGACGGTCGCCGCCACGAACGCCCGCACCGCACCCGGTGCGACGAACTCCACCGACGATTTTCCGAGCAACCCGGATACGGTCCGCAGCGCATCATCGGTACCGGCCACCGCGGCCAGTCCCGCCAAAGGTGGACGAGGGGCAGACATGGAAATCTCCTGAACGCAGACGAGCGAATTCGACCGGCCCGCCGAGTCTAAATCTCCCCCCCAACCCCTTTTCCGCCCGCACCCCCGCGACCAGCGCCATCCGCCTTGTTCACAACCCCGCACCTCCATGGCCCACCATGCATCCCCGCTGAAACCACACGCACGGTCCCTCCACGGACCAGGCCGTCGACACAACCCCACGCCCCCACTACGCCCGCGCGGAGCGCGGGTCAAAAGTTACGGCACGTAGCGGCGGAGTCTGCGGGCGGCGAATTCGCGGAAGTAGGAGAGTTTGTCTTCCGGGACGATCGAGGGGAGCAGGAAGTACCAGGCGCGTTCCATGCGGGTCGCCATCTGGTCCACGGTGTCGGTGCCGACCGCGACGATATGTACACCGGTGGTGACCTCGTGCAGCAGCAGTCCGATCACCTCCGGGTCGAGGTCGGCAAGCAGGTCGCCCTGGGCGATCGCCCGTTCGGTGAGGATACGGTAGGTCTCCCCCCAGGATTTGGCGATGTTCTCCCCGTTCGCCCCGCGATAGTCACCGATCTGGTGGGTGAGTTTGAGCATGGCCCCGACCATGGGATCGTTCATGGACAGGTCGGCGACCACATAGGTGATTCCGATACATGCCTCCAGGGCGGGTACCCGGGAGTCGAAGAATCCTTGGCAGGAGTTGACCAGCCGCTCGTTGCCCTGGTCGACCACGGCGCGGGCGAGTTCTTCCTTCGAGCCGAAGTGAAAGTACAAGGCTCCCTTGGTCACATTGGACTGCGCGATGATCTCGCTGAGGCTCGCGTTGGCGTAGCCCAAGCGCAGAAAGACATCGGCAGCTCCGGCCAGGACGGAATCGCGGGTGATCTCCGCACGCGCTTGCCTAGCCATCAGATCCGCCTGTCATCCCAATAACCAGCCATCCTGAAGTAGACCGACATCTCGAAGTAGACCGACTTACCGCTCGAACAGCACCCAAAGGATGGGTGAACCGTACCACCAGCGTGCGTCCGGCCTGTTGATTCGAGTGCCGGGACGGACGCCACGGGCAGGTCACGCGCTACGCTTCCCGCCTGTTCGCACGGTTGCGCATCCGCTCGATACCTCATCAGGCACCGGCCGGCCACTCCGAGCTGAGTTGCGGATCGGCCTCGAGGTGGCTGAGCCCGTTCCAACAGAGGTTGACCAGATGCGCGGCGACGACTTCTTTCGACGGGGAGCGCACGTCCAGCCACCAGGTCGCTGTGGTGGACACCATGCCCACCAGGGCCTGCGCATACAGCGTGGCCAGGCTGGTGTCGAAGCCGCGGCGGCCGAAATCGCCGGCGAGGATATGCGCGACCTGGTTGACGGCCTCGTTGAGCAGGCTGGAGTAGCGGCCGTCACTGGAGGACGCCGGCTGGTCGCGGACCAGGATCCGGAAACCGTCGGTGCGCTGCTCGATATAGGTGAGCAGTGCCAGCGCCACCTGTTCGAGCCGCACTCGGGAGCGGTTTCGGGTGAGCGAGGAGGTGATCATGTCGAGCAGCATCGACATCTCCCGGTCCACGACGACGGCGTAGAGCCCCTCCTTGCCGCCGAAGTGTTCGTACACGACCGGTTTGGACACCTGGGCGCGTTGGGAGATCTCCTCGATGGAGGTGGCGTCGTAGCCGCGTTCGGCGAACAGTGCCCGGCCGATCTCGATCAGCTGCTGGCGGCGCTGGGTGCCGGTCATCCGCGGTCGGTGCGCCCGCCCGGTTTCCCCGCCGCTCCTGTGTTCGGTTGCCGACCGCGTCTCGTCTGCCGTTTCCGATTCGTCGGCCGATCTGGCTTCATCCGCTGACACCGCTCCCGCCTCCCTGGCTCCGGGGTCGCCTGCGCTGTCCCGCCGCCGCGTGCGACCACGACTGTCAAGCGTCAACTGTTCCAGACGGCCCGCCGCCGGGGGTAAGCGGGCGCGCCGTTACCGTGGGCGGTTCGACGGACAGCGGGTCGGCATGCGAGTATCTTTGCCGTGCCGGGGCGCAGTGGTGGGTTTGCGTAACCCGCCGGTGTGACAATCCGCCGTAGTGTAATGGCAGCACCTCTGATTTTGGTTCAGATAGTTCAGGTTCGAGTCCTGGCGGCGGAGCTCGTGAGCATCGTGACCAATGTCGGCCCAAGGGAGATCCATGCCACAGCAGACCGCCGTCGTCGTGCTCGCAGCGGGCGCCGGGACGCGAATGCGGTCGAAGACCCCCAAGGTTCTGCATTCGTTGGCCGGACGCAGCATGCTGGCACACGCGCTGTATGCCGCGAACGATATCGATCCCGCCTACCTGGTGACCGTGGTGGGCCACGATCGGGAGCAGGTGGGCGCCGCGGTGTCCGCGGTCGCGAGCGAGATGAGCCGCGAGATCGTTCCCGCGGTGCAGGAGAAGCAGCTGGGCACCGGGCACGCGGTGCAGTGCGGTCTGACGGCGTTGCCGGATGATTTCACCGGTGATGTGCTGGTGACCTCCGCCGATGTTCCGCTGTTGGACGGGCACACCCTGTCGGCGCTGTTGGACGAGCATCGAAGTTATTCCGATCGACCCGCCGTGACCGTGTTGACCTTCGTTCCGCCGGACGCGAACGGTTACGGTCGGATCGTGCGTGATGCCGACGGCCAGGTCACCGAGATCGTCGAACATGCCGATGCCACCCCGGAGCAGGCGCAGATCGCCGAGGTCAACTCCGGTGTGTACGCCTTCGACGCCTCTGTGCTGCGCACCATGCTGGGCCGCCTGTCCACGGCGAACGCCCAACACGAGCTGTATCTGACGGATGTGCTGCGGCTGGCCCGCGAGGCGGGGCATCCGGTACAGGGCGCTCGGCTGGTGGACTGGGCCAAGGTCACCGGCGTCAACGACCGGGTGCAGTTGGCCGAGGCGGCGCGCACCCTCAACCGCTACATCCTGGAACGGCATATGCGGGCCGGGGTCACCGTCATCGATCCGGCCACCACCTGGGTGGACGCCGGTGTGCAGATCGGCCGTGATGCCGTGCTGCGGCCGGGTGTGCAGTTGTTGGGTACCACCGTGGTCGGCGAGGACGCCGAGGTGGGTCCCGACTCCACCCTCATCGATGTGGTGGTGGGCGAGGGTGCGAAGGTGGTCCGCACGCACGGCGAGGGTGCCCGTATCGCCGCCGGGGCCACGGTCGGGCCGTTCAGCTATCTGCGGCCGGGCACCGTCCTGGGCGAATCGGGTAAAATCGGGGCGTTCGTCGAGGCCAAGAACGCCGAGATCGGTGCTCACACGAAGGTGCCGCATCTGACCTACGTCGGCGATGCCACCATCGGCGAGTACAGCAATATCGGCGCATCCAGCGTCTTCGTCAACTACGACGGGGTCGCCAAACACCGCACCGTGATCGGCTCCCACGTGCGAACGGGGAGTGACACCATGTTTGTCGCGCCGGTAACCGTGGGTGACGGCGCGTATACGGGAGCGGGTACTGTACTGCGCAGAAACGTTCCGCCGGGCGCCCTCGCGGTCTCCGGTGGAGCGCAGCGCAATATCGAAAACTGGGTGCAGCGCTACCGGCCGGGAACCGCTGCAGCGCGTGCGGCGGCGGAGGCCATCGCCGCGGACGAGACGTCGGATCAGGCAATAGAGCTAAAGGATGGCAAGCAGTAGTGACCGCGTCATGGATCGATAACCAGAAGAACCTGATGCTCTTTGCCGGGCGTTCGCATCCAGAACTGGCCGAGCAGGTTGCCAAGGAACTGGACGTCCACGTCACACCGCAGACGGCGCGTGATTTCGCCAATGGGGAGATCTTCGTCCGCTTCGAGGAGTCGGTTCGAGGTTCCGATGCCTTCGTGCTGCAGAGCTATCCGGCGCCGCTGAACCAGTGGCTGATGGAACAGCTCATCATGCTCGATGCGCTCAAGCGCGGTTCGGCCAAGCGCATCACCGCGATCCTGCCGTTCTACCCCTACGCTCGCCAGGACAAGAAGCACCGCGGCCGCGAACCCATCTCCGCCCGTCTGGTCGCCGATCTGCTCAAGACCGCGGGCGCGGACCGCATCATCACCGTCGATCTGCACACCGACCAGATCCAGGGCTTCTTCGACGGTCCGGTCGACCATATGCACGCCCAGCTGCAGTTGGCCGAGCACATCCGGGCCAACTACAGCCTCCGGGACATCACGGTGGTCTCACCCGATTCGGGTCGTGTCCGGGTGGCGGAGAAGTGGGCGGACTCCCTGGACGGCGCCCCGCTGGCGTTCATCCACAAGACCCGCGACCCGCTGGTCCCCAACCAGGTGAAGTCCAACCGCGTGGTCGGTGAGGTCGAGGGCCGGACCTGCATCCTGATCGACGATATGATCGACACCGGTGGCACCATCGCGGGCGCGGTGAAGGTGCTGAAGGAGGCGGGCGCCGGGGATGTGGTGATCGCCGCGACCCACGGTGTGCTGAGTTCGCCCGCCGCCGAGCGGCTGGCCTCCTGCGGCGCGAAGGAGGTCGTGGTGACCAATACGCTGCCGATCACCGAGGACAAGAAGTTCCCGCAGCTTACGGTGCTGTCCATCGCCCCGCTGCTGGCCCGCACCATCCGCGAGGTGTTCGAGAACGGTTCGGTGACCGGGCTGTTCAACGGCCACGCCTGACCGGCTCACGCCGTCGGCGGGTTCGCCGACGGTTCTCCCGAACGGCCCGGATCACCGATCCGGGCCGTTCGCCGTCTCCGGGTCCCACGCACCGCTGCCGACGCGGAGCATACTGGCAGGTACGCATTGCCGAATCGGTTCACCGCAGCCCCGCTGCTCGCTCCACCGATATGTCGTGACGGACGAACGAGGAGAGCGTTATGAGCACGCCAGAGGACCCGCATCCCACCGACCGGACACCGGGGTCGCCCGAGGGCGACCGGTCGGAGGAGTCGGAGACTCCTCCGGAACGCTTCGGAGCCTCCGAACGCCGACCCGATTCGGGAGGTGGACGGCCCGACGCGTCGAACGAGTCGGGCGCCGATGCTCCGACCGAAGCGTGGCCTACCCGCCCCCCGGAGGACGCACCGCCGCACGCATGGTCCGCGCGTTCTCCCGAGGACGCTCCGGCGCGAACGCGGCCCGAGCAGGCACCCGAAGATGTGCCGACCGAGGCCTGGTCCGCGCAGTCGCCGGACGATGTGCCGACGCAGGCGTGGTCCCCACAGTTCTCCGAGGGCACGCCGCCCCGGGAGCCGTCGGCGCAGTCGCCGGAGGACGTGCCGCCGCAGGCGTGGTCCGAGCGGGCACCCGAGGATGTGCCGACCCAGGCATGGTCGGCCGGACCTTCCTCAGAGGAGCCCGGTCGAGAAGGGAGCCGTCCCTCACAGCCCCCACCGCAACTCGGGGGACCGGTCGGCCCGGCGGCGGGGGCGAGCCCGCACCACTTCTCGGCGGAAGCGCCGAAGCCGCCGGACCCCGGCGCCCGCGAGCCCGGGTGGCCGGGGTCCGGACCACCGACGCGCGGTCCGGCGCCGGGTGAGCCTCGGTGGGGCCCCGGACAGCCGGGTACCCGTCCGCCCGGCGGGGCTCACGGTTATCCACCCCCGCCCGGGGCAGCCGGTGGTCGGCCGGAATGGCAGGGGCAGCAACCCTGGCAGGGCGGTGAACCGGGTTACGATGCTTTTGAGCCCGGCCCGGGCGGAGGTTTCCCGTCCTATCCACAGCAGTCGTACGAACCCTACGGCGGAACCGAACAGCGGCGTTCGGGGGCGCAGGTCTTCTCCATCATCGCCTTCGTCTGTGCCGTCATCAGCCTACTGTTCTGCCCCATCCTGTTCGGGCCCGCAGGGATAGTCCTGGGCCTGGTCGGACACAGCAAAGGCGAGTCGTTGGGCAAATGGGCCGCGATCGCCGCCGGGGTCGGCCTGGTGACCGGACTGGTCCTCGGCATTCTCGTGTACAACGCCGATGTGGTCCCCACCAGCTGAGCCGTAGGAGGTATTCCCCCGGGAAGCGGTCGGCGCCCGCCGCCGACCGCTGTAGGAGTGCTCGGCATCGCCGTCCGCGGTGGTGGTCAGTCACGCGGCAGATGCACTGCCGCCGCGGCACGGCGTAATTTGCCCGAGGACGTCTTGGGCAGGGCACCGGGCCCGAGCACGGTGACCGATCGAGGGCGCGCCCCGACCTCGGCGAAGACCTCGTGCACGACCTCGTGTTCGATGCGTTTCACCTCGCCCGGGTCCTGATGCTCGTTGCTCTCCACCACCACCGCGAAGCTTTCCCGTTTCTTGCCGGCGTCCAGCCGGACCGCCACGGCATTGCCCGGACGCACCCCGCGAACCCGCAGGGCGGCGCGTTCGATATCGGTGGGGAAGATATTGCGACCGCCCATGATGATGACGTCCTTGACACGGCCGCACACCACGATCAGGCCCTCTTCGGTGAAGTAGCCGATATCGCCGGTGTCGAGCCAGCCGTCCGCGTCCTGGGCGGGCCGGAAACCGTCCACGGTGACATAACCGGAGGTGACGGCCTTGCCGCGGAGTTCGATGACGCCGACCGAGCGGGTGGGCAGCGGTTGCCGTTCGGCGTCGACTATCCGGCCTTCCAGGTCGTCGACGAGATATCCCAGGGTGGGCAGCCGGCGCACCGTGTGCCTGCCCGCCTCGGCATCGTCCACCGGAACCGCCTTGCCGATCGCCTCCAGCAGGTCGGCGTCCACGCTGTCGAGTACCAGGCCGAGGCCCGGGTCGGGGATGGAGACGGCCAGGGTGGTCTCGGCCATTCCGTATACGGGGGTGAGGGCCGAGGGGTTGAGGCCGAAAGGTTTTCCGGCCGCGGCGAGGTCTTCCATGGTGGCCGGGTCGACCGGTTCGGCGCCGTTCCACATATAGCGGACACTGCTCAGGTCCACCGATTCCGGTTCGGCCTTGCGCAGTCGTCGGGCCAGCAGGGCGTAGGCGAAATTCGGTGCCGCGGTGACCGTTCCGCGGTATTTGCCGATGAGTTCGGCCCACAGGATCGGCCGGGCCAGGAAGTCAATCGGCGTCACACACACCACCTCGCCGCCGAATTGCATGGGCGCGCTGAGGAATCCGATCATCCCCATATCGTGGAACAGCGGCAGCCAACTGACCATCACGTCGCTGTCCAGCTGGAATTTGACCCGGTTGAACATGGCGTAGGAGTTGACGAAGAAGTTCTCGTGGGTGATCTGCACGGCCTTCGGCGAACCGGTGGAACCGGAGGTCAACTGTTGGAGTGCGATATCGGTTTCCGCGGTGGGCACCGGATCGGTGTCGGGGCCCTCACGCAGCCGGTCGACGTGGACCACGGTGATACCGCGTTCTCGCAGCAGGGGTTCGGCGGCTTCGAACGGGGCGCCGAGGACCACGGCTCCGGCGTCGATCATGGTCAGCACGGTTTCGGTGTCCCGCACCCAGACCGCCAGGTCGGTGCGCGGTGTCGGCTGATGCAACATGGTGATGGACGCGCCGCGCATCCATACCGCCTGGCAGGTGGGGGCGATATCGACCGGCAGACCGGCCAGCACCCCGACCGCGTCGCCGTGGCCGATTCCGGCGGAGGCCAGGCCACCCGCGATCCGACGAGCGATGGTATGGATCTCGGCCCAGGTCTGCCGGAGCGGGGCATCCGGTTCACCGGTCACCAGGCCCCGGGTCGTTTCCCTTGCGGTCGCATACATCTCATCGGTGAATCTGCTCAACGTCACGCTCCTCAGCCGTAGCAATCGGCCGCTCGTCGGCCTCCCTCAACTATCCAGGCAGACGCGAAGTCTGTTAACTCCCTTCGGCTCTTCCGTTGGACAGGTCGGGATAGGGCCGGTCAGAGCGCGGCCACCGCGGCGACGAACCGGTCGAGTTCCTCGAAATCGACGAAGTAGTGCGGTGAGGCGCGAACCACCGCGTCCAGTCCGCGTCCGGCCATATCGAGCAGTGTGGACCCGCGGTGGCTCACGGTCACCGTGATATCCCGGTCGAAGAGCCGGTCGCGTACCTCCACCGGTTCGACACCGTCGACGGTAAACGAGACGATGCCGCTGCGGTGCACCCCCAGATCGCGCAGTCGTACCCGCGGGAGGTCGGCCAGGGCGGCGCGCAAGTGTTCGGCCCGGGCCGCGACGGCGGCGTATACCTCGTGCGGGCCGAGATCGAGCAGATATCGGACGGCGGCGCCGAGACCGAGGCGGGCGGCCACATCATGCTCCCAGAACTCGAAACGGGTGGCGTCGGCGGCCAGGCGGTAGTCCTCGGGGGCGGTCCACTGGGCGCTGTGCAGATCCAGCCGGCCGGGCTCCAGTTCGGAGACGAGCCCCGGGCGCACGTACAGGAAGCCGGTGCCGCGCGGTCCACGCAGCCATTTGCGTCCGGTGGCCGAGAGCGCGTCGACGCCGAGTTCGGCGATGTCGAGCGGGAGTTGACCGGCCGACTGGCAGGCGTCCAGCAGGACCAGCGCGCCCGCGTCGCGGGCGATTCGGGTGGCCTCGGCAACCGGATTCACCAGCCCGCCGTTAGTGGGGACGTGCAGCAACGATACCAGCGCCACGCGATCGTCGACCATCCGGGCGAGCGCGTCCAGGTCGATCTGGCCGGTGTCGTCGCTGGGGATGCGCTCGACTTCGGCACCGTTCGCCCGGGCACGTTGTAGGGCCGCGATGGCGTTACTGGCGTAGTCGGAGCCCGAGATGAGGATACGGTCGCCCGGCTTCAGCGGAACCGAGTAGAAGAAGTCGGTCCAGGCGCGGGTGGCGCTGTCGCTGAGGGCGATGGTCTCGGGCACGGTGTTGAGCAGGGCGGCGACGGCGTCCTTCACCGCGGCCAATTCGGCCAAACGTTCGTTCGCGGCCCGGTAACCACCGATCTCCGCCTCTCGGCGCAGATGTGCGATCACGGTATCGGTGACCGCTCGGGGTGGCAGTGACGAGCCCGCGCTGTCGAGGAAGACCGCGCCCGAGCCGATACCCGGGGTGTCGCGGCGTACCCGTTGTTGATCAAGCATGCCTTCGACCATATGTGGCCTCGGCGTTTGCTGCCGGGACGGTGGATGTCGGTGGCCGTCGCTACGCTGGTTTGCACGCCGGTCTCCGATCCGGCCCCCGACAACCGAACGACCGAACCGAATCACCGCTCGAACGACACGAGGGCCCACCCGGCCTGCCGGTCCCGTATCCGGGCCGGCGGATCCGCCGAGAGACGAACACCAGTACGCACATCACGGCGACCCGACAACCCCGATACGAAGACGCGAGCACCCCACGGGAGGTTGGCATGGCGGTCACGCTCGAACACCCGAAACCGGACGACCGTACCCGAGTGAACGGAGACCTGTCGGCACGTGCCGCGGCCGAGGCATACACCGGGGGCGTCTGCTTCAAACTGGGCCCCCCGACGCTCATCGGGGCCGAACTGGAATGGCTCAGCGCGTACGGCGCAACGCCGCCGGCCCGGCCCCTTTCCGCCCCGCGTCCGCCGCTCACCGTGCTGGCCGACGCACTTGGACCGCACGCGCCGCGGTCCATCACCCCCGACTCTCCCGCGTTGGCGCTGCCGGGAGGCAGTCGGGTCACCGTCGAACCCGGTGGGCAGATCGAACTCTCCAGCGCCCCCTATCCCTCCGCCGCCGAACTGTGCGCGCGGCTGCGCGCCGACCACGATCGGCTTCGCGACCTGCTGGCCGCCCGGTCCATTCGCCTGATCACCGCCGCCGCGGACCCCGAACGCCGCCCCCGCCGCCTGCTGCGGCTGCCGCGCTATCGGGCCATGGAACGCTATTTCGCCGGTATCGGCCCCTTCGGCAAGCTCATGATGTGCAATACCGCGGCCACGCAGGTCAGCGTCGACACCGGTGCCGACCGGGCCGAACTCACCGCCCGCTGGCGCGCCCTCTACACCGTCGGGCCCGCCCTGCTCGCCGCCTTCGCCTGTTCGCCCGCCCTGCGCGGCGCGCCCGTGGGGAACTGGGCGTCCCAGCGGATGCGCACCTGGCTACGGCTCGACAACGCCCGCACCCGACCCCCCGCGGCGGACTGGGCCGACCCGGTGGCCGGTTATGCCCGTTGGGCCCTGGACGCCCCACTGCTGTGCGTGCGCCGCCCCACTCCGGCCCGCGAAGCGGGTGAGTGCGAGTGGAACGCGCCGCCGGGCGCCACCTTCGCCGACTGGATATCCGGCGCGCTGGACGACGAGATCGGCCGTCGCCCCGATTCTGACGACCTGGACTACCACCTGACCACCTTGTTCCCGCCGGTCCGCGCGTCGGGGCATCTGGAGGTCCGGTATGTCGACGCCCAGCCGGGTAACGGCTGGGCGGTCGTCGTCCAGGTGTTCGAGGCGCTCATGTCCACCCCGGCCGCGGTGGCGGACGCCGTGTCGGCCGCCGAGCCGACGGCCGAACGCTGGCTCGACGCCGCCCGCCACGGGCTCGCCGATCCCGACCTGCGCGCATCGGCCGTGGCCGTGCTGGAGGCCGCCGCCGCGCACACCCCCGCCACCGCGTCGCGTATCCACGCGGCCATCCGGCGCTGCCGGGCCGGCACGGCACCCGGCGACGAGGAATCCGATGAGCGAACATGACGATCCGGAAACCACCCAGGAGCCATTCCGCGTCCATTCCGACAGCACTTGATCGAGCGGAGCACCATCGTGACCATGCGTCTTCCGGGTATCGACCGATCCGGTACCGAGCGGCTGCGCGAGCGCATCGCCGAAGCCCTCACCCGGGCCAGAAACCGCACCGCCGCGCTCACCGACTGTGTGGACGAGGCCGAGCTCGTCGCCCAGCATTCCAGGCTGATGAGCCCTCTGGTCTGGGATCTGGCGCATATCGGCAGCCAGGAGGAGCTGTGGTTGGTGCGCGATGTCGGCGGCCGGGAACCGGTGCGCGCCGATATCGACGAGCTCTACGACGCCTTCAAACACGCCCGACCCGACCGGCCCGGCCTGCCGTTGCTGAACCCGGGGCAGGCCCGCGGCTATGTGCGGACCGTGCGGGAGAAGGTCTGGGACGTCCTGGAGCGCAGCACGTTACAGGGTGCCCCGCTGGTGGCCGGCGGTTTCGCGTTCGGCATGATCGCCCAGCACGAACAGCAGCACGACGAAACCATGCTGGCCACCCACCAGCTGCGCGCCGGCGCCCCGGTGCTCTCCGCCCCCGCCGCCCCCGCCGCGACGGCCGAGGTGGGCGGTGAGGTGATCGTCGCGGGAGGTGAATTCGTCATGGGCAGCTCCACCGATCCGTGGGCCCTGGACAACGAGCGGCCCGCCCATCCGGTTCATGTGCCCGGCTTCGCCATCGACGCGGCGCCGGTCACCAACGAGCAATATCTGGCCTTCCTCGACGACGGCGGCTACGAGCGGCCCGAACTGTGGTCGGAGCGCGGCTGGGCGCATCGGGTGGAGGCCGGGCTGGTGGCACCGCAGTTCTGGGAGCGGGACGGCGACGGACGTTGGTGGCGGCGGGTATTCGGGGTGCGAACCCCGTTGCGCCCGTGGCAGCCGGTGGTGCACGTGTGCTGGTTCGAGGCGCAGGCCTACGCCACCTGGGCGGGCAAACGCCTGCCCACCGAGGCCGAATGGGAGAAGGCGGCCCGGTTCGACCCGGATACCGGCCGGTCCCGCCGCTATCCATGGGGTGAGGCCGACCCCGGGCCGGAAACCGCCAATCTCGGCCAGCGTCACCTCGAACCCGCCGATATCGGCGCCTATCCCGCGGGCGCGACGCCCGCCGGGGTGCATCAGCTGCTCGGAGATGTGTGGGAATGGACGTCCTCCGGGTTCCACCCGTATCCCGGCTTCCGGGCGTTCCCGTACCGGGAGTATTCGGAAGTCTTCTTCGGCGGCGACTACCGGGTGCTGCGTGGGGGCTCGTTCGGCACCGACCCCGTTGCCTGCCGGGGAACGTTTCGCAACTGGGATCACCCCATCCGACGCCAGATCTTCGCCGGATTCCGGCTGGCGCGGGACCTGCGGCCGGGGGAGGAGTGACCCCGGGAGTGGTCGGTGGTATCGACGTTCGACACAGCATCGGGGCAAGTGGATATGTGTAGACATCTCGGTTATGTGGGCCCGCCGGTGCCGGTGGGCGAGCTGCTCGTTCGCGGGCCGTATTCGCTGCGGGTCCAATCCTGGGCGCCGCGGCAGATGCGCGGCGGCGGGACCATCAATGCCGACGGCTTCGGGGTGGCCTGGTGGCGTACCGCCGAGCCGGCGGTGGACGGCGGCGAGCCGGCGGTGAGCCGATACCGCAACCCGACCCCGATCTGGACCGATCCGGCCGTGGAGGAGGTACTTCCGCAACTGGTTTCGCCCGCGGTCCTGGCCGCGGTGCGTTCGGCCACGGTCGGGATGCCGGTGGAACGCGCCGCCTGTGCGCCGTTCGCATACGGGCACTGGGCGTTCAGCCACAACGGACTCGTTCCCGACTGGCGGACGGTGTTGACCGCCGTTCTGGCCGATCTCGACGGCACCGCCACCCGGTCCGGCCACACCCGACTGTTCCAGACCCTCGACCTCCTGGAAGCCGAGTCCCCCACCGATTCGGCGGCCCTGTGGGTGCTGTTGCGGCGGCTGCTCGACCCGGTCGCCGCCACCGCCACGGCAGGTCTTTCCGATATCCCGGCCGATCCGACCGCGGTGGCCCTGCGGCTGCTTGTCACCACCGTGCTCCGGCACGCCCCCGATTCCGGCCTCAACCTGCTGCTCGGCGACGGTGACACGCTTTGGGCGACCACCTGGTTCCATACCCTGTGGGCCCTGGTCACCGACGACTACGCGATTCTCGCTTCCGAACCCTACGACGACGATCCGCGTTGGCAGTCCCTCCCCGACCGCAGCGTGGTCCGCGCCGAACCGGGCAGGCTGGTCGTTGAACCACTCGATTCCCCCGACAGCGCCCGGCCCGACGCCGGCGCCCGTACCGAAAGGGCTGCTCGATGACCGCACCGATCGTGGAAATCCACCTGACCGATGCGGACCTCACCGCCGCGTTACGCGCCGACGCGCGCCGCGGCCTCACCGACGACCCCAAATGGCTGCCACCGAAATGGTTCTACGACGCGCGCGGCAGCGAACTGTTCGAACGGATCACCGCTCTGCCGGAGTACTACCCGACCCGCACCGAGCGTGCTCTGCTGGAACGTGTCGTCGGCGATATCGCCCGGATCGCGCAGGCGGAGGTGCTGGTCGAACTCGGCGCCGGTTCCGCCGCCAAAACCCGCCTGCTGCTGGGCGCTCTCACCACCGAAGCCCGGCTGAAGACCTATATTCCCCAGGATGTATCGGCGGCGGCCCTGAAAGAATCCGCCGCCGCGGTCGCCGCCGAGTTCCCGGGCCTGGCGGTGCACGGCGTGGTCAGCGATTTCACCGACACCCTGCACACCCTGCCCCGGGGCGGCCGGCGGATGATCGCCTTCCTCGGCGGCACCCTGGGCAACCTGGTGCCCGAGGAACGCGCGGAATTCCTCGGCGGCATCCACGATCTCCTGGAACCCGGTGAACAGTTGCTGCTGGGCGCCGGCCTGGTCGTCGAACCCGATGTAGTGATCCCGGCCTATGACGACGCGGCCGGCATCACCGCGGAATTCAACCGGAACATCCTGCGCGTGCTCAACACCCGTCTGGGCGCCGATTTCGCCCCGGAGAAGTTCCGTCATATCGCGATCTGGGACGACGAGCACGAGTGGATCGAAATGCGTCTGGCCGCGACCGAACCGATGACGGTGACGGTGCCCGATCTCGACCTCACCGTCCATTTCGCCGCCGAGGAGCAGTTGCGCACCGAGATCTCCGCCAAATTCCGCCCGGCCGGGCTGGACGCCGAACTGCGTGCCGCCGGATTCGTCACGGAACGCACCTGGACCGACCCCGACGACCGTTTCGCCCTGGTCCTCGCCGTCAGAATCTGAGCCGCTGTGAGCGGCGGGTTCGGAGCCGTCGGCGGGCATCCGCCTGCGCGAAACGAGTACGTCGAGGTGAACGCTATGTTCGGACAGGCTGTGAAAACCTGGAGACCGGCACTGTTGCGCTCGTCGGCCTCACCTCGTTCATCCGGCCTACCGATGGGTGGTGCACCCGTTGCGAGGTGCACCACCCACCACGGAGATCAGACGTTCACGCCGTAATCGCGGGCGATTCCCGCCAACCCGGACGCGTACCCCTGCCCGATGGCGCGGAATTTCCACTCGTTGTTGTGCCGGTACAGCTCGCCGAAGACCATCGCCGTTTCCGTGGACGCGTCCTCGCTGAGGTCGTAGCGGGCCAGTTCGGTATTGGTGTTGAGGTCCACGACCCGGATGAACGCATTGCGGATCTGGCCGAAGTTCTGGCCGCGGACGTCGGCTTCGTGGATGGAGACGGGGAAGAAGATATTGGTGATCGTCGCCGGCGTATTCGCCAGGTCGACCTTGATCACCTCGTCGTCGCCTTCGCCTTCGCCGGTGAGGTTGTCGCCGGTGTGTTCGATGGTGCCCTCGGGGGAGCGGAGGTTGTTGTAGAAGACGAAATGCCGGTCGGTGAGCACCTTCAGGTTCGGGCCGGTGGCCAGGGCACTGGCGTCCAGGTCGTAGTCGGCGCCGGTGGTGGTGCGCACGTCCCAGCCCAGGCCCACCGCGACCTTGGTGAGATGGGGGGCCTGTTTGGACAGCGAGACATTGCCGCCTTTGGCAAGTGTGACGCTCAAGGTTCTCCTTCCCGGCGGCGCGCTACGGCCGCCTCGTTCAGTTCTTCTCGTCCTCCGCCCAGGACCGCAGGGTCGCCACCCGGCCCTCCAGCGCGTGGAGTTCGCTCGGGTCGAGTACGGTGCGCTGGATGCCCTGCGCGACGGCGAAGGCGGACTGCCGGTGGTCGTCGATCACGTCGACGTCGATACGGACCGCCACATAGTCCGCGGCCTCCGGCATCTCCTCCGCGATCACCTTGGCGGAGCCGCGCGCGCAGAGCGCGACATTGCCGCCGCCGAGGATGAGCAGGGCCACCTGCGGGCGTTCGCGTAGTCGGGCCAGAGAGCCGCGATCGAATTTGAGGCTGATGAAGATCCGGCGGTCACCGGCGCGTACCGGCCAGGACACCGGAATGGCATGGGGCGCCGGATCGGTGGTCACCAGGACAGCGATCGTGTCCTGCGGCCATTCGGGCAGCACATCCAGTTCGGGATGGTCGGTCGACGGGTTGTGCTGGTCCGTGGAGCTGATTCCGGCTGCCATATCGTCCCCTCCTGGTCGGGCGTGCGCGACGGACTGTGCGGCACCGTTGGCCAGTCTAGATCGCGCCCATGACGCCGTCTCGAGGAAGTTCCCATCCACGGCGCCATGGAACTTCGGTATCCGAGCGGGGTCCCGGGTCGGCGGGCGGGTCGGGACACCGAATCCCTTGCCGGCCGGTGTGTTCGGTGGTATGGCGGCCGGACCGGTCCGGGTCATGGCGGAGGGGGTCCGCACTCGGGCGGTGGCGAGCGCCTCGGTGGGCAGCGGTAGCGTCCGGACCCATTCGCGCGCCCTGGCGGTGGGCTTCACCTCGGTCGAGGCATTGTGGCGGGCGTGTTCGCCCACCTGGACGGCGCCGAGCGCGCTCGGCTTCTCGGCCGCTGTCTCGCCGCCGCGGTTGAAGGTGTGGTCGTAGGCGGAGTCGCCCAGGCCGAATACCGCCGCGGACCGCAGGCCGGTCAGCTCGGCGCGTGTGCGTCGAAGGCGTCGAAGGCGTCGAAGAAGGACTCAGCGCGAGGTGTCGATGGCCTCCCGGGGACGCGCGACGGTCGCCCGGTCCCGCTCGGCGAGCAGGGTGAAATAGCGGCGAAGCATGAGGACCGCGGTGGCCGCCAGACCCGCAGTCAGACCCCACCAGACCCCGCCCGCGCCCAGACCCACCGGGAACGCCAGAACGAGCGCGCTCGGCAGACCGACCAGCCAGTATCCGATCAGCGACAGCCGGAAGCCCGCGTCGGTCGCCTTCAGCCCGCGCAGCAGGCCGGTGCCGATGTTCTGCGCGGCGTCGAAGAACTGCAGCACGATCCCGATCAGCAGCAGGACGCGCGCGATATCCGCGGTCGCGGTGTCGGACGGGTCCAGGAACGGGCGGAGCACGGTGTCCGGCGCCACCACGTACACCAGCCCGGTCACCGCCGCGACTACTCCCGCATACCGCAGGGCCAACCGGGCCAGGGCGCGGGCGTGGTCGGTCTCGTCGCGGGCCACGGCATGGCTGACCAGGATGGAAGCGCCCTGGGAGATACCGATCGCGACCTGGAAGACGATGTAGATCACCTGGTAGACCACATTGTGTGCCGCCAACGCGGCCGGTCCCAGGGTGCCCATGGCCAGTGCCAGGACCGAGAACATACCCGCCTCGGAACCATAGGTGAGGGCAATCGGGGTGCCGAGGCGCAATTCGGTCCGGACCGTCGCCGTCCGGACCGGCCAAGGCCGGATCGAGAGAGTGCGGCCGAGGTCGGCATCGTGGTGGACCATGGCCCACAGCACCCCGAAGGTGATGAGGAAGACCAGGGAGGTCGCCACACCGATTCCGGTGAGTCCGAGCGCGGGCAGGCCCGCCCAGCCATGAACGAAGGCCAAAGCCAGCCCCAGGTTCAACGCGATGGAGCCGAGCGTCACCGTCAGCAGCGCCTGTGGCCGCTGCATTCCGACGGTGTACTGACGCAGCGCCTGGAACCACAGGCACGGCAGCAGTCCCGGCGCCAGCGCGACCATCAGCGGTCGGGCCTCGGCGAGCACCCCGGCGTCCTGGCCGAGCCAGGGCAGCGCCCAGCCGAGGCCGATGAGGACCAGCCCGCCGAGCAGACCGGCCGCGGTGGCGATCAGGAAACTGGACCGCATCACCTCGCGGACCTCGTCGTCGGCGTCGACGCCGCGTTTCTCGGCGGCGCTCACCACGGAGGCGACCTGATTGCCGCTGGCGGTGATCAACCCGACGCACATGGTGCGGATCTGGTTGAACAGCACCAGTGCCAGTCCGCCGGCGGCGACCTGCCGCACGCCGAGGGTGCCCATCAGGGCGATATTGGTGGTGGACACCGCGATCTGGGCGAGTTGGGTGGCGGCGATCGGGGCGGCCAGGGCGGCCAGGCGGCGGCCGTCGCCACGGGGACGAGCGAATGCCCCGATCACCGCGCTCGCACCATTGCGCCTCGGGATGGGTGTCGCCGGTCCGCGGGGGCGTAACGGGTGAGGATCTCGCGCACCTCTCGTTCGGTTTCGGAGTCGAGCAGGTCGCGGACGGCCATCCATTCGTCGTCGAAGACCGTGTCGAGGTATTTCTCCCCGCCGTCGCAGACGATGGTGACCACGGTGGAACCGGGTGGGAATTCCTCGAGCCGGGTCAGCGCCGCATGCACCGAACCGCCCGCGGAACCGCCGATCATCAGGCCCAGTTCCCGCGCGAGGGCGCGCGCGGTGGCGAAGGCCGCGCGGTCGGAGACCTTCACGCCCTCGTCGAGTAGCGAGTAGTCGACGGCGGTGCCGATGGTCGCGCCGGGCGGAGTTCCGGTACCGGACTGCCAGTACGGCCCGCCCGATCCGCCGAAGGCGATGGAGCCGACCGGCTCCACACCGATCACCCGCGGATAACAGCCGAGTTGGTGTAGTCGGGTCGCGGTGCCGAACAGCGATCCACCGGTGCCGACCGCGGACAGCAGGATATCCACGGTGTCCACGTCGTCCAGCAATTCCTCGGCCACCGCGTAGTAGCCGCGGGCATTGGCGTCGTTGTTGTGCTGTTCGGTGAAATAGGCGTTCGAACTCGCCGCCGCCATGGCCTCGGCGTGGTCCTCCCGCGCCGAGGTGGCCAGGCTGTCGTCGCCCTCGTCGGCGACGAATACGAGTTCCGCACCCATCGCTTGCATCGCGCGCAGTTTGTCCTTACTCGCGTGGTGATCGACCACCGCGGTGAAACGATAACCGCGTTCGGCGGCTACCACCGCCAGGCCGAGCCCGGTGTTACCGGATGTCGATTCGATGATATGTCCGCCATCCTTCAGCAAACCCCGGTCTTCGGCATCGTCCACCATTTCCCGGGCCATGCGGATCTTTGCCGCCCCGGTCGGATTGAACTGTTCCAGTTTGAGTAATAGCCGGGTGCCGGTTGCGGTAGTCGCCAGTTCGAACAGCGGGGTGCGGCCGATCAGGTCGGTTACACGGGTGACCAGCGGCATGGGATCTCCTCGGGCGATAGGGCTGATATCGGTCGGACGGACGGCCGGCCGTTCAGCCGGCGTCCAGGGTCCAGCGGAAGCGACCGCCCGGTGCGTCGTGCAGCACCACCTTCGGTGGGATGGGCAGTTCGTGGAACGCGGATTCGTTCGAGTCCATCTGATATCCGGCGGTATTCGGGTAGACGATCAGATCCCCGGGTTCGGCCGGGCGCGGCAACGGGATGCGGCGCCAGCTGAGCATGTCCGATTCCAGACAGGTCGCGGCGCCCACCGCGGTCGGCGTGGGCGTCCCGGGACGGGCGGGCCACAGCAGCGGATCGGGCAGATATTCGCTGTCGAACCA
>NZ_BAFU01000074.1 GCF_000308495.1 Nocardia brevicatena NBRC 12119 | reverse complement strand
CACCCATGCCGAGCAGATCCTGGCGGAGGTATTCGCCGACGTACTCGGTGTCGACGAGGTGGGTGTCGACGACGACTTCTTCGCCGTCGGCGGTAACAGCATCCTGTCCATTCAGCTGGTCTCGCGGGCCAAGGCGCGCGGTGTGCTGTTCCGGGCACGCGATGTGTTCGAGCAGCGCAGTATCGCCGCCCTGGCGGAGATCGCCGTCCTGGACGCCGATATCGACCGCCCCCGACTGCCGGAACTGCCCGGCGGTGGAGTGGGCGATATGCCGCTGCCCCCGAATATCGCGGCGGTCCTCGAGACGGGCGCGGATTACGCCGGATACGCACAGTCGGTGGCATGGCATCTGCCCGCCGACACCGGCCACGCGCCGCTGGCCGCCGCGATCACCGCGGTGGTCGACCGGCACGACGCGCTGCGGAGCCGGCTGCGGCGGACCGACGACCGGTACATGTTGGAGGTGCTCGAGCCCGGGGCGCTCGACGCCGCGGCGCTGCTGCGCCGGGTGCCGGTCGCCGCGGGTACCGATCTCACCGAATTCGCCCGGATGACCGCCGCTGAACTCACCGCCGCCGTCGACCGGCTGGACCCGGAGAACACGGTCATGGTGCAGTTCGTCTGGTTCGACACCGCGGACCCCGATATCGATGATGTGCTGCTCGCGGTCGGACACCGGTTCGTGGTCGACGCCGAGTCCTGGCGGATCATCGGCCGCGACCTGGCCACGGCCTCCGCGCGGACGGCGGCCGGGCAGCCGGTTGCGCTCCCGCCGGTCGGCACCTCGCTGCGGCGTTGGGCGCACGGCCTGGCCGAAACCGCCGCCGACCGCGCCGCGGAACTGCCGTACTGGCAGCAGGCCACCGGGGACGGCGATCCGCAGCTCGGCGACCGTACCCTCGACCCGGCGGTGGACACCGTCGCCACGGTCGACCAGGTGCGCGTCGCGGTGCCGGACGAGGTCGCGGCCGCGGTCCTCACCGATATCCCCGGTCGGTACCACAGCGAGCCGTCCGACGCCCTGCTGTCCGCGCTGGCCTTGGCGGCGGTGCGGTGGCGCGGTGGATCGGCCGTCACCCGGTTCGGCCTGTCACATACCGGTCGCGGCGACACCGCCCTCCCCGGTGCCGATCTCACCGGCACCGTCGGTTGGTTCGCCGCAACCCATCCTGTGCGGCTGGACCTGACCGGCACCGACCTCGACGCGGCTTTCACGGGCGCGTCGGCCACGGGCGCCGTGGTGAAGTCGGTGAAGGAACAGCTGCGGGCCGTACCCGACCACGGTCTGGGTTACGTAACGCTGCGCTACCCGGCCACCGGAGAACCGGCCGAACTCGGCGCAACCGGTCAGATCGCATTCCGGCTCACCGATCATCGGCATATCGACACCACCTCCGGCCACGGCTGGAAGCCGGTGGACGGTTTCGTCCGGCCGGTCACCCGGAGCGAGCCGCGCCTGCCCGCACCCGCGGCGGTCGATATCGAAGCGGTCGTTACCGCGGCAGGTGACGGTCCGCGCCTGGCGGCGACGTTCTCCTACCCGGCCGGCCTGTTGCCCCGGAACCGCGTCCAGGAGTTCGCCGAGCTGTGGCTGGCGGCGTTGACGGCCCTGGCCCGGCACGCCGAACGCCCCGACGCGGGCGGCTTCACCCCGTCGGATATGCCGCTGGTCACGGTCGAACAGGCCGATATCGAGCGGTGGGAGCGCGGCTACCCGACCCTGTCCGAGGTGTGGCCGTTGTCGCCGCTGCAGGCCGGTCTGCTGTTCCTCGCTCAGCTGTCGGCGTCGACCACCGACGTCTACGTCCAGCAGGCGCAGGTCGACCTCGCCGGCACCGTGGATGCCGCCCGGCTCCGCGCCGCCGGACAGGCCATGCTCGGCCGCTACCCGAACCTGCGGGCCGCTTTCACCACGGATACCGCGGGCCGGGCCGTGCAGATCGTCCTCGACGAGGTCGAGCTGCCGTGGCGTGAGGTGGATCTGAGTACCCTGCCCGCCGACGAACGCGAATCCGAACTCGTCCGTCTGCTGGCCGCGGACCGGGCGACCAGTTTCGATATGTCGGTCGCGCCGCTGCTCCGGTTCACCCTGGTGCGGCTCGATGCCGACCGGGTGCGGCTGGTCATCGCGGCTCACCACATCCTGTTCGACGGATGGTCCATGCCGCTGCTCATGCAGGATCTTCTGGTGCTGTACGCGCTGCGCGGTGACGCGAACGGCCTGCCGCCGGTCACCCCGTACCGGGAGTTCCTGTCCTGGCTCGCCGACCGCGACCAGCGGGAATCGCTGCGGGCCTGGGCGGCGGCGCTCGAGGGCGTCACCGAACCGACCCTGCTGGCCTCGCAGGCCAAGCCGGCCCCGGCGGAGAACGGCACCGTTGTCACCGAACTCGACGCCGACCGCACCCGGCAGGTCATCGACCGCGCCGCCGGTCTCGGTGTCACGGTGAACACCCTGGTCCAGGCCGCCTGGGCCATCCTGCTCGGCCGTCTCACCGGCCGCGGCGATGTGGTGTTCGGTGCGACCGTGTCCGGCCGTCCGGCCGAACTGCCGGGTGTGGAATCCATGGTGGGCCTGTTCATCAACACCCTGCCGGTGCGGGTGCGGATCGACGATCGCGCCACGATCGCCGACCTGCTCACCCGACTGCAGCGGGAACAGGCCGAACTGCTCGACCACCACCAGACGGGTCTCAATGAGATCCAGCGGGCGGCGGGCCCCGGTGCCCAGTTCGACACGCTGCTGGTGTTCGAGTCCTACCCGGTGGATCGGGAGGCCATCGCGGCGGCCAGTTCCATCGACGGTATGTCGGTGACCGGCGTGGACTTCCACGGTGGCACCAACTACCCGCTCACCCTCATGGTGGCCGAGGAATCCACCCTCACCTTCGGTCTTCAGTACCAGGGTGACCGCTTCACCGAGGCCGAGGTGCACACCCTGGCCGCCCGCCTGCGGCGGGTCGTGGATGCCCTCGTCGGCGCCCCGGACCTCCCGGTCGGCGAGATCGATATCCTCGACGCCGCCGAACGGGCCCGCCTGCTCACCGAATCCGCCGGTACCGCCGTCACGCCGGAACCGGTCGGCCGGGTGGGCGCGCAGACCGTGGCCAAGGTGCTCGGTGAAGTGGTCGAAGAGGATCCGTCCGCCCCCGCGCTCCTGTCCGGCGACACCGAGGTCGCCTTCCAGGACGTGGACCGGCGCTCTTCCCGGTTTGCCCGCCTGCTCATCGCCCGCGATATCGGCCCCGGCGACACCGTCGCGGTCACGCTGCCGCGTTCGGTGGATGCCGTGGTCGCCGCCTGGGCGGTCCAGAAGGCGGGTGCGGCCTGCCTGTTTGCCGGTGATCTGCCGGTGGACCGGATCACTACCGTAGGCGCCGCCCTCGTCATCGGCGCCGACCCCGGTGCCGACTCCCTGCGATGGCTCGACCCGACCGATAGCGGCATCGCCGCGGAACTCGCCGAGGCCCCCGACCACCCGGTGTCCTACGCCGACCGGGCCCGCCCGCTGGGTGAGGATCATCCCGCCTTCGTCATCACCACCGACGACGGCATCCGGACCCTCACCCAGACCGAGGCCCTGGGCCGTGCCGAGCAGCTGTGCGAGGAACACGGAATCGACTACGAGTCGGCCACGTTCACCACCGCGCGGTCCGGTCAGGGGGCCGTGGACGAGTTCCTCACCGCCGCCACGACCGGTGCGCTGTCGGTGCTGCCCACCGACGCCGATCCGGCCGACGATGTCGCGGAGGGTGAGGTGACCCACTGGTTCGTCGGCGGGGGCGAAGCACCGGCCGATGCGGGCGAGGATGTCACCATCGTCCGGAGCTGATACAGGGGAACCGGATCATCGGCGGCGGGGATACGAGCGGAAGGGGCAGTGAGCTCCCGGATCGGCTCCTCAGGCCTCAGGGCGTGAGGAGCAGTGGTGCGAAATCCGGCGGTAGCGCGAATCGACCTGGGAGTTTGCCGCCGGGCGAAGTCAGCAGTCAGGCGTAGGCTTCAGCAGCCATGTTCGGCAGGGGGCCGGCGTCGAGTGTCTCGAAACCTTGGTAATGAGACGGCTTCGAGTCCGCAGAAACTACGAAGGAGGCCGCCTGACGCTCGCCCCTTCTACAAGAATTTGACGATATCTCGGGTGGCGTTGCGATGAGT
>NZ_BAFU01000075.1 GCF_000308495.1 Nocardia brevicatena NBRC 12119 | reverse complement strand
CCCTCACCGCCCACGATTCGGTCGGCCGCGCGGTCGCGCTGGTGTACTCCGACCCGAATACCGGCGACCACCTGGTCGCCTATGTGGTTCCCGCGGCCGGCGCCGCCGTCGACACCGATGCGCTGCGCGGCCACCTGTCGGGTCTGCTGCCGGCGTATATGGTGCCCGCGGCGTTCGTCGTGCTCGATGAGATGCCGCTGAACGCCAGCGGCAAATTGGACCGCAAGGCGTTGCCGGAGCCGGAGTTCGAGACGGCGGAGTTCCGCGCCCCGACCACCCCGGTGGAGGAGATCGTCGCCGGTGTGTTCGCCGAGGTGCTGGGTCTGTCCGGTTCTCGCCGGGTCGGCCTGGACGACGACTTCTTCGAACTGGGCGGCAACTCGCTGGTCGCCACCCAGGTGGTGGCCCGCCTCGGCACCGCGCTGGGTAGCAGCGTGCCGGTGCGCATGCTGTTCGAGGCGTCCACCGTGGCCGCGCTGGCGGCACGAGTGGAATCGCATACCGGCCAGGCGCGCAAGGCCTTGACCGCCGGACCTCGCCCGGACCACATCCCGCTGTCGCCGGCGCAGCAGCGCATGTGGTTCCTCAACCGGTTCGACGAACAGTCCGCCGCCTACAACATCCCCATTGCGGTCCGCCTGACCGGCCACCTGGATGTCGAGGCGCTGCGCGCCGCGATCGGCGACCTGGTCTACCGGCACGAGATCCTGCGCACCTACTACCCGGAGACCGAACAGGGTCCGGTGCAGGTCATCCTGCCGCCGGGACGGTCGGTGGCCGAACTGGAAACCCGGGTCGTGGCGCCGGAGGCCATCGAGGCCGCCGTCACCGAGTTGTTCTCGGTGTCGTTCGACGTCGCCGCGCGGGTGCCGCTGCGGATCGCGCTGTTCGAGATCGACGGTGCGGCCGAGGAATACGTGCTGGCCATGGTGGTGCACCACATCTCCGGCGACGGTTCGTCGGGTGTTCCGCTCACTCGCGACCTGATGATCGCGTACGCGGCGCGTGTCGCCGGTGAGGCGCCGGGCTGGGCGCCGCTGCCGGTGCAGTACGCCGATTACGCGGTCTGGCAGCGGGAGCTGCTGGGTGACGAGTCCGATGCGGAGTCGTTGGCGCACAAGCAGGTCGAATACTGGAAGTCCGCGCTGGCGGACCTGCCCGACCAACTGGACCTGCCCGCCGACCGGCCGCGTCCCGCGGTGCAGTCTTATGCGGGCGGCCGTGCGGACGTGCTGATCGACGCCGAGCGCCACCGGGAGCTGGTGCGGCTCGCGCACGACCAGGGCGCGACGCTGTTCATGGTGGTGCACACCGCGTTCGCGGTACTGCTGTCGCGCCTGTCGGGTACCGACGACATCGCCGTCGGCACTCCGATGGCGGGTCGCGGTGAGGCGGTGTTGGACGAGCTGATCGGTATGTTCGTCAACACCCTGGTGTTCCGGACCCAGGTGGACCGGGGCGAGTCGTTCACCGAGCTGCTGGCGCGTCAGCGCGAGACCGACCTCCAGGCGTTCGCCAACTCGGATGTGCCGTTCGAGCGACTGGTGGAGATCCTCAACCCGGAGCGCTCCACGGCACGGCACCCGCTGTTCCAGGTGGGCCTGTCGTTCCAGAATCAGAGCCGCAGCGGCCTGGACTTGGCCGGTCTGACCGTGTCGGGCCTGGAGGTCGACACCGAACTCTCGCAGTTCGACCTGCATCTGATCGTGGTGGACAACTACGACGAATCGGGCGCCGCGGCC
>NZ_BAFU01000076.1 GCF_000308495.1 Nocardia brevicatena NBRC 12119 | reverse complement strand
GCATCTCGTCGATGACCAGGTGGTCACCGCCGTGGGCGAATGCGGCGGCCGCGGCGCACGCGGAGTGCAGCATACGTCGTCCGACGTGGCCGTAGCGGATGACCACGATCGGGTGGCCGTCCGCGTCGTGGCCGGTGCGGTCATACCAGAATCCGCCTCTGCTGAGGGGGCCGTTGCGTCCGCCGCCCCAGTTCGGCGGCACCAGGCCGAGCAGGGTGTCGATTCCCCAGTAGAGGAACGGGGTGTCGCTCTCGTCCTGGATGGCGCGGGCCAAGGTGGTCTTGCCCGAGCTCGAGGTTCCGTTGAGGAAGATGACACGGCTGGGGGTTCTGTGCTCGGCATCCGACCAGACTATTCAGCCGATCAGGGTGGGGAGAGAGGAGTCGTTAGCGAGATGGACCCTCCGCGTTTTCCGCACGTGGACGACTCATGGCTTGTCCCAGGGTTCCGGCAGGATTATCGCCGAGACCGGTACGGCCGGCGGCAGGCCGATGGCGATGACGAATCCCAGCGTGATCACTGTTCCGGCCTCTTCGGCACGGTGCGTGCCGACCGCAGCGGATACTCCTGTGCTTCAGTGATCGAATCAGCTGCTTCCGTGACCACCCACCACGGGGTGTCGGGTTCGAATGTGCCGATGCGGGGAATCACTACCGTGATGTTCCGCCGGAAACCTGCCCCGCGCTGCGTGTCCTCCGATACCGTGTCGGTGACGAAGGGCTGGAAGGCGCTGCTGTCACAGGCCATTGGGTTCCGGCCGGCCAAGGGGGGCGCCGCCACGATTCGAGGAGGCATCCCTGTCATGCGAACTCGCCGCATATACCTGATTCTGGGCGCCGCGGTGTCGGCCGTTGCGCTGATCGGCACGGCAACCGCGTCCGCTGAACCCGCCGACGTCATGTCGCACGATGGCGACTATCTGGTGGGGGCCGATATCCGGCCCGGTATCTGGGAAGCGCCCGGCACCGCCGATCCCGCCCGCGAATGTGAGTGGAAGAGGCTGTGGCGGCCGTGGACCGCCGACGACGATATCAACCAGAAATCGAGACCACTCCTCGATCAAGGCTTCACTCGCGAGCATCCGGTGCGAGTCACGATCCAGTCGACCGACGCCGCGTTCAAGACCACCAACTGCGGCGAATGGCGGCTGGTTTCACCGCTATCCAGCGGCTCGACCGGTGGCTGAACTTCTGCCGACCGGGGCATCGACTTCTCCTGTCTTCCGGAGTCGATGGGCCGGGACGCCTGTTCGGCGGCGTGGAAATCAGCTGAACACCGGTAGTTCGTGCCTGCTACTCCCGTAAGCGACAGCCGCCCCGTCGAAATGGGAATTCCGCGCGGTCCGGCTCGTAGACGGTGAGCGCGCCCTCGGCCGGAAGGCACGGTCGGAGCAGCGCCGATCCGGCGACGAGGTGTTGCCTCGACTCGTTGGAGCCGAACACCGTTCACTCCCGGAACAGTGCCACGGTGAGCCCGATCAACCCGAGGGCGAGCCGATGAGGGTGAGGTTCGCGCCCACTACCGTACGACCGCCGACCGGTGACGGCAGCGCGGGTCGGTGTATCGCGCCGGTCGGTGCGGACTCGGCGATGTTCGTGCTCTCGGGTGAGGGGCCGACAGTGGTTGCTTCAGCCATTGAGCCGGTCGAGCAGGAAATCACGTGCGACGGTGGAAGCCCGCTCGAACTGCTCTTCGTATACGGCGAAATGGCCACCGGGTATCAGCGCGAGTTGTTTGGGTTCGAGGGCGTCGGCGTAGCTGCGCAGAGCAACCTCGGTGGGAGTCAACGTGTCCTGTTCGGCGACCACCATGAGCAGCGGAGTGGGTGATACCCGGGATACGAAGGCCTCGGGAGCGTAGGACTGGAATTTGTCCACGCTGGACAGGGTCACTTCGTTACGCCAGGTCGGGATCTGCGGACCGTTCGCCATCAGCCATTCGTAGACTTCGAGGCCGGGCATCGCCACCATCTCGGTGGGGTCGTCGGAGGCCGCTTTGATCGTTTCGTGTGGTTTCCCGGCGAGCCGGCCGGCGCGGTCCGCGGCGATGGCCGCGTGGACGGTGGGCAGCATGACCGAGGGAACCAGCCGGGTGAACGTCGCCCAGCCGGCGGTCAGCGGCACCTGGGACACGACGGCCCGCACCCGTCGATCGGTGGCGGCGACGACCAGTACGTGCGCACCCGCGTAACTCGTTCCCCAGACGGCTATCCGCTCCGGGTCGACCCCGTCCAAGGTTTGGGCGAAGGTCACCGCGTCTCGATAGCCCTCGATCTGGGCCATCGGATCCACCTCGTAACGCGGTTCGCCATCGGAGGTGCCGAATCCCGGGTGGTCGTAGACCAGGCAGGCGAGGCCGGCGGCGCTGAACACCTCGGCGAACGGCGCGACCCACTCCTTGACTCCGGCGAAACCGTGCGTCATCACCACCAGCGGGGTTGGGTCCGTGGATTCGCCGGGGCGGTACAACCAGCCGCGCAACGTCACGCCGTTACTGTCGAACTCGATGTCCGTCCGCATGCCGACTCCTCTGATTACGTTACGTATCGTAATCAATGTAGGGCCGTCGAAACGTGACGTCAACCATAGATACCGCGGACGCGGTATAACTCTGTTCAGTGCCTGCGGTAGCCGACCGCGTCGAGGGCCGAACGCACCGTGAGCCGAACCAGTTCCGCATCGATCGGGCCCAGGGTGGGAACGAGCGCACGCATCAGCATGGGGCCGGTGATCAGATCGCAGAGCCACTCCGGGTCGGTCCCCGGGGCGATCTCTCCACGCAGCACCGCGCGTTCCAGAATCGAGGCGGTCGAGAGCCGGCGCGGCCCGAGAAACCGTTCATGGAAACGCTGTGCCAGGTCCGGACTGCGCGCCAGGTCGGCGAGCAGGCCGGGTAGCGCCTTGCGCATGACCACGTCGTTGAACAGCTCTTGCTGGTGCTGCTGAATCGCCAGCAGTTCCGCTTCGATTCCGCCGAGATCCTCGGCGCCGGGCTCGAGGCCGAAACGCTCCATCAGCATGGATGCGACCAGATCGGCGAGGTCGGTGTACCGGCGATACAGCGCGGGCCGGCTCGTCCCGGCAGCGTCTGCCACCGCCTGCAGGGTGACCGCGCTGTATCCGCGCTCGGCGATCAGATCCGCTGTCGCCGCCAGCAATGCGGAATCGAGCCGGGTGTCGCGAGGGCGGCCGGCGCGGGCCGCGGCTGTGCTATCGGTCATACGATGACCGTAGCGTCGGGGTTGCCCGCGATACGCCCGGGCACGATCCGACCGAGAGTGAGCCCGCGGCCGATTGGCGCCGGGGCATCCGGATGGGTATCACCACCGGCCGGCTCACCGAACCGCACGAGACCGCGGCGCTGGTCACTTTCCTGGCCTCCCCGGTCTCCGGGAACCTGACGGGCGCGGACCATCTGGCCGACGGTGGGGCGATAAAGACCGTCCGGCCCGAGTGGCGAGCTCTGAGCCGGGTGATCATGGGTGAAGCCCTTGGTTGATCGTATCTTCTTGCGACAGAAAACTTTCGACAACCAAAGGCTTCGATGATCAGTATGCACGATACCGACCGTGCCGGCCCGACCTCATCTCGCGCTCGGCTGCCAAGGGTGAGCAGTGGGCTCACCCTTGGCAGCCGAGCGCGAGAAGAAGATCAGTCGTCGGTGTGCGAGCAGGAGGTGATCTGGTCCACGAGCTCACGCAGCGGGGCGAGGATGCCGGTGAGTTCGTCGCCGTTCAGGGCGTACAGCCGAAGCGTGCCCCGGCGTTCGACGGTGAGCAGTCGCGCCGCTCGGAGAATCTTCAGGTGATGCGAGACCGCCGGTTGGGAGAGGCCCAACTGCGCGGCGATCTCTCCCACGCCGGCATTTCCCCCGGCTTTCAGCAGTAGGGCGATGATCGTCTGGCGCCGTTCGTCTCCGAGTGCGGTGAACAACGGCCGGCAGTGGGTGAAGGTGGCCAGGATGTCCTCGGGGGCGGTCACAGCGGCGTCCGAACCGGGAGACCGCTGCGAAGTTCGCGCAGCCGGGTCACCGGCAACGCGCGGGCCTCGCCCTCGGCGACCCAGCCGTCGAGCATCAGTCGGGTCTGATCGGCCACCTTGGTGAAATGGGCTTCCAGGTACCGTGCCAGGTCGAACGGGGTCAGGGCAGGCAACAACCGCAGCGCCATCTTCACCACCGATTTCGGCGTGCGGGGCCGGCGGCGTCCGCCGATCCGTGCGGCCACGATCGCTGACGCTTCGGCGGCGGCTTCGAGTGCCGGATCGACGTCGGAGAGCAGAGCGGGCAATGACCAGTTCGCCACCTCCAGGGCCGCGATGTAGGGCATGGTCAGGGCGGCGATGCCTTCGCCGGCATCGGCCCGGGTGGTAGGCCGGGCGCGCAGGCCACCGGCCCGCAGGGCGGTCGCCACCGCCTCGGCCCGAGTCCTGTCGGCTCGGTCGCCGAGCACCTCCAGGGTCGAGCCGGGTGGTATCCAGTACGCGATTCCCGGTGTCGGAACCTCGGCGGCCAACGGTGCCGAGTAGGCGAACATGGACGGTGCGACCTGCACGATCTGCTCGGCGGGCCAGACTTCCTCCAGTACGGCGCGGTCGTGGAGATCCTGACCGATGCTCACCACGGTCGCGGTGCCGATCGCGTTCCGCAGCTCGGACAACCACGACCCGCGCAGCGCCGTCGAAGACACGCACAGCCACACCATGTCCCATGTCCCGGCGGGGGTCTCGGCGTGCACTCCCTCGGGCCGGAGCCGCTGGGTGACCGGTTTCCCGAGCCTGCGCAGCCGATACAGCGTGCGACCCGTGTCGGCCCATCCGGTCCGTCCGGGCTTGACCAGGTAACTCACGGCCGCGCCGCCGAACCCGAGCCGTATTCCGAAGACCTGGCCGAGCGCGCCGTCGCCGACCACCAGAACCCGCATATTTACTCCATTCAAATATTTAAATGGAACAATACATGGCCCGGCTACTGCGTCGAATACCGTTGGCCGGCAAGGTCTCCGCTATCCGGTCGGATCGGCGGCACACCGGTATTGTGCTGGTGATCAGGCCGGGACCCGATCGGCGGCGACGAAATCGTCGACGAAGCCGATCGCCCGCGCCTCCAGTGCCGCGTAGTGGGCGTCGCGTGCGGCGCCGGTGAGGGCTTCGTCGAACAGCAGGTTGCCGTCGGCGTCCACACGCTGTCGTTTCTCCTCGGCACCGGGCAACAGTCCCACCGTCGACTGGGCCAGGCCGCAGTAGTAGGCGATGCCGTCGTTGAGTTGAGCGCTCAGTGACTGCTGCATGATCTCGACGACCGCGTCGTCGTCCGCCGCGCCGGCCAGACCGAGCCACAGCATTCGCTTACCTGCGAGCCGGGGTTTGCTGCGGCCGTACGCGAATCCGTAGGTCCACACCCGATCGATCCAGCCCTTCAGGATCGCCGGGATGTGTATCCAGTACACCGGGAACACCGCGATGACGATATCGGCGGCGAGGATTCGCCGCATATGGCTCTCGACCTCGGGGGAGTAGGTCTTGTCCCGATTGTTCCAATCCGGTGTGTCGGCAACGGTCATACGGGGATCGAAGTTCTCGGCATGCAGGTCGAGCAGGTCGATTCGGCAGCCGACCGCGGAGAGTCGGCGGACGGCCAGTCGGGCGATATGGGCGGTGAGCGAGTCGGGGCGAGGGTGGGCGACGACGACCAGGGCGGTGCGGTCGGTCGCGGTGTCTTCGTTCGGGGTGGGGGGCACAGGTTCCTCCATCTCGGTCCGGGTTTCTCGGACGAATCGGTTGGGTAGGGATCGGATTTCATTCCATACCCCGGACGATGGACGATCTATGGGTAAAGATCTACATTCGATAGGAGTTCGTCTACGCTTTTGCCGTGGACCCCTTGAGTAAGCTGCTGGGTGGTATTCGGGCCGAAGGCGCCCTGCTCACCCACGCGGTTCTGGAAGCGCCCTGGACAATCCGCTTCGCCGACCGCGCGCCACTGACCATGGTGACCGTGTTGCGCGGTGGGGGCACGCTGTTGTTGCCCGGTGGTGTCGAGCGTCGGGTTTCGGTGGGGGATACCGCGATCGTGCGCGGTCCCGAACCGTTTCTCCTCGCCGACAGCGCGGAGTCGGTCGAACTGCCGCATGAGGAGTACGAGATCGCCTGTTTCGCCCCCGATGCGATCTGTGAGGTCGGTCTCGCCGGCGGGCGGGGAGGAAACGACCCCGTCGGCGAGACCGTTCTGATCGTCGGCGCCTACCGGGCCTCGGGCCGGCGTCATGAACGGCTCCTCCGCGCGGTGCCACCCCTTCTGGTGGTGTCGGACGACGTGGACGTATGCGCCTGGATGGCATCCGTGGCCGCGGATGCGGCCCGTCGGCCCGCCGGGGCTCAGGCGCTGATGGACCGGCTGCTCGACTGGGCGTTGGTGTGCACGCTGCGCGACTGGTTCGAAGGGGAGGGCGCCGAAGCGCCGGGCTGGTATCGCGGGTCGGCCGATCCGGTGGTCGGACCGGCGTTGGAAGCGATGCACGGAAAACCCGCCGCCGGCTGGACCGTAGCGTCCCTGGCATCCGAGGCCGGCGTGTCACGGGCCCTGTTCGCGAGACGTTTCACCGAGGTGATGGGGCAGTCGCCGATGGCCTATCTCACCGAATGCCGGATGGACGAGGCGGAAGAACTGCTGGCCGACCCCGGTCTCACCGTGGCGCAGGTGGCGAAGGCCGTCGGCTACGCGGACGCTTTCGGTTTCAGCGCGGCGTTCAAACGACACCGGGGCATCCGTCCGAGCGACTTTCGCGCCCTCTCCGATATCGGGGCGTAGCAGAAACCGACAGTCACCCCAGTTGTGAACTGCTCCCCGGGAGTCGGACCGAGGAATTCGATCTCCGGATGCCTTTGAAATCCATTGTGGTCACAGCTGATCAAGCTCTACTGCGAGCTGGCGGCACCGTCGGTAGCGACTTCTTTCCACTTTCAATCTATAGCGCACCGGGGGGCTTGCGGCAAGACCGGGGTCATGCCGCACAATCGTCGGCCTGGAGTCAGTGCCTGCGGAAACGGGAGTAGAGAATGCGTGTGCTGTGGTCGACGGACGGACCGTGTGGGGACGTCGAACCGTCGGCGGGTGTTCGTGCGATTCAATGAGCTCGGTCGAGGAGGGGCCGGCGCCCACGTGAACCACACCGGATCGTCGCGTCGGGAAAGCGAGGGGTACGTGTCATCTCAGAGGTACGAGGACGAATTGCGGTCCGAGCAGGACTATGTGGCCGGGCTCTACACGTGGCTCGACGCCGAGCGCACGCGGGTGAAGGCCCGGTACAGCGCGGCATTGCGGGGAAACGGCGCGACGCTGGGGGACCGGGATGTCGAGGTGCGCACCCTGGCCAAAGAGGCGCAGCGGCTGACCGTGGCGGACAACGGGCTGTGTTTCGGTCGATTGGACACCCTCTCGGGCGAGCGTTCGTATATCGGCCGGATCGGCATATTCGACGAGGAGAACGAGTACGAACCGCTGTTGCTCGATTGGCGGGCGCCGGCGGCGCGCGCGTTCTATGTCGCCACCGCCGTGAATCCGGAGAACATGCGTCGGCGGCGCCAGTTCCATACCCGCGGACGTCGGGTGGTCGATTTCACCGACGAGGTCCTCGGCCGGCCCGGTGGTGGGGAGCGCGGTGATGCGGCCCTGCTCGCGGCGGTCAACGCGCCGCGCGGTGCGGGGATGCGCGATATCGTGGCGACGATCCAGGCCGAACAGGACGAGATCATCCGGCTCGACCACCCGGGGGTGCTGGTGATCGAGGGCGGTCCGGGAACCGGGAAGACCGTGGTGGCGTTGCACCGGGTCGCGTACCTGCTCTACACCCAGCGGGAGCGGATGGAGCGCCACGGTGTGCTCGTGGTCGGGCCCAACCCGGCGTTCCTGAACCATATCGGCCGCGTACTCCCGTCCCTGGGCGAGACGAACGCGGTGTTCATGACCACCGGCGATTTCGTGCCCGGTCTACGCGTCACCGCCGAGGACACCCCGGACGCCGCGCGGCTCAAGGGTTCGCTGAAGATCCTGGATGTGCTCGCGGCGGCGATCGCCGATCGGCAACGACTGCCGGAACAGCCGTTGCCGATCGAATTATCGGATGTCACGGTGCGGATCGACGCCGAGACCGCGGAGTGGGCCAGGGAGGAGGCGCGCGCGAGCGGGCTGCCGCACAACGAGGCCCGTGCGGTGTTCCGCGAGATCGTCACCTATGTTCTCACCGAGCGGGCGATAGCCCGGATCGGTCGGGGTTGGCTGACCCGGAAGGACCGCGCGGCATGGGCGGACCTGCGGGCGGACCTGCTCGCGGAGCTCGCGGAGCACGAGCGGTTCACCGCCGCGCTCGACGAACTCTGGCCGATACTGACCCCGGAGACACTGTTGGCCTCGCTGTACACGTCCCCGGAACGGTTGCGAGCGGCGGGCGCCGAGCAGGCGTTGTTCCGCGCCGAGGGCGAAGCCTGGACGGTGTCGGATGTGCCGCTGCTCGACGAACTGGTCGATCTGCTGGGCCGCGACAGGCCGGCCGACCGGACCGCCGAGCGGGAGCAGCACGCCGAAGCCGAGTATGCGGCCGGCGTGCTGGAGATCCTGATCGATCGCGAGGATCTGATGGACGACGAGGACCACCTGATCGCCCAGGACCTGCTCTACGCCGAGGACCTGGCGGATCGCTTCCTCGAACGCGACACCCGTGAACTCGCCGAACGCGCCGCCGCGGACCGGGACTGGACCTATCGGCACGTCGTGGTCGACGAGGCCCAGGAGCTGTCCGAAATGGACTGGCGGGTACTGATGCGGCGCTGCCCGAGCCGATCCTTCACGGTGGTCGGCGATCTCGCTCAGCGCCGGTCGGCGGCCGGAGCGACATCGTGGAACACGATGCTGGAGCCGTATGTGCCCGGCCGCTGGGTCTACCGGTCGCTGTCGGTGAACTACCGCACCCCGGCGGAGATCATGTCCGTCGCTGCCGCGCTGCTCGCCGAGTTCGCACCCGAGGTCCGGCCGCCGGATTCGGTTCGCGCGTGCGGTGTCCGGCCGTGGGCCAGGCGGGTCACCGAGGACGAATTGGACACTGCCGTCGAGGAATTCGTCCAGTACGAAGCCGGGCGCGAGGGTACCAGCGTCGTGATCGGGCCGCCGGGTGTGCCGGGCGCGGTGGTGGCGTCGGAGACGAAGGGTCTGGAGTTCGATGCCGTCTTGGTCGTGGAACCGGAACGGATCCTCGCCGACGGCCCGCGTGGCGCGGCCGAGCTCTACGTCGCCCTCACCCGCGCCACCCAGCGCCTCGGCGTCCTGCACCGGGGCCCATTGCCACCGGCTTTGAGCGGACTCGCCGAAGCCGTGGCATCCACTCGGGGCGGGGACCAACGGTTGGTGTAGCGATTCGCGTGCGGCCTGTTCCGGGCCTCGGCATGGCCGAAAGGCAACGGGGCCCGAGGGCAGGTGATGTCCTCGGGCGGGCCGTCGCCGAAACCGACCGCTTCTAGAGGAACATCATCATGGTGTACATCATGAGCATAAATGTCATCATGTCGTAGAACATTTCAACCCCGTTTCCGTCGATTCGATATCTCGTGCCCGGCTCCGCGTCCGGGCGCGACCAAATGTGCCGCTGTATGACGGTACGATACATAACGGCTTGTTTCTATGGAAGTCGTTCCCTGCGACGGGAATACGTGATCGACTCCCCCGGCCGCCTCTCTCGGACGTTCGGGGTGTGCGGAAGGGGGCGCGACAGACGTTCGGGGGCATCGGTTCGGCCGAAGCGCTCGACATCGCCCTGCCGCATGCCTTGCGCCCCTTGCGATCCCAGTCGGTGGTCCCGCTGTCCGGTGTCGATGCTCCGATATCGGTCCCTCGGCTATCGACGCGGTCCGCTACCTGCCGAACCGGTTCGCCCTCGTGCCGCGTGGTGCGCCGGCCGGCACTCTGCCGCGGGGCCGGCCGCCCGAATGCCGGTCGAGGAGCTGTCCTCAGGTCTCGGGGTTGCCTGTCGGAGAAGGCAAATACTTTTTCCCGCAGACCAGATCATGCGCGAGATTTTCGTACGAGACGTACGCGCGGGCCAGCTGTTTGCGGTTCTTCCCCTCTGGGCCGTCCAGTACGAACCGGTTGAACGAAATCGTGTACAAGTAGGCCATACGGCAGAAAATCGTGCCCAGGCCCTCGTGATGTTCCACGGAACCGATGGGGGGTTCACCCAGGATCCTGCATGCCTCCAGGTCGATTGCCGACATGTGCCGCTGTGCCTCCTCCCAGATGTCGAGGAACGGATCGGCGTCGACATCCATCGACGGCAATACCATGCCCCCGGCCCCCGAACTCCACATCGTCACCCCATCGCCCCAGCTCGGCCGCACCGCTTCCATGCGCCGGTGCACGTCGACGAGACCCGCGATGGACCCGAGTATCCCGCACCCGGGATCGGTCGCGCCCTTGCCGTAATCGGCTGTTCGGGCAAATATCGTCGACACGGCCCGGCTGTCCGGCAACGGACCGAAAACACCACGGCCTTCCACTGCGCCCCCATTCCTCGCCGCCGCAGCGGTCCTCATCGAATTCCCGAGATGGGACCTAGGGGCACGCCCGCACACAGCACCCCCTTCGCCGGCCCCGGCGGATTGCCGCCCACAGCCTAATCAACCTTGTTGAGCGCCGGCGGGAGATTCGTCCTCTCCGATCGAAACTCGTCGCCACGGCGGCGTCTCGCCGCACGGCCGGGGTCGAGTCGCGATGTCGTCGGTTTGCGGATGGCGTGCTCGACGCGCCGAAGGATGAAACGTCGTCTTTATTGCGAAGTGTGAGGTGGACGTGGTTAGCATGACTCCGGCGTTCTATAGCTGTTTGCTCTAAGAAGTGTCCGACTGCAGGGGTGTGGACACCGCTTCGGCCTGGCCGGAGTGCATATACAGGCGATCTCGAGCATGGGCAGGGGACGTGGTTCTGCCCGCCGCGGGGGCCTCCGAATCTGAGCGAGGGGTTGGAGAATGAATCCGAAGTCGGCCGCGGCTGTCGACCACGACCTGGATCTGATACCGCTGTCGCGGGCGCAGTACGGCATGTGGCTTGCCGACAATCTACCCGGCAGGCCGGCCGTCAATATCGCACATTACGTCGAGATCGAGGGCACGATAGACGTCGATGCGTTCACCGAGGCGGTGAACGACACCGGCAGGGAAACCGAGTCCCTTGTCGTCCGCGTGGTCGAACGCGACGGACACCCCTATCAATTCGTCGACCGCGGCATCACCTACGCCGAGCCCGTGCTGGACTTCAGCGACGAGGACGATCCGTTCGCGGCGGCCATGGAATGGATGCGCCGCGATTACAACACCAAGGCAATCGACCTGAGCCACGACCGGCTCACCGTGACACGGCTCATCCGGATCGCCGAAGAACGGTATCTATGGTATGCGCGCGCCCACCATCTCGTGATCGACGGCTACGGTGCCTTCAATTTCATGAGCCGGACGGCCGCGCGCTACAACGCCATCCTCGAGGGCACACAGCCGCCTCCCCTGATCGCGGCCGACCTGCGCGAGGTGGCCGAGGCCGAGCGCGCGTATCGCGCCGGATCCCGCTTCGAGGCCGACAGGGCATACTGGCTCGACAAGGTTGCCGACCTTCCGGCACCGGCGAGTCTGTCCGGCCGTACCGCGCGATGGAGTGAAGACGATCACTTCGCGGGCCGGCAGCTGCCGGCGCGGCTGTCCGAGCTGCTCGACCGTTTCGCCGACGACCTGCAGGCATCGCCCGCGCAGGTGGTGGTCGCCGCATTCGCCGCATTCCTCGCCCGGATGACCGGCGCCGACGATGTGGTGCTGTCGATGCCGGTCAGCGGCCGGGTGACGCGGCGCCTGCGCAACGCCTTCGCGATGTTGGCGAATATGGTGCCGATCCGCTTCGCGGTGAACCCGACGACCACGGTGGAACAGCTGGTCCGCGTATCGGTGTCCGAACTCGTCTCGGCGATACGGCACCAGCTCTACCGGTTCGAGGATCTGCGCCGCGACTCGAATGCGATGGACGCGGCGGCCAATTCGTTCGGCCCGGTCGTCAATATCCTCTTCTTCGACTCCGAGATCCGCCTCGGCTCGGCCGTGGGCCGCTACCGCGCCCTGACCTCGGGTGCCCTGGACGACCTGCAGTTGAACCTGTACCGGCCCGGAGCCGACGGGCCACTGCTGTTCGAACTGCACGGCAACGCGAATCTGTACGCTCAGGACGAGCTCGAATCGCACACAATACGGTTCATCGAGTTCCTACAGCGGCTGATGGAATCGCCCCTCGACACCCCCGTGGCCGAGATCCCACTCGTCGATTCCGCCGAGGAATCGCGCATTGTCGGCGAACTCGCCGGCCATGACGGCACGACCACCGATGCGACACTCGTGGATCTGCTCGCACGCCAGGCCGCGGCAACACCCTCCGCCGTGGCCGTGACGTCGGGGGCGACCACCCTCACCTATCGCGAGCTGGACGAACGGTCCGACCGACTCGCTCGCACGCTCATCGCGCGCGGTGCGGGGCCGGAAACACTGGTGGCCATCGCGATGCCGCGGGACGCCGATCTGCTCGTCGTCGCGCTGGCCGTACTGAAGTCGGGTGCCGGGTACCTGCCGCTGGATATCGCGCACCCGACCGACCGGCTGGAGTATGTGCTCGACGATGCCGATCCGATCGTCGTGGTGACGAACCGCGATATACGCGAGTACGTGCCCGCCGATCCCGGCCGCGTCGTACTGTTCGACGACGACCCCACCGAGGCCGCGGCGCCGATCACGGACGCCGATCGGACGGGCACGCTGCGCCCCGACAACATCGCTTATGTCATCTACACCTCCGGATCGACGGGCCGGCCGAAAGGCGTGGCGATCAGCCATCGAGCCGCCGCCACCTACCTGGTGAACGCGTGCGCCGAGATCGGTGTCCGCGGCGACGACGTGTGGACGCTGTTCCATTCGTTCGCGTTCGACTACTCGGTGTGGGAGATCTTCGGTGCGCTGGTCACCGGCGGCCGGGTGGTGGTGGTGGACGGCCTCACCGCACGTTCGCCCGACGATGTCGTCCGTCTGGCGGCACGCGAGAAGGTGACCGTCTTCAACCAGACTCCGTCGGCCTTCCATCAGTTCGCGGCGGCACGAGAGCGGTACGCGGACGCGGGCGCCCCCGAGGGGGAGCTGTCGTTGCGGCTGGTCATCCTGTCGGGCGAACGCCTCGATCCGGCGGGACTGGGAAACTGGTACGAGCGCAATCCACGGCACCCCGTGCTGGCCAACAGCTATGGCATCACCGAGACCACGGTTTTCGTCACCTACCTCCCCATGACACCGGCTATCGCGGTGCCGGGCGCGCCGAGCGCCATCGGACCGGCGCTGCCGGGTTTGCACACATATGTCCTGGATGAGCGGTTGCGGCCGGTGCCACTGGGTGCCTGGGGCGAGATCTATGTCGCGGGAACCCAACTGTCCCGCGGATATCTCGACCGACCGGCGCCGAGTGCGGCGCGCTTCGTTGCCAACCCGTTCGGCCGGCCGGGCGAGCGGCTCTACCGCAGTGGCGACGTCGCGCGCCGGAACCACCGAGGCGAGTTGGAATACCGCGGACGGGCCGACCAGCAGATCCAGCTGCGTGGATTCCGAATCGAGCTCGACGAGATCCGCACCGTGCTGCTGACCCACGACGCGGTCTCGACAGCGGTCGTCGTGGTGCATCGCCCCGGTACGGAAGCGGCCCGGCTGGTCGCCTATGTGGTATCCGCCGGCGACGAGGTCTGTGCCGGCGACGCCCTGCGCGCACATGTGGCGGCGGTACTGCCGGAATACATGGTGCCGGCGAGCATCGTCGTATTGCCCGAGTTGCCGCTGACGGTCAACGGTAAGATCGACCACCGCGCACTGCCCGAACCGGTCTTCGATTCGGCCGCGGCGTATGTGGCGCCCGGTACGCTCGTCGAGGAGACGATTGCCGACGTCTTCGCCGAAGTACTGGGGGTCGAGCGGGTCGGCGTCCTGGACCACTTCTTCGACCTGGGCGGCAATTCGCTCACCGCGACCAGCGCCGCCGTGCGGATCGCCGAGCTGACCCGATGCGAGGTATCGGTACGTGATCTGTTCGGCAAGCCGACCATTGCCGAACTCGCCGCGCACCTCGCCGGGGAGGAACGTCGAAGCCGGGTCGCCCTGCGGCCGCGGCCGCGGGGCGAACCGATCCCGTTGGCGCCGGCGCAAAACCGGATATGGCTGATCAATCAGGCCGATCCGACCTCGGCGGCGTACAACGTTCCGCTGGTGGTGCAGCTGACCGGGCGGCTCGATGTGGCGGCGCTGCGCACCGCACTGACGGATGTGATCGATCGGCACGAGCCTCTGCGCACCGTCTTCCCCGCCTTCGAGGGGACAGGGATCCAGGTTGTGCTGCCGGCCGAGCACGTTGCCGCCGGTCTCGACCTGACACCCGACCCGACCGACCCGGATGATATCGCGCGGCGAATCCACGAGACGGCGTCACTCGGGTTCGACCTGCGCTCGCATCCCCCCATCCGGGCCGCTCTGCTCGCATCCACCGATAGACATCGGCACGTGCTGGTCCTCGTTCTACACCACATCTGCTGCGACGGCTCGTCGCTGCGGCCACTCGCCGCCGACGTCGCGACCGCCTACGAAGCAAGGTCACAGGGAAAGACGCCGGATTGGCAGCCCTTGACGGTGCACTACGCCGATTACAGCATGTGGCATCGCGAACTGCTCGGCGACGAGAGCGATCCGGACTCGCCGGCGGCGCGTCAGTTGAGCTACTGGACACAGCAGTTGGCGGGGAAGCCGCCGCTGCTGAAACTGCCGACCGACCGCCCGCGCCCGGCGCAGAAATCCATGCTCGGCGATATCGCCGATACCGTGATCCCGGCCGAGGTATTCGCCGGGCTAGAGCGGTTGGCGCGCACGGCGAACGTCACCACCTTCATGGTCGTCCATGCCGCTTTGGTCATACTGCTCGCCCGGCTCTCGGATTCGGACGACATCACCATCGGGACACCGGTCGCGGGCCGCGGTGAACGGGCATTGGAACCACTGATCGGCATGTTCGTCAACACGGTGCCGTTGCGCACCGAGGTACTCGCCGACGAATCGTTCATGGCGTTTCTGGCGCGGGTCAAAGACGTCGATGTCGACGCCTTCGCCCACAGCGACCTGCCGTATGAACGCGTCGTGGAGGAGATCGATCCGCGGCGTTCGACGGCGCACGCGCCGCTGTGCCAGGTGTATCTCGCCTTCGAGAACATGGACCGTCCGAGCCTGGAACTGTCCGAGCTCACGGTGGAGGTCCTGGATTCGGGACCCCGACCGGCGAAGGTGGACCTCATCGTCACCGTCGCCGAGAACACGGCTGGCGAAGGCGATATCGCCCTGCGGATCGACTACGCGATGGACCTGTTCGATCGGGACACCGTCGAAGAGTTCGCCGCGCGGCTGAACCGGGTCCTCGCGGGGGTCGTGGCCGACCCGCATGCTCGCGTGGGTGCCGTGGACGTGCTGTCGACGGACGAGTGGACCGGTCTGGTGCCCGCTTCGGGTGGTCCCCTCGAGACACCGCGGGTGTTGGCTGAGGTGTTGTCGGCACGGGTTCCCGACGCGGTGGCGGTGATTTCCGGGGAACGCACCGTGTCCTACGGCGAACTGGATCTGTGGTCGAACCGGATAGCGCGTCGGTTGATCGAGTGGGGGATCGGCCCCGAAGACCGGGTCGCGCTGGTGTCGGCGCGGTCGGTGGAGTTCGTGGTGGGAATGTGGGCGGTGGCCAAGGCCGGGGCGGCGTTCGTCCCGGTGGATCCCCGCAATCCGTCCGAGCGGGTGACGCTCATGGTCGCCGATGCCGGGGTCCGGGTCGCGCTCACGGTCGGGGCGTACCGGGGCATGCTCGCGGAGTCGGTCCGGCAGTTGGTTCTCGACGATCCGGAGACCGCGGCCGATATCGCCGCGCGGTCGTCGGCGTCGGTGACGGACGCGGACCGGATGCGCCCCTGCCGTATCCGGGATACGGCCTATGTGGTGTACACCTCGGGCTCCACGGGCACGCCGAAGGGTGTCGCGGTCACCCACGAGGGATTGGCGAATTTCGCGGTCGAGCAGCGGGAACGCTATCGGATCGACAGTTCCGCGCGGGTATTGCAACTGGCGGCACCCGGATTCGACGCGGTCGTGCTCGAGCTGCTCATGGCCCATGCGAACGGTGCGGCGTTGGTGGTGGCACCACCGGATGTCTTCGCGGGACAGCAGTTGGCGGAGTTGGTCCGAGCGCAGCGGGTAACGCATGCGTTCGTGACGCCGAGTGTGCTGGCGACGATGTCGCCGGCCGGACTGGAGTCACTGCGCGTGCTGGTGGCCGGTGGCGAGGCGGTGTCGGCGGAAACGGTTGCGGTATGGGGGCCCGGCCGGCAGTTGTTCAACGGATACGGACCGACCGAGACCACGATCATGGTCGCGATCAGCGATCCACTCCGCGTCGGAGAGCGGGTCACGATCGGCGGCCCGATACGCGGTGTCGAGGCCGTGGTACTGGACACCCGCCTGCGGCCGGTGCCGGTCGGGGTGACCGGACAGCTGTATATCGCCGGGACGCAGTTGGCTCGCGGATACCTCGACCGGCCGGTTGCCACGGCCACCACATTCGTGGCCTATCCGTACGGTGCTCCCGGCGCCCGCATCTACCGCACCGGCGACCTGGCGCGGTGGACATCCGAGGGCGCCCTCGAATATGTCGGCCGCACCGACTTCCAGGTCAAGATACGGGGCCAGCGTATCGAACTCGGCGAAATCGAGGCCGTCCTCGTGGGGCATCCCACGGTGTCGGCCGCGGTGGTGGTGGGCGTCGCGACGGAGGGCGGAACGCGTGTGGCCGCCTACGTGGTGCCGGCGCATACCGCCGTCGACCAGGCGGAGTTGTCGGCATACACCGCGCAGCGCCTGCCGTCGCATATGGTCCCGGAAACCGTGCTGGTGCTCGATGCGCTGCCGCTGACGTCGGTGGGCAAGATCGACCGGACGGCATTGCCCGAGCCGGTGTTCGGGAGCACCGATACGGAATTCGTCGCGGCACGGGACGCGACCGAGCGGACCGTCGCCGAGGTGTACACGGCCGTGCTGGGTGTCGAGCGTGTCAGTGTTCTCGACAGCTTCTTCGACCTGGGCGGCAACTCGCTGTCGGCCACCCGGGCGGTGGCGCGATTGAGCGCCGCCTTCGGCGTCGATATCGCGCTGCGTGCGATCTTCGACGCACCGACGGTCGCGGCCTTGGCGGAGAGCCTGCGCACGAGCGAGGCCGCCGGACGGGAACCGCTGGTACCGCAAGAACGGCCGGAGCGTATCCCGTTGTCGCCCGCCCAGACGCGCATGTGGTTCCTGAACCGGTTCGACCCGGATTCACCGGTGTACAACATTCCACTGGTCGTCCACATGTCGGGCGCCCTCGATGTGGCCGCCATGCAGGCGGCGATCGCGGATGTGCTCGACCGGCACGAAGCACTGCGTACGCTCTATCCGGACAGCGACAGCGGACCGCATCAGGTGGTCGTATCGGCGGCAGCGGTACTGCCCCACCTGGTGCCGGTTCCGGTCGCGGCGAGCCAGGTCGAGGAGCGTATCGCTACGGCGGTGACGGCCGGGTTCGATGTCACCTCCGAGGTCCCGTTCCGGATCGCTCTGCTGCGCAGCGCACCCGATGACCACACCCTGGTTCTCGTCGTCCATCACATCGCCTTCGACGGGTCGTCGCTGGCACCCCTGGCCGCGGACCTGACAACCGCATACCAGGCCCGGGTCCGGCGCCGGGCGCCACGGTGGGAGCCGTTGCCGGTGCAGTACGCGGACTACGCGCTGTGGCAGCGTAAGCTGCTCGGCACCGAGGATGATCCGCACAGTCCGACCGCCGCCCAGGCCGAGTACTGGCGGGTGGCCCTCGCCGATCTGCCCGAAGTACTCGACCTGCCCACCGACCGTCCGCGACCGGCGAAACAGAGCTTCCGCGGTGCGACGGTAGCCACGACACTGCCCGCCGATCTCCATCGCGCGGTGGTCGCACTGGCCCGCCGTCACGACGCGACCGTCTTCATGGTGATGCACGCCGCCTACGCCGCGTTGCTGGCAAGACTGTCGGGAACCGGTGATATCGCGGTCTGCACCCCGATCGCCGGCCGCGGCGAGCCGGGCCTGGACGGCCTGGTCGGCATGTTCGTCAATACGCTGGTGCTGCGGACCCGCATCGAGCCCGGCACCTCGTTCCTCCGACTTCTCGATCAGGTCCGGGCCACCGATCTGGCCGCCTTCGAAAACGCCGATATCCCGTTCGAACGACTGGTCGAGGTGCTGAACCCGCCGCGCTCCACGGCACACGCTCCGCTGACACAGGTGGGATTCTCGTTTCAGAACATCCGAATCCCCACGGTGGAATTCGAGGACCTGACGGTGGCGGTCCGGATGGCCGACCCGAGCGTCGCCAAGTACGACCTGCATCTGAACCTCGTCGACGCTCCGACACCGGATGGTGAACCGGCCGGTATGGCGGTCGAATTCGGTTTCGCCACCGACCTGTTCGACGAGGCGTCGGTCACCGCGGTATTCGACCGCTATCTGCTGTTGCTGCGCGCGGCCGTGGCCGAACCCACCGGCGCCATCGGCGATATCGACCTGTTGACCACGGCCGAGAAGCGTGAACTGGCCGCGCGTTCGACCGGGAAGACGACACAGGCCCCGGCCGCCACGATCGCGGACCTGTTCGCCGCGCAGGCGGCGGCGACACCCCGGCACACGGCGCTGATCGACGCCGAGGACGGCGGCCGGCTCGATTACCGGGAGTACGCGGCCCGGGTGAATACCCTGGCCCGCACGTTGATCGGGCGGGGAATCGGCCCGGGGACGGTGGTGGCCGTCGCGATGCGCCGCTGTGTCGATCTGCCGACCACGCTGTACGCGATCCACGCGGCGGGTGCCGCCTACCTGCCCCTGGACCCGGATCATCCGGTCGACCGGATCCGTGCCGTTCTCGCCGCCGCACGGCCGAGTGCGGTCATCACCCGTCCCGGCGACGAGGCGAACCTACCGGGCGATATACCGGTGTGGTCGACCGCGGACCTCGGCGGTGAGTGCAAGGACCCCTCGCCGGTAATCGACGCCGATCGGATTCGGCCCCTGTACCCGGACGATCTGGCGTATGTCATCTACACCTCCGGCTCGACGGGCGTGCCGAAGGGGGTGGCCGTCCCGCATTCCGCGGTGGTGAACCAACTCCGGTGGATGCGGGATCACTACGGGCTCGGTGAGACCGATGTGATGTTGTTGCGAACGCCGGTGACATTCGACCTGTCGGTGTGGGAGCTGTTCTCCGCGTTGACATGTGGTGCGGCACTGGTGATCGCCGGCCCCGACGCACACCGTGACCCCGGGTCGGTGGCGCGTCCGATGGCCGAGTATCGAGTGACGACCGTGGACTTCGTGCCGTCGTTGCTCGCCGCGTTCCTCACCGCGGCCGGTCCGCGTGAGTTTCCGGAGCTGCGGCGTGTGCTGTGTATCGGCGAGGCGCTGCCGGCCGAAACCGTCCGGCGTTTCCGACAGCTCGGCGATGCGCGTATCGATAACTTGTACGGACCGACGGAGGCAGCCGTCAGTGTTACCGCCCACCGGATCGGCACCGTGGACGGCACCGTGGTGCCGATCGGCGTGCCCGAGTCGAATGTCACGGTAAGAGTGCTGGATTCGCGGTTGCGTCCGGTTCCGGTGGGGGTGATCGGTGAACTGTACCTGGGCGGTGTCCAGCTCGCCCGCGGATATCACGAACGCCGTGATCTGACGTGTGCGACATTCGTCGCCGACCCTCTCGGCTCGAGCGGTGCCCGGCTGTACCGCACCGGTGACCTGGTCCGCTGGGATTCCGGTGGCGGCCTGCGCTATATCGGCCGTGCCGATACCCAGGTGAAACTTCGCGGCCTGCGGATCGAACTCGGTGACATCGAAGCCGCGTTGGTCACGCACGATCGGGTGCACGCGGCCGTTGCGCAGGTGCGCTCCGACCGTGGTGAGCAGCGCCTGGTCGCCTACGTGGTCGCCGCGGAGCCGCTCGACGGCAGACAGGTCCGGGGTTTTCTGCTGGAACGGCTGCCCGCCTATATGGTGCCGTCATCGGTGGTCCGGGTCGACGCGATCCCACTCACGGCCAACGGTAAGGTCGATTACCGGGCGTTGCCGCTACCGGATCCGAGAAACCGCGAAGCCGAATACCGCGCGCCGCGGGGACTCGTCGAACATGCCGTGACCGGGGTCTTCGCCGAACTGCTCGAGCTTCCGGAGATCGGCGCGCAGGACGATTTCTTCGAGTTGGGTGGGAATTCGCTGTTGGCGACTCGCGCGCTGAGCCGCATCGGCGACATCCTCGACGTGTCCATACCGGTGCGAGTGATATTCGAGGCGCCCACCGTCGCCGACCTCGCCGAGCGTATCGGACGGTTGCGCGCGGTGCCGAGTTTTCCGGCACCGACCGCGCGGCCGCGCCCGGATCATATCCCGCTGTCACCGGCGCAGGTACGCATGTGGTTCCTCAACCAGTTCGATCCGAACGCCCCCGGATACATTGTGCCGCTGGCCATTCGGCTCGAAGGCGCACTCGATCTCGGGGCACTGGCGGCAGCGGTCGGCGATATCGTCGAACGGCACGAGAGCCTGCGCACCATGTACCCGGCGGTCGACGGAACGCCTACCCAGGTCGTGCTCGCCGCGTCCGAGGTCGTCGCGACGTGGGACCTCACCCCGGAGCCGATCGGCGAGCGGGAACTGTCGCGCCGGTTGGCCGATTTCTCGGCTCTCGGATTCGACGTAGCGGCGGGCGTGCCACTGCGTGTGGCGCTGTATCAGCTGTCGGACGAGGCCTGGGTGATTGCTCTGGCCGCGCATCACATCGGTTGTGACGGCTATTCGGTGGCGCCGCTGGCCGCCGATCTGGTGACCGCCTACCGGGCGCGCTCCGGCGGCAATCGGCCGGATTGGGCGCCGCTTCCCATCCAGTTCGCCGATTACGCCCTCTGGCAGCGCGAAGTGCTCGGCTCGGCGGACGATCCGGACTCGCGCGCCGCCCGCGATCTCGCCTATTGGCGAACGCAGCTCGCGGGAATACCCGATCTCCTCGAGCTGCCGACGGACCGCCCGCGGCCGCCCGAGCGCACCCAATGCGGCGCCGTCGTCCACATCACGATCCCGGGTGAGTTGCAGAGCCGGGTAGAGGCGCTGGCGCGGCGTGCCGGGGTCACGACGTTCATGGTGATTCATGCGGCGCTGGCGGTATTGCTGTCGAAACTGTCCGGGAGCGACGACATCACCGTGGGTGTGCCTCATGCCGGCCGCGGCCACCGCTCGCTCGACAATCTCGTCGGGATGTTCGTCAACACCCTGGTGATGCGCACCCGGATAATATTCGATCAGACGTTCCGGGGCCTGCTCGAACAGGTGCGGCGCACCGACATCCAGGCCTTCGAACATGCCACCATCCCGTTCGAACAACTGGTGGAAGCGCTGAATCCGGTGCGCTCGGCCGCCCATACGCCGCTGTTCCAGGTGATGCTCGCCTATCAGAACATGGCCCAGGCCCGCGTCGAACTGCCCGATCTCACCGTGGAGAACGTCGACCCGGGTGACAGTGCCGCGGTCTACGACCTGCTGCTGATGATGAGCGAGGGGCACGGCACCCACAACGAGCCGGTCGGTATGACGCTGCGCCTGACCTATGCCACGGACCTATTCGACGAGGACACCGTACGGGGCTTCGCCGACCGGTTCGTGCGCGTACTCGATATCGCCGCGACCGAGCCGGACTCGCCGGTCGGCGAGATCGAACTGCTCGATGCCGCCGAGCAGCACCTGATGCTGGAACGGTGGAATGACACCACAGGCCCCGCGGCGGCGGCCCGCACCCTGGTCGACATCTACGACGAGCAGGTGGCACGAACCCCGGACGCCCCCGCGCTCCGGCTCCCGGACGGTGGGGTTGTCGCCTATGGGGAATTCGATCGTCACGTCAATCGGCTCGCCCGGTGGCTCATCGCACGCGGTGCGGGTCCGGAAACAGTGGTGGCGGTGGCGATTCGGCGCTCGGCCGAATTGATCACCGCGCTGTACGCGGTGGTCAAGGCCGGTGCCGCCTTTCTTCCGATCGATCCCGACCACCCGAGCGCGCGGATCGCCCGTGTGCTGGACGCGGCCCGTCCGCTGCTGGTGCTCACCACCTCGGGGGACGGCCACGGTCTGCCCGCCGGCCGGGAAGCGGTGTGCATCGATCGGGTGGAGACGACAGACCTCTCCGATACCCCGATCACGGATAGCGAGCGACGCTCGCCGCTGCGGCCGAACAACGTCGCCTATGTTCTGTTCACTTCCGGCTCCACCGGGGTCCCCAAAGGGGTCGCGCTGACCCATGCCGCGACCGTGAGCCAATTGGCATGGGCACAGCGACAGTGGCCGCACGACGTCTCCGATGCGGTGCTGTACAAGACTCCGATCACCTTCGACATCGCCGTATGGGAATTGTTCTGGCCGCTGCAGGCCGGCGCGCCGATCGTGATCGCCGCACCGGACGGTCATCGCGACCCGGTGTACCTCGCCGACACCATCGCCCGCCATCGGGTCACCACGGTGCACTTCGTACCGTCGATGCTCGAGGTTCTCCTCGACACCACCGGCATCGAGCTGCCGTCGATCCGGCGGGTGTTCGTCGCCGGTGAGGCGCTGGCGCAGCGCACGGTCGACGCCGCGGCGCAGGTGTTCGTGAACGCCGAGGTGGTGAACTGGTACGGGCCGGCCGAGGCCGAGGTCGTCACCGCCCATCGCTGTCGGCCGGGGGCGAGTACCCGTGCCACGGTCCCCATCGGCACGCCGGTGTCCGATACGCGGGTCTACGTGCTGGACTCCCGGCTGAAGCCGGTGCCGGTGGGCGTGGCCGGTGAACTGTACGCCGCGGGTGTCCAAGTGGCGCGTGGATACCACGCGCGCACCGACCTCACCTGCGCCGCCTTCGTCGCGCACCCGTTCGGCCATCCGGGGCAGCGGCTGTATCGCACCGGCGACCTGGCCCGCTGGACGAAGGCCGGTGAACTGGAGTACCTGGGCCGTAGCGACTTCCAGGTGAAGGTCCGTGGGCAGCGGGTGGAACCCGGTGACATCGAAGCGGCACTGTGCGCGCTGCCCGAGGTCGCCCAGGCCGTTGCCGTCGCGACAGCGGAACGAGTCGTCGGCTATGTGACGCTCGCTCCCGGCGCGGTGATCGAGGGCCGTACGATCCGCGATAGGCTCGGTCGCACACTGCCGGCGTATCTGGTTCCGGCCGCGGTGCAGGTGCTCGAGACCATGCCTCTTACCCCCAACGGCAAGCTGGACCGTTCGGCGCTGCCGCAGCCGGTGTTCGCGGACGGCGAGGAATACATGCCGCCTCGTACCGAGCGCGAAGCGGCACTCGCGCAGATCGTCGCCCAGGTCTCGGGTGCCGACCGGGTGAGCGTGACGGCGAACCTCTTCGAGATCGGCGTCAATTCGCTTTCCGCCGCTCGGATCGCGGCACGGGCCGGGGTGGCTCTCGGGATCGAGGTCGGAATCCGCGATATCTTCGACGAACCGACGATCGCCGGGCTGGCCCGACGAATCGCGGCACGAACTCCTGTCGCGCAGATCCCGCTCGCACCGCGCCTCCGGCCGGAACGGGTCCCGTTGGCGGTGGCGCAACGGCGGATGTGGTTCCTCAACCAGTTCGACACCGACTCGGCGGCATACAACATCTGCTTCGCGGCCAGGCTGTCCGGACCGTTGGATATCGAGGCCCTGCGTGCGGCGTTCCTCGACGTGACGGCCCGACACGAGCCCCTGCGTACGACATATCCCGCGATCGATGGGGAACCGTGTCAGGTCGTCGGGGAAGTGCCGGTCGGCCTGGTGCCGGATCCGGAGCCGATCGCCGACGAGGCCGAGCTTGCCGACCGTATCCGACAGGTCACCGAGGCGGGTTTCGATGTCGCGGAATCGGCGCCCGTGCGGGTGCGGCTGTACCGCACCGGCGCCGGTGATCATGTGCTCGTTCTCGTGGTGCACCACATCGCGGCCGACGGCGCATCGATGGCTCCGTTGGCCCGCGACGTCTTCACCGCGTACGGAGAGCGCCTCCACGGCCGTGCGCCGCAGTGGGAACCCCTTCCGGTGCAGTATGCCGACTACGCGATATGGCAGCGTGAGCTGCTCGGCGCCGAGGATGATCCGGCATCGCCGATCTCGCGGCAGATCGCCTATTGGACCGAGGTCCTCGACGGCGCCCCGGAACTGCTCGACCTGCCGACCGACCGGCCGCGCCCCGCCACCGTGTCGACAGCGGGCGCCGGCATCCGCTTCGGTATCCCGGCGCGGCTGCACGAGGAGATCGTGCGGCTGGCCCAGGGTGAGGGCGTCACCGTGTTCGTGGTCCTGCACGCGGCATTGGCGCTTCTGTTGGCGCGCACCGCGCACAGCGACGATATTTCCGTCGGCACCCCGGTCGCCGGCCGCGGCCACCGGTCGTTGGACGATCTGGTCGGCATGTTCGTCAACACCGTGGTGCTGCGCACCCGGGTTCGTGAGGACCGGACGTTCCGGGAACTGCTGGCCGAGGTACGAGAGGTCGACGTCGAGGCGCTCGCCCACGCGGACGTCCCCTACGAACGGTTGGTCGATACCCTCGAATGCACCCGGTCTACGGCGTATACACCGCTCTACCAGGTGATGTTCGGGTTACAGAATATGCGCGAGGCCCGGTTGGGACTGCCCGGTCTCGGCGTCGAACTCCTGGACCCCGGCCTTGCGCAGGCCAAAACCGACCTCACCGTGGTGCTGCGCGAACGGTTCGACAGCGATCGGCCGGCCGGCATCGAGGGGGAGATCGTCTACGCCACAGATCTTTTCCTCGCAGCGACGGCGGAATCGCTGGCCGAACGGTTCGTTCGTGTTCTCGATGCGGTCACCGCCGATCCGGCCGCGGCGGTGAGCGCCATCGATCTGCTCGACGCCGCGGAAGCGCGACAGCTGGTCCCGGCCCGGGGTGGAGATGCCGCGCCACCGTGTCCGCTGCCCGAGCTGCTGGCCTCGGCCGTGGCGGCGGATCCGTCGGCGATCGCGTTGATCGGGGAGACCGAGACCCTTACCTACGCCGAGCTCGACCGCCGGTCGAACCGACTGGCCGCGCACCTGCTCGCGCTGGGTGTCGGCCCTGACGCGCACACCGCGCTGGCCGTACCGCGATCGGTCGACTATCAGGTCGCCATGTGGGCGATCGCCAAGGCCGGCGCCGCCTTCGTTCCGATGGACCTTCGATATCCCCGAGAGCGAATCGCCCATATGGTGGACGACGCCGGTGTCGACGTCGGCATCACGGTCGCGTCCGCACGGTCATCGCTGCCCGACGGTGTTCGATGGTTGGTGCTCGACGACCCGCGGTCGGCCGCCGAAATCGCCGCGCACTCCGACCGTCCCGTGACGGACGCCGACCGCACACGCACACCACGGATTCGGGACACGGCCTATGTGATCTACACCTCCGGCTCGACCGGGACGCCGAAGGGCGTCATGGTCACGCACGAGGGTTTGGCGAGCTTCGCGGCCGAGCAGCGTGCGCGCTATCGGGTGGACCCGACGTCGCGTGTCCTGCACGTGGCGGCACCCGCCTTCGACGCCGTCCTGCTCGAGGTACTGATGGCGGTCGCGGCCGGCGCCTCGATGGTGGTGTCACCCCCGGAGGTCTTCGGCGGTCGGGAGCTGGCGCAACTGATCCGATCACAGGGGGTGACGCACGCGTTCCTCACGCCGAGTGTGCTGGCGACGATGTCACCCGCCGACCTCGATACGGTTCGGACACTGGCGGTGGGGGGTGAGATGGTGTCGGCGGATCTGATCGCCTCTTGGGCGCCGGGGCGGCAGCTGCACAACATCTACGGTCCGACCGAGTCGACGATCGTGGTCACCATGAGCGAACCGGTACAGCCCGGGGACACGATCACCATCGGCGGTCCCATCCGCGGGGCGCAGGCCGTCGTGCTGGACGCGCGATTGCGGCCCGTGCCGGTGGGTGTGCCCGGGGAACTGTATCTGTCCGGTGCCGCCCTGGCCCGCGGATACCTCGGCCGCCCGGCGTTGACGGCCGCGGCGTTCGTGGCGAATCCCTCTGGCGATCCGGCCGCGCGGATGTACCGCACCGGCGATATCGTCCGCTGGACGGCGCGGCACACGCTGGAATACATCGGTCGCCTCGACTTCCAGATCAAGGTTCGCGGCCAGCGCATAGAACTCGGCGAAATCGACGCCGCGCTGGTGGCGCTGCCGGGAGTGGCCTCCGCCGTCACCGTGAGTCGCCACGGATTTGGCGGGCATCCGCTGCTCGCCGCGTACATCGTGGCCGAGTCCGCTGCGGTCGTCGATCCGAGCGCCGTGCGGGTTCGTCTCGCCGGCATATTGCCGGCCCATATGGTGCCGGCGGCGATCACGGTGCTCGATCGGATGCCGCTCTCCTCGACCGGCAAGGTGGATCGGAAAGCCCTGCCAGAGCCCGTTGTCGAGACCGGCGCGGGTGACACCGTCGCGGCATCCACCGACCTGGAGCGCACCATCGCCGCAGCCTTCGCGGATGTCCTCGGTGTGACGTCGGTGGGCGCGACGAGTTCGTTCTTCGCGCTGGGCGGTGATTCGATCATGTCGATCCAGTTGGCGTCCCGGCTGAAATCCGCGGGTGTCATCGTGCGGGCGCGGGACATATTCGAACGGAAAACCGTTCGGGGGCTGGCGCAGGTGGCCGAAGCCGCGGAACGGATGACGCTCGCGGAACTGCCCGGCGGTGGGGTGGGCGAAATCCCGCGCCCACCGATCGTGTCCTGGTTCACCGAGCGGCTGGGGGCGGCGAACCGGTTCGCGCAGTCGATGCTGGTGCGTGTGCCCGGCGACGCGCGCCTCGACCATGTGACCGCGACCGTGCAGGCGTTGCTCGACCGGCACGACATGTTGCGCTCGCGGCTGCGTGAACACCGCTTGGAGGTGTTGCCGGTGGGTGCGGTCGAGGCGGCGGATTCGGTATCGGTGCGTACCTTCCAGGAGGACGAGGCCCCCGGTAGCGACGGTTTCTCCGCGGTGGTGGAAGCGGCATTGCGCGCCGCGTCCGACCGTCTCGATCCGGCCGAGGGCCGGATGCTGCAGGTCGTGTGCCTGCTTCCCGCCCCAGGTGTCGGCGCCGAGGGTCGTGCCCTCGTCGTAATACACCACGTGGCCGTCGACGGGGTGTCGTGGCGGATTCTGCTGCCCGACTTCGCTGCGGCTTGGCAGCAGAGCGTCCAGGGGCGCGCGGTCGAGTTGCCCGCCCAGGGCACGTCCATGCGGCGGTGGGCGCACGCGTTGACCGCCGCCGCGGCCGAGCGCGTCGGTGAATTCGAGTTGTGGCATCGGATGGGCACGGCCGCTGATCCGCTTCTCGGGAGCGAGGCATTGGATCCCTCGGTCGACACCCAGTCCACGGTGCGGTACCTGACGGCATCCGTCCCGGCCGACGTGACCTCGGCGCTGCTGGAGGCGATACCCGAAGTCGTCCGCGGCGGTATCGACGACGCGCTGCTCGCCGGTCTGGCGGTTGCCCTGACCCGCTGGCGCGAACGGCGCGGCAGCGGACATGTGGGTATGAAAGTGCTGCTGGAGGGCCACGGGCGGGAAGAGCAGATCGCCGCGGGCGCGGATGTCTCACGCACCGTGGGATGGTTCACCAACGCCTACCCCGTGGCGCTCGATCTGGACGGATTCGACGGCGTGGACCTGCGTGCGGCGGTGAAATCCGTAAAAGACCAGCTGCGCGAGATCCCCGACAAGGGAATCGGTTACGGCCTGCTGCGCTATCTCGACACCGACACGGCCGACCGGCTCGCGGCGGCGCCGGAGCCACAGATCAGCTTCAACAATCTCGGCCGCGCCGGCATCGATCTCGCGGCACTGTCGGGTCTGGCGTGGGTGCCGACCGACGAACAGTTCGACCGGAGAGCCGCCTTCGATCCCGATATGCCGGCCGCGGCGGTCGTCACGATCGATGTGAATATCGTGGACACCGAATGCGGCCCCACCCTGTCGGCGCATATCGGCTATGCCTCGCGGTTGCTCGAACACGATGACGTGGCCGAACTCGTCGACACCTGGATCGATATCGTGACCGAGATCGCCGCCGCGGCCCGCGCGGACGACGACTGGGGACTGTCCCGAGCCGACGTCGCGCTCGTCGATATCACCCGGTCCGATCTGGACGCGTTCGCCGACCGCTACGGACCGCTGACCGACGTATGGCCGCCGGCACCCCTGCAGGCGGGACTGCTGTTCCACGCCGAATTCGCCGCGGGCGAACTCGACGTCTACACAGCGCAAGCGGTACTCACCCTGGCGGGTACGGTCGACGAGAACCGGCTCGGACATGCCGTGCAGGCGTTGCTCGTGCGGCACCCCAACCTGCGGGCCGCCTTCACCCGAACGGCCGCCGGCGTTCCTGTACAGGTCGTTCCCGCCGACACGCCTGTGCACTGGCGCAGCGTGGACCTGTCCGGAAGCGCTACCGACCTGGACGAGCTGATCGAAGCCGAGCGGGCGGTGATATTCGATCCCGCCGCCCCGCCGCTGCTGAGGTTCCTCGTCGTCACGGTGGGGCCGCGGGACTTCCGGCTGGTGTTGACGGCACACCACCTCCTGCTGGACGGCTGGTCGTTGCCGCTGCTGTGTCGTGAGCTGATCGGCTTGTACGCGGTGCGAGGCCGGCCGGACCTGCTGCCACCCGCACCGTCGTACCGCGATTACCTGGAATGGCTCGACCGGCGCGACCACAACGCCGGTATACAGGTGTGGCGTGAGGCGCTGCGCGATATCGACGGGCCCACAGTGGTCGCCGATCCGCACACCGCCGCCATCGCCGACATCCCGATCGATCTGCCGATCGTGCTCGATCGTGCCGCGACGGAGGAGTTGGTGGAATTCGCCCGGACCCGGGCGGTGACGATGGCCACCATCGTGCAGTTCGCCTGGGCGGTGGTACTGGGTAACCTGCTCGGTGTCGAGCGGGTGGTCTTCGGCAGCACGGTCTCCGGCCGACCCGAGGACCTGCCGGGCGTCGAGTCGATGATCGGACTGTTCATCAATACGATCCCGGTCGCCGTCGACCTCGGCCGCGACCGGACCATCGAGGACGCGCTGAACCGACTGCAGGCGCACAACACCCGTCTGCTCGATCACCACCACCTCGAGCTGTCGCAGATCTTGACGGCCGCGGGCGACCTCCACCTGTTCGACACCCTGGTGGTCTTCGAGTCCTATCCGGTCGACAGCAGTGGCCTCGGCGATGCCGATATCGACGGTATGCGGGTGGTCTCGGCCGAAGGGCGTGACGCGGCGCACTACCCGATCACAGTGCAGGCGCACCATACCGACGAGTTGCATATCCGAATCCGCTACCAGCGGGCCCGTGTCGCCGCCGATACGGCGGCCGGACTCGTGGCCCGTCTCGAAACCGTGCTGCGCGTGGTCGCCATCGAGCCGTATACCCGGCTCGGCGCCCTCGATCTGTTGTCGGCCGATGAGCGGCGCGAGTTGGTACCGGCCACGGGCGGCCGCGCCGAGCCGCCGCGCCTGCTGGCGGACCTGCTGGCGGCGGGCGCGGCCGTGGATTCGGATGCGGCGGCGCTGGTCTCGGCCGGCCGTACGGTGTCCTACGCGGAGTTGGACGCCTGGTCGAACCGGGTGGCGCGGCAATTGATCGATTGGGGCGTGGGCCCGGGTGATCACGTGGCGTTGGCGTTGGCGCGGTCGGTGGAGTTCGTGGTCGGTCTGTGGGCGGTGACCAAGGCGGGCGCCGCGTTCGTGCCCGTCGATTCGCGGAACCCGGCCGAGCGGATCGCGCTCATGGTCGAACACGCCGATATTCGGATGGCGATCACGGCCGAGGCCTTACGTGACCTGCTGCCGGACGCGGTCCGGTCGCTGGTCCTCGATGACCGCGGCACATCGGCGGCGATCGCCGTACGATCGTCGGACCCGGTGACCGACGCGGAACGCGTGCATACACCGCATATCCGGGATACGGCATACGTGCTCTACACCTCGGGATCGACCGGGACACCGAAGGCCGTCGCGGTCACGCACGAGGGGTTGGCGAACTTCGCGGCCGAGGAGCGGATCCGGTTCGAGGTGGACACCGGGGCGCGGGTCCTGCAGTGTGCCGCACCCGGCTTCGACGCGATGATCCTCGAGGTGTTGCTGGCGCATACGAATGGCGCGGTGTTGGTGCTGCCGCCGCCGGAGGTGTTCGCGGGCGCCGAGCTCGCGGAATTCATTCGGTCGCAGCGGGTATCGCACGCGTTCATCACACCCAGCGTGCTGGCGACGATGTCGCCGGCCGATGTGGACTCGCTGCGGGTGCTGATGGCCGGTGGCGAGGCGGTATCGCCGGAAACGGTTGCCGCGTGGGCGCCGGGCCGGCGTCTGGTGAACGGTTACGGGCCCACCGAAACCACCATTTTGGCCTGTATCAGCGGACCGCTGTCTCCCGGTGCTGCCGTGACGATCGGTGCTCCGATCCGCGGCGTCGAGGCACTGGTGTTGGACGCGTGGCTGCGGCCGGTGCCGGCTGGGGTGGCGGGGGAGCTGTACCTCGCGGGCGTACAACTGGCGCGCGGGTATCCGAGCCGGTCGGCGGCGACAGCGGGTGCCTTCGTGGCCAATCCGTTCGGGGCGGCGGGCTCGCGTATGTACCGCACCGGTGACCTGGCGCGCTGGGCCCCGGACCGCACCCTGGAATACCTCGGCCGCCGCGATTTCCAGGTCAAGATTCGTGGGCAACGCGTCGAGCTGGGCGAGATCGAAGCCGTTCTGGCCGCGATTCCCGGCGTCGAACACGCGGTGGTCGTCCAACGGACCGACGAGCGCGGTATCGACCGGCTCGTCGGCTACCTGGCCGGCGACGGGGAGGTGGATCCGAGCGGGGTCCGGGCGGTCGCACGCACACGGCTGCCCGCGCACATGGTGCCCGACGTGTTCATGGTGCTCACAGAACTTCCTCTCACCTCGACCGGCAAGCTCGACCGCCTGGCGCTTCCCGCACCGGAGTTCACCGACGATCGGGAGTGGGTGGCTCCGCGAACCGATGCCGAACGGTGCGTCGCGGAGGTGTTCGCAAAGGTCCTGGGCATCGACAGGGTAGGTGCGACGGACAACTTCTTCGATCTCGGTGGCGATTCGCTGTCGGCAACGCGGGCGGCCGCGCAGTTGAGCACGGCAGTAGGGGTACGGGTCGGTGTTCGAGACCTGTTCGAAACAGCGACGGTGGCCGACCTCGCCGCGGGCCTGGCCCGTTTCGGCCGTGACGGTCGGGCTCGACCGGCACCGCGCACCCGGCCCGCTCTCGTACCGCTTTCCCCGGCACAGCAGCGAATGTGGTTTTTCAACCAGTTCGACACCTCGGCCGGCGCGTACAACGTCCCGCTGGTCATCCGGCTGAAGGGAGAACTCGACCTCGACGCGCTGCGCCGCGCGTGCGAACTGGTCATCGACCGGCACGAATCGCTGCGCACCAAGTTCCCGATGACCGACGGGGTCCCGCATCAGGTCACGGTCGCGGTCGAGGAGGTCGCGCCGGCACTGGTTCCCCTCCCGGTCGATGAGCAGCAGTTGATGCAACGCGCGGCGGCCTCGGTCTCGACGGGTTTCGACGTGACCCAGGCACCACCGGTACGCGTCGAACTGTTCGCCCTCGGCGACTCCGATCACGTGCTGATGATCACCGTGCACCACATCTGCGCCGACGGACAGTCGATGCTGCCACTCGCGCGGGATATGGCAGCGGCCTATCAGGCGAGTAGGCAAGGGACGACACCGGCATGGCCGGCTCTCCCGGTCCAGTACGCGGACTACGCGCTGTGGCAGCACGAGTTCCTCGGCGATGAACACGACCCCGAGTCGGTCACGAGCCGGCAGTTGCGTTTCTGGAAGGAAACCCTCGGCGGGCTGCCCGAGCTGCTCGAGCTGCCGACCGACCTGCCGCGGCCCCCGGTGGCGTCCCTGCGCGGTAGCGCGGTCGGTTTCGAGCTCTCCGCCGAATTGCACACCCGGATCGGTACCGTCGCCCGTGCGGCGAACGCGACGGTGTTCATGGTCCTGCACGCCGTCTTGACCATCCTGCTGTCCAGGCTCTCCGGCGTCGACGATATCGCGGTGGGCAGTCCGGTGGCCGGCCGCGGGGCGCGTGAACTCGACAACCTGATCGGTATGTTCGTCAATACCCTGGTGCTGCGCTCGCGGGTGTCGTCGCGGCAGTCGTTCGCCGAACTGCTCGCCGCCACCCGGGAAACCGACCTGGCCGCGTTCGGGCACGCCGATGTGCCCTTCGAACAGGTCGTGGAGGCATTGAATCCGCACCGGTCGACCGCCCACCTGCCCCTCTACCAGGTGACGCTGGATGTCCAGAACCTGAGCAAGGCCGTCTTGCGGCTGCCGGGTCTCACCGTCGAGCCGGTCGAGCACGGCTTCGACCAGGCGCAGGCGGATCTGAACGTGAAGCTCGTCGAGCGGTTCGACGACCGCGGCCGGCCGGACGGCATGATGGGACGACTGACATTCGCGACCGATCTCTTCGTCGAGCAGACGATGACTCGGTTCGCGCACGCGTACGTGCGGATTCTCGAGGAGGTGACGGCGAACCCGGGAGTGGTCGTCGGCGATATCGACCTCGTGGATCCGGTGCAGCGGCGGGTATTGCTGGACGCGGCCGGGACCGATGGCACGGCAGTCGCGGAGACAACGCCGGCGGAGCTGTTCGCCGCCCGGGTCGCCGACCGGCCGGACGCGATTGCGGTGACCGATGGTGTGTCGAGACTGACCTACGCGGAGCTGGACCGTCGCGCCATCCGGATGGCCGCCCGGCTGATCGAGCACGGTGTGGGGCCGGAATCGCTGGTGGCCGTCGCATTGCCGCGCTCGGTCGACCTGGTCGCCGGTCTGCTCGCGGTGGCGCGGGCGGGCGCGGGATACCTGCCGCTGGATATCGCCTATCCGCCGCAGCGGTTGCGGTTCATACTCGACGACGCGCGTCCGGCGGCCGTGCTGGCATCGGTGGAGACCGCCCCGGCGGTACCGGAGTGCGCGGTACCGGTGGTGCTCGTCGAGGACTGTGCGGCCGACGTACCGATCGATCCCGTTCCGGTGGTGTCGGGCGTGCGGCCGGACAATGTCGCCTACGTGATCTACACGTCAGGGTCCACGGGCCGTCCCAAGGGGGTGGCCGTCGGCCATCGCGAGGCGGTTACCTTGTTCACCCACGCGGCCGAGCGATTCGATATCGGCCCCGACGACGTATGGACGATGTCCCATTCCTACGCCTTCGATTTCGCGGTATGGGAGATGTGGGGTGCGCTGCTGTTTGGTGGGCGGCTGGTCGTTGTCGACCACGATGTGTCCAGGACGCCGGAGGCGCTGGTCGACCTCGTGGTGCGGGAGCGGGTGACGGTGCTGAGCCAGACACCATCGGCGTTCTACGGGTTCGCGGCGGCCGAGCGCGAGTACCGGGAATCCGACCGTGGCGGCGCGGATCTCGCACTGCGGTATGTCGTTTTCGGTGGTGAGGCATTGGATGCCTCGCGATTGGCCGGCTGGTTCGCGGCGCACGATCCGGGATCGCCGCGATTGGTCAATATGTACGGGATCACCGAGACGACCGTGCATGTGACATTCGCCGAGATCACCGAGGCGAGGGTGGCGGGGATCGGCTCGCCGCTGCCGGGAATGCGGGTGTACGTGCTCGACGAGCGATTGCGACCGGTTCCGGTCGGCGTCGCCGGGGAAATCTATGTGGCCGGTGGCCAACTGTCACGGGGCTACCCGGAAGCGCCGGCGTTGACGGCGGCCCGATTCGTGGCGAACCCCTTCGGTCCGGTGGGCGCCCGGGTGTACCGGTCGGGGGATGTCGGCCGGTGGCGGATATCGGCGAACGGGTTGGAACTGCTCTACATCGGCCGCGCCGACGCCCAGGTGCAACTGCGCGGCCACCGCATCGAACTGGGTGAGGTCGAGTCGGCGCTGCTGCGTCATCCGGGCGTGACGCGGGCCGCGGCAGCGGTGCACCTCCATGAACGTGGCGTGGAACAGTTGATCGGCTATGTGGTGGGCGCCGATGGACAGCGGATAGATCCGGCCGAGGTCCGCGAGGTCGCCGCGCAGGTGCTGACGAGCTATATGGTGCCGTCGGCGGTCGTGGTGTTGCCCGATCTGCCGCTGACGGTCAACGGCAAACTGGATCGGAAGGCATTGCCCGAGCCGTCCTTCGATATTTCCGCCGTCGGGTTCGTCGCGCCGAGGACCCGCACGGAGAAACTGATCTGCGACGTGTACGCACAGGTTTTGGGGGTTCCGCGCGTCGGGGCGTCGGACGGCTTCTTCGATTTGGGCGGTAATTCGCTGCTGGCCACCATGGTGGTGAGCGAGTTGCGGGTGCACGGTGTGACGCTCTCCTTGCCGTGGATGTTCGACGATGCCACACCGCGGGCGCTGGCGCGCCGGGCCGGTGACTCGGAGAGCGGCTCAGGTCTGCAGGTGCTGCTTCCGCTGCGCGCGAGCGGATCGAGACCTCCGATCTTCTGTGTGCACCCCGCCGGCGGATTGGCATGGTTCTATGGTGGTCTGGTCGAATACCTGCACGAGGATCGGCCGATATACGGTTTGCAGGATCCCCATGTCGTGGCGGGGGAACCACGCGCGGAATCAGTGGACGAATTGGCCGAACGCTATGTGGCCGAGATTCGCGAGGTGCAGCCGGACGGGCCGTACCATCTGCTCGGATGGTCGTTGGGTGGGCTCATCGCCCATGCCGTGGCGGTCCGGCTCCAACGCGCCGGTGCGGTGGTCGGAGTGCTGGCCGTGCTGGACAGCGCCGTCGGAGCTCTCGATGGGCCGGACGCTTCGCCGGACACCATCGACGACCGCTTGCCGGGACGGTTGATGGCGGATCTGCTCGGTGGCTGGCGTGAGCTGTTCGAACTCGGTGACGATGTGCGGGCCGACACTCCCGAACAAGCGTGGGCCGTCGTCCGTGATCAGGTGACCGGAACCGGGATGTTCACCGCCGAACAGGTCGATCGGGTAATGACGAGTTTCGAAACCGCGAGCGATATCGCCGCCCACTACCGGCCGGAAGTTTTCGAGGGAGACCTGTTCTTCTTCACCGCCGGAAAAGACCACGCCGATCACGAGGCCCTGGCGCGGGGGTGGCGCCCCTCTGTGTCGGGAGAGGTCCACAACACGGTTGTCGACGCACGTCATCTCGAGTTGAGTCATCCGAACGCGCTGGCCGTTGTCGGCTCGACAGTAGAAAGGTTCGCGAACGAATGCTGAATACTTTCCGGACGCTCCGACTCGACGACGGCAGGACGGTCGACTGCACGAGTCCGGCGGAGGCCAGGTTCCTCTGGGGCGAGATAACGTCGGCGTCGGGGTTCTACCGGCGGGCCGCCGCTCATCTGCGGCCCGGGGACCTCGCCGTCGATATCGGCGCCAATATCGGGCTCGCCGCGATGCTGTTCGCCGATACCTGCCCCGGGGTCGAGGTGATCGCCGCCGAGCCCGTTCCGGTGACCTTCCAATGCCTGGAACGCAATATGACAGCCCATGTGCCGCAGGGGATCTGCCTTCGAACCGCTGTCGGGGCCGTGCCCGGCGTACTTCCGCTCACCTGGTATCCGCAGGCGCCGGCCAATTCCGGTCTCTACGCCGACCGCGAAGAAGACGACGAGGCCACCAGAGCGTTTCTGCGCAACAGCGGCCTGGACGACGACGCGATCGCGCTCATCACCGCTCGCCTGCACCACGGCGAGCAGATCGATGTCGAGGTCACCACTGTGTCGGCGATTCTGGACGAATATGGCCCGGAAGCCGAGATCGGGTTGCTCAAGGTCGACGTCGAGCGGGCGGAATTGGATGTATTGCGCGGTATCGCCGAAGCCGACTGGCCCCGTATCCGCACCGTTGTCGCCGAGGTACACGACCGTGACGGTCGCCTGGCACAGGTTCACGAGTTGTTGGGCCGGCACGGATTGTCCGCGCACACCCGGCAGGACCTGTCCCTGCGTGGAACCGACCTACATGAGGTGTATGCCGTCAGAGCGGGAAGCGGCCGATTCGTGTGCTCGGAGGGTTGTTGAGCCGGCACACCGCGCATCGGCCGCCGTTCTCGGTCACGGCCGCGCGCAGACGCGGCCTGGGCGAGAACCTCGGTGGGGACAACGACTCGAGCAGGTCCACGCAGTGACTGCCGTTCGCACGGGGACGGCGGCGGGGCGTCGGATGGGATCACCGGCTCGGTGAACCGCTCACCTCGCTGCCTGTTTTCTCCACCGCGGGCCTGCGCTCCGGCACGGTGAATACCGCGAGCAGGCAGAGTATCGCGACGGCGAAGCATATGAGCGTGTACCAGAGGTTGCCGAGGGGATCCCCGTTCTCGGTCACACCGTCCACGGCCGCGAAGAAGTCGGGCAGCGCGGTCGCCCAGAGAAGCGCCATAACGCCCAGGTACACCACGCCGTACCACCGGGCGAACTCACTCGTATACCCCGGAATCTCCGTGGTTTCCCGGCGCACCCGCGACCATTGCCGGGCCAGGGTCGCGGTCGCCACCATCGAGACCACGACCAGTTCCAGCGCGTAGATCACCCCCCGAATAGCCGTGCCGCCCATACCGAGCACGGTCGCCGGGATCGGCAGGATGAATGTGCCCGCCGAGGCGAGGAGGCCGACCACGATGGTGCGCCAGAGCAATTCGATCCCGGAGAAGCGCCGGCCCTGCTCGATGTGGCGGCCCACGAACCACTGGACACAGAAGGCCAGCGACATCGGCCACAGGGCGGCGAATACGACGACGCTGGGAAGCGGGACCGAATCGAACATGGGCTGGTTGATCGGATTGGTCGTCGACCACTCCCACCAGCGCAACTGGGGGCCGAGGTGGTCGAAGATCTCGTAGAACGCGTGGTGTACGAAGCCGACGCAGGCCGCGCCGACGAGTACACCGTGGCGCCGGAACACGCCGAGCATCCGAACGATATCGAAGGAGACCGTCGCCATGAACGGGTAGATCGCGACAATGTAGAGCGGCAGTCTGCCCCACAGGAAATCGACGGTGAACACATTGTGGGCGAACATCGTGTCCACGTGTTCTTCGATGCCGAATGCCGCGGGGAAGTACAGCGGGGGTTCGATGATGAACAGGTAGGCGGTGGCGCCGAACCACAGCACCAGGTTGGTGGGGTCGCCGTGGCGGCGCAGCCGTACGACGGCGAGCGCGAGCGCGAGCACCGCGCCGATGACGATGGTGAGTTCGAGAACCGGCAGGGTCCAGTTCTCCAGGGCGAAGGGATTGCGGAATTCGACGAGCCCGCCGGCCTCCTCGCAGGAGAAGCCGAGTTCCGTTGTGAGCCGGGCGAAGGTGGGAGAGCAGTGATCGGCCATGGGTCCGGCTCCTAGGATGTGACCGGTGCGGCGGTGTACCAGCGTTGCACGTCGTAGCCGGCGTCGTAGCGTTCGAACCACTCACCGGCGAGTGCGGGCAGTTTCTCGTGGGCGGGATTGTGGCCGGGCAGTTGACTGCGGACGATGCCCGTCAACGCGGTGAGCTGTTCGCGCCGCGGCAGATCATCGAATGCCCGCGGCATCGGTCCGTCGTTGGTCGGGCGCAGCCCCGGAACCCACTTGCGCAGCGTTTGCATGCGCCGGTACCTGGCGAACATCGCCAGCGCGTCGACCTTGCGTTCCTCCAGGGGTACATGCTTGTTGAAGCTCGCCGAGGCCAGCTTGATCACGTCGAGCACGTGCTTGAAGACCGAGGGCGCCATCCGCATCCGGTAGACGTCGCTGCCGACGACGGAGTCGAAGATGATGAGCGCGGAACTGCGATGCTCGACCTCCTCGACGAAATGCCAGAGGAACAGTGATGCCACGCGGTCGTCGCCGGGGCGGAACAGCGCCGAGTCGTTGTCGAGCATCAGCTTGAACACCGGGGTGAACGTCGCCTCCAGGTCGGCGGTGTAGGCGAGGCGATATTCGAGGGGGGTGTCCCTGGTGAGTTTGTCGAAGGCGTCGATCACTTCGTCGAGCGTCTCCTGGAGTCCGGGGTAGTTCCGGATGAGGCCTTTCACGTGCTGGCGGTGCGCGGTCGAGTGCTGGCCTTCCTGCCGCATGAACGCGTCGGCCTCCTCGGCTACCGCCGGATCGGTGATCAGCGGTTTGGCCTGCAGGATCATGTTCACGATCATCTTCTCGAAGCCGATCGCCAGGAACGAGACCACGTTGGCCATGCTCGAGAAGGCGGGGTTTTCCGGGTTCCACAGAAACGGCACGTCGTATTCGTCGAACGCGAAGTTCATCTTTCGTACTTGAAGATCGGTCACTGTTCCCTACCTCGTCTGACGGATGCGGTGGTGGCGCTCGACGCCGCCACGACGAAAGTAACCATACACACAACTGTCTACACGTATGATCACTTTCGTGTGTTTCACCGCCTCACGCCCCGACAGCGGGAGATCGGCCCTGTGATAGCGTCGGGCCTCTGATCCGGAGTAAGTCGGTGAGCCTTCCGCGGGAAGGAACGAGCGGCCGGCTCGGTTCTCGAGCCGAGGAAGCGGGGCGGTGGCACGAAGGCGCGGGTGGGGCGGCAGCCCACCGGACAGCGACGAAGAAGCGTCGCGTCGGATCGTCGCCGCCGCCGTCGAGCTGATCGCACGCACGGGTTCGGAGATCGGTATCGCCGATGTCGCCGAATCGCTGGGTGTCATCCGTCAGACCGTGTACCGGTACTTCCCCAGCGCGGAGACACTGATGAAGGCCGCGGCCATCGCGTCGGTCGACGGATTCCTCGACCGGCTCGCCGACCACGTGCGCGGCCTGACGGATCCGGTGGACGCGATGACCGAGGCCGTGGTCTTCACCCTGACCGAGGTCCGTCGAACGCCGCATCTGGGCCTGCTGCTCACCGGTAGGTATTCCAACATCCACAGCGACGGCATCACCTCCGACGAGGCGAAAGCCTTCGGCATGACGATGATCCGACGCTTCGACGTCGCCTGGGAACGCTACGGGTACGACGACGAATCCCTGCACGAACTCGTCGAATACGTCCTGCGCACCATGCAGTCGTTCTTCGCTTCACCGGGCAATCCGCCGCGCGGCGGCGACGAATTGCGACGCTATCTGCGTCGCTGGATGGGATCGGCGATCATCGCACAGGCGAAGGTGGGCGGCGGGGACGACAACCGGTCCACTCGGTAGAAGCCCTCCGGCCAGGTGTCGGAGGGCTTCCCGGATATGAATGCTTGCCGGCTCAGGGCCGAGCGAGACGCGGGCGAAGACGCCGGATCAGCATCCGCGGCTCTCGCGGTCGACGCCGGCGGTGTCGATATCGAGCTGCTCCACCGAACGCCCCATGGAGCTCGCATCGTCGTCGAAGCGGTCGCCCCTCGACTCGTCCTGCCCGGTGGCACGGTTTCGCGCCGCGGTGCCGGTCTACCCGGCCGGGGTCGCGTCGTAGTCGTCCCAGCCGGCATACCGGGGATCGATACCGTAGTGGACGAACAGTTCGTCCTCGGCTTCCGGGGTGATCAGGCCGTCACCCTCCAGGTGGGGCGCGGCTTCGACAGTGTCCTTGCGGACTCGCACCTGCAGTTCGTCGGCATTGTTCCCCCGCATCCGTGCCCCGGCCAGGGGCGCCAGTGAATCATCGCTGAACAGCCCGGTGCTGACGGCCGCCCAGGTGGGCAGGCCGGACGCATTGTCAACATAGACGCGCCTGACCTTGCCGATCTTGTCGCCATCGGAATCGTAAACGGCGTCGCCGATGAGTTGTTCGACTTGCCGGCCCATGTTCTTCCTCCTCGCTTCGTATCGCATACGGTGCTCGTCCGAATATGGCGGCTCGGCACCGCGCAATGACAGGTATCGAGTCGGTCGATCGCGTCGGTCCGGCGTGCGCTCAACCGCTGGGCGGAACCCGCACCTATGGGATGGCCGGGTCATTGCCCGGCATAGCGCAGATTCCACCATGAACCGAGTTCGATCGGCCGCTGACAAGCGGTTCGGGCACACAATGGCTACTACCCGGCGAATCGAGGAGAAAACAGGAATATGCCCGTGGACATGCTCGAATACAACTCCGAATTATCGGCCGGATATCGGGGCAACCCCACGGCGAGCACAATGATTCGGGGCGTGACGGCTCGGTTCTCCGGCGCCTCAGCTGCCCATGAGACGGATTTCGTTGTCCAGTTCGGTGGCCTGCTCGGTCAGGGTCGTATCGTCCGGGCGGTCACCGATCCGGGCCACGAGGTCGGCGCGCGAGACGATGAGCAACCCGAGGATTTCGGAGGTGGAACCTTCGAGCCGTACTCGCCCCTCCTCGAGGACGAGACGCGTGTCCGGTTCGTCGGCGGCCAGGAGCCGCCGCAGATCTTTCTCCGTGACCAGGGCAGAAGAATGTGCACCGGGTTGCGCCGGCGTCGATGCGGATGTCCCGGGATTCGTATTGTCGGCGTTCATAGTGGCCGGTTGCCCCGAGGATGCCGAGGGAAACCCGGCCGGCGTGAGCGACCGCCGCACCCGTATCCGTCGGCGGACGAGCGAGATACCCCATGGCCGGTGATCCGAATTCCGGATCTCGTCGCGGCACCTCCGGATTTCCGGTGCCCCGACGAACGAATGGAACTCTTCGCCACCGAGGTCGTGCCGCGGCTGTGCGGCTCGCACCGTACCGGTACGGAAACAGCACGGGCGTGCTGTTCCGTCCGCCACGACCGGAAAGCCTCGATGCCGGTAGTGCCAGTGGTCACATGCGGGGCTCGAGGATTGCATTCGATCTCCGGCTCGGCTTGATTCATGGACGCGCCGATATCGATACCTGGGAACACAGTCACAGAAACCTGGGAACACAGTCACAGAACCGTTGATCGATCAGCCGACTCATAAGGAGTGACGTATGGGAACGAGGGAACCCGAGCCCGGCCCGAGTCCGGCATCCGGGACCGGCACCGCCGCCACCGGCCGTGGCGACACCGCGACCAGGCGCCGGCTTCGAATTCGTTCCTGGCTCTCGCCCGTCGCGGTGGTCACCCTGCTCATGGCATTGCTGTCCACGGCCTACCTCGGTTACGTGATACACCCCGAGGACAACCTGCACGACTTTCCGATCGCGCTGGTGAACCGGGACGAGGGGGACAGGCTCGGCGATCGACAGCTCAATATCGGCGACCAGGTCACCGAAGCGCTCACGACGAATATTCCCGAGGACAAGGTCGATCTGCGGGTCGTCGGTATCACCGAAGCGCAGAACCTGCAGCGGGACGGTGCCATCTACGGCGCCATCATCATCCCGAGCGATCTGACCAAACGCCTGTCGATCCTCGGCACCGCGAGTGTGGTCCCCGGCGATGTGAGCCGACCCGTCATCACCGTGCAGACCAACCCCCGCACCGGCACCTATGCCACCCAAATCATGCAGCGCATCGCCGACCAGGCCATGCAGCGGGTCAACTCCGAGGTCGGGCGGCAGCTCACCGAGACCGTCGAGTCCCAACTCGCCCCCGCGCCCGGCGCGCCGCCCACCCAACTGTCCGGAGCGAGCCGGCTGGCACTGGAAAAGCCCATCGAGGTGATCGTCGATCCGTACCGTCCGCTGCCGGACGGCACAGGCAACGGTTTGTCGGCGTTCTTCTACACCCTGCTCGTGCTGTTGGCGGGATTCACGGGGGCGATGATCATCCACATAATGGTGGACTCGGCACTGGGTTTCACCCCCACCGAATACGGCCCCTGGTACGTGCACTATCCGCCCACCCCGCTGTCCCGCCTGCGCACCCTGCTGATGAAATGGGGCACGCTCACCGTCGCCGCGCCGATCGTGTCGGTGGTGTTCCTCGGCGTCGCGAAGCTCCTCGACATGCCGGTCGACCACCCGTTGGCCCTGTTCCTCTACAGCACCCTGGCCGTCACCGCCGTGGGCGTCACCGCCCTGTCCATCCTCGCGGCGTTCGGTGCGGCGGGAATGCTGCTGAACCTGATCCTGTTCGTCGTCCTCGGGCTGCCTTCGGCCGGCGGAACGATACCGATCGAGGCCACCCCGAAATATCTCTCCTGGCTCGCCGCCTTCGAACCGATGCATCAGATATTCCTCGGTGTTCGCGCCGTCCTCTACTTCAACGCCCACGGCGCGGCCGGTCTGGAGCGGGGCACCTGGATGGCGGTGTTCGGCCTGGTCTTCGGCTTGGTCTTCGGAGCCCTCATCACCGCCTTCTACGACCGGAAAGGCCTGACCCGCGCGCCGAACCGGTCCGACACCGACACGTAGTAACCGATCCGCGGCCGGTCGTGAGTTTCGTCCGGAGCGGTGATCGAACGGGGTGGTGGGCCCGATATCGTCGGTAGGTCCGCCCGAGCGCGCTGGTTCGATACGGAACCTCGATGCGCCTCGATCGGGTCCCGGGCGATCTCTCCCGCCCGGTCGGGCTCTCGGTGCCGGTCGCCACCGTGGTCACGGTCGTGACGACCTATCTGTCGTTCCGACAGAACCGGCATCCGCTCGGCTTGCTCTTTCCGGTCTTCGCGTTCTCGGCGGTGGCCGCCGCTCCGGGCACCCTCGACACCGTGCCGGTCGCCGCTGTCGTCGCCGGTGGTTGGGCGGTGTTCTCCTGGGGGTCGGGAATGCCGGTGCCAGTGCGGCCCGTGTGTGCAGGACGGTGTCGGTAGCGGAGCCCAACCCGCCCATCGGGGTCGACCGAGGGCGTGTGGCGGCAGGCGGCGCTGTCCGGCGTCGGTGTCGTCGTCGGGCTGCTGGTGGGTCTTGCGGGGCGACAGGTGTGGGAACGTGGTCAGCCGAGCCACGAGGTGCCGTGAGCCGGAGTGAACGCCGATTCCGTTTCCAGCCAGACGGCGCCGTCGGCGGGCAGGATGTGATCGGTCAGTGGCTCGCCGGCCAGCAACACCCGCATGTGCTCGGGTAGGGGAAGCGGCGGACCGGAAATGTTCACCAGGCACAGCAGGTCGGGTGGGCGGTGCAGCGCGAGGACACCGGGCGGGGCGGGCAACCAGGACCACGGTCCCTCGCCGAGCGCCGGATGTTCCGCACGCAGGCGTAACGCGGCGCGGTAGAGGGCGAGTATCGAGTTCGGATCCGATTCCTGGCGCTCGGCCGTATGCGATATCCAGTGTCGTGGCTGCGGCAGCCAGGGCTGTGTATCACCGGGACCGAACCCGAACGGTGGTCGGGAATCCAGCCACGGCAGCGGTACGCGGCAGCCGTCCCGGCCGCGTACCGTATGCCCTGAGCGCTGCCAGGTGGGGTCCTGCAGTGCTTCCTCGGGCAGGTCCTCGACCTCCTCCAGACCGAGTTCCTCGCCCTGATAGAGGTAGACGCCGCCGGGCAGGGCGAGCATCAGCAGCAACGCAGCCCGGGCGCGCCGCCGGCCCGATACCAGATCGACGGGAGCGCGCGATTGGTGCTGTGGCCCCTCTCCCCGGGTACACGTCCGCCCGTACCGTGTGACATGCCGGGTGATGTCGTGATTGGACAGCACCCACGTCGGTGGCGCGCCGACCGCGTCCAGCGCTGTGGTGGTGCTGTCGATGACCGCGCGCAGCGCGGCGGCGTCCCAGGAACAGCGCAGGAAATCGAAGTTGAAGGCGGTGTGCAGTTCGTCCGGTCGCACATAGCAGGCCAGCCGTTCCGGTCTGGCCACCCATGCCTCGGCCACGAAGATGCGATCGGCGCCGTAGGAGTCCGAGATCTTGCGCCAGCCGCGGTAGACCTCGTGCACTTCGTCCCGGTCCCAGTGCGGGTGCCGGGCCCGGTCCGGTGGCTCCATGACGTCCTCGTGGTCGACCGGGATATCGGGGAGACCGGGGTGCTTGGCCAAACCGTGCGCAACGTCTATCCGGAACCCGTCCACGCCCCGATCCAGCCAGAAGCGCAGGATCGCCTCGAACTCGGCGCGCACATCGGGATGGGTCCAGTCCAGATCGGGCTGGGTGGAATCGAACAGGTGTAGATACCACTGCCCGTCCGCGACCTGCGTCCACGCGGAACCCCCGAACACGCTTTTCCAATTGTTCGGTGGTCCGCCTCCCGGCACACCGTCGCGGAAGAGGTAGCGCGCCCGCTCCGGTGATTCCCGTCCCGCGGCCAACGCCGCTCGGAACCAGGGGTGCCGGTCGGAGGTGTGATTGGGCACGAGGTCGAGGAGCAACCGCATTCCCTGGTCATGGATCTCGGTGATCAGCGCCTCCGCCTCGGCCAACGTACCGAAGCGCGGGTCGATATCGCGGTAGTCCGCCACGTCGTATCCGCCATCGGCCATAGGGGAGGGGTACCAGGGGGTTATCCACAGCGCGTCCACACCGAGTCCCCGTAGATACGGCAGCCGAGATCGGATTCCGCCGATATCGCCGATCCCGTCACCGTCGCCGTCGGCGAAACTGCGGATATAGATCTGATAGATCACCGCGTCGCGCCACCAGTGAGTATCGGCAGACACCATCCGCGTTCTCCTCTCGGACTCGCTCCATGGTGAATAGCCCGAACACCGCGGTCGTAATCGTCTCCGTGCCGCCGGACCGGCCGCATCGCGTCTGTCGCGGGGCGGTGCCGGGCGATCACCCGTCGCTCGGAAGCGCCCTCGGTACGGTGCGGCGGCGCCGAATCGCGGACATGGGGGGTTCTCGGTCCCGGAGACGGTCGCCCTCGCCCACGGGGAGGGACCGCTACGCCTCCGAGTGGGTACGCGCAGGCTGCGGCGCTATGGTTCCCGGTGGTGGTCCGGTCACACCGGACGGGACGCCGTTACGAGCTGGAAAGTGCCGCCCACACGCCGGGTGCCCGGTTCGTGGAAGCCCGCGGCCGCGAGCATCGAGACGAGTTCGGTGTCGGAATGGAAGCGCACCCGCTTGGCCACCGGCGGTGGCATGACCGCTCGTGGCGGTTCGGGCGCGACGGTGTGCAGGACCAGACGGCCGCCGGGAGCGAGGACGCGGTGCAGTTCGGCGAGCAGGGTGGGGACGTGGACGAAGAACAACACGTTCATCGCTGTCGCACAGGTGAAACGACCGTCCGGCAGCGGCAGCGATTCGGCGTCGGCCTCGAGCACCGCGAGCCGGCCTTCACGCACGGCGGTCTCGTTCGCCGACGTGGTGAGCGCCACCATATCGGCACTGTGGTCCACCGCGGTCATCCGGCAGCCGAGTTCGAGCGCCTGTGCGGCGAAGGTGCCTCCACCGCAGCCCACTTCGAGTAGATGGTCGTCGGCGGTGGGCCGCAGCTCCGCCAGTGTGTCGCGGAAGATGCCGTGGTGGGATTTCATGTCCCGCCACATCATCCGGGCCAGTGGGCCGCGCGGCCGGCGCAGCAGGCGGTCGGTGAACAGATCGAAAAGGGCCAAGGCTGTTTCCTGTCGTGGGTGTCGTTCTGCGGCTCAGTGGCGGGTGCGCGGTCGAATACGCATGTCTCCGAACATGCTTCGTCGCGCCAACGGACGTGTGAGCACGTTGTGCGGATATCCCGGGGTGATTGCGGAGACCTCCCGCAGGCGTTCGAGATGGTGTTCGTCGAAGTTCAGGGTCAGCGCGCCGAGGTTGTCCTCGAGCTGGGCGCGGGTGCGTGCGCCGAGGATCGGTGCGGTGACACCGGGTTGGCGCAGTGCCCAGGCGAGGGCGACCTGGGCCGGGGAACGGCCGAGCTGTTCGGCGACGCGACGCACGGTGTCGGCGATGGCCAGTGCCCGTTCGGTGAGTCCGTCGCCGGTGAGGATCAGGTCTTTCCGGGAGGTTCCCACCACCGGCCGCCGTGCATCCGACGGCAGGTCGGCACGGGTGTACTTGCCGGTGAGAACGCCGCCCGCCAGCGGTGACCAGCCGACGACCCCGAGCCCCAGTTCCCGTGCCATCGGCAGCATATCGTGCTCGGCGGTGCGCTCGACCAGGTTGTACTCGAGTTGGAGTGCGATCAGGGGTGTCCAACCGCGCAGGTCGGCCATGGTCTGCATCCGCGCGATCTGCCAGACGGGGGTGTTCGAAATGCCCGCGTACAGTATCTTGCCCGCGCGCACCAGATCGTCCATGCCGCGCAGGATCTCCTCGGGCGGGGTGTGATCGTCCCACATGTGCAGGTACAGCAGGTCGAGATGGTCGGTGCGCAGGCGGCGCAGGCTCGCCTCGACCGAGGCACGCATGTTCTTGCGGTGGTTGCCACCGGAATTCGGGTCGGTGAGCCGGCGCAGCACGGTGTACTTGGTTGCCAGTACCAGCGCGTCCCGATCGGCCGCGGCGAACTCGCCGAGCCATTCCTCGGCGGTGCCGTTGGTGTAGTTGCCGGCGGTGTCCAGGAAGTTGCCGCCGCGGGTGACGTAGGTGTCGAAGATGCGCCGAGCCTCTTGTTTGTCGGCCCCCCAGCCCCATGCGGTGCCAAAGGTCATGGTGCCCAAGGCCAGCGGTGATACCCGAAGGCCCGACCGTCCCAGCAGGCGGTAACAATCCAAAGCGTTGTTGAAAAGCGTTGTCATTATCGTTTACTGTAGGCCCGTTGAGTTTGCCGAGCAAGGGCTGGAGATGGCGACAATCGAAAAAGAAGTGCGAGGATGCGCCGCAACGGTTCTCGGAATCGATGCGGGCGAGATCGACGCCCGGCGTCCCTTGCAGGAACACGGGCTGGATTCCTTCCTCGCCGCCCGCCTGCACCTGCGGCTGGCCGAACGCACCGGGGTGCGCGTTCCCTTGGAGGCCTTCGTCGGAGCCACGCTCGACTCGTTGGTCGCCGAGGTCGGAAAACGTGCGATGGCCACCGAATCGACGCGCCCCGGCAACACCGCGCCCCCGGCATCCGTCGCCGCGCCCGAGGTTGTGGTCGAAGAGGAATTGACCCCCATCCAGGCGTCCTACTGGGTGGGTCGCGAGGCAGGGATGCCGCTCGGCGGGGTGGCCACCTTCTACTACTTCGAATTCGACCGCGATCCCGAACGGTTCGTGGCGGCCGACGCGCGGGCCGAGGTCGATGTGTTGGAAACGGCGTGGAACACGGTGGTCGCGCGCCACGACATGCTGCGGGCCGTGGTGACCGACGACGGCCGCCAACGGGTGCTGCCGCCGGGGCGTCGCTACCGCATCGGGATCACCGATCTGCGCGATCCCGCCGGCGATGCCGCCGCAGCCCTGGCCCGGCTACGGCACGAGAAGTCACATCAGGTGCTCGATACCGCGACCGGGCCGTTGTTCGACATCCACGTCGCGCTGCTGCCGTCCGGCGCGCTGCGGCTGTTCGTCGGGTTCGACATCATCGTGCTGGATATGACGAGCTGGATCCAGCTCATGCGGGAGTGGGGGCGGTGCGCCACCGATCCGGCCGCCGCCCTACCACCGCCGCCGCCGACGTCCTTCCTGAACATCCTGCGCGCCCGCCGTGCGGCCGAGACGGGCCGCCGGGACCGGGACCGGGCCTATTGGCAGGAGCGACTGGCCGGCCTGCCGTCCGGACCCCGGCTGCCGTACGCGGTCGCCCCCGAAACGGTTCGCACCGCCCGGTTCCGGCGCCACGAGGCACGGCTCGGGCCGGAGCATTGGACAGCCCTGGGTGCCCGCGCCGCGCGGCGCGGCCTCAGCCCCACCGCGGTGCTGCTGGCGGCCTTCGGACTCACCCTGTCCCGGTGGGGGGCCACCGATGCGTTCTGCCTCAATGCCACCCTGTTCGACCGGTCCGACGACAGCGGGGACAACGAGGGCGTGGTCGGGGACTTCAGTACCACAGCGCTGGTCGAGATGCCGGCCCCGAATCCCGGAGAGTGGCAGGGGTTCACCGAGTTCGCCCGCCGGGTCAATACGCGGTTCTGGGCCGACCTGGAACACCGTTCCTACAGCGGTGTCGAGGTGCAGCGCGAGCAGACCGCCGACCTCGCCCCCCGCTATCCGGTGGTGTTCACCAGCGGCGTCGGACTCGGACAGGCCGACGGTCCGGCCGCGGGCCTGCTGGGCGACGAGGTGTTCGGGGTATCGCAGACACCGCAGGTGACCCTCGACCACATCGTCTGGGACGAGGCGGGCGGCCTGCGACTGGCGTGGGATGCCGTCGAGGAGGTCTTCCCACCCGACTTCGTGGACCGGATGCTCACCGCCCACACTCGCCTGTTGCGACGGCTGGCCGAGGACGACAACACCTGGGACACCGCGGAACTGGGGTGGAACCCGTATTTCGAAACAGTGCAACCGCTGCCGGCCGGCCTCGGTGCCGGGCTGCTCACGGACCCGCAGCGCCATCGGAGGGCCGAGCGGCCGGAAGCCCCGGCCGTGCTCGCCATCCGGGGGTCGCTCACGCACGGCGAGGTGTCCGCGCGGGCGCGCAATATCGCCGGACGGCTGATCGCGGCCGGAGTCCGGCCGCGCGACCGGGTGGCGGTTTCCACTCCCAAATCGGCGGAACAGATCGTCGCCGTATACGGAGTGCTCTGGGCCGGAGCGACATTCGTGCCGATCGAGCCGGAATGGCCCGGCTCGCGCATCGCCTCGGTCTGTCGCCGCGCCGGGATCACCCACGCCCTCGCCGCACCTGGCGTCGAACTGCCCGAGAATGTCACCGCGCATCCGCTCGACGCCGCCGCCGGTGCCGTCACCGTCGACGCGCCGATCGCCACCGCCGACGATGAGTTGGCCTATGTCATCTTCACCTCGGGATCGACCGGCGAACCCAAGGGCGTGGCCGTCGAGCATCGCGCCGCCCGCACCACCATCGACGACATCAACGATCGCTTCGGCATCGGGCCGGACGATCGGGTGCTCGCACTGTCGGCGCTGAGTTTCGACCTGTCCGTGTACGACATCTTCGGCGTGCTCGGCGCGGGCGGGGCACTCGTGCTCCCGGACGCCGACCGGCTGCGCGATCCGGGCCACTGGTGCGAACTCGTCGCCGCCCACCGGGTGACGGTGTGGAACACGGCACCCGCGCTCGCGGAGATGCTCGTCGAATACGCCGAGGCCGACCCGGCGGCGGCCGCACGGCTGCGTTCGCTGCGCCTGCTGCTGCTGTCGGGTGACTGGATCCCGCTGTCGCTGCCCGACCGGCTGCGCGCGGTAATCGGCGAGCAGGTGCGGGTGATCGGCCTGGGCGGCGCGACCGAGGCCGCCATCTGGTCGATCTGCCATCCCGTCCGGCAGGTGCGGCCCGAGTGGACCAGCATCCCGTATGGCAGGGCGCTGCGCGAGCAGTTCTTCCTCGTGCTCGATGACGACGGCCTGCCCTGCCCGGTCGGCGTCCCGGGTGAGCTGCACATCGGAGGGGCCGGTCTGGCGCGCGGGTATGTCGGCGACGACGAGCAGACCGCCCACCGGTTCATCCGGCACGACCGGCTGGGGCAACGGCTGTACCGAACCGGTGACCTGGGCAAGTGGCGCCCCGACGGGACCATCGAATTCCTCGGCCGGGTCGACCGGCAGGTCAAGGTTCGCGGCCACCGCATCGAACTGGGGGAGATCGAGGCCGTACTCGACCGGCATCCGGCCGTACGCCGGTGTGTGGCGGCGGCGGTGCCGGGCGCGGACGACCGGCCACAACTCGTGGGCTATGTGGTGGCCGGCGAAACACCGGTGGCCACCGCGGAACTCGCCGACCACGCGGCACGTCACCTGCCGCGGTACATGGTGCCGTCCCGGTGGGTGTCGTTGGACACCCTGCCGCTGACCTCCAACGGCAAGGTCGATCATTCCCGGTTGCCGAACCCGTTCCGGCGCGACGGGAGCGGAACACAGACCGCACCGCCCGAATACGACCGGGTGGCCGGCGAGGCTCCGGCAGGAAGCGGCCGACCGACTCCCGGCCGGTCCGCCTCTCCGGCCGATTCCGCGGCCCCGGCCGGTGTCGCGGCGGTCGAGGATACGGTCGGAAGGCCCGCCGTCCTCGGTTATCTCGCCGACACACCGGCCCCGGCGGACGAGCCGGCGAGCACACCGGCCGACGACTGGCTGCTGCACGCGGCACGACAGGCCCAGGCGCTGGGACTGACGCTGACCCTACGCGCGCACCCTCTCGACGGCGCCGCCGCGGACAACGCCGACGCGTGGCTCGGCCGCCTACACACCGCGGCCACGACCCACGGGCTCATCGCCGAGGCGCGCTACGGCGCCGCGGCCGAACTCGTCCTCACCGTTGCGCCGCCGACCGCCACGGCGAACCGGGCGCGGATCGAGTCCGCGGTCGTCGGGGTCTTCACCGACCTACTCGGCCCCGAGATCGCGGCAACCACCCCGTTCCACGATCTCGGCGCGACCTCCCTGACCCTGGTCCGCGCCCATCGCAGGCTGCGCCACCTCACCCCGGCGCTCACCGTGCCGGATATCTTCCGGCTCGGCACCGCCCGGCGTCTGGCCGACTGGATCGTCGACCACACCGTCTCGGGACCGTCCACGGGCGAATCCGGCGCCATGTCGATCGATCTCACCGACGCCGTAGCGCGCGGCCGCCGCCGACGCGCTCACCGAACGAAAGCGAGGCTCGCCGATGTCGTTCGCTGACACCGTATTCCGGCTGCGCACCGCCTCGGGCCGCGCGGCCGACCGCAGACAGCGGTTCACCGTCCGTACCGAACACCAGGCGGGCACACCCACCGAGATGCGGGTGCATATCGGCCGGCACACCTTCGTGGTCGACGAACCCGTGGCCGCGGGCGGCGGTGACGCCGGTCCCGACCCGATCGGAATGGCATTGGCCTCGTTGGGGGCCTGCCAGGCGGTCACATACCGGTTCCACGCGGCACGGCTGGGCATCGGTATCCATTCACTGTCGGTGGATGTCGACGCCGACGTGGATCTCGGGCCCGTCTTCGGGCTCACCGGCCCGACGCAACCGGGCCGTATCCGGGTCCGGGCCCGGGTGGGCGGTCCGGACGAACCGGACCGGTATCGCGAACTGCATCGGCTCGTGGAGGCGTCGTGTCCGGTGCTGGCCATGATGCGCGGCGGGCTGACGGTGGACTCGGAATTGGAGATCGAAGCGTGAACGACGACAATGCCGTCGCCATCGTCGGGATGGCCGGTAGATTCCCGGGCGCACCGGATCTGGGCGCCTACTGGGACCTGATCGCCTCGGGTCGGGAAGGTCTGACCCGGTTCGACGATGCGGAGCTCGCCGCGCGCGGGGTGCCCACCGAACTGCGCGCACACCGCAACTATGTGCCGGTCGGGGCGGTTATCGCCGGACAGGACCGCTTCGATCCGGAGCATTTCGGCATCGTCGCGCGGGATGCCGCCCTGATGGATCCGCAGCTGCGGCTGCTGTTGGAATGCGCCTGGGACGCCCTCGGCGACGCCGGATACCGCGGTGGGGCCGGACTGGACGCGGTCGGCGTGTTCACCGGGGCCTCGCGCAGCGATTATCTGGAACACAATCTCGCCGCCTACCGGGCGGGCGCCGACCGGGATCCGCTCGGTCGGCTGCAGGCGGAAACAGGCACGCTCACCGACTATTTCCCACAGCAGATCGCCTACCGGCTCGACCTCACCGGCCCCGCGGTGGCCGTGCAGGCCACCTGCGCCACCTCGCTGGTCGCGGTGCACCTGGCCGCGCAGGCCCTCCTGTCGGAAGAATGCGACGCGGCACTCGCCGGCGGCGCGTCGCTGATCGTCCCGCAGGGACGCGGCTACCTGCACGTGCCCGAGGCGATCTTCTCCGCGGACGGGCATACGCGGGCGTTCGGGGCGGAGGCGACCGGCATGGTGCACAGCCAGGGCGTGGGCATGGTGGTATTGCGACGGCTCGCGGACGCGCTGGCCGACGGGGACCCCATCTACGCGGTGCTGCGCGGTAGTGCGCTGAACCACGACGGGGGCGGTAAGGCCGGTTTCACCGCACCCTCGGCGGCCGGGCAGGCGCGAGCGATCGGCGAGGCGCTCGCGGTGGCCGATATCGGCATCGACGCGGTGGACCTGATAGAGGCGCACGGCACGGCGACGGCACTGGGCGACCAGATCGAACTGTCGGCGCTGGCCACGGTGTTCGCCGACCGCGCGGCACCGACACCGATCGCATTGGGTTCGGTGAAGAGCAATATCGGCCACACCAACAGCGCGGCCGGAATCGCGTCGCTGATCAAAACGGCGCTCGCACTGTGGCATCGGCGTATTCCGGCGACCCTGCACGCACATCCCGCCCACCCCGATCTGGAACGCCATCGCGGACTGTTCGAGCTCGTCGAGCACACCCGGGACTGGCCGGAGCGCGACGGCACCCGGATCGCCGGGGTGAGCTCGTTCGGTATCGGCGGCGCCAACTGTCATGTGGTACTCGAGCAGGCGCCCGTACCCGGAGGCCCGAACGAGCCCGACCCCGATCCGCGCGCCCAGCTGCTGTTGGTGTCGGCCGCCACGGAATCCGGCTGCCGGGCCCAGCTCGCGCAGGCCGCGTCCGTCGTGACGGCCGATACCCGGGTCGACTACGCCTACACCGTCTCGCGTGGACGCCATCCGGACTCCGGATGGCGGGCCACCGCACTGTCGACCGACCGGGATCCAAGCCCGCGCCCGGTCGCCGTCGAACAGGTACCGGCCGGGCGATCCGATATCGTCTTCGCCTTCCCGGGCGCGGGTGCGCAGTATTCGGGAATGGGTGCCGGACTCTACAGAGACGAGCCGGTGTTCACCGCCTGTGTCGATGAGTGCGCCGAAGCGCTGAAGCCGCTGCTGGACTATGACATCCGCGATATCGTCACCGGCCGCGCTCCGCAACACGAGGTCGACGACGTGCGCTACGGGCAGCCCGCCCTGTTCGCGGTGTCGCTCGCCACTGCGGCTACCCTGCGCGGCTACGGTATCGAACCCGACGGTCTGCTCGGCCACAGCCTCGGTGAGTACACCGCCGCGGTGGTCGCGGGAATAGTGAGCCTGTCCGATGCCGCTCGCCTGGTGGCGATCCGATCGTCGGCACTGGCGGATACCGCGCCCGGCGCGATGGTGGCCGTACCGCTCGCCGAGGAGGACGTGCGCGCCGCGCTGACCCGGTATCCGGAAATAGTGTTGGCCGCCATCAACGGTCCGGATGCCTGTGTGGTCTCCGGACCGGTCACGGCCGTCGAGACGTTCGCGGGCGCTCTCGGTCGTGCCGGAATCCGCGCGAGCAGGTTGCGCGTCGACGCGGCCCTGCACTCGCCGGCCGTCGCCGCGGTGGTCCCGCCGCTGCGCGCCGCGGCGGCGACCGTGGTGAACTCGGCGGCCGCCCTGCCGCTCTACAGCACCCTCACCGGCCGCCGGACCCGATCCCTGGACGCCGATCACTGGGTGCGGCATCTGCGTGAACCGGTACTCTTCGCCTCCGCCGTGCGGGACGCGACGGCGGCGGGTCCCACCACCGTCGTCCAGGTGGGACCGGGCAGCGCCCTGGCCACACTCGCGCGCCGCAACGCACCCGAGGGCCTCACCGCCACGCTGAGCACCCTGCCGGACGCCGACGAGCGGACGGATGACGCCTCCGACCGTGCCGCGCTGCTCACCGCGGTCGGGCACCTGTGGTGCGGCGGTGCGGATATCGACGTGGAGGCCCTGCACCGCCGCCGGCGGCGCATCCGCCTGCCCGCCCACCCCTTCCAGCGTCGCGGTATCTGGATCGATCCGCCCACCGCCGCCCAGGTGTCACCGGCCGAACAGGACCGCATCGTATCCGCCGCCGCTCCGGAGACGAACGGAGCCGCGACCGTCCCCGAGCCGCGGATGCGAGTCGAGCTCGCGGCGGTGGTGGACGCACCGGCTCCGGCCCGCGAGCCGGCCGCGTCGCTCACCACCCCGCTGCCGGTGCCGTCGAACGGTGCGCCGCGTCCGGCGGCGTCGCACGGTGTGACAGAACCTGCCGAACCCCCGCGGTTCACGATCCCGGAACAGGAGATGATCGCCGCGCTGTGGACGGAGACGTTGGGGGAGAAGGTGGCCGACGCCGAGGCCGACTTCTTCGCGCTCGGCGGAACCTCCATGCTGGCGACGCGCATGCTGGACCTCCTCAACGAGCGGGAGAACACCGATATCCGCATGCGTGAGCTGCTGTCGAACCCGACCGTGGCCGCCTTCGCCGCACTGCTGCGGGACCGTCGCCCGCCGGCACCGCCCGTGGCCGCGCCGAATTCGCCCGAGCACCCCCCGACCGCCGTCGAGAACGCGAGTCGGAACGAGACCCCGGCCGTCGGCCCGGACCCTGTCACATTCCCGCTGACCCGGGTGCAGCACGCGTACTGGGTGGGCCGATCGGGCGCGTTCGGACTGAGCGACGTGTCCTGTCACATCTATCTCGAATACGACTGCGACACATTGGATCTGGAACGCTACGAACAGGCGTGGAACCAAGTGATCCAGCGGCACGAGATGCTGCGCGCCGTCATCACCGAGGACGGCCGCAACCGGATCCTCACCGAGGTGCCGGAGTTCCGGATCCGCCGCCACGACCTCACCGCCTCCGCCGGCGGGGCGCGCGAGGACACGCTCACCGAACTGCGGCGGCGGCTGTCGCATCGGGTGCACCGCCCCGACCGCTGGCCACTGTTCGATGTGCGTGCCGCGATACTGGACGGCACCACCACCCGGTTGTTCATCGGTATCGACGCCCTGATCTGCGACGCCGGGAGTTTCCTCGTCCTCGACCGCGATCTGCGGCTGCTCTACACCGACCCCGCGGCCGTCCTTCCGCCGCTGCCGACCCGATTCGCCGACTATGTGGCATACACCGAGTCCCGCTCGGAGTCCGCGGCCCGGCGGCGCGCGGTCGACTACTGGCACAGCCGGACAACAGAGCTCCCGGGCCCGCCCAACCTGCCCACCCACACCCGTACCCAGACCCGGCCGTGGTTCGGCCGCCGCGATGCCCGGCTCGCACCGGAGGAATGGGATGGGCTGCGGCGGTCGGCCGCCGAGCACGGTGTCACACCGTCGGCGGTACTGCTCACCGCGTACGCGGACGTGCTCGCCGCCTGGTCCGGCGACGATCGGTTCACCCTGTCGCTGACTCTGGTCGACCGGCCGGTGGCGCTGCCCGGAATCGACGCCGCGATCGGCGATTTCACCACCCTGCTGGCCCACGAGGTGGACCGCACCGGCGGCGGGTCCTTCGCGGAGCGGGCCGCCCGAACCCAACGACGGCTCTTCGACGATATCGACCACCGCGAGTACTCCGCCCTGGAGCTGCTCGCCGAACTGTCCACCCGCACCGGGCAGCGGCGGTTGCTGCCGGTGGTGTTCACCAGCGCTCTCGATGTCACCCACCTGGTCGGCGGCGCCCCAGACCTCGAATGGTCGGGGCGAATCGTGCACGGGGTGAGCCAGACCCCGCAGGTATGGCTCGACCATCAGGCATTCGTCCACGCGGGAGGTTTGCAACTGCAGTGGGATGTCCTCGAGACGGTCCTCGATTCCGCCGCCGCGGACACGGCGTTCACCTCCTACGTGGAGTGGCTGCGCCGCCTCGCCGCCGACCCGGAGGCCTGGACCGCCCCGGATGCCGGAACGAGCCGGGCCGGTCGAGACGAGGACGTGGCCGAGGCCGTGGCGGCCATCTGGTCGCAGGTGCTCGACCTCGAGGTCGGGAGTGTGCGTCCCGACTCCACATTCGTGGGTTTGGGCGGTGATTCGGTGTTGGCGGTACGCATGGCCACCATGGTGCGCACGCGGCTCGGTGTCGCGGTACCCGTGGCGGAGCTGGTCGGCGATCTCTCGTTCGCCGATCTCATCGCCCTGATCGACGAACGCCGCTCCGATATCCCGGCAACCGCCGTCGAATTCGCGCGGCAGGCCGACCCGACCGTGCCGTTCCCGCTCACCCCGTTGCAGCAGGCGTATTGGGTGGGGCAGCAGCACGGGTACGCGCTCAGTTACGACTCGGCGCACAACTATGTCGACTTCCGGCTCACCGGTGTCGATCCGACGGTCCTCGACACAGCGGTGCGGCGGCAGGTGGAACGTCAGCCCATGCTGCGGGCGGTCTTCCTGCCGGACGGCACCCAGCAGGTGCTGCCCGTCGACGACCCGCGGTTGGCGGTCCTCCCCATAACCCACCTGGACCTGCGGACCGCAGCGGTCGACGAGATCGATCGGCGGCTGGCCGCCACCCGCGCCGAACTGCAGCGCACCGGCCCGGGAATGGATCCGTGGCCGTTCACCGTCACCGTTGTCCGGCTGCCGGGTGACGCATTGAGCCTGCACATCGTGTGCAGCCTGCTCGTGGCCGACGGCTGGTCGGTCCAACTGATGTTCACCGAACTGTTCACCTACCTCGACGACCCGAATACGGTGCTGCCGGCGCTCACCGCCCACTTCGGCGACTATGTGGAGACCATCTCCCGTCAGCGTGGTGAACCCGAATGGCAGGCACAGCGCGACTGGTGGTGGGACCGGATCGACGATCTGCCACCCGCCCCGGCGCTGCCCCTGGCGGTACCGTTCGACCAGGTGCGCCCCGACACGCTGGAGCGACGCGAATTCCGGGTGTCCGGTGAGCGGATGGCGGTTCTGCGCGACCGTTGTGCCGAGTACAACATCACGCCGACCGCCGCGTTCGCCACCTGCTGGGCGTTGGCGCTGGCCCGGTTGGCCGGGCACCGTCGGTTCCTGCTGAACGTGCTCTACCTCAACCGGTTGCACCTGCCGCGCGATCTCGATCACGCCATCGGCCCCTACGCGGGCACCGTGCTGCTCGATATCGCCCTGCCCGCCCGGTCGACGTTCCTGACCGCTGCCCGGCATGTACAAGAGGCCACCGCCACCATGCTCGACCACGGCCAGGTCACCGGCGTGGAGGTGCTGCGGGAACTGGCTCGGCGCCGACGCGACACCGCCCCCCAGGCGCCGGTCGTCTTCCACAGCACCCTCGGGCTGCATCCGCCGGGCGGCACTCCCGACACGGTGGGGGTTCGCGACTTCTATCAACGCGTGCGCACCCCGCAGGTGGCCCTGGACATGCAGGTGTTCCAGTGGGATTGGGACGATTCGGTGGTCGTGAATCTGGACGCCGTCGCGGAACTGTTCCCGCCGGGGGTGCTCGACACCTTGTTCGCGCAGGTGTGCGATACCGTCACCGCGCTCACGGACCGTCCCGAGACCTGGACAGCGCCGGTCGACGTGCCCGACACCGAGAAACCCGATCTTACGGCCGACGCACCGGCCCCTACCCCGGTGACCGGCCCGCCCGCCACGGTCACCGAGCGCGCCATCGCCGAACTGTGGGAGCGGATGGTGGATGCCCCGCACGGTATCGACCGTGGCACCGACTTCTTCACCGCCGGGGGAGACTCCGTCCTCGCCATCCGGATGCTCAACCGCCTGCGCGGTGAACTCGGACTGGTGGTGACACCGCGGGAATTCCTCACCGACCCCACCCTGGCCGCGGTCGCCACCGCCGCGCGGCACGAGGCCGCGGAACCGTCGATCCCGCGCGACTGTCTGGTGCCGCTGCGCGACGGCACCGGCCGGCCGCTGTTCCTGATCCACCCGACCGGTGGCGACGTGCTCTGTTACGTCGATCTGGCCCGGATCCTCGATACCCGCGCACCGATCATCGGCATCCAGGACCCGGAACTCGTCGGTGCGCCCGGACCGGAGACGATCGCCGATCTGGCACGGGTATACGAAGGCCTGGTGCGCGCCCACCAGCCCACCGGGCCCTACCGGATCGGCGGCTGGTCGATGGGTGGGATCATCGCGCACGAAGTGGCCCGGCGACTGCGCGCGTCCGGTGCGACCGTGGAGGCGCTTGTCCTGCTCGACTCGAATATCGCCGACCGCATCCATCATGTCGACGGCCGCGAATTCTGGACGCGTTACCTCGGCTCACTGGCGGCGTTCCGAGGGCTGTCCCTCGATATCGACACGTTCGAATCCGATTTCGACCGGAAACCGGACGATCTGCAGCGTGCCGAGGTCCGGCGCCGACTCGCGGACGTGGGTCTCGGCGGACGCGGCGCCCCGGACGACCGGCGGCTCGAGGAGGACATCTTCCGGCGTCATCTGCGCGCCCTCGGCGCACACCACACCGGTGACCTCGAGGGGGAGGGGCTCGAGGTGCTGTTGGTGCGCGCCGAGCTGCCGGCGCCGCACAATTCGGGGGTCGGTATGGGAGTCGACGACTGCGGCGACCTCTCGGACCTCGGGTGGGCCGCACATACCGACGTCGTGATCGATACTCGGCCCGTCGCGGCGCACCACTATGCCCTGCTGCGACCACCGACGGTTGTCACGGTCGCTCATCTGGTGTCGGAACTGCTTGCGAGCCTGGATTGTTCGGAGCAGCCGTGACCGACGACTACGCCGCCGCCGCGGAGTTCTACGACCTCATGGCCACACCGTATGTGGCCGGCGTGGAACCGGTGCTGACGAAGCTGCTCGCCGGGGTCGACACCGTCGCCGGACCGGTCGCCGATATCGGGGCGGGCACGGGACTGTCCACCATGCTGGTCGCCGACGCCCTGCCCGACGCGCGGATCGTGGCGGTGGAGCCGGCCGCCGCCATGCGCGCCGTGCTGCTGTCGAGATTGGCGGCCCGCAAGGACCTGCGCGAGCGGATCACCGTACTACCCACGGGTTTCCTCGATACCGAACTGCCCACGCGGTGTGCGGCGGTGGTCGCCCTCGGCGTGATCGGGCACTTCGCCGCCGCCACCCGCCCCCGGGTGTGGTCCGCCATCGCGGACGCACTGGCACCGGGTGCCGATGCGGTGGTGGAAGTGCAGCGTCCCGGTCGAGTCGAACCCTCGCCGGAACGGCGCTACACCACCGCCCGCGCCGGTGACCTGCGGTACGAGGGCTGGAGCCGGGCCGACCCGGTGGACGCGGACTCCCTGATATGGCGAATGACCTACCGCACCTACCAGGGCGACCGACTGGTGCAGGAGGTGCGTACCGAACACCACGTCTGGCCGGCCGACGCCGACCGGCTCACGGCCGAGGCCCGCGCGGCCGGTCTCCGGCCGGCCGACGCCGACCCGGCGACCGGTCTGCTGCGCTTCACCCGCTGACGCCGCGCCGCGACCGCCGGCCCGAGCGGCAACGGACGCGTCCATCGAACCGTGCCCCCACCACCCGATCCACAACGGAGGACAACGCAATGACCGACGACGCCACGACCGCGGTGCTCGCCGCGGTCGGCGAACTGCTGCCGACGCTGAGCAAACGTGCCCCGGAGACCGAACAGGCCCGGCGGATCCCGGTGGAAACCCTCACCGAACTCACCGCCACCGGGTTCTTCGGCCTGCTGCGTCCACGGCGCTACGGCGGGTACGAGGCGCACCCGGCCGTCTTCTACACGGCGGTGGCCGAACTGGCCTCGGCGTGCGGCTCCACCGGGTGGGTCGCTTCCGTACTGGGCGTATCCCCCTGGAACGTGGCGCTCTTCGACGGTCGAGCCCAGGAGGAGGTGTGGGATTCCGGTACCGACACCCCCATCTGCTCCTCGTATGCCATGACCGGCACCGCCGTTCCCGTCGAGGGCGGCTATCGGCTCAGCGGCACCTGGGGTTTCGCCTCCGGCTGCGACCACGCCCGCTGGGCCTTGCTGGGCGCGCGGGTCGTCATGGACGGCGAACCGGCCGATTCGTGCACCTTCCTGGTACCCGCCGACGACTACACCGTCGTCGACGTGTGGCAGGCGGTCGGCCTGCGCGGCACCGGAAGCAACGATATTCACCTCGACGAAGTGTTCGTGCCCGCGCACCGGGTCCTCGGCTCCGACGCGGTAACCGCCTGCCGCACCCCCGGACAGCAGACCAACGACGGTGCGCTGTACCGGATTCCGTTCGGCTGCCTGCACACCGGCGCCATCACGGCGGCCATTGTCGGTATGGCACGCGGCGGCTACCGCGCGCACCTCGAACAGCAATGCGACCGCGTGCGCGCCGCACTGCCCGGCGACGCCCGCAAGGATACCGGCTACACCGGCGACGCGTTCCGCCACGACCCGGCCACTCTGGAGCGGATTGCCTTCGCCGCCACCGAGATCGATGCCGCCTGGCGTCAGCTCACGCACAATATCGATGAGTTGTACCTGTTGGCGGTGGCCGAGGAACCCATCGGGCCGCGCGAACGGTTGCGGCTGCGCCGCGACCAGGTTCGCGGCACCGAACGCGCCGTGACCGCCATGGACCGGCTGTTCGAGAACTCCGGTGGCCGCGCATTGCGGCCGGACAGTACCGTTCAGCGCTTCTGGCGTGACGTGCACGGCGGTCGCGCACATGCGGCCAACGATCCCGAACGCGTGTACCGCATGTTCGGTGCGGCGGAACTTGCGGCGGTATCGGAGGCGCGGAACCCGTGACCGATCGGCTGCTCTCCATGCTCGGCCGGCATCCGTGGGTGGACTCGGCCCGGCGGGACGGGCACCGCGATGTGATCGTGGTACGGCCCGCCGCCGCGGCCGTCGCGGTGCGACCTGTCCCCGGGGCGTTGCTCACCGAATATCTCGAACATTGGCGGCACGTGTACGAGTACGTGTACTCGTCGGACGAACTGCGCCACGGCGACGATCTCGACCTGTCCGGTTGGCGGGCCTCCGATACCGGTGCGGCATTCCCCCGCGAGCATATGCGGGAGTGGATCGACCACGCTGTCGGCCTGGTGCGACGCGGTCGCCCCGAAACCATTGTGGAGGTCGGCTGCGGCAGCGGTCTTCTCGTCCACCGCCTGCACTCGTCGACGCGTGACTACCTCGGGCTCGATCCGGCCGAACCCGTGGTGGAGAGGCTGCGCGCCCGACGACTTCCGGGAGTGTCGGTGCTGCGGGCCGCCGCGCACGAGCTCGCCGGCGACCGGGTGATGACGGCATTGCGTGCGCAGGCCGCGAGCGGACGACCGGACTGTGTGGTGTTGAACAGTGTGACGCAGTGCTTTCCGGACGAGCGCTATCTCACCGCCGTGCTCGACGACGCACTCGATATGGTCACACCCGGCGGCACCGTCGTCGTCGGAGATATCCGCAACCTCGCCAATGCGCAGGACTTCGCCCACTGGTTGGAACGGGCCCGCGATCCGGGGCCGAACGCCGACGACCTGGCCCGCCGGGCCGCCGCCCGGCTCGACACCGACGAAGAGCTCCTGTGCGATCCCCGGGTCTTCGCCCATATCGCCCGGCGGCATTCCCGGTCGGTGCGGGTCGCCTGTTACGCCAAGCCGATGCGGGCCGACACCGAGCTGACCCGCTACCGCTACGACGTGGTGCTGACCGTCGACGCGCCCTCGCCCGGCCTGAGCCGTATCGTCGCGTGGCGCGAGCTACCCGGCCGCCACACCACCGACCGGATCGCCGCCCTCGTCGATACCGTATGTCGGGACGCGACCGTGGTCGCCGGTATCCCGAACGCGCTGTTGGACCGCGACGCCGTGGACGCGGTCACACCGGCTCGGCTCGCCGCGGCGCTGCCGCCGGAGTGCGCGGTCCTGCTCGACTCGGCCGACGGCCGGTTCCTCGCGGCCGGCCGCCCCGAACACCAGACGGACCTGGCGGCCGTGCGCGCCGATCCACTGCCCATCACCTGCAACGACCCGTTCACCCGCTACCTGCGCCGCCGGATGCCGGAGGTCCTCACCGACTATCTGGAACTGCTGTCCGTCGCGGCGCATCCTCCCATCGTCGTCTCCGAGGAGTTCGTTGCCGTATGACCACCACACGACCTATCGCGGACTACCTTGCCGATCTGCGCGCAGCCTGTCGGGGCACCGTCCTGGCGTCGGGCGATCCGGGCTACGACCGGGCACGGCGGCGCTGGAATACCGCCGTCGACCAGCGTCCGGCGGCCGTCGTGCACTGCGCCCGGGTCCCCGATGTGCGGGCCGCGGTCACGACGGCGCGGCGGCACGGGCTCGCCGTATCGGTGCGCGGCGGCGGACATGACGTCGCGCGGCATCCGGCTGCCGACGGGTCCCTGCTGCTCGATCTGTCGGGGCTGCGGACGATCATCATCGACCCGATCGCCCGCCGCGCCACCGTGGGAGCGGGCGTCACCTGGGCCGAATTCGATCGTGCCTGTCACCGGCACGGTCTGGCCGTGACCGGAGCGGATGTGTCGACCGTCGGCGTGATCGGTTCCACGCTGTGCGGTGGCAGCGGTTGGTTGCAGCGAATGGCCGGATTCACCTGCGACAGTGTGCGCTCCGCGCAGGTCGTCCTGGCCGACGGCCGGCTGGTGCACACCGGCCCCGACAATCACCCCGATCTGCTGTGGGCACTGCGCGGTGGTGGCGGCAACTTAGGCATTGTGGTGGCCCTGGAGTTCGAACTGCATCCCATCGGCTCCCTGCACGCGGGCACCCTGCTGTTCCGGCTCGAGGAAGGGCGCGCGGTCTTCCGTGAGTTCCGCGAGCTCTGCGCCGAATCGCCGGACGAGCTGGCATTGCGTGCCACCCTGCTGCACTGGCCTCCCACCGCTCCCGAGGGACCGCCGATGGCGGCGGTCACCGTCGCCTACTTCGGACCGCTCGACCGGGCGCGGACGGAATTGGCGAGGCTGAAACGTCTGGGCGAGCCGGAGCTCGACCTCGTCCGCCCCCTGGAATACCCGGAACTGCAACGCAATACCGAGCAGGCCTTCCACGAAGGCCACGGCACCGCCACCGGTAGCGAATGGCTGCGTGCCTTCGACGACGACGCCATCGACGCACTCGTCGACTTCGCCGCCCGTATGCCCACCCCGTATTCGCTCGTCTCGGTCCACCAACTCGGCGGGGCGCTGCGGCGGGTGCCGGCGGACGCGACCGCGTTCGGCTACCACGACGCTGCCTATCACGCGGTCGTGTTCTCCGGTGGGCCCGTCGGAACGGACCTGGAACCCTCACGTCGGTGGATCGCCGAGATCGTCTCCGCCCTGCAGGGCTGTTCCGCGGGCGGACCCTATATCGGAATCCTCGACGACACCGCCTCCCCGGATCGGGTGCGCCGCGCCTACCATCCCGATTCCTATCCCCGACTACAACGGCTCAAGACCACCTACGATCCCGACAACGTATTCTGCTGCAACCACAACATCCCACCACTGAACGGTGCGCGATGACCACCGACCCGACGCTCGATATCGCCACGCGCGCCGCGGACGCGGTCGCGGATTTCGACGCGCGGCAGTGCCTGTCCGCGCGCGACGACTTCGACCTGTTCGGGTTGCGGGCCATGGCCGCGGTGCTGCGACCGGTCCTGTCCGACGGTGCGGCGCATACCGAGGACGAGCTCGCGGCCGTGCTCGAGGTCGCGCCACGACATCGCTGGCTGCTGCGTCGTTGGCTCGGCCTGCTCACTGCCCACAGACGGCTGAAATACGAAGTGGACCAGGGGTATTCGTACCTCTCGGAGGGGGCCGCGCCGGGCCGCGCCGATCTCGACCAGGTCTGTGCCGACCTCGGGTTCTCCGTACAGCTCGCGCGGTTCTTCACGGCCGCGAACCGGCATGCGCTCGATCTGTTACAGGACAGGGTGCTCGCTCAGGAGCTGCTGTTCCCGAACGGGGACCTGCTCACCGCCGAAGCCGCATACCGGAACAATCCGGTCAACCGGTACCTGAACGCCGCCGCCGGCGCGATCGTCACCCGCGTGGTGGACACGCTGGCCGCCGACCGTCACCCGGTGCGCATCCTGGAACTGGGCGCGGGTGTCGGCGGTACCACCGCCGACCTGCTCCCCGTGCTCGACGGTTTGCCCGTGGAATATCACTTCACCGATGTGTCGTCGTTCTTCCTCGACGCCGCCCGGAGCCGCTTCGCGCACCATCCCTGGCTGCGGTTCGATCTGCTCGATCTCAATGCCGAGTTGCCGCCGCCGCGCTCGTTCGACATCGTCCTGGCCGCGAATGTGCTGCACAATGCCCGCCACTGCGGTGTGGCGTTGCGACGGCTGCGTGACCTGCTGCGCCCCGGCGGCCATCTCGTCGTCATCGAGTCGTGTCGCGAACACTGCCAATTGCTCACCTCCATGCACTTTCTGATGTCCTCCCGCCCCGGCGGCGTCCGCCCTGGCCGCGACGATGTGCGCGCGGGGAGCGACCGCATCTTCTTGACCGAGTCCCAATGGCGCGCCGAGCTCATCTCGGCCGATCTGCCGCCCTGGTTGGTTCTTCCCGGCCCGGAGCTGCCCTTGGCCGCCCACGGGCAACGGATCTTCGCCGCCCACACGCCCCGGTGACCCGAGGAGTCCACCATGAACCCGCACCCGACCGTGGGCCGTCGTTACACCGACACCGATCACTACGAGGTCGGCCGTGAGAAGGTCCGGGACTTCGCCCGCGCCGTCCAGGATTTCCATCCCGCCCACTGGGACGACGCCGCTGCCCTCGAGCTCGGTCATCCGGGCCTGATCGCACCGGCCACCTTCGCCTCCGCGGTCGGCTCCCTCGCGCAACGGTCGCTGATGCGCGCCGCGCTCGACGGCTACGACCCGGCACGTCTACTCCATGTGGAACAGGACATCCACTGTCACCGCCCGGTGATCGCCGGAGACCGGCTGACCCACCAGGTCATCGTGGACTCCCGCCGGCCGACCGCATCCGGTGATCTCATCGCGGTCACCACCGTCATCCGCGATCAGGCCGCCGATGTAGTGCAGACCGTGCACACCACCCTCGCCGGTCGTGCTCACGACAGCTCGCCGACCGTACGGGGTCTCGCCATGCTGGACCTTCCCACCCGACCCCCGGCACCGGCCCGGCCGACGCCACCGGTCGCGGCCCCTCTCCCTTCCGCCGAACCCCCCGCCTCTCGCGCCACTGTTCCGAGACTCGCTGGAGGACAGTTTTTCCCGCCGCGGACATTTCGCCTTTCCCGCGGCGAACTCGTTCACTACGCGGGTGTCTCCGGTGATATCAATCCGATCCACTGGAACGACGACGCCGCCCGACAGGCGGGCCTGGACGCCGTGGCAGCGCACGGCATGTTGGTGATGGGGCTCGGCGCAACCTGTTTGACCGAATGGCTCGGCGCTCCCGGACTTGTTCTCGGCTACTACGTGCAATTCGCCAGACCGGTTCTCATCGGTACCCATGGTCCCGCCGAGATCACATTCGACGGGGTGGTCCGTTCCGTCGACCCCACTGCCGGGCGGGCAACCATATCTCTTACCGCCCACCGCGACGGTGCCGCCGTTTTCGGAATCGCCTCGGCGACCGTGCGGGCAACGGTTGTCGAGTGATCCCGTCCCGGACGGGTGCGACCCGGTGGATCAGGCGGCCGATCCGACCGTGCTATCACGCGCTCGGCGTGTCGGTTCCGGCGCGCGGACTTGCGCCCGGTTCTCCCCTGCGGCCGGGTCCGGTCGGTGCGGAAGAGGTTGATCGAGTACTCCATGGGTGTGCCGAACCGGTCCGATCCGAGATATTCCGCTCGCAGCGGGCCGGTCGACACCGGCCGCTCGAGGAGCGCCGCGGTCGCCGCGGTGGTACTCGACGACTCGATGGACTCCAGGGTGGTCGAGGTCGAGACACCGAGGTCACGCCGCAGCGTCGCGTAGACCGAGCGAAAATCGCTGTGCAGGGGCGGATTCCGTTGTTTCGGTCGGAAACCCGGACGGTTACGGGAAGGTCGAGCGTCACTTGACGAATGCGCCGATGTAGCCCGTAACGGTGCGCCGTATCGCGCTCCACCATGACCGCCACCGCAGCTCTGTAGGCCCATCGAAGTGAACCGCCCGGTGGATCCGCCGGTGTGTTGTCGCTGTCTCCGGCATCCATTCACCTCCCGTGCGGCGGGTGGATACCCGGCCGAACTTCGGTGAAACGAGATACATGGCCCGCCCCCCGTCGCGTCGGGTCTCGGGTGTCCGGAGGCGTATCGATGCCGATTTTTCTGGTTTCACCGGCTTCGCGTTTCATCTCCGGCCAACTCATCCCCGTCGACGGCGGCCGGGCTTCGGTGCGTCGAGCCGCGAACGGGGGGGGGTGTCCGGTGCCGTCGGCGCGAATCCGCCGTTCTCGTGAAGCCGGGTCGGCCGACCTTGTGGGATCGGCCGACCCGGCTTCACGGTTCGATGAGACGACATCCGGCTCGATACCGTCGGGGGCCGTTCATCCGGACGGCTCAGAGGCCGACCACGCTGCCGTCTCCCTGGGCCCAGACAATCGTTTGACGGCGGTGGGCGATCCGCCAACCGTCGGCGACTCGTCGCAGTGTGTCGGTATAGCTGCCGGCCACGATGTAGTGCTTCTGGTCCTTCACGTGCTGCGCCTGGAAATAGCATCGGCACGTCGGGTCCGGGCCCTCCGTGGCGACGACGATACTTCCGATCAGGTGTTGGCTCGCGTTCAGGCGCTCGAGGGCGTTCGCGCAGACCCCCTTCCTATTGCCTCCGGCCCCACAACCCGACCGATATGAGCGAACTCCATCTCGGCGTCCGGGGTGAAGACCTCGTCGAGATCACTCCAGCGGTGCGTGTCCAGCGCGTGGGCATAGAGACCGCACAGTTGGCCGGCCACGGCATACAGGTCCGCGATCGAGGCGTTCACGACTGTGCGCTATCGGCGAGTGTCTCGGCGAAGGTGATATCGCCGAAGCCCGCGACCAGTTGTTCGATACGGTCGGTCACCGGGCCGCACACGATCATCGACTCGATGGTCACCAGGGAGACGAGCTCCTGGGTGACCTTGGGGTCCATGCCGAGCAGGTGATCGAGCATGCCGGCGGCGTCGCGGTAGTGCTCGTTCACGAAGAGGATGTCACCGCTGCGCGAGACGGAGTACGTCATGCCGAGGACGCCTTTCTCGGAGGCCGCCTTCGTCGTCAACTTTTCCACCGCTGTTCGCAGTTGCTCTCTGTTCTCGGGTGCGAAACGCATGGTGACCAGCGCCCTAATCTGCGTCATGGGTTCTCCTCCGTTGGCGGTATGGGCTCAAGCTAGTTCATGAAGCGACTTCACTTCAAGGCTTTTCCCGGTTCGGCTCGCGCTGCTTGACGAATGTGATCCACGCCATTACTTTGAGCATGCGCATTGAACAGAAGTCAGTTCATTTACTCCGCTATGTGGCGAGTCATCGCCGGAGGGCATCGAGCGCGGCCATGGCGCCGGGGAAGGACACGCCGAGAATGACGACACTCGGTAACGAGGCAGAGCTGGGCTACGAACCCGTCTTCCAATTGGAGGATGAGGCGCTGAAGTGCCCCTATGACCATTTCCGCGCGGCTCGCAGCGAGTGCCCCGTCAGTTTCAGCAAGAAACTGGGGTTCTGGGTGGTCAGCGACCACGAGAACGTCCTGAAGGTATTGAAGGACACCGTGACGTTCTCGACCAAGGAGATGCTGGGCCCCCAGGTGGCCCAGGAATGGCAGATGCTGATCGACAAGGCCGCCGAATCTCCGGAGGCGAAGGCCGTCATCGGTCCGCACTACGGCGAGAGCCCCCGCAAGACCCTGCTGTTCGCCGACCCGCCGGCCCATACCCTGCACCGCAAGTTGATCACCAGCGCGCTGAGTCCGGCGGCGATCAAGTCGTGGGAACAGCGCATCACCGAGACCGCCGAGCACTACGTCGACACCCTGGCCGTCGGATCGCCCGTCGAGTTCGTCACCCACTTCGCGACGCCCTACACCATGGCGGTGATCGCCGATATCCTCGGCCTGGATCGCGAGCTGGTGCCGCAGCTGCTGAGCTGGGCCGAAGGCTTCAATTCGATGGTCGGCAACCCCAACCTCACCGAGGACGAACTGAACGCACTCGTGAACGTGCGGCTGAGCTTCGACCTCTTCTTCGCGAAGCTGGTCATCGAGCGGCGGGCGAACCCGGGCGAGGACCTGGTTTCCCGTGTCGTGGCCCTCAACGACGAGCTCGAGGAACCGCTGTCGACCGATGAGCTGTTGATGGTGCTGCAGTTGACCCTGGTCGGCGGTAGCGACACCTCGTCCACGGCACTGGCGAAGATGATCGAGTACCTGACCTCCCATCCCGATCAGTGGGACGCGATGCGCTCGGACCCGAAGGTCATCCAGCCGTTCATGGATGAGCTGTTACGTACCGAATCCCCCGTGCAGGGCATGTTCCGGGCCGTCACTCGTGACGTGGAACTCGACGGCAGGCAGATGCGGGCCGGGGACGTCGTGTGGCTGAGCCTCGGCGCGGCCAACCGTGATCCCAAGGTGTTCCCGGACCCCGACGACAAGGACCTTTCCCGCAAGGGCATCGCGGGACGATTCGTCGCCTTCGGTGGCGGGCCGCATGTGTGCCCGGGTAGCCCGCTGACGCGGATGGAACTGCGTATCGTCCTGGAGAAGCTGACCGGTCGGTTTTCGCGGGTGGAACTCGACGGTACCGCTCCGGCATCGAAGAAGAGCTTCTTGTTCTTCGGGCCGGCGCAACTACCGGTCACCTTCCACAGCTGACCGATCTCGACCAGGAGCACCCCACCATGGTGAAAGTTACGTTCCTCATCGACGGATCCCCGACAACTCTGGACGCCGACGACGGCGACTCGGTGATGATGACCTCGGTCCAGAACGGGCTCGACGGCATCATCGGCGAGTGTGGCGGTTCCCTGTCCTGCGCGACCTGCCACGTCTACGTCGGCAAGGCATGGGTCGACAAGGTCGGAGAGCCCACGGACGACGAGAACGAACTACTCGAAGGTGCGGTGTCCCCGCGCAGGTCGAGCAGCCGACTCTCGTGTCGGATCGAGCTCTGCGACGAGCTCGACGGCCTCACCGTCGAGGTGCCGCCGGAACAATGAGCGACACCGTGGGAACCCTTGTCGTGGGGGCCGGTCAAGCCGGTGCCCAGCTGGCGATCAGCCTCCGCGACCACGGCTACGACCGGCCCATCACCATCATCGGAAACGAACCCGTGCTTCCGTATCAGCGGCCACCGCTGTCGAAGGACTACCTGCTCGGCAAACTGCCGATCGCCAAACTGGCCCTGCGCAAGGAACAGTTCTACGCGAGCAAGGGGATCGATGTCATCACCGGCACCTCGGTGATCGAGGTCGAGATGGGCGACGATGGCGGCCGGGCACTCACCGATAACGGGCAACGGTTCGCCTTCGACCACCTCGCCCTCGCCACCGGTTCACAGCCACGCAGGCTACCCGAGCACGTCGGTTCCGCCGCCAACCTTCTCTATCTGCGAACCGTCGAAGACGCCGACCTGCTGCACGCGGCGTTGGGTCGGGCAACGCGTTTCATCGTGATCGGTGGCGGTTTCATCGGACTGGAAGCCGCCGCGGTGCTGCGGGCACACGACAAGCAGGTGGTCGTGGTCGAACTGGCCGATCGACTGGTGAAACGTGTCGCCAGTGCCGAACTCGGCGCGTTCTATCTCGCCGCCCATCGCAGACGCGGCGTCGAGTTCCGTCTCGGACGGTCCGTGGCCGCGCTGCGGACCGATGCGCAGGGCGAGGCGGTGGCCGTCACGCTCGACGACGGGGAGGTTCTGCCCTGCGACGCCATTGTCGCGGGCTTGGGTGTCACCCGGGATCCGGGCCTCGCCGAACAGCTCGGCCTGGCATGGGGCAACGGCATCGTCGTCGACCGGCATGCCCGGACCACCCATCCGCGTGTGGTCGCCGCGGGTGACTGCGCGGTCGGTCCCCATCCCATGGCAGCGGGCCCGGTCCGCCTCGAATCGGTGCAGAACGCGGTCGATCAGGCCAAAGTGGCCGCGGCCACGATCTGCGGAGTCGCAGCCCCCTACACGACCGTTCCCTGGTTCTGGTCCGACCAGGGAACCATGCGACTCCGGACAGCCGGCCTGTTCGCCGGCTCGACGCGCCGAATACTGCGGGGCGACCCGAACTCCGAGAGCTTCTCGGTGGTCTATCTGCGCGATAACGCCTTGTCGGCGGTGGAGACGATGAACCGGCCCGCGGACTTCGCAGCCGCCCGCAAACTCCTCGCCGCCGGGGCCGAACCGGTCGCCTCGGAATCCGCCGTCGCCGACCCCGACGTTCCCCTGGCCGACACATTCGGTGTGCCGGTCACAACCAACTGAGAGACAACGATGCTGCCCCGTAACTACACCGGCTTCTTCGTCAACGGCGAGTGGCAACCTGCCGGATCCACCGAGATCCACGAGGTGATATCGCCCTCTACCGGAAAAACGATCGGCACGGTCCCCAGCGCCTCGACCGCGGATATCGACGCGGCGGTGGAAGCCGCTCGCTACGCCTTCTACGAAACCGACTGGGCCACCCGCCCCGTCGCCGAGCGGGCCGAGATGTGCGAGGCGCTGGCCGCCGAAATCCACGAACACAAGGACGATTTCGTCGACCTCCTCATCGACGAGCTCGGCTGCACCAGGACCCTGGCCGAGGTCTACCAGGCCGTCGCCCCCGCGCTGCACTGGAACTACAATGCCGCCCTCGGCCGTACGTACCCGTTCACCGAAGTGCGTACCGCCGACCTCGGCCCCTTCGCCGGAGGCTCCTCCGGCGGAATGATCATGCCGTACAAGACCCAGAGCCTGGTCGTCAAAGAACCCGTCGGAGTCGTCGCCACGCTGGTCGCCTACAACTTCTCCCTGCCCGGGTCCGCCCAGAAGGTCGCTCCGGCGATCGTGGCGGGATGCACCGTCGTCATCAAGGTTCCCGAGCCCAACCCGCTCGCGATCTTCGCCCTCGGTGAGTTGGTGAAGAAAGCCGGTTTCCCGCCCGGCGTCATCAATATCGTCGCGGGTGGACCCGCGGCCTCCGAACACCTCGTGCAACACCCCGATGTCGATATGGTCAGCTTCACCGGTTCGACCGCGGTCGGCTCTCGGATCGGCGAGTCGTGCGGCAAACGGATCCGTCCCTCGGTGCTCGAACTCGGCGGGAAGTCGGCGGCCATCGTGCTATCCGATGCCGACCTGTCCACCACCGTCCCCGCCCTGCTGAACATCAGCGTCATCCCCAGCAGCGGACAAAGCTGCGTATGTCAGAGCCGGTTCCTCCTCCCGCGAAGCCTGCACGACCGAATCGTCGCACAGCTCGTCGAGCAGATGGCCGAGCTGAAGATCGGCGACCCACACGAACCCGATACGGTTATCGGTCCGCTCATTACCGAGAAGCACCGCGAACGCGTCCTGGCCATGATTCGGCGAGCGGTCGACGCCGGCGCCCATATCGCCTTCGGCGGTGGTATCCCCGCCGACCGGCCCGACGGTTGGTTCGTCGAGCCGACCCTGCTCACCGGCGTGACCCCCGATATGGAAATCGCGCAGGAAGAGGTCTTCGGACCGGTGGTCGCGGTTATCGCCTATGAGGACGAGGAAGACGCCATCCGCATCGCCAACGACAGCCGGTACGGCCTGGCCGGTTGCGTCTTCACCGCCGACGTCGCACACGGCTTCGAACTGGCGCGACGCATCCGGGTCGGAACGTTCTCGGTCAACAGTTTCTCCGCCGATTTCAACTCCCCGTTCGGCGGCTTCAAGGATTCCGGGATCGGCCGGGAACACGGCCGCACGGGTCTGGAAGGCTACCTGATCCCCAAAACCATCTCCGTCGACCCGAGTATCGAGATCCCCCGATCCATCGTGGACACCGCGGCGGTCGTCACCACCACGATCTGACCCCCGCCGCATTTCACCTATCACTGCGCACACGAGAAGGACCCCCATGGCTGTCATGTACTACTCCAAGAAGATCGCTGTCGACGCGGATACCGGCTGGGCCGTCGTCGAGAAGTACACCCGCGCGGAATCGCACCTGTTCAAGGCGGCGGCCGGTGCGCGCATGGAGACGGTGACCGAGGCGACTCCCGAACGGCCCGCGGGTACGTACCGCGTCGTCACGGTCAAGGAGACGGGAGACGAGATCTATGAGCTCGACGTTTCGGTGGACAACGAGCACCGGCGCCTGTCCTACACCGTTCCCGGCCTCTTCGGCGCCATCCACCATCACGCATCGATACAGATCAACCCGATAGACGACGCCACTTCCGAGATCGTGTACATCACCGATGTGCTCCCCGACTCTTTCGCCGAACAGTTCGCCGACTTCTACGAAGCCAACTTCCACGACCTGGCCGAGGCGGTCGAGCGCGGCCGGACAGCGTGGTGAAGCAGGCGAGGTCTCCGGCAGGCATGACCCGGACGGTCCGGGGTAGCCGCAAGGCATGACTGACACACGCCCACTCGCCCTGGTTACGGGTGCTTCGCGCGGAATCGGCTTCGAACTCGCCGGCGCCTTCGCCGAACGCGGCTACGACGTGGTGATGGCCGCCGAGGACACGGCCATCGAGGACGCCGCGGACTCGGTTCGCCGTCCCGGTATCGACGTGCGTGCCGTACAGGTGGACCTGCGCACTCCCGAGGGGGTGGAACAGCTGTACTCGGCCGCGACAGAGGACGAACGCCCGCTCGACGCCGTGGCGCTGAACGCCGGTGTGGGGCGCGGCGGCGCGTTCACCGAGACCGACCTCGACGACGAACTCGACATCATCGCGCTCAATGTGCGCTCCACGGTGCATCTGGCCAAACTGGTACTCGGCGATATGGTGCGCCGGGACACCGGCGGGCTGCTGTTCACCTCCTCGGTCGCCTCGATGGTGCCGGGCGCCGGACAGGCCATGTACCACGCGTCGAAATCGTTCGTGCAGTCCTTCGCCGAAGCCCTGCGTGCGGAGGTCCGCGAGACCGGGGTGAACGTGACCGTGTTGATGCCGGGCCCCACCGACACCGATTTCTTCCGCCGCGCCGGGATGTTGCACACCCCCATCGGTCGCGGGCCCAAGGAGGATCCCGCGCGGGTGGCCCGGCAGGGCGTCGAAGCGCTGCTGGAGGACAAGCAGAAGGTGGTGGGTGGATCGCTGGGCACCCGGGCGATGGCCACCGTGGCGCACGTGCTGCCGGACTCGGTGAAGGCCGGCGCGAGCCGGATGATGGCGGCCGCGCTTCCACACCGGTCCTGACGCTGTCGACTCCTCGTAACGCGCCTCGGCCGAACGGTCCCGGAGCGCGGCCCCGTGCCTCACGGACGGTTGCGAGCATCCTTCCACAACCCGTAGAGGGCGAGTAAGGGTTTCAGTGGTGTCCAGCCACCGAACCGGTACTCCGCGCCGGGGACCAGGCGAGATGCCAGGTCCGGGGCCTGCTGTGCCAGATAGCGCCGCCCCTTCTCGGTGTGGAAGGGAAGCGAGACGATCTTGATCCGGTCGACGTCGTCCAGATATGGGATCGCGAAGCGGATGTTCTCCCAGGTTGTCCGGCTCTCCTCTTCCAGGACGAGTTCGCCGCAGTATCCGCGGTCATCGATGGCATAGCGGGCCATCAGCGCCGCCTCGGTATGTGATCCCGCGCAGGCCCCTCCGCACAGGACGAGCCGGCTTGCGACCGCGGTCGGGTCGATGGACCGCAGTCCCGCACGCACACGCCACCTGTTCATGACGTTGGCACGGGTGCCGGTGTTGCGATATCCCAGAACCACGACGGCCTCGGAGGCACCCGTGGCGGTTCCCACGAGCCTGCGGGAGGCGCGCCAGTTCTCCCCCTCGCCCCACAGCATTACGAGCACGAGGCCGGTGCAGGCAAACCATGTCCGTTTCCGCACCGGTTCAGCCAAGCACACGCGTCAAATGACGTAGGGTAGTGATCGGCAGCTCGCTTTCCTTCGTACCGAAGTCGCGTGCGGGTTTCGCACGCCGATCGCACAGGCGCATGTCATTGCCATCGTCTTCTCCTGTTCGGTTGCCGGCGGCCCGATTTCACCCCCGTGGCGCTCATGGCGTTCCCAACTTTGGCGACGCGAACGGTGGCCGCCGCGAGGATCTCGAGCGATCCTGATGCTGCGCTCGCCGGCATCGGTGAGAGGCCCTCGACAGATGTCGCCGCAAACGGGAGGCCGGTATGAGCACGAGCCGCGAACAATCGGTTACCGGCCCGGGAGAATTCCTTGCCGCCTATCCCGGTTACGAGTCCACCGCCGCCCTCGATCGACTGCGGAGCACGGAGTACGCGTACCTGGACGACGGTGTGGTGTATCTCGACTACGCCGGCGCCGGGCTCGCCGCGACCGCACAGTTGCGGGCGCATCGAGACCGGCTGGCCGAACGCTGCTTCGGCAACCCGCATTCGGAGAACCCGACGTCCAAGGCAGCGACAGAGGTGGTGGAGCAGGCGCGCCGGGCGGTACTGGCGCATCTGAACGCCGACCCCGAGGAGTACTGCGCGATCTTCACCGCCAACGCCAGTGCGGCCTGCCGCATCGTCGGTGAGGCGTATCCGTTCGCCCGGGGCTCGCGGTTCGTCGTCTCCTCGGACAATCACAACTCGGTGATCGGGATGCGTGAGTTCGCCAGAGCGCGAGGTGCGCAGGTGGTGCATGTCCCGATCGACACACCGGAACTGCGCATCTCCGACAGCGCGGTGCACACGGCGTTGCGTCCCCGCCCAGGTCTGGGTCGGCCGGGCCACACCCGTCGTGGATTGTTCGCCTACCCGGCGCAGAGCAATTTCACCGGTGTACAGCATCCGCTGGAATGGGTGCGGATCGCCCACGAGAACGGCTACGACGTGCTTCTCGACGCGGCCGCGTATCTGCCCACCAACGAACTCGACCTGCGCGTCGTACAGCCGGATTTCGTCCCGATCAGCTGGTACAAGCTCTTCGGTTACCCCACCGGCGTCGGCTGCCTGGTCGCACGCAGGGCCGCGCTGGCCGGCCTGCGCAGGCCGTGGTTCGCCGGCGGCACCATCGCGGCGGTGAGCCTGCAGGGGGATTGGCATGTCATGACCGATGACGAGTCGGCTTTCGAGGACGGGACGTTGAACTTCCTGTCCATCCCCGATGTGGCCTTCGGTATCGGCTGGTTGCGCGAGATCGGCCTCGATATGGTTCATCGCCGCGTGGCCTGTCTCACCGGGTGGCTGCTGGATCGGCTGCGGTCGCTGGTCCACGACAACGGCGCTCCCATGGTGCGTATCTACGGCCCCGCGGATACCAGGCGCCGAGGCGGTACGGTCGCGTTCAACTTCCTCGACCCGGATGGAGTCGTGGTGGACGAGCGTCTGGTGGCGGCGGAATCGGCGGCGGCGGGCATTTCCCTGCGTACCGGTTGTTTCTGCAATCCGGGAGCGGGGGAGGGCGCCTTCGGAATCGAATTGCCGATTCTGCGCCGGCTGTTCCGCACTCGACTGGCCACCGTCGAGGAATATGTCACGGCGCTGGGGCTGCCCAGTGGCGGCGCCATCCGGGTTTCCCTGGGTTTGCCGTCCACCCTCGCCGATGTGGAGACGTTCCTACGATTCGCCGAAAGCGCCTACCGCAACCGGCCCGCGACCGTAGCGGGACTGCGACCTCGGGAACGCTGCTGAGACGACCACGTACGCCGGAGGGATCACCGGACTCGTCCGCCGCGGGAGATGTCGGGGATGGGGCCGAGGGTTTGAGCCCGCACCCTGGAGAGTGCTTCACGTTTCCGATCTCCGCCGCTGTGCGTATACATATACGGCAAGGGTGTTGGATCCCCTCGGCCTCGCGGTCGGTGCGGGCCTGGTCGGTGCCGGCTGGGTCTGTGGTCGGTTCGGGTATCGGCGGCGAGCCCGGGCGGGGGACAAACTTTCCGCGCGCTGCGGTTGCGGTCACGATCTGGCGTTGCACGACCGTGCCACGGGTACCTGCCACGCCGAGATCTCCCGTAAGGGCATACACGGCCTGCGGGAATGGGTTCGCTGCAACTGTCGCCGCTACACCGGCCCGACCCCGCTGGAGGAAGTGTTCGCGTCGCCGATACTCCCGCCGGAATCCTGAACGCACGAAAGACGTTTCACTGCCTCGCCGCCGACCGCACCGGGGGTCGCCGGCGCTGCGATTCCCGGCGGGGCCCACATCCCGCAACGGTCTTGTACGGACCGGCCCGACGGTCATGAGGATGCTCGGTAAGCGCACGCGGCAGGCCGATGGACGCGGCGCCGATCCGAACGCATATCGGGTGGGGTACGTGGTCAGTCCACGTGAGCCCGATACCTGGTCACCGCCTCCGCGACGTCGTCTTCGCCACCGTCACCGGAGTCGAGTGACTCCACCGCTCGGAGCACATTCGCGACTTTGTCCATCCGTCGCTCGACCTGGGTGCGATAGGAGTTGATCGCGGCGATGATCTCGTCGACTTCCGTCGCTACGTCGGCCGCGCCCAGTTCGGAGAGCCGATCGCGTATGGCGGTCAGGTCATCGCTGCGGCCGAGCAGTTCGTCTGGTTCTTGCCTGTACAGGTAGTGGTAGCGTCCACCGGTCATTCGGACCCCTTCTCGTTCGTTGTCGTGATGCGCGATTGCCCTGGCTCTGGTGTGGAGTCGGGGCAATCTGCTCGGCCGGCCGGTCCTATCCGCGGTATACCCACCCGTCGGGGCGTCACCCGCTACGGTCTCTGCCGCGATGCGCCTACGGTCATTCACCGACGGTCGTGGCCTGCGTCGCTCTGTCACCGGGTTGCCAGCCGGGAGGGCCGAAGGTGTAGCCGAGCCACTCGCGTACGCGGCGGGTCGAGCGGAGGTCACGCCACAGCGCGCCGAATTGGTAGTACTGGAGGGTGAGGATATCGGCGCTGTCGATGTTCTGGGTGAGTCCGTAGGTGGGGCGGAAGGTTTCGGCACGGAAAGTGCCGAGCATGCGGTCCCAGACGATGAGGATTCCGCCGTAGTTCTTGTCGAGGTATTCCGGGTCGCTGGCATGGTGCACGCGGTGGTGTGCGGGCGTGTTGAACACGAACTCGAACCAGCGTGGCAGTGTCCCGATGGTCTCGGTGTGCACCCAGAACTGGTAGATCAGGTTGAACGACCAGGCGGTGAAGACCATCCACGGTGGTACGCCCAGCAGGGGAAGAGGAGCCCAGAACAGCAGTTCGAACCAGGGATTCCACTTCTGCCGCAGCGCCGTCGCATAGTTGAAATACCGGCTGTTGTGGTGCACCTGATGCGCGGCCCAGACCAGCCGGACGCGATGTGAGACCCGGTGGTAGAGGTACCAGAGCAGGTCCACGCCCAGCATGACCGCGACCCACGACAACGGGTTGCGCGGATCTACCTGCCAGGGCGCGTGTACGTACAGCACTCCATAGGCGATGAGCGCCGCGAATTTCGCCGCGCCACTGATGAACACCGATACCGCGCCCATGATCAGGCTGTTGCGTGCGTCGATCTTCTCGTAGCCCGCTCGGTCGTCGTCGTGCCCGCGCAGCGCGGCGATCTCGAGCACCATCGCCAGGACGAAGAACGGGATGGCGTAGGTCACCGGTTGGTTGATCTGCTCCCACAGGGACATGGCCCGCGTACCTCTCCTACCCGTGATGTGACCCTACGGTCACTTCGGTGGAAGTGACCGTAGGGTAAGTTCAGGGCCATGTCAACGGCTGCGGGTCTGGGAACCAAGGGCATGCCCTCCGACGATCGCCGCCAAGAGATCCTGGTCGCGGCCTTGCGGGAGTTCGCCGAGTGCGGCTTCGCGGGAGTGTCCATGGTCTCCATCGCGGCCCGCGCGGGCATCTCCAAGGCGTTGGTGTACCAGCACTTCGCCTCGAAGGAGCAGCTGTACGCCGAATGCCTCGCCCTCGTGGGCGAGCCGCTGCTCGAGCGTCTGGATCGTGAGATGAGCAGCGACGCAGTGCCGTTCGCGGTACCGGCCAATGCGCTGCACGGCATCTTCGACACACTCGGCCCCGACCGCACCGCCTGGCGCGTCATCCACGACCCCACCGCCCCCGATACCGGCGGCGCGGGGGAACTGGCCCATACCTACCGCAAACGGATCGCGAACCACGCCCTGTCGGGCGTGCGCCGGTTCCTCCACGCCCTCGGTGATACCGACGAGCACGATATCGACGCACTCGCCCGGATCTGGACCGCGATCGTGGACGCGATCATGGCGTGGGCCCGCGAGCATCCGGAGGAGTCGGCCGAGGAACTCACCCGCCGGTTCACTCGGCTCATCGACACCGTGTTCTCCGTGGGCTCGTCCGGTCGGTGAACCGGTTCGAGCAACTCCCATATGGCCGGTCCGTCGGTCTCCGTGCTCCTGTTCTCGGGGCGAAGGCGGACGGCACCGTGCGGGTTTGCCGGCGCGAATCACGGGAATCTTCCGAGGTGAAGCGGCCGAACGCCGCGCTCGATGGCGGGCTCGCGGTATCTGCGGTCTCGGCCGTGGCGAGATGTTCGTCTCGGATCGAGGGAAGGAGTTCCGGTGATGGACGCGGCCGAGTTGACCGTGGGTGTGGAAGAGGAATTCCTGCTCGTCGATCCGGTCACCGGCGTCCCGGTGGCGAAGAACGTCGATGTGGCGCACACCGCTGAGCAGGCGGGTGTAGATCTGCAGCTGGAGCTGTCCGGCTGTCAGGTCGAGACCAGCACCGGCATCCATACCGAGTCCGCCACTTTGCTGGAGGAGGTGTACCGGCTGCGACGCACCGCGGCCTGTTGCGCGGCGAAGAACGACGCCCGCCTGCTGGCCGTGGCGATCCCACCCACCGTGCCCACTCGGCTCCCGATCACCGAAAGTCCTCGCTATCGGCGCATTGCCGACAACTTCGGCATACTCGCCCAGGAGCCGGGCTTGTGCGGGTGCCACGTCCACGTCGGAGTACCCGACCGGGAGACCGCCGTACAGGTCGGCAACTATCTACGGCCGTGGCTGCCGCTTCTGTTGGCGTTGACGGCGAACTCCTCGATCTACCGGGGGGCCGAAACCGGCTATGCGAGCTGGCGCAGCATCTTGTGGCGGCGGTGGCCCAGCGCGGGCCCGCCGCCGTATTTTGCTTGCGTCGCCGACTACGACGCCATGGTCGAGATGATGCTGTCCAGCGGCAGCATCCTGGACCGGGCCATGGTTTATTGGGATGTGCGCCCCTCGGCGTCGTTTCCCACCGTAGAGGTCCGGGTCAGCGACGTGCCCGCGACCGTCACCGAAACCGCGCTGCTGGCAACCATGGTGCGCGCCATCGTCATGACCGCGCGGCACTCCCTCGAGCGCGGGGACACCGCACCCGAGCTGTCCGCGGAAATACTGCGCGCCGCCTACTGGAGAGCCGCTCGCTCCGGCCTCGACGGCGATGGCCTCGACCCTCTCAGCGGTCGGGTCGCCCCGATGCGCGCTCTCGTGAGCCGCCTCATGGACCACATCATCCCCGCGCTCGAGGAACTCGGCGGGAAAGTGTTCGTCACCGACGGTCTCGCCCACCTCCTGGCCGAGGGCAACGGCGCCCATCGCCAGGCCGCCGCCCTGCGCCGCCGCGGCCGTCTCGGCGACGTCATCACGGCGCTGTCCGAGCTCACCACGGGCCGGTGACGAACCCGCCGCACCGGCCGGGAGTTCACAGCCAGCCGTTGCGGCGGAACAGGACGGCAAGCCCGCTGCAGGCCAGGACCATGACGAGCAGGGCGGTGGGATAGCCCCAGGGCTGTGCGAGTTCGGGCATGTGGTCGAAATTCATTCCGTAGATGCCGGCGATCAGGGTCGGCACCGCGGCGAGCGCGACGAGCGCGGAGATCTTGCGCATATCGGTGTTCTGGCGCACGGCGATGCGGGCCAGGGTAGCGCTGATCAGTGCGGACAGGGCCTCGTCGAAGTCGTGTACGCGTTCGGCCGCGCCGGTGTGGTGGTCGCTGACGTCGCGCAGGTAGCGGCGCACTTCCTTGTTCAGTCCGGACTCGGGGCGAATCAGCATCTGCAACGGCACGCCCAGCGGCGCCACCGAGCGTCGCAGTTCGACTACCTCACGCTTGAGTTGGTATATCGCTTCGATGGCGAGCGGCGAACGAGGTGTGAACACTTCCTGCTCCATCTCCTCGACGTCGGTCTCGATCTCCTGGGTCACGTCCAGGTAGGTGTCGACGACGTGGTCGGTGATGGCGTGAAGTACCGCGCCGGGGCCCAGGCGCAGCCGGTCCGGGTCGGCTTCGAGTTGGGCACGGACATCATGGAGTCCGGAGTGCTCGCCGTGGCGGACCGCGACCACGAAATCCGCGCCGAGGAATATCAGGATCTCCCCGGTCAGCACGATCTCGCTGACGCTGTGGATATCGTGTTCGACGTAGGCGACGGTGCGCATCCCGAAGACCAGGGTGTCGTCGTAGCGTTCCAGTTTCGGGCGCTGATCTCCGGCCACGGCATCTTCGACCGCCAGTGGGTGCAGCCCGAACACCTCGGCCACTTCCTGCATCTGCTCGGTGTCGGGTTCGCGCAGACCCAGCCATACGAACCCGCCCTCGCCGCCGCGCACCTGCTCCAGGGCGCGGGCCGGGGTGAACCTTCCCGGCAGTCGCTGCCCGTCGCGGTAGACAGCGCAGTCCACGATCGCCCGTTCCACCGGCACCGGGGCCTGTTCCGATGACACCTTCGCCGCACCCTCGCGCGAGGGTGTAACACCATTCGACACTCTCAGAGACTAGAAGCACCGACGCCGAGCCCGCAGCCCGATCCCCTCACGTGCGGCGGGTGTACCCGGATCGGGTCGGGAGAGCGGTCCTCGACGGTCACCGCGCGGTGGAAACCCCATGCCGGTTGCCCACCGCGCGGTATCACCGATCGCGCCCCGAGGACTTCGGGCGAAGATGGCCGAAGGTCAGACCGAAGCGGTTTCCAGCGCTTCGCTCGCCTGCACGGCCTGGCCGACCCCGGCCACGATCGCCGCCGCGCGCAGCGCCTCGAAGATCACCTCACGCGACACGCCCGCTTCCCGCAGTGTGTGCTCGTGCGCCTCCAGGCAGTGTTGGCAGCCGTTGATCGAGGAGACGGCGAGGGACCAGAGTTCGAAATCGACCTTGTCGACGCCGGGGGTACCGATGATCTGCATGCGCAGACCGGCCCGGAGGTCGTCATAGCGGCCGCCCAGGAACGCTTTGCCGCGGTAGAACACATTGTTCATGCCCATGATCGAGGCGGCGCCGAGGGCGGCATCGTATGCCTCGGCGGAGAGCGTGTCAGCGGCCTGCTCCGCGATCTCGCGCAGAGTGGTCGTGGAACGGGTCGCGGCGGCGGTGGCCAGCAGCGTGCCCCACAGCTGCTGCTCGTTCAGCACGGTGGTCCGGGTGATCGAGGAGAGGTTGAGTTTCAGATCCTTGGCGTACTCGGGTAGCGAGTTCTTCAAATTGTCGATGCTCACCGGTGTTACCTCCGTTCTCAGACGCTCGCGGCCAGCAACTCGCCGGCGTCGATGGTCGGGTCGCCCTTCTTCCAGTTGCAGGCGCACAGCTCATCGGACTGCAAGGCATCCAGTACTCGCAGCACCTCGTCGACATTGCGTCCGACGGAACCCGCGGTGACCGAAACGAACTGGATCTCGTTGTTGGGGTCGACGATGAAGGTGGCGCGGTCGGCGACACCGTCGGCATTGAGCACGCCGGTGGCGGCGGCCAGTTCCCGCTTCAGATCCGACAGCATCGGGAAGGGCAGGGTCTTCAGGTCGTCGTGCTGGGCCCGCCACTGGAAGTGGACGAACTCGTTGTCGACGGATACGCCGAGAACCTGGGCGTCGCGGTCGGCGAACTCATCGTTCAGCTTGCCGAACGCGGCGATCTCGGTCGGGCACACGAAGGTGAAGTCCTTCGGCCAGAAGAACACGATCCGCCACTTGCCCGCATGGTCGGCGCTGGTGACCCGAGTGAAATAGTCGTCCGGCTGCCGAGCGTCGACCTTCGACAGATCACCGCCGATCACCGCGGTGAGGTCGTAGGCGGGGAACTGGTCGCCGATGGTCAGCAGGGGCATGCCCAATCTCCTTCGTTGTATCGGTAGTGCCGGCGCGGCGATGGCCGGCCGGTGAGGTCGAAGCTCGCCTTAGATCTTGCCCAAGAAATGGCAAAAGGCAAAAATGATTAGCTGCACTAAACTGATAGGTATGCCCGATCAGTCTTATCAGCCGACCCTGTCACAGCTGCGTGCCTTCGCCGCCATCGCGGAATATCGGCACTTCGGCACGGCCGCGGCTCGCCTCGAGGTGAGCCAGCCCACACTGTCGCAGGCGCTGGCCGCCTTGGAGAACGGCCTCGGATTGCAGCTGATCGAACGCAGCACCCGGCGCGTGCTGGTGACCGCGGCGGGGGCGCGCCTGCTGCCCGAGGCGGTGGCGACGCTGGAAGCGGCAGACCGGTTTCTGGCCTCGGCGACCGGTGACACCCTCGGCGGCGTGCTCCGGATGGGTATCATTCCGACCGCCGCCCCGTACATCCTTCCCTCGCTGCTGCCCACCCTACATCGCAAGCTCCCCGCGCTGACCCCGCAGGTCATCGAGGACAAGACCGCCCGCCTGCTCGACGAGTTGCGCGCCGGAGTGCTCGATGTCGCGGTGCTCGCGTTACCCGCCGAGTCCTCGGGCCTGGTCGAGATCCCGCTGTACACCGAGGAATTCGTGCTGGTCGTCCCCGCCGGTCACGAGCTCGCGGGTCGCACCGATATCGAGCCGACCGCTCTGGACACGCTACCGATGCTGCTACTGGACGAGGGTCACTGCCTCCGCGACCAGACACTGGAACTGTGTCGCTCCGCGGACATCCACCCGGGCGCGGTCGGTGATACCCGCGCGGCATCGTTGCCGACCGTGGTGCAGTGTGTCGCCGGCGGACTCGGTATCACGCTGATCCCCGAGATGGCGGTCGCGGCCGAAACCGGCCGTGGAACCCTCGAAACCGCGCGTTTTGCCACTCCCGCGCCCGGACGTACCCTCGGTCTGGTGTTCCGCGCGTCCACCGCCCGTGCCGACGACTATGCCTACCTCGCCGAGGTCATCCGCACCCAGCGCCCGCTCTGAGCCGGTCCGTCCTATCGGGTGACGGGTGTGTAGGGAGTGAGGGCCGACCGGTTCGGATCCACCCGGACCGGTCGGCCGAGCTGGGGGAACGCGCGTTGCGCGCAGTCGGTGCGTTCGCAGACCTTGCAGCCGGCGCCGATGGGAACCGCGGAGGCGTGGTCGTCCAACGGCAGGCCGTGGGAGTACACCAGCTTGTCGGCGAAGGCGATATCGCAGCCGAGGCCGACGGCGAACTCGCGGGTGGGCGCGAGGTAGCCGGGAGTGCTCTCGTCGGTGGTGCGGGCCAGCCAGAGGTAGCGGCGGCCGTCGGGCATCTCGGCGATCTGGGTGCGGATACGGCCAGGGGTGGCGAAGGCATCGTGCACCACCCACAGTGGGCAGCTACCGCCGACACGGGAGAAATGGAAGGCGGTGGCGGACTGGCGTTTGGAGATATTGCCCGCCCGATCGGTGCGGACGAAGAAGAACGGAACCCCGCGCCGCCCGGGCCGTTGCAGGGTGGACAACCGGTGGCACACCGTTTCGAAGCCGCCCTCGAATTTCGCGGAGAGCAGGTCGATGTCGTAGCGCAGGCTCTCGGCCGCGTCGAGGAACCGCTGGTACGGCAGGATCAGCGCGCCGGCGAAATAGTTGGCCAGCCCGATCCGCAACAGACCGCGGGATTCGGTGGGTATCGAGCCGGCGTGCGCCAACAGGTCGTCCAGAACGCTGCCCTGGGTGAGGAAGGCGAGTTGGGTGGCGAGCTGGAACGCGCGCCGGCCGGGGGAGAGACGCCGGGCGAGGGTGATGATCCGATCGTCGGGTTCGTAGATCCGTTTGGGGCCGGGGCGATTCGGGTCGTCGGTGCGGATACGCACCGCGATACCGTGCTGTTCGCGCAGCAGCCGGGCCAATTGCAGATCGAGCCCGCCGAGGGTGAGGCCATTGCGGTCGAAAAGATTCTCGGCCGCGGTGTCCAGTTCCGGGATGTGGTTGCGGTGGTCGTAGAAATAGTCCCGCACATCCTCATACGGCATGGTGGCGCCGGCGTCGGTCGCGGGTGTCTCGATCTCGGCGGAGAAGCGTTCCAGTTGTTCGGTGGCGCCGCGTAGTCGCCGATGCAGCCCGACCAGGACGCGTGCGGCGGTGGGTACGCGGGAGACGAGCTCGTTGAGTTCGCCGGTGGTGAGGGCGGCGCCGTCGGGGGCCTCGGCGAAGACCTCCTGCAGGTCGGCGAGCAGACGGGCGTCGGTGTCGGCGGCGAAGAACCCCATGTCGAGGTCGAAGGCGGCGTTGAGGCGCAGCAGTACCGGGACGGTGAGAGGGCGCTGGTCGTGCTCCAGCTGGTTGACGTAGCTGACCGAGAGCCCGAGTGTTTTCGCCATGGCCGACTGGGAGAGCCCGCGTTGTTCACGCAGACCGCGCAGCCGCCCGCCGGCATACATCTTCCGCACATCCAGAATTTAGCACGCGCTATTTCCGCAACTTTCACAATTTTATCGATCGGCTTCCACAGAATTAGACAATTGCGAGGTATTCCGGCTGGTTCACATCGCAATTAATGTGCGAATAGAGCGAAATTCGAATCGACTGTCGGAGGACCAGAACGTGAAGAATCATCTCGTCCGAACCCATCGTTCGGCGGAGCATTTCCCTCGCGAGCATCATCTGGCGTGGCGGATCGCGGAGGTGGCGACCGACCCGGTCGAGGTTGTCCCGGAAACCGAGGAGATGGTAGTCAACCGGATCATCGACAACGCGGCCGTCGCCGCGGCGTCGCTGACCCGTCGCCCCGTCGCCAATGCCCGCGCCCAGGCGCTGGCCCATCCGTACCGGCCGGGTGCGACAGTCTTCGGCGTGGCCGGCAGGTTCTCCCCGGAGTGGGCGGCGTGGGCCAACGGGGTCGCGGTACGCGAACTGGACTTCCACGACACCTTCCTGGCGGCGGAGTACTCGCATCCGGGCGACAACATCCCGGCGATACTGGCGGTGGCCCAGCACACCGGTCGCAGCGGACGTGAGCTGATTCGGGGTCTGGCCACCGGCTACGAGATCCAGATCGATCTGGTGCGCGCGATCTGCCTGCACGAGCACAAGGTCGACCACGTCGCCCACCTCGGTCCCTCGGCCGCCGCCGGTATCGGCACCCTGCTCGGCCTCGACGCCGAGACCGTCTACCAGGCCATCGGCCAGGCGCTGCACACCACCACCGCGACCCGGCAGTCGCGCAAGGGCGAGATCTCCAGCTGGAAGGCCTACGCGCCGGCCTTCGCCGGGAAGATGGCGGTCGAGGCGGTGGACCGCGCGCTGCGTGGCGAGGGCGCCCCCGCGCCGATCTGGGAAGGTGAGGACGGCGTCATCGCCCGGCTGCTCGGCGGCCCCGACACGGAGTACTCGGTGCCGTTGCCCGGTCCGGGCGAGCCGAAGCGGGCGATCCTGGACTCCTACACAAAGGAACACTCGGCCGAATACCAGAGTCAGGCTCCGATCGATCTGGCCCGTCGCATGCACGAGCGTATCGGGGATCTGGAGCAGATCGCCTCGATCGTGCTGTACACCAGCCACCACACGCACGTGGTGATCGGTACCGGGTCCAACGATCCGCAGAAGTTCGATCCCACGGCCTCGCGCGAGACGCTGGACCACTCGGTCATGTACATCTTCGCCGTCGCCCTGCAGGACGGCGTCTGGCACCACGAGCGTTCCTACGCGCCGGAGCGGGCCCGGCGTCCGGACACGGTGGAGCTGTGGCACAAGATCTCCACCACCGAGGACCCGGAGTGGACCCGCCGATACCACTCCGCCGACCTGGACGAGAAGGCGTTCGGCGCGCGCGCCGAGATCACCCTGAAAAGCGGCGAGGTGATCGTCGATGAACTCGCGGTCGCCGACGCGCACCCGCTGGGTGCGCGTCCCTTCGGTCGGGAGCAGTACATCGCTAAGTTCCGCACCCTGGCCGAGGGGGTTGTCGATCCCGCCGAGCAGGACCGATTCCTCGAGGCCGCGCAGCGCACGGCCGACCTGTCGTCCGACGAGCTGTCGCAGCTGAGCTTCCCCGTCTCCGACGAGGTGCTCGCACGGGCGCCGAAGCTGCCGAAAGGCCTGTTCTGATGGCCGGGCTACTCGCCGCCGCCTCGGCGGCCGATAAGCGTGCCGCCTTCCGCGCCGGCCTAAGATCCGGTCGTATCCAGCGGTTCCCCGGGGCCTTCAACCCGTTGGTGGCGGAGCTGATCCAGGAGATCGGGTTCGAGGGCGTCTACGTCTCCGGCGCCGTGCTCTCCGCCGACCTGGGCCTGCCCGATATCGGCCTCACCACGCTGACCGAAGTCGCGAGCCGCGGGCAGCAGATCGCACGGGTCACCGATCTGCCGGCGCTCATCGATGCCGACACCGGTTTCGGTGAGCCGATGAGCGCGGCGCGTACGGTCTCGATACTCGAGGACGCGGGTATCGCGGGCTGCCACCTGGAGGACCAGGTGAACCCGAAGCGGTGCGGGCACCTGGACGGTAAGGCCGTGGTACCCACCGACGAGATGGTGCGCCGGCTGCGCGCGGCCGTCTCGGCGCGGCGCGACCCGAATTTCGTGATCTGCGCGCGCACCGATGCCGCCGGGATCGAAGGCCTCGACGCCGCGATCGCGCGGGCGAAGGCCTACGTCGACGCGGGCGCGGACCTGATCTTCACCGAGGCCCTGCACACGCCGCCCGATTTCGAGAAGTTCCGGGCGGCGACTGCGGTTCCGTTGCTGGCCAATATGACCGAGTTCGGTAAGTCGGAGCTGATCCCGGCGTCCACGCTGGAATCCATCGGCTACAACGCGGTCATCTACCCGGTCTCCACGCTGCGCTTGGCGATGTTCGCCGCGGAATCGGGTCTGCGCGAGATCTTCGAGCACGGCACCCAATCCGGGCTGCTGGATCGCATGCAGCACCGCAGCCGCCTCTACGAGCTGCTGCGGTACGAGCGATACAACGAATTCGATTCCGACATCTTCAATTTCACTCCGGGAAGGAACCAGTGATGACGGAGACCGCGACACCGACCATCTACAAGGGTCTGGCAGGCGTCGTCGTCGACACCACCGCGATCTCGAAGGTGGTGCCCGAAACCAACTCGCTCACCTACCGCGGGTACCCCGTCCAAGCTCTGGCCGCGCACTGCACCTTCGAACAGGTCTCCTACCTGCTCTGGTACGGCGAGCTACCCGGCGACGCCGAACTGGAACGCTTCTGCCAACAGGAACGCGCCCTCCGGCGGGCCGACCGGTCGCTATTGGCGCTGGTGGCGAAACTGCCCGAGAACTGCCACCCGATGGACGTGGTGCGCACCGCGATCAGCTACCTCGGTGCCGAGGACCCGGCCGAGGACGACAACTCACCGAAGGCCAACCGGGCCAAGGCGTTGCGCATGCTGGCGGTCCTGCCCACCATCGTGGCCGCCGACCACCGTCGCCGGCACGGCCTCGACCCTATCGCGCCGCATTCGCATCTGGGATACGCGCAGAACTTCTTGAACATGTGCTTCGGCACCATTCCGTCGCCGGAGCTGGTGAAGGCGTTCGAGGTGTCGCTGATCCTCTACGCCGAGCACAGCTTCAACGCCTCCACCTTCGCCGCCCGGGTGGTCGCCTCCACGCTGTCGGACATCTACAGCGCCGTCACCGCAGCCGTCGGCGCGCTCAAGGGCCCACTGCACGGTGGCGCGAACGAGGCGGTCATGCACGACATGCTCGAGGTCGGTGACCCGGCCCGGGCCGAGCGGTGGATGCGCGACAAACTGGCCAGGAAGGAAAAGATCATGGGCTTCGGCCACCGGGTCTACAAGAACGGTGATTCTCGGGTTCCGACCATGAAGAAGGCTTTTCTGGATATCGCCGCCGCTACCGACGGACAGAAGTGGGTGCGGATGTACGACATCCTGGAACGCACCATGGCCGAGGTCACCGGTATCGAGCCCAACCTCGACTTTCCCACCGGTCCCGCCTACTACCTGCTGGGTTTCGACATCGAGGCGTTCACCCCGATCTTCGTCATGAGCCGTATCACCGGTTGGACCGCCCATATCGTCGAACAGGGTGAATCCAACGCGCTGATCCGCCCGCTGAGCGAATATGTCGGCGTGCCACAGCGTCCGGTTGTGGTCTGACGCCCCGACCGGTGACCGGTCCGTTGGTGCCGCCGTTTCGGCACGGCTACCATCGGCGCGGTGCACGTCGACTTGATGCTCGATTCACTGGAGGGGCTGTCGGTGGGGGACGCGCTGGGTGCGGAATTCCCCGTCATGGGCCGGTCGATTCCCGACCTTCGGGCAGGCGACCTCCCGGCCGGGCCATGGGGATGGACCGATGACACCGAAATGGCCTGCGTCGTGGTCGCCGAACTCCACCGGCACGGTGGAATCGACCAGGATCGGCTCGCCGCCGCTTTCGCCAAACGGTTCGAGCCGCACCGAGACTACGGCTTCGCGACGGTGGCCACGTTGCGTCGAATCCGGGACGGTGTGCACTGGCGGGAGGCTGCCGGGGCCGCGTTCGATCGCCAGGGTTCCTGTGGCAACGGCGCGGCCATGCGGGTCGCCCCGCTGGGTGCCTTCTACGCCGGCGACCCGGAAAAAGCCGCCACCGAAGCGGTTCGCTCGGCCCAGGTGACGCATCTGCATCCCGAAGGGGTCATCGGCGCGGTCGCGGTGGCGCTCGCGGCCGGTCGGGCCGCGCATGCCCGACTGACCGGGACACGGCCCGCGCCAAAGGAATTCATCACCGCTGTCCTCGACCGCCTCGACGACGGTGATACGAGCCGACAGATCCGCCGTGCCCGTGACCTGCTCGGAGCCCCCGTCGAGGAGGCCGCGAACGAACTCGGTAACGGGTCTCTGGTGACCGCGCAGAACACGGTGCCGTTCACGATGTGGGTCGCGGCAACATATCTGGACGACTATCCGACCGCGATCGCCACGTGTATCGCGGCAGACGGAGATATCGACACCACCAGCGCCATTGTCGGCGGGATCGTCGCCGCCTACACCGGCGGCCACCCCGATCCGGTCGCCGGGGTGCCGCAGATGTGGCTTGCCGCGCGAGAACCGTTGCCCGACTGGTTCGACCGGGTCCGCCGAACACCACGGCACAAGAATTCCGGATTCGGCCGTATTCGAAGGTGGTTGTCCGGCGCGTCATGAGGGTGACCAACCGGTCGGGTCGGTGCGGGTCGGCGTGTCATATGGCCGCTTCGGCCGGTTCCTCGCCGCCGCCGACCCGTTCGCCGCATCCGCGAGTGCCGACCAGCGTCCGGTCCGGATCGGCGCGCAGGGTGGTCAACGAGTCGAGCATGTAGTTCTGCCGTATCCGCCAGGGCGCGCGCTCGCACTGCTGCGGGAAGGCGCCGATGGAGCGCTGGATGTATCCGGAGGCCAGGTCCAGCAGCGGTCGCGCGGCGAGGTCGGTGTCGGGGTGCGGCTGCACCGCGGTGTGGCCGCGGCGCTCCATCCAGGACAGGACCTTGCAGACCAGCCGATGAGGCGTTGGTGTAACCAATGCAGATCGCGAAGTTCGGCACTCCGGTGATCGTCACGCCGTTCCATACGAACTGGTCGGACAGGTCGTACGGCAGGGTGAAGGGGATGGTCGGCTTCGCCGAACAGTCGGGGCTGTCCCGCGCCGCCCGGCGGTGGTGGGACGCCTCGGCTCGCGAAGTGCGCATACGGCATTCCGCCGTCGACCGTCGGTCGCCGCCGCGTCCCTCAGTGCCCGGCCGAACCCCCGAGGGTCGAGTCCGACGCGGGAACCGCATGACGACGGGAGCGGCCCTGCAGGAGCCGTAGCACCCGCGGATAGCGGGCCGGCAGAAGTCGGACGACGAGGTCCGGCACGACGGCCGAGGCGGCGATGAGAACCCGGGGCCTGCGCTTGCGGACGCCTTCGAGGATCGCGGTGGCCGCCTTGTCGGCCGGGTAGGTCAGCAGCTTCTCGAACGCCTCCTTGCCCGCCTTCTCCTCCTCGGCCGAGATGCCGGCCGCCACCCGGGCCGTTTCGGCGATGCGGGTGCGGACACCGCCCGGGTGCACGACGGTCACACCGATCCCCTCGGGCGCGAGCTCCTGACGCAGCACCTCGCTGAAGCCGCGCAATGCGTACCTACTGGCCGAGTAGGCCGACTGCCCCGCCACGCCGATGAGGCCGTAGACGCTGGACACGTTGACGATATGGCTGCCGGGCGACTGCCGCAGCTCCGGCAGCAGTCCCCGGCACAGGGCGACCGGCGCCCTGAAGTTGACCGCCATCACCCAGTCGAACTCTTCGGCCGTGACATCGGAGAAACGACCACCCAGCGCGACGCCGGCATTGTTGATCAACAGGGCCGGCGACGGCGAGACGGCGAGTATCCGGTCGATCAGCGCCGGAATGAGCGAGACATCCGCCAGGTCGGCGACCTCGGTGTGTACCGCGAGAGCGGGCCGGCGCTCGCGGACTCTCCTCGCCACCGCTTCGAGCCGGGCGGCGTCACGGTCGATGAGCACCAGGTGGGTACCACGCTCGGCGAGCTGGTAGGCCATCTGCTCGCCCATGCCGCTCGCGGCACCGGTCAGCACCGCGTGGGCGCCGTCGAAACCGAAGGGGGTGAGAGCCATAGTGGGTTCCTTTCTGCATCCGGTCAGTGGTCCGGGGCAGGCTCTCCGTAGCTGTCTGCCCTGGAACGCGTTTCGCTGTCGACGACTCGGTGTTCGAGAGCCCGGTCATACACCCCTTGTCACGCACGATGCGGAGGAAGACCAGATCTCACCGGAATCGGTGATCCGTCGCTGTGGACGCCCTCGGCACCCCAGCGCGAGTGCGGGAGGCGCATGCGAGAATCGGCGCGATGCTCACCTATTTTCAAGCGACCGTGATCGGCGCGGTGCAGGGTGTCACCGAACTATTTCCCATCTCGAGCCTGGGCCACTCCGTGCTCATCGCCGGTTGGCTCGGAGGTAACTGGAGTACGCTGCTGGACCCGGAGGAATCCGCCACGGACAGCCCGTATCTGGCGTTCGTGGTCGCTTTGCACGTAGCGACGGCGGTGGCACTGCTCGGCCACTACCACCGTGACTGGTACGCGATCGTAACCGGTTTCGTCTCCACGCTGAGCACCGGGCGCCTCGACACCGTTCCCAAACGGCTCGCCTGGCTGATCGTGGTCGCCTCACTCCCGGTCGCGGTGTTCGGGCCACTGCTCTTCGATACCCTGCACGAACTGTTCGGCGCGCCCATCTACGCGGCGTCCTTCCTGACCCTCAACGGCATCGTGCTGATGGTCGGCGAGGGGCTGCGTCGGCGCAACGAGCCGTCATTGGCGGACTACGGACGGCGGTTCGCCCTGCGCCACTCCTACCGGGGGGGGCGATAACCACGGTCACGAACCCGCCGCGCCAATCCGACCGACCGTTGGGGGTTCCGGTAGTAATCGCCGAAAATCCAACGAAGTTCGGCATTTCGGCGATTACTACCGGAACCCCGTGACCTTGCCCAGCCAGTTCGGTTGGTGGCTGCCCAGGAAAAACCTCACGACCTACCCGTTCTGTGTCTCTGCCGTGTTCGTGTCGTCGCCCTGGGCGCGGTAGCGGTAGAGGGTCGCGCGTGACACCCCGAACGCCTCGGCCACCTCATCGACCGGTTGGCCGGCGTCCAGCGCCGCAGCGGCCGCGGTGAGCTGGGCCGCGGTGAGCTTGCGCGGCCGCCCGGGTTGCTTGCCGTGCGCGGCGGCGACTTCATGCGCGTGCGCGGCCCGCTCCCGCATAAAAACCCGTTCCATGTGCGCGAACAGGGCCAGCAGCGCCACGGCGAGCTCGGCCATGGGTGAGGTATCGGTGGTGTCGATCGGGATCGGGTCACGCAAGGTCTTGATTCCGATGCCCCGCTCGCGCAGTTCGTGCACGACGTTGAGGCATTCGCGCAGGTTGCGCCCGAGCCGGTCAAGAGTCAGCGTTACGATCGTGTCCCCGGGCCGGGCGTAGTCCAGCATCTCGGCGAACCGCGGCCGGTCGATGGTGGCGCCGGTCTTGCGATCGGCGTAGATCCGCTCCGAGGGAATCCCGTACTCGCCGAGGGCAACCAACTGTCGCTCGAGGTCCTGGTGGGTGGTGGAGACACGGGCATAGCCGAGATCCATCTATGCGCCTTTCTGCCCGGTGGGAGTCGGGGCGTACCCGCTGCCCAGTGCGCGCGCGAACAACAGCTCTTCCTTGTGCCGTACCGCCGTCGTGCGGCGGGCGGTACCGATCGGCCCGCGGCGACCGCGTACCAGCACGCTGGTCCGGCCGGGTTGCGCGTGCACGACCCAGGTATCGGCGAGGTCGAATGCGGTGAGCGTCAGCGTCGTCGGTTGCCGGGAGCCGGTGGCCACCCAGAGCCCGGCACCGTAGCCGGCCAGGGCGTCGAGGGCATCCGACGCCGCCGAGGGCGTGGTGGCGGGCGACACGAAGCCGACAATCGCCACCGCCGACCGGGGCGGTGGTGCGCCGAGGTCCTCGGTCCACGCCTCCCAGAGGGTGAGGGTGGAGCGGTCGAGCTCCGGCCCCTGCCCTTTGCTTACGCGCTCGTCCCACACGCACGGATCAACGGTGACGACCGGATACACCCCGAGTCACTGACCCTGGTTCTGGGCAGCACGACGCCGGGCCATCCGGCCGCACGGACGCCGTCGCGCACATGGTCGGGCACCGCTTCGCCGGTTCGCGTCGAACAGGTGTACCGCATATCGCCGCCTCACTCTCCTCACTCTGTCTCATTATTTTACATCGTAGCAAGATTATGCGACTGAGTTTTGAGCTTGACTTCTGAGACATTTCGACCTGCGAACTTCGGTCAGCCCGATGTCGATGTCTGAAGTTGTGTGCACAGATGTCGGAAGTCGCCTGCACGAACGGTGAGTGGGTTGTGTCAGGAGCCTGATCCAGTGCCGAGGGCCCGCAGCGCGGCGGCGCGGATCTCCCGCCGGGCCGCGTCGTCGAGTAGGCCCGCGTTCTCCTGCAGTGTGGGTATGACGGTCTGAGCGACGGCGAAGGCGGCCCGGGCGCGAACACGGTCGGCGGGCGTTGCGGTCGGGCCGGCGAGCAGATCGATGATCCGCCGGCACGCGGCATCGGCGGCGTGTTGCGGGATGAGGTCGACCACCGAAGGGTCGGTCGCGAATGCGACGAACAAGGCGCCGGTTTCGGCCGCGCCGTCGATGTAGTCGGCGAGGATCTGCGCTGGGCTCAGCCGCTGCGACTCGGCTCGCTCGATCAGCCGGGCTACGGCCGTGAACGGCGATTCCAGCAGTTCGGCGGTGATGCTCTCCTTCGTCTTGAAGTGGTAGAAGACCGCCGCCTTGCTGATGCCCACCGCCGCAGCGATGTCGGCGATCGAGGTCGCGGCGTATCCCTTGCGCAGGAACAGTTCCCGAGCTGCGGCCAGGATCTCGTCACGCCGGCCTGCGGTCACCGGGTGCTCGCCGGCATTGCCAGGACGATCTTGCCCTGGGCGTGCCCGCGTTCTGCGCGCTCGTGCGCACTGCGGGCGTCCTCCAGCGGGTAGACGCTGTCGATGGCGACCGTGAGCGTGCCGGCGTCGAACAGTTTGTTCAGTTCGCGCAGGTCCGCCCCGCTGGACTGCACCTGTCCGCCGACTCGCGCGATACCGCGCCGCGAAAGCTCTTCGGGCGGATAGAACCCCAGGGTGATGGGAACCAGACGGCCACCGTCGACGATGACCGACAGCCAGCGTGCGGAATCGACTCCCCCGACGCTGCCGACACAGTCGATCACGACATCCACCGTGCCGACGGCCCCGATCGGGTCTCCGGCGGTGTAGTCGACGAAAGTCTCGATCCCTAACTCGCGCAGGAACTTTTCGTGTCGACCCGACGCGACTGCGACAACCTCGGCACCGTGCAGCCGCGCCAGCTGCACTGCGAAATGACCGACCCCGCCCGCAGCGCCGACGACAAGCACACGCTCTCCCGGCGCAACCGCGCCGTGCCGGTGGATCTGCTGCCAGGCGGTCAGCGCCGCCATCGGCACGGCCGCCGCCTCGATGTGGCTGAGCCGGTGCGGTTTCGGCGCCAGGTCGGCGACCGGCACGTTCACATACTCCGCGTGTGTGCGGCCGGGGCCGCGACCGTCGAACGGCGGGAAGCGCACAAGACCATAGACCTGGTCCCCCACAGACAACTCGGCAACATCCGCGCCTACAGCAACGACTTGACCGGAGACGTCCGCGCCGGGAACTGACGGGCGCGCAATCGGAGGCCGGTACTGCGGCGGCAGGTCCGCGAACCCGCTCCGGCCGCGCAGGTCTGCGGGATTCACCCCGGCCGCATGCACCTCGAGCAACACCTCGCCGCTTCCCGGGGTCGGCCGGTCGATCTCTTCCACCCGCACCACCTCGGGACCGCCCGAGGTGAATACCACCACGGCCCGCATCGTCGTCATGCCAACCACAACCTTCCTACTCACGTCCTGACCGATCGGTCAGGAGTCTCATTGTGTAGCACCCTGACCGATCGGTCAAGCAGCCTCCGAGACGACCGTGTCCGGCGTGCCCTGCCCGTCTCGCGGAATCGTTTGGGGGCAAATGGGAATCGATTCGGGATGCGTGTCCATCTGGAGTACACCCCAAATAGACAACACCCGGCGAGACGAAACGCGTAAAAATAGAATCCCCTATCCGTTTGATTGACAGTTGTCCACTGGGTTTATAGAGTCCAGATTGACAATCCGTCGGCGGGAAGGGATTTCGGGATGCGGGTCGGCTATATCCGGGTGAGCACACTCGACCAGAACACCGTCCGACAGCTCGACGGCATCGACGTCGAAAAGACCTTCGTCGACAAGGCCTCCGGCAAAGACACCAGCCGGCCCAAACTCGACGAGCTGCTCGCGTTCGTCCGCGAGGGCGACGAGGTGATTGTGCACTCCATGGACCGGCTCGCCCGCAACCTCGACGACCTCCGCCGACTCGTCCGCATCCTGACCGGCAAGGGCGTGAAGGTGGTGTTCGTCAAGGAATCGCTGACCTTCACCGGCGAGGACTCCCCCATGGCTAACCTCCTGCTGTCGGTGATGGGCACGTTCGCCGAGTTCGAACGCGCCCTGATCCTGGAACGTCAACGCGAAGGCATCGCCGCCGCGAAAGCCCGCGGCACCTACACCGGCCGCGCGCCAGCGCTGACCACCGAGCAGATCACCCAACTGCGTGAGCGCGCCGCGGCCGGAGAGTCGAAGTCGGTGCTGGCCGCCGAGTTCGGCGTCACCCGCCAAACGGTCTACAACTACCTGCGCACTCCTGCGCCGCGGTGAATACGGTTTCGCCTCGCACCGCTGCGCTGGATCTGCGGGAGCCGGCCGTGTTCGAGATCGCGGCGTGAGCTCGCGATCCTGCTGGAAGCCGGTGCCGAGGGGACCGTCGAGTGTGTAGCAGGCCGCAAGAACCCTCCGATTGGGTGGTTCCTGCTCCATGCCGTTACGTAATTCGCGCAGCGCATTCGCGTAGCTACGGTCCTCGAATATGCCTCGCTATCTGCAAGGATGCCCGGCTTTGACATGACGCGCTCGGCGCGCCTATTCTCTTCTCACATCGGGCACACGTGTGTCCAGGAGAGCCCCAAACCCTTTCGGTTGGGGCTTTTTTCGTTTCACCAGGCCCTCGGCGACATGCCGGGGGCCTTTGTCGTTTCTGGAAGGGGCTTCATGTCGGTCAGTACTATCGCCACCGGATGGACGGTGTTCTGGGTGCAGCTGCCGGTGCTCGTCCTCGCCGTAGCGGTCATCATCGTGGCCACCACTGCCCTGCGCCGCGCCCGCCCGGAGGATGTGCCCAGAGTGTTCGAGGCCTTCGCGGCCGCGTTCGGACGCCGCACCAATCGCGCGCACCGCGCCCGCGGTCGGCGCAAGACCGAAGCGCAGCAGAACTCGAACCAGGAGATCCGATGACCCGGCGGCGCAGGCGAGGAGACTCGGTCGGCGACCACGTCTCCCACCAGCTCACCTGGGAAAAAGCCGACCAATTCTTCGCGGACATCTTCCACGGATTCTTCTACGACCTTCCCGGCCTGCTCGAAATCGCTGAGCAGAGCCACCGATCAAAGGTCGATACATCTATGTTGCGCTACGTGCTCAAGGCGCTACGGCAGCCCGAACTGCGCGGCATGTTCGCTGCAGACGAGTCGTCCCCGACTCGGGCGAAGTCATGTAAGGCGTGCGGCTGGCCCCTGCCACAACCAGGGCCCGGTACGCGTGGCCGCCGCCCCGAGCACTGCAATCCCGCGTGCAAGCAGCTCGCCTACCGGCGCCGGAAAGGACAGAAACCCCAGACGCCGGTCAGGCCCACCATCCCCCTGCTCTTCACGCTCTTCGAGCTGGAGGTCGAGCTACTCCGCGAATCCGCTCACCGGGCCGTCGAAGAGCGCCACCGTGACCATGCCGCCGGTTCGATGACCGGCGAGCAAGGTGAACGGCGATAACCCGTCGGCGTACCGCGAACCAGGGGTGCCAGTAAGAATCGTGTCACCAGGTACATGAAGACTCTCGATTCGTGGTTGCGGAGCGTTGGCGCGGTGTAGCTTTCGCGCGTGATGAGGGAGCTGGATCAGGACGAGTTGATCGACCGTTGGACGCTGGTGGGCGACGAATTGAAGTTGGTCGAGACCAAGCGAGGCGCGGCGAAACTCGGGTTTGCCTTGATGCTGCGGTACTACACCGAGCACGGCCGGTTCCCGCGCGCCCGCTCCGATATCCCCGATGACGCGGTCGAGTACGTCGCCCGCCAAGTTGCCGTGGCTCGCACGGAGATCGCGTTCTACGAGTTCGACGGGCGCACCAGCAAGGCGCACCGTGCCCAGGTCCGCAAGGAGCTGGGCTTTCGCGAGTGTTCGGTGGCTGACTCCGAGGCGTTGACCGACTGGCTGATCGAGCATGTCACGCAGTCGGAGCGCGCGGCCGACGCGGTGCGCGAGCAGTTCCTGGCCCAGTGCCGAGTGGAGAAGATCGAGCCGCCGACCTCCGGCCGCATCGACCGGGTGGTGGCCTCGGCACTGCATCGCGGCGAAGAGTTGCTGTTCAAGCTGGTCGATTCCCGCATCGACGAACAGGTCAAGGCGCGGATGCGGGCGCTGATCGCGGACACCGGCGAGGTACTGGCGTCTATCCGGTCCGATCCCGGCAACGTCAGCCTGAACACGATGCTGGCCGAGATCGAGAAGCTTGCGGCGGTGCGCGCGGTCGGGTTGCCGGACGACGTGTTCGCCGGCATCGCGCCGAAGATCGTGACCGCCTGGCGCGGCCGGGCGGCGGTGGAATCGCCGAGCCATCTGCGCGACCACGCCCCGGAGGTGACGCACACACTGCTGGCGGCGCTGCTGCACTGCCGCCATGGCGAGTTGACCGACACGTTGGTGGATTTGTTGTGCGCGACGGTGCATCGGATCAACGCCCGCGCCGAGGTGCGGGTGACCAACCAGCTGATCAAGGAGTTCGAGCGGGTCACCGGCAAGGAGAATCTGCTGTTCCGGCTGGCCGAGGCCACGGTGGATTCCGGGGAGAAGCTGGTGCGTGACGCGGTGTATCCGGTGGCGTCTCAGTCGACGCTGCGGGATCTGGTGGCGGAGTTCAAGTCGTCGGGGCCGACGTATCAGCGGACGGTGAAAGCGACGTTGAAGGGCTCCTACACCGGCCATTACCGGGCCGGGCTGATCAAGCTGCTGGACGTGTTGGGGTTCCGCTCCAACAACACCGCGCACCGCCCGGTGCTCGACGCGCTGGAGCTGGTGACCCGCTACGCCGGTGCGGCGAACCTGCGGTACTACCCGCCCGAGGAGAACCCGCCGAGTCACCGCGGTTTGAACGCGGACTGGCAGGAGTTGGCGTATCAGCCTGACAAGCACGGCAAACGCCGGGTCGTGCGGATGGTGTACGAGGTCGCCACGTTCCAGGCATTGCGGGATCAGTTGCGGTGCAAGGAGATATGGGTGGTCGGCGCGGACAAGTGGCGTAACCCGGCCGAGGATCTGCCGGTCGACTTCGAGGCCCGGCGCACCGAGCATTACGAGGCGTTGCGCAAGCCGCTGGACCCGACGGAGTTCATCGCCGATCTGCAAGCCGAGATGCGCGCCGATCTGGACGCGCTGCATGAGGCGCTGCCCAACTGCCCGTGGCTCGACATCCGCGAACGCCGTTCGGGGGCGATCAAATTGACGCCGATCCCGAAAGCGGCGGAGCCCCGAAACCTTCGGAAGCTGAAGAGGGCGGTGCGCACCCGGTGGGGCGTGGTGCCGTTGATCGACGTATTGAAGGAGGCGGTGCTACGCACCGGATGTCTGCGGGCGGTCACGTCGGTGGCCGACCGGGGCCACCTGCCTGAGGAGGTGCTGGCCGAGCGGATGCTGTTGGGGATCTACGCCTACGGCACCAACACCGGCATCCGTTCGGTGTCCGGCGGCGAGCACGGCCACAGCGAGGACGACATCCGCTACGTGCGGCGTCGCTACCTGAGCGTGGAGGCGGCGCGGCAGATCGCCATCGAGATCGCCAACGCCACCTTCCGGGTCCGTCGGGCCAGCGTGTGGGGCGAGGGCTCCACCGCAGTGGCCAGCGACTCGACGCATTTCGGGTCGTGGGACCAGAACATGTTCACCGAGTGGCACTCCCGCTACGGCGGGCGCGGGGTGCTGATCTACTGGTCGGTGGAGAAGGGCTCGGTCGTGGTCCACTCGCAGCTGCTCAACTGCACAGCCAGCGAGGTCCACGCGATGGTGGAGGGCACGATCCACCACGGCACCGAGATGCACGTGGCAGGCAACTACGTCGACTCGCACGGGCAGTCCGAGATCGGGTTCGGCATCACCCGGCTGCTCGGGTTCGACCTGCTGCCCCGGATCAAGCGGATCAACAAATGCAGGCTGTACCGGCCCGCCGCCGGCGAGACGGGGCTGTGGCCCGACCTGGGACCCGCGCTGACAAGGCCGATTCGTTGGGATCTGATCGCGCAGCAGTACGACCAGATGCTCAAATACGCCACCGCGATCCGCACCCGAACCGCCTCGACGGAGGCCATCCTGCGACGGTTCATGAAGGCCAACGCCAATCACCCCACGTATCAGGCGATGATCGAGCTGGGGCGGGTGCAGAAGACGATCTTCCTGTGCCGCTACCTGCGCAGCCGGGAGCTGCAACGCGAGATCGAGTCGGGCTTGAACGTGGTCGAGTCGTGGAACCGCGCCAACAAGGTGCTGTTCTACGGCAAGACCGGCGAGATGGCCAGCAACAGCCGCGACGAACAGGAACTCAGCGTGCTGTGCCTGAAGATCACCCAGGCCGCGCTTGTCTATGTCAACACTTTGATGATCCAAGACCTGCTCGATGACCCAGACTGCGCTGACATACTCGCGACCGACGCCGACCGCCGCGGCCTGACACCGCTGTTCTGGGAGCACATCCTGCCGTACGGGGAGGTCAAGCTGAACATGACAAACGGGCTCACCCTCAGCGGCGCAGGCTGATCAGCCCAGGCCCATCGCCCGCTCGATGTCGACCAGGCCCGCGTCGAACGCGGTGGGCTCGGTTGTGGTCTGATCAGGTGAGGCGGTGACCGCCGTCCACATGCAGCAAGGTCGCGGTGATGAACGGGTTGCGCATGACGGCCAGAAATGCCTGGGCGATGTCGTCGGGAGTGCCGATGCGGCGGGCAGGCAGTCGGCGGGCCAGGTCGGCGAACGCCGCTTGCTTGTCCATGCCGAGCGAGTCCCAGATGGGGGTGTCCACCCAGCCGGGTGATATCACGTTCACCCGCACCGGTGCCATTTCGATGGCCAGCCCGTACACGAGAGAGGCCAGCGCACCGTTGGCCGCGGCCATGATCGTGTTCGATCCATTCGGTCGATACGCGTTGATACCCGAGGTGAAGGTGAGCGATCCAGTCACTTTCCCGGTCGCGTGCTTGCCGACCAGCCATGCACCCAGCAGTTTGGTGTCCAGGACCGAACGGGCTGTGTCGGTGGAGACCTGGGTTGTCGGGCCGTACACGCCGGTGGCATCGGCCGCGGTCACAATCACGTGATCCACCTGCCGGTCGCCGACGAACAGTTCGGCCACCTCCTCCTCCCGACTGATGTCGGCTCGTCTCGTGTGCACCCCGCCGTCTCCGGCGTGCTCCAGTCCGGCGCGCGCCGCGGCGAGCCGGTCGGCGGATCGGCCGACGATGGTCACATCTTCGCCCTCTGCGACGAGGACACGAGCCAGGGCCAATCCCATCCCGGAAGCGCCACCGATGATCATTGTCTCAGTCATAGCCGCGAGATTGCGCCGCTGTCGGATGCCGGGGAAGGCCGCGCTGTTCCTGGGTGTGCTACGGCCAGGCAGCAGCGGCTGGGTGAGTGGCACACTCGATCTGTGAACGCAATGGCCGAGTTCCTTCGGGTCCGGCGTGGGTCGATCGGCCCCGCGGAGGTGGGCTTGCCGGTCGGACCGGGCAATCGGCGGACCCCTGGGCTGCGTCGTGAAGAGCTGGCTGCGCTTGCCGGGGTCAGCGTGGACTACTACACGCGAATCGAGCAAGGCCGGGAAACCGCGCCCAGCGACGCGGTCCTCGGCGCGTTGGCCAGGGCGTTGCGACTGACCGCCGACGAGCACGCTCACCTGCTCGCTCTCGCAGACCGAACCGCCGGTCGCTCGCCGCGACGGCGCCCCGCCGATCTCCGGCCGGTCCGGCCCGGCTTGCAATTGTTGCTGGAGTCGGTTCGGCCCAGCCCGGCCTACGTGCTCAACGATGTCAACGATGTGCTGGCGGCCAATCCGGAGGGTTTCGCGCTTATGCCTGGCCTCGACGACTGGCCCGCAGCGGCCCGCAACACGATTCGCTACACTTTTCTGCACCCCACCGCCAAGATGCTGTTCGCCGACTGGGACCGGGTGGCCCGCAACACTGTCGCACACCTGCGCTCGGTCGAACCCGCTTCCGCACAACCCGTTGCCGAGCTCGTCGATGAGTTGTCCGCGGCCAGCAGCGAATTCGCTGCTCTGTGGCGGCGGCACGAGGTGTGGGTCAAGCGCGGCGGTGAGACGGCATTCCGGCACCCGTTCATCGGTCAGGTCACCCTCGCCAACGAAATACTCCACCACACCAGCGACGAGCAACGAATGCTGCTCTACCAAGCCCCGCCAGGCACAGCAGAACACGACGCCCTGACACTGCTGTCCATGACCACCCAAAACGCCGGCGCCCCATAACGGAAACGAGGGCGCTCTCCGAGGCCGTTCCACATCCTTGGAAGTGGAACGACCGAACGGTGGGGACTCCCGTCGACCTCGACCAGGTACGACCGGGCCGAAATTCGTTCCGGAAGTCGTTCCGCCGAATCCGTTCCGAAAGGCCCGTACGGAGTCGAATTCCGGTACATTTCGGGCATGGCAAGCACGGCGGCGCATCCGTCCGGCGGACTCGAACTCGGCTACGCCCGAGTCTCCACCACCAAACAGAGCCTTGAACGCCAACTCGACGCCCTCGCCGCCTCCGGACTGCCCGACGAACGGATCTACGTCGACAAGAAGACCGGAGCCACCGTCGACCGACCCGGCCTGACCAAACTGCTCCAATACGCGCGCCCAGGCGACACCATCGTCGCCTACACCCTCGATCGCCTCGGCCGGAACCTGCGCGAGGTACTGAACCTCGTTCACGACCTGAACGACAAAGGGATCGGCGTGCGCACCCTAGCCGACCCGATCCCGATCAACACCGCCGACGAAGGCATGGCCCGCATCGCGTTCCTGCTGCTCGCGCTGTTCGCCGAAATGGAACGCACCTTCACCGCCGAACGCGCCGGCCACGCCCGCGCCGTCGCCGAAGCCAAAGGCCGCCACATCGGCCGACCCACCGCCTGGCCCGACGACAAAATCGACTACGCCCGCCTGCTGCGCGACCAAGGCAGCAGCCTCGGCGAAATCACTGCCAAAACCGGAATCCCGAAGACATCCCTGCACCGCTACCTCGGCGCTGCCGGCGGCGACTGAGCTGGCTTGGACACGAGGCCGGCTTCCGGAGAATCGGACCCGGAGCACCGACCATACTCGCCACCAACGACATTCGAGATCGTCAAGCGTCCGACCAGGGACAACCCCGTTGCATGTACCTGGTGACACGATTCTTACCGGCACCCCAACCAGGGCGAGACCATGCGGACTTGGTCAACCACCGAGCCGCCCTCCAACTACGGATCAGTGGCCACGCTCGGAGACACGATTGATGAACAGGCGTCTCACATCGAACGCGCTGGTGATTTCGGCCAGTAGCTCGTTGTCCATCAACCG
>NZ_BAFU01000077.1 GCF_000308495.1 Nocardia brevicatena NBRC 12119 | reverse complement strand
GGCCTATCCCGCCGAGCGCATCACCCATATGGCGACCGATTCGAAAGCGATGATCGGCCTCACCATATCCCCTATACGCCCACAACTGCCCGACACCATCGACTGGCAGATACTCGATGACCTCGACAATCTCTACGAGGCCGGTGACCGTCCGGTCGCCGACGGGGAGCGGGTGCGTGGGTTACGTGTGGACGATGTCGCCTACATCATCTACACCTCTGGTTCGACCGGTCTGCCCAAGGGGGTGGCGGTAACCCATCGAGGGCTCGGTAACTGCGTTGCCGTACATCGGAATGCGATGGGTATCGGGCCTTCTTCCCGTGTCGCGCATTCGGCGTCACCGAGTTTCGATGTGGCGGTTTTGGAACTTCTGCTGGCGTTGTGCACGGGCTCGACCATGGTCATCACGCCCAATGCCGTGTTCGGTGGTGACGAGTTGGGTCGGCTGCTCGATCGCGAACACATCAGCCATGCCCTCATCACACCTTCTGTGCTGTCCACCGTGGACCGCGGCCGGTGGCCGCTGCCGGATTTGGGTGACCTGGTGGTCGGTGGCGAAGAGTACGGCACCGAGCTGGTCGAGCGTTGGGGCCGGAGTCGTCGTATCTACAACGAGTACGGGCCCACCGAGACCACCATCGCCGCCACGTTGACCTCGCCACTGGAGGCGGGCGAGCTGGTGACCATCGGCGAACCGATTCGCGGCGTTCGGGCGTGGGTGCTGGATCAGCGGCTGCAACCGGTACCGGTGGGGGTGGCGGGTGAGCTGTATATCGCCGGTCCGCTGCTGGCCCGCGGATACCATCGGCGGGCGGGCCTGACCGCCGAGCGTTTCCCGGCCTGCCCCTGGGCACCCGGCGCGCGTATGTATCGCACCGGGGACGTGGCCCGGTGGCGGCCCGACGGAACGATCCAATACCTGGGCCGGTCCGATTTCCAGGTCAAGATCCGTGGTCTGCGTATCGAACTCGGTGAGATCGATGCCGCCCTCACCGCCCACCAGGACGTCGGCTTCGCCACCACGATCGGCCACCGCGACAACTCCGGCACCCAGAGACTGGTCTGCTACGTCGTCGCAGCCTCCGGGCATACGATCGATACCACGGCCCTGACCGAACACCTCGCCCGTCGGCTCCCGTCCTTCATGATCCCGTCGGCGATCATGGTGCTCGACCACCTCCCACTCACACCCACGGGCAAGCTCGACCGCAAGGCCCTACCCGAACCGGTGTTCACCGACACCGCACCGTTCCGCCCGCCGCGAACCCCCATCCAGCGCACCATCGCGGAAACATTCGCCGACGTACTGCACACCGACACCGTCGGACTCGACGACTCGTTCTTCGCCCTCGGCGGCGACAGCTTGGGCGCGACGCGGGTCGCCGCGCGTCTCGGGGCCGCATTGGATACCGAGATTCCGGTGCAGTTGCTGTTCGAGGCGCCTACAGTAGCGACGCTCGCACCCCGTATCGAGCAACAGGCCGGTAGAGGACGGCAGCGTCCGCCACTGATCGCCGGGCCGCGCCCCGATCTCGTGCCGTTGGCGCCGGCCCAGCAACGGATGTGGTTTCTCAACCAGTACGACACCACTTCTGGCGCGTACAACGTGCCGATCGTGATTCGGCTGCGTGGCGAGTTGAACGTCGACGCCCTGCGATCCGCCATGGTCGACGTGTTGCGCAGGCACGAGTCCTTGCGAACCCGCTACCCGGATCACGACGGGACGCTCATCCAGCTGATCGAACCCGTCGACGACGTCGATCGCGAGCCGGCTCCGGTACCTGTTCCGCCGAATCGGCTGATCGCCACGGTTACCGAATTCGTCACCGAAGGCTTCGATGTGAGCACCCAGGTGCCGGTGCGCGCCCGGCTGTTCCGTACGGATGGCGGTACGGAACCGGAATACGTGTTGGCCGTTGTGGTGCACCACATCGCCGCGGACGGCTTTTCGATGGTGCCGCTGGCCCGTGATGTGGCGACCGCGTACGCCGCACGGGTCCGTGGAGAAGCCCCGTCGTGGGCGCCTCTGCCTGTCCAGTACGCGGATTACGCGTTGTGGCAGCAAGCCGTCCTCGGCTCGCCCGACGACCCGGAATCGCTGGTCGCCCAGCAGGTTCGGTATTGGACCGAGGCCTTGGACGGAGTCGTCGAGGAGCTTCGTTTGCCGGTCGATCGGCCACGGCCGACGGTGGCGTCGCATCGGGGTGCCACGCTCGACTACACCCTGGACGTGGAGTTGATCGGGGCGCTGCGAGAGTTGGCGCGTCGGCATGGTTCGTCGCTTTTCATGGTGATCCATGCCGCATTGGCGGTTCTGCTGGCTCGGATGAGCACAAGCACCGATATCCCGATCGGCACACCGATCGCCGGACGCGGGGCGGCCGTGCTGGACGACATGGTCGGCAT
>NZ_BAFU01000078.1 GCF_000308495.1 Nocardia brevicatena NBRC 12119 | reverse complement strand
CGATGTCGCTTCGGGTGGTCGGGGCCGGGGCGGGCTGTGTTCGATCGGGGCGCCAGCGGTGGTGCTGTCGGGGTCTTCGTGGCCCTGGTTGTTCTCTTTCTCCGCGCCGCCGCCGAGTTCTCCGCGCCGCCGCCGAGGCGATGTCGCTTCGGGTGGTCCGGACCCGGGGCGGGCTGCGACCGTTGGGTGAGATGTCCGAGGGGGCGTGGGGCGGGGTCTATTGTCTGGGGCTTCCTCCTCTCGTGAGGCAGAGACCAGGGCTCCGCTCCGAGGGGTGCGGCCGGGGCGGGCCAGTGATCGCCGGGTGGTGGGTCCCGGGGAAGTAACGCTGACGCTACGGGATGGCAGCGTGGGTGAGCCGGTCATTCCTGCCCGCGCGATTCCTCCGGTGCGGATCGTTGTGGGCGGTTCGGGCCGGAATGGGGTGCCCGGCCGCCCAGGCGATGTGCCTCAGGAGGTGGGGGCGGGCCGGGTCAGTGGGGGAGGGGCATGATCCGGACAACGGTGGTCGTGGTTCCCTCGACGACGAACCAGAGCCGCAGAGTGGGCCGTCCCCCGGTGCGGTCGCCGGGTTCGTACCGGCTGCGGACGCTGATGTGTTGGCGGGCCAGCACCGGCGCCACGTACTCGACAACGGCGCGGTAGGGGCTGCTCACCAGCTTGGGATAGTCCACCAGGAACTGTTCCACGGCCTGCCAGTAGCTGACATTGTTGACGTGGTTGTACTGGTCGATATCGGTGGCACGTAGCGGGAACGGCAGATCGGTATCCGATTCCGGCGGGGTGGTGTCGACGAGCCAGGGCCGCCAGCGCAGCCGCTGCTCCTGTGTGGTTCGCGCCAGATACGCCAGCCCCTCGTCGCTGATCCGCGCCGGCATATTGTTCGACTCGTTGATATTGATCCAGAAGCCCTCGGTCTCGACCAGGCCGCCGCTTTCGCTGGTGATCTGGACCCGCATATTGGCCCACCGGGTGGACATGGCCGAGCACCAGCGCAGCAGATGGACCCGATCCGGCCACAGCACGGGGCGGATCACATCGATGACGGTGCGGCGGATGATCCACGCGGGGTCGGTGCGTTGCAGCATCGTCTGCTGCAGTTCTTCCCACGCGATGTCCTGCAGATAGCGGGCGATACTGTCGAGCCGCACCCGGTTGTACGGATCCACGTCGCCGGCCCGGACGGGCCACGTCGAAGCGAAGCCCCTGCCCTCCTGGGGAAGCGGGGCGAGTGGCTGATCGAGTGACACTTGTGCTCCTCGCGCTGCACGGTGTCCGCGGTACTTCTGCGGTGCTCTTGTGAGACGACTTTACGGGGCGTGCGTCACATTCTTGCGCCGAGCCGTCCGATCGGCAGGCCCGGGCGCGGTGCCGATCGGTGGTCGGTTGTCCGCCGATGGACCCTTTGTCCCGTCATATCGGAGCTTGCTCGGCCCGGTGAACCCGGGTATCTGGACAGCGGCTGTCGCGAGACGGTTAGGTGGATCCGGAAGGCCGTTCGGCGCGACGGGTCGCGTCGACGGCACGGACAGAAAGGTCGGCAAATGCGCGCAGCTCAGGTCAGCAGGCTCGATGGACCGGAAGCGATCGAGATCGTCGATATCCCGGAACCGCAGGTCTTCCCGGGCGGAGTGGTCATCGACGTGCACGCGGCCGGTGTGGCCTTTCCGGATGTGCTGATGACGCGCGGGCTGTACCAGATGAAACCCGAGATGCCCTATATCGTCGGCGGCGAGGTCGCGGGCGTGGTCCGCGAGGCTCCCGAGGGCGCGCATGTGAAGCCGGGCGACCGGGTGCTCGCGCTGACCCTGCTCGGCAATGCCATGGCCGAGGTGACGGTGACCCCCGCGGAGATGGTGTTCCGACTACCGGACAACATCTCGATGGAGGCCGGTGCGGGGATTCTGTTCAACGACCTCACCGTGCACTTCTGTCTCCGCACCCGCGGCCGGCTGACCGAGGGTGAGACCGTGCTGGTGCACGGCGCCGCGGGCGGTATCGGCACCTCGACACTGCGGATGGCCGCGGCCCTCGGTGCGGGCCGGGTGATCGCCGTGGTCAGCACGGAGGAAAAGGCGGAGACCGCGCGGGCGAACGGGGCCACCGATGTGGTGCTCACCGACGGATGGTTGGCCAGGGTCAAGGAGCTGACCGGCAACCGGGGCGTGGATATCGTGCTCGACCCGGTGGGCGGGGACCGGTTCACCGACAGCATCCGATCGCTGGCACCCGCGGGCCGGCTGCTGGTGGTGGGGTTCACCGGCGGCGAGATCCCCACCGTCAAGGTGAATCGGCTGCTGCTCAACAATGTCGAGGTGGTCGGCGCGGGGTGGGGCGCCTGGATGATGTCGCATCCGGGGTACCTGGCCGAACAGTGGGCCGAGGTGGAACCGCTGCTGGCCGCCGGCAGAATCGCGCCGCCGCAGCCGGTGCTGTTCCCGCTGGACAAGGCCGCCGACGCGGTGGCGTCGCTGGAGAATCGCACTGCCACGGGAAAGGTCGTCGTCACGTTGCGCTGAGCGCGCGGCCGACGGGCGAGGCGCCGTGGAACTGTCGAATCGGGTGCCCAACCGCGCCCTGCCGGCCCGCCAACTGCCGTTGCGGCGCTCCACTCTCTCGGCGCACGAGGTTTGCGCCCGCCCGGTGGGTCTGCGTCCCAGAAGGTGGTGCCGCCTCGTCGTGCTGTGGAGCCGGATCGCCGATTTCGATCCGGCGACCGTGCCCACGACACTGCGGGAGCGCACGGTCGTGCGCATGACCCTCCTCGACGGGGGTCAACTTCCCGAGCCGGCGCTGTCGGCGTCTGCGGTGGTAGCGGGCTTCGATCCAGTGCACGGTCGCGAGCCGGAACTGCTCGCGGATGCCCCAGAAGTGCTGGTTGAGGACGTTCTTCTGCAGCAGGCCGAAGAACGATTCCATCGCCGCGTTGTCCGCGCACGCACCGACCTGGCCCATCGGTCCGCGCAACCCGAATCGGCGCAACGCACGGCGATAGCGCCGGGATCGAAACTGCGGTCCCCTCTCCGAGTGGGCGATCATCCCGGTGGGCGTCCTGCGCCGGTTCGCGGGCGTCGGTGAGCGCGTCGACGGCCAAGCGCGCTTTCATTCGGTCGCCGATCGAGTATCCCCACGGGTCCGGTCCGAGAACACATCCTCGACCGCACAGGGATAGAGCTTGCCCTTGCTGGTGTGGTGCTCAGTGCTGTCCCTGAGCCACAACCGGTTCGGGGTGTCGGCGGTGAACTCGCGGTGTACGAGACCGTCGTGCACCGCGGGACCGGGCCGGCGGTGCTTCTTCCGACCCCTGCGGTGGTGCGCGACCGAGAACCTGCCCTCCTGCGAGCAGATCCGCCGCACGCGACGCTCCGATACCGCCCAGCCGTCGATGAGTTCATCAGCGCTCGGCCGGTTCCCTGACAGCGGCGCTCATCCCAGACGTCGCGCACTGCGTTGATCAAGTGCGTCTCGTCCCGGTCGCGGTCGCCGACAAACTTACGCAACCACTTGTGATACTTCTGCTTCGAGAAGCCGAGCACCCCGCACACCACCGCGGTCGACACCCTCACGTGGGTGCCGGCCGCTGCCGATTCACGGACGAGAGGGAACACTATTTCGAGCCGGTGGACCCGACTGTCGAGTTCGCCTGCGACAGATACGCCGCCGCCCGGCTGCGGATATCGCCTCTGTGTCCGTGGACGGCGGCCGAGCGGGCCGAGGTGGAGGCCGAGGCCTACGCGCCGCTGGGCTTCCCGGAACCCGAACTGCGGACCGCGGTGGAGATTCTCGACATCGGCGCCGATACCACGCCCTGAGTTCGGTGTCCGCGCCATGCGGCGTGCGGGCCGTCCCTCAGGGCTCGCGGACGTCCCGATAGGCCGGAGCCTTGGTGGTTCCGGTGGCGACCCGGGTGCGCAGCAAAGGTAGGGCACGGCGGGGAACCACCGTGGAGAGCACGATGACACTGTGCGACCGGACCACCGAACTGGTCCGGTCGATACTGAGCAGCACGCCCTGCAGCCCCGCATGGGAATCCGCGCCGATCCGGCACAGCACATCGCCCATACCGGTCGTCGCGTACGCCTCCAAGACCCCGGGGATCGTCTCCAGTTCGACCGCCAGCATATCCAGCGCCCCCTGGGCTATCTCCAGGGTGACGAAGGCCTGCACATCGAAACCCGCGGCGGTGATATCGATCTGCGGATCGTAGGAGGCGATGATGCCGGCCTCCTCCATCCGGTTGATCCGGGATTGCACAGTTGCCCGTGCCACGCGGGTGCGTCGGGACAGCTCGAGCACACCTGCCTTCTGGTATTCGTGCATGGCGGTGAGGATGGCGAGATCGAGCTCGTCCAGTTTCGCCGGCGTACGGGACATGGCTGCCCTCCGTTCTGCTATTCAAATTGTCCAGCATTTCGGGGCAACTACTAGGCCGAATCACCAGAGTGTCCACTGTTGGACCATGGTGTTGCCTACTCGTTCGGGTGGGGATTTCCTGGTTTCATGACCATCGCGCCCACTCCGGAGGACCGGCGGGCATCCCCCGCCGAAGAAGAATTGCGCGGGCTCGTCGGCCTGGTTGATCATGACATCGATACCGACCCCTTCCCGGTGATCGGTTGGGATGCCCTGGTGTGGGTGGTCGGCAATGCCACTCAGACCGCACATTTCCTGGAATCGGCGTTCGGGATGCGGCTGGTGGCGTATTCCGGCCCGGAGACCGGCAACCGGGACCACAAGGCATTCGTGCTGTGCAGTGGTGGGGTACGGTTCGTGGTGCGGGGCGCCGTCGATCCGGACAGTCCGCTGATCGCGCACCACCGCCGGCACGGCGACGGTGTCGTCGATATCGCGCTCGAAGTTCCCGATGTGGACCGCTGTGTGCGCTGGGCCCGCGACCACGGCGCCACCGTGCTGGTCGAACCGCATGACGAGAGCGACGAATTCGGTACCGTCCGCAGCGCCGCCCTGGCGACCTACGGGGAAACCCGCCACACTCTCGTGGACCGTTCCGGCTACACCGGTCCGTATCTGCCCGGCTATGTGGCGCGCACGTCGACGTACCGGCCCCGACCCGACGCCCCCGCCCGCCTGTTCCGGGCGATCGATCACGTGGTGGGCAATGTCGAACTGGGGCGGATGGACGAATGGGTCGGGTTCTACCGCCGTGTCATGGGTTTCACCAATATGGCCGAATTCGTCGGCGACGATATCGCCACCGAATACTCGGCTTTGATGAGTAAGGTGGTCGCCAATGGCAATCACCGCGTGAAATTCCCGCTCAATGAACCGGCCATCGGTCCGAAACGCTCCCAGATCGACGAATATCTGGAGTTCTACCGCGGCCCCGGTGTCCAGCATATAGCCCTGGCCACCTCCGATATCCTGGGCTGTGTCGATGCCCTGCGCCGAGAAGGCGTGGAATTCCTTTCCACTCCCGACACCTATTACCGCGACCCCGAATTGCGCGCCCGAATCGGCGAGGTCCGGGTTCCCATCGAGGAATTGCGGCGCCACGGCATTCTGGTCGACCGCGATGAAGACGGCTATCTCCTGCAGATTTTCTGCAAACCCCTGACCGATCGTCCCACGGTGTTCTTCGAACTGATCGAACGCCACGGTTCCCTGGGCTTCGGCAAGGGTAACTTCAAGGCGCTCTTCCAGGCGTTGGAACGGGACCAGGACGCCCGGGGAAACCTGTGACCGGGTGCCCGTGAACTCGGTGCGACGCGGAATCCTCCCGGACGGCCGGTTGCCTTCGGGAAGACTCCGCAGCACCTAGGGGTTCGGGAAATCGGGTCCTGAGGTGCGGTGCCGCGCGTTACGGGGTTCCGGAACCGCGGCGCAATTGCCACTGGTCCGTACCCTCCACCGGGTTGCACCAGTACTGACCGTGCCAGGGACCGAACAGATTCTCCCCCACCTGCATGCAGGCCCGGTGGCTCGGATAGTGGCCGATAATGGCATTCGTCGCCGTCGCGGTACCCGAAGCCGCGGTGAGGGCGATACCGATGATCGCGGTAACCAAGGCTGTTTTCATAGCACTTTTCATCTGGGCTCCATGCGTTTGTATAAACAAGCCGATAGGGCGTGTATTCGGTGCATGATGCCGAGTTCCTTACGCCGGCCGGTCCGATCCGGTCGGCCTCTTATGGATGACCTCGGTCATGACGAAGAAAGCGAACCCCCTCCCGATAAGCTGTTGAGACCCGCCCCGCTCTCCCAAAGATATTGTAGGAGAAACACTTTGAGATAAGGCTCAGTGTAGGGAGGCGCCGCTCCGGAAGCAAGGGTCGGCGCGGTCGGGTCGGCGCGGATGGGTCGTCATCGTCTCGGACCGCCGGAGCGGTTGGTGCGTCGGTAGAGTCGTGGGCATGCGGATGGCGCGAGTGATCATCGGCGGGCTGGCCTTGGCGTTGCTGGTGTCGGCCTGCGGGGCGGAGGGTGATTCGGATGATTCGGCCGGGTCACTACGACCTCCGCCGAAGGTCGTCCCGCTGGGACCGTTCGCGGGTGAGTGCGGCCACGTCACCGATGAGGAGGTGAGCACGATCGCGGGGCTGGGGCCGGCGGTTCAGGTCTTCAAGAACGCCGTGGGATGCAACTGGCAGGCGGGAGGGATCGGTTCGTCCAGTATCACATTCGCCTGGTACCGCGGCAGTCCCATCGATCGTGAGTTGGCCTGGGTCACCGCGCAGGGCCGTAATCCGCAGCGGATCACGGTCGTGGGCCATCCCGGTTTCCAGGATTCCACGGCGGACGGCGGCATCTGTGACCTCGCGGTCCAACTCGACGACGACTTTTTCGAATGGTCCAGCGATGTGGGCTTCTTCGGGAGCAGGAACGCCGATCCGTGTGAGAAGAACCGCAAGCTCGCCGAGCTGACCATCCAGCGATTGAAATGAGGACCGGTATGAGGGCACGTGGCGCTGCGGGGGTGGTTGCGCTCGTGGTGCTGGTGGGAGGTGCCGGGGTGGCATGTGGCGACACCGTCCCCGGATCCGCGAACCCGGTCGGAGGCAGCACCCAGGTCAACATGAATTTCGACAAACTGCTGCGCGAATGCCACGTGGTGACCGAGGAGCAGATCGCGGACGCGGTCGGCGGGGGTAGCCCGAGACCTTCGTTCAACGGCGCCGTCTGCATGTGGGATCTGGAGAGCGCGCCGGGCGGTATCGGTATGGCCACGCTCAACTGGTACGAGAACGGCAACCTGCGCAATGAGCGGTCGACCAACGATAGACTCGGCTACACCACCACGAACACCTCGGTGCAGGGCACTCTGGCGTTGGAGATCCGGCGGCCGAACGATCCCGATTCGTGTGGGGTGAGCGCACGCGCCGCGGATTCCGGTGTGGTCGGCTGGTGGGTCAACTATCGGCCGGGCAGTTCCCATCCGGATCCGTGCGCAGCGGCCAAGAAACTGGTAGAACTCACCGTGAACCTGGCGCGGTGATCGCTGGGTTTCGGCGGGTGCAGGGTCGTTGTCGACCCCCCTTTGACCCCTCTTCCTACGCCCGAGTACAGTGGATCGCTGTGCCCGGAAGCAGCGGGCCGGTTCGAGCGCAGTACCGTAGGCCAGCGAGAGCGGCCGACAGATTCGGCGTGCCCGGAAAGTGGGAATCGAACTGCGTGCGACACGCCCGACCTCGGGACGCGAGAAACGTGGTTGGACGTGCGGGTTAAAGCTCGATGAACAGGCGGCGCGAACGTCGGGCCCGGAGAGAGCTCGCGACCAACAAGGGTGCGTGGGCGCCGCAACTGAATACAGACAGACCTACACCACACCGCAATAACCAATAAGGAAAGCCGGTCTATGCCAACCATCAACCAGCTGGTCCGCAAGGGTCGCCGCGACAAGGTCGCGAAGACGAAGACCGCGGCGCTCAAGGGGAGCCCGCAGCGTCGTGGCGTGTGCACCCGCGTGTACACCACGACCCCGAAGAAGCCGAACTCCGCGCTGCGCAAGGTCGCACGTGTGAAGCTGACCAGCGCGGTCGAGGTCACGGCCTACATCCCGGGCGAGGGTCACAACCTGCAGGAGCACTCCATGGTGCTCGTCCGCGGCGGTCGTGTGAAGGACCTCCCCGGTGTTCGTTACAAGATCATCCGTGGATCCCTCGACACCCAGGGTGTGAAGAACCGCAAGCAGGCCCGCAGCCGTTACGGCGCCAAGAAGGAGAAGAGCTGATATGCCGCGCAAGGGCCCCGCACCCAAGCGTCCGTTGATCAACGACCCGGTCTACGGGTCGCCGCTGGTCACCCAGCTGGTCAACAAGATCCTGCTCGACGGCAAGAAGTCCACCGCCGAGCGCATCGTCTACGGCGCGCTGGAGCAGGCACGTGAGAAGACCGGCACCGACCCGGTCGTCACCCTCAAGCGGGCACTGGACAATGTCAAGCCCTCGCTCGAGGTCAAGCCGCGCCGTGTCGGTGGTGCCACCTACCAGGTTCCGGTCGAGGTTCGCCCGGGGCGCGCCAATACCCTGGCCCTGCGCTGGCTGGTGAACTTCTCCCGGCAGCGTCGGGAGAAGACCATGGTCGAACGCCTGGCCAACGAGCTGCTCGACGCCAGCAACGGCCTGGGTGCGTCGGTGAAGCGCCGCGAGGACACCCACAAGATGGCCGAGTCCAACCGGGCCTTCGCGCACTACCGCTGGTGACGTCTACCCGGCCCAGGCTGTGGGGTCGGGAGGCAGACGGCATAGTCGGTCGGACCCGGTGACGGCGACCGGTCGTCACCGGGCAGGCTTTCGAACACGCCGTATCGCACCCAGCGTCGGAAGTGGCACCAAGGTTTCGCTTCCGGCCTTGATATGAAGACGGCCGCACCGGGTCGTCGCCGAGAATCCCAACTAGCTACGAGCGGGGAAGATTTCCGTGGCACAGGACGTGCTCACCGACCTGAACAAGGTCCGCAACATCGGCATCATGGCCCACATTGATGCGGGCAAGACGACGACAACCGAACGCATCCTCTACTACACCGGCGTCAATTACAAGATCGGTGAGACCCACGAGGGCGCGTCGACCACCGACTGGATGGAACAGGAGCAGGAGCGCGGCATCACCATCACCTCCGCCGCGGTGACCTGCTTCTGGAACCAGAACCAGATCAACATCATCGACACGCCGGGTCACGTCGACTTCACCGTCGAGGTGGAGCGTTCGCTGCGCGTGCTCGACGGCGCGGTGGCCGTGTTCGACGGTAAGGAAGGCGTCGAACCGCAGTCCGAGCAGGTGTGGCGACAGGCCGACAAGTACGACGTGCCCCGGATCTGCTTCGTCAACAAGATGGACAAGCTCGGTGCGGACTTCTATTTCACCGTGCAGACCATCAAGGACCGTCTCGGGGCCAAGCCGCTGGTCATCCAGTTGCCGATCGGCGCGGAGGACACCTTCGAGGGCATCGTCGACCTGGTCGAGATGAACGCCAAGGTGTGGACCGGCGAGACCAAGCTCGGTGAGAAGTACGAGGTCCAGGAGATCCCGGCCGAGCTGGCGGAGAAGGCCGAACAGTACCGGCAGGAACTGCTGGAGACGGTCGCCGAGTCCGACGAGGCGCTGCTGGACAAGTTCTTCGGCGGCGAGGAGCTCACGGTCGAAGAGATCAAGGGCGCCATCCGCAAGATGACGGTCAACTCCGAGCTCTACCCCGTCCTGTGCGGGTCGGCGTTCAAGAACAAGGGTGTGCAGCCCATGCTCGACGCCGTGGTCGACTACCTGCCCTCGCCGCTGGACGTCGAGTCGGTGCAGGGCACCGTCCCCGGCAAGGAGGACGAGGTACTCAGCCGCAAGCCGAGCGCCGACGAGCCGTTCGCCGCGCTGGCGTTCAAGATCGCGGTGCACCCGTTCTTCGGCAAGCTGACCTATGTCCGGGTCTACTCCGGCAAGGTCGACTCCGGTGCGCAGGTCATCAACGCGACCAAGGGCAAGAAGGAGCGGCTGGGCAAGCTGTTCCAGATGCACGCCAACAAGGAGAACCCGGTTCCGTCGGTGACCGCCGGCCACATCTACGCGGTGATCGGTCTCAAGGACACCACCACCGGTGACACCCTGTGCGATCCGAACAACCAGATCGTGCTGGAGTCCATGACCTTCCCCGACCCGGTCATCGAGGTCTCCATCGAGCCCAAGACCAAGTCCGACCAGGAGAAGCTGGGGACCGCGATCCAGAAGCTCGCCGAAGAGGACCCCACCTTCTCGGTGAAGTTGGACTCCGAGACCGGCCAGACTGTCATCGGCGGTATGGGCGAGCTGCACCTGGACATCCTGGTCGACCGGATGAAACGCGAGTTCAAGGTCGAGGCGAATGTGGGCAAGCCACAGGTGGCCTACCGGGAGACCATCACCAAGACGGTGGAGAAGCTCGAGTACACCCACAAGAAGCAGACGGGTGGTTCGGGCCAGTTCGCGAAGGTCATCATCGCCCTGGAGCCGTTCGTCGGCGAGGACGGGGCGCACTACGAGTTCGAGAACAAGGTCACCGGTGGCCGCGTGCCCAAGGAATACATCCCTTCGGTGGACGCCGGTGCCCAAGACGCCATGCAGTACGGTGTGCTGGCCGGCTACCCGCTGGTCAACCTGAAGGTGACCCTGCTCGACGGTGCGTACCACGACGTCGACTCCTCCGAGATGGCGTTCAAGATCGCCGGCGCGCAGGCGCTGAAGGAAGCGGCCCGCAAGGCCGGTCCGGTGATTCTCGAGCCGATGATGGCGGTCGAGGTCACCACGCCCGAGGATTACATGGGCGATGTGATCGGCGACCTGAACTCCCGCCGTGGTCAGATCCAGGCCATGGAGGAACGCAGTGGTGCCCGTGTCGTCAAGGCGCTGGTTCCGCTCTCGGAGATGTTCGGCTACATCGGCGACCTGCGGTCGAAGACCCAGGGCCGGGCGAACTACTCCATGGTGTTCGATTCGTACGCGGAGGTTCCGGCCAACGTGTCGAAGGAGATCATCGCCAAGGCGACCGGGGAGTGATTCCCGGATCGTCAGTACGACCCCCTGTAAATAATCCGCACTGCTGCAACTAGCAAGCACCAACAAGTCCAGGAGGACACCACAGTGGCGAAGGCGAAGTTCGAGCGGACGAAGCCGCACGTCAACATCGGCACCATCGGTCACGTCGACCACGGCAAGACCACGCTGACCGCAGCGATCACCAAGGTGCTGGCGGACAAGTACCCGGATCTGAACGAAAGCTTTGCCTTCGATCAGATCGACAAGGCGCCGGAGGAGAAGGCTCGTGGTATCACGATCAACATCTCCCACGTCGAGTACCAGACCGAGAAGCGCCACTACGCGCACGTCGACGCCCCCGGTCACGCCGACTACATCAAGAACATGATCACCGGTGCGGCCCAGATGGACGGTGCCATCCTCGTGGTCGCCGCCACCGACGGCCCGATGCCGCAGACCCGTGAGCACGTGCTGCTCGCCCGTCAGGTCGGCGTGCCCTACATCCTGGTCGCGCTGAACAAGGCGGATATGGTCGACGACGAGGAGATCCTCGAGCTCGTCGAGATGGAGGTCCGCGAACTGCTGGCCTCGCAGGAGTTCGACGAGGACGCCCCGGTCGTGCGCGTGTCCGGTCTGAAGGCGCTCGAGGGCGACCCGAAGTGGACCGAGTCGGTGCTCGAGCTGATGAACGCGGTCGACGAGTCCATCCCGGACCCGGTGCGTGAGACCGACAAGCCGTTCCTGATGCCGATCGAGGACGTGTTCACCATCACCGGCCGTGGCACGGTGGTCACCGGTCGTGTGGAGCGCGGCGTGATCAACCTCAACGAGGAAGTCGAGATCGTCGGCATCCGTCCGGATAAGACCAAGACCACCATCACCGGTATCGAGATGTTCCGCAAGATGCTGGATTCGGCTCAGGCCGGTGACAACGCCGGTCTGCTGATCCGCGGTATCAAGCGTGAGGATGTCGAGCGCGGCCAGGTCGTCATCAAGCCGGGCACCACCACCCCGCACACCGAGTTCGAGGGTCAGGCCTACATCCTGTCGAAGGACGAGGGTGGCCGCCACACCCCGTTCTTCAACAACTACCGTCCGCAGTTCTACTTCCGTACCACTGACGTGACGGGTGTTGTGACCCTGCCCGAGGGCACCGAAATGGTTATGCCCGGCGACAACACGGAGATGTCGGTGAAGCTGATCCAGCCGGTCGCCATGGACGAGGGTCTGCGCTTCGCGATCCGCGAGGGTGGCCGCACCGTCGGCGCCGGTCGCGTCACGAAGATCATCAAGTAAGACCCGGTCTTACGAGAAAGGGCCGCTTCCTTCGGGGAGCGGCCCTTTGCCGTGTCGGGGGAAATCCCGTTGTCGGTGTGTGCGGTGGGCGGTATACAGGTGGGCATGGTTTCGGGAGGTCCGCAGCTGCGGTAGTCGACGGGCGCCATCCGGTGTGCTGTCGGCATACCGCGTGACGCTCGCGCCGTCGCGGAACGCATCAGTTCGGCGAGTGTCGTCCTGTACGACGAAACGATTGATGCGAGGGGAGTTCCCGCGATGACGCGAGGACGAGACGAGCGGGCCCGGTTGCGCAATATCGGCATCATGGCGCATATCGATGCCGGTAAGACGACCACCACCGAGCGTGTCCTGTTCTATTCCGGTGTCACCCACAAACTCGGTGAGGTGCGCGACGGCACATCGGCGATGGACCGGATGGCGCAGGAACGCGAACGCGGTATCACCATCACCGCCGCCGCGACGACCTGTTTCTGGAACGAGCACCGGATCACCATCATCGACACTCCGGGTCATGTCGACTTCACCGTCGAAGTGGAGCGATGCCTGCGAGTGCTCGACGGCGCCGTGGTGGTTTTCGATGCCAAAGAAGGCGTGGAACCCCCAGTCGGAGCAGGTATGGCGGCAGGCGGATCGCTATGGTGTGCCGCGGATCTGCTTTGTGAACAAGATGGACAAACGCGGTGCGGATTTCGGCGCCACCGTAGCGTCCATCACTGCTCGGCTCGGGGTGAAACCACTGGTCATCCAGTTGCCGATCGGTGCGGAGGACACCTTCGAGGGCATTGTCGACCTGGTCGAGATGACCGCGAAGGTGTGGGAGGATGCCGATGATTTCGGGATGCGGTACCGCACGGTGGCCATTCCGGACGGGTCGGCCGAACTGGCGCGACGGTATCGGAGCGAGTTGATGGAGGCGGTCGCCGAGTCGGACGAGGGGCTGCTGGAGAAATTCTCGAGCGGTGTGGAATTCACCGTCGAGGAGATCAAGGGCGCGATCCGCCGGATGACGGTCGCCTCCGAGGTCTACCCGGTGCTGTGCGGTTCGGCGCTGGGGAACAAGGGCGTGCAACCGCTGCTCGACGCCGTGGTGGATTATCTGCCGTCGCCGTCGGACAGTGGCGGGGTGGCCGGGCACCTGCCGGGTACGGACATCGTGGTGTACCGCGACGCCGATACCGACGGTCCCTTCGCGGCCTTGGCGTTCAAGGTCGCCGCACATCCGTTCTTCGGCCGGCTCGTCTATCTGCGGGTGTACTCCGGACAGGTGGCGGCCGGGGCGACCGTCCTGAATTCGACCACCGGACGAAAGGAGCGACTGGGCAAACTGTTCCGGATGCACGCCGACACCGAATACCCGGTCGAACGGGTCCGAGCGGGCGATATCTGTGCGGTGATCGGGCTGAAGGACACCACCACCGGTAACACCCTGTGCGATCCGCGGCAGCCGATCGCGTTGGAGTCGATGACGTTTCCCGAACCGGTGATCACGGTATCGGTGGAACCGGCCACCGGCAGCGACCGGGAGCGGTTGAGTGCGGCAATTCAGGTTCTCGCCGAGGAGGACCCGACCGTTTCGGTGCGGTTGGACCCGGAAACCGGGCAGACCGTGCTCGGCGGTATGGGAGAACTGCATCTGGATGTGCTGGCGAATCGGCTTCGCGGAGAGTTCGGGGTCGCGGCCGCGATCGGGAAACCGCGGGTGACATATCGGGAGACCATCACCGAGACGTATCGGTTGGAATACACGCACCGCAAACAGACGGGCGGTTCCGGGCAGTACGCCAAGGTGGTGCTCGGGGTGGAGCCGATGGTCGCCGACGACGGCGCGGTCTACGAGTTCGAGAGCCGGGTGGTCGGTGGGCGGGTGCCGAAGGAGTATGTGCCGGCGGTCGACGCCGGTGCACAGGACGCCGTGGCAGGAGGCGTGCTGGGCGGGTACCCGATGGTGAATGTGCGGGTCGTGCTGTTCGACGGCGCCGCACACACCAAGGACCCGTCCGAACTCGCTTTCCGTACCGCGGCAGCCGACGCGGTACGGAAAGCACTGGCGCAGGCCGGTCCGGTACTGCTGGAGCCGATCATGCGGATCGAGGCCACCACACCCGAGGAGTACCTGGGTGAGGTGATGGGTGATCTGAACTCTCGCCGCGGACGGATTCAGGCCACGGCGCTCCGGGGTGCCGCCAGGGTGGTCACCGCCCTGGTTCCGCTGGAGGAGATGTTCGGCTATATCGGTGACCTGCGGTCGAAAACCAAGGGCCGGGCGAGCTACACCATGGTGTTCGACTCCTACGCGCAGGTTCCGCCTACGGCGGCGGCACGGATCCTGGCTCGGTAACCGGTCGAGCGCCTGGGCGCGGGCCGCCCGAGCGCGGCCGGCGAACCGACATCCGGCGCGTTGTCCGGATTCAGTCGGATTCGCCGGCCGCGTGCAGGAGGGACTGGGCGAATTTCACCATCCGGTCGGTCCCGCCGTACCACGCGGAGACCACCGCCAGGGAGGCGTCGCGGGCCTGCCGGGCGGTGTGGATGAACTCTTCGATCGACGCGTCGCCCGCTTCGGCGCGGGTGGCGACGTCGTGGAGTTCATCGCCGGCCAGCAGCAACTGCATGATCAGGTGGATATTGATCTCGGAGTTGTTGTCGGCGCTGCGCCGCCGGGAACGGCGGGAGGCGGTATCGGCCGGTGCCGGTGCCGCGGCCCGGCTATCGGGGGCTCCGGCGGGAGGTTCTGTCGGCGCGGCGGGCGCGAGTGCGGCATGGAACTCGGTGAGTGCGCGCGGGCGGAACTCGGAGGAGCCGTTGCGTCTGCGTTCGCTTCGCGTGGCCGCCGGCGGCGCCTCGAACACCGGAGGAGCGGTGTTATGGGCTTCGTCCCGAATGGGGCCGTACAGTTCTTCGGAACTCTCCGGTCGGTCGGTGGTGTGCGGGGCCGGCTCGCCGGCCTCATCCGATGGCGGGGACGGTGGAGCGGTGTTTTCGTCCGAGATCGTCGAGAACCAGCCGGAGTGATCGGATGGCTGGGTAGCCGTGGAGGCGGCGATATCCGCGTCGGGTGCGGGGAGCCGCGGCACGGCCGACCGGCTCGGTGCGGGGGCGGATGTCGTCGACGGTATGCCCGGCACCCGGCCGTTCGACGAGTGCGCCGGATGTGCTTCCGGTTCGGGTGTCTGCCGTGACAGGGACGCCGCCGCGGATGTCTCCCTCGAGGCCGCCGAGGACAGTCGCTCGGCCAACGCCAACTGTTCCGCCAAAAGGGATGCCAGGGCCTCGGCCGACCGGGGCTCCCGCGAAGGGGTCTCCTGTATCGCGGGCGTATCCGGCGCCGGAGTCCGCGGTCCCGGAGCCTCGGGCGCGGAGGTGGCCGGCGCGGCCGTTTCCGGGAAGCGGTCGTCCCGTGACGCGGCGGTCCCGGCGGAGGACGCCGATGTGGATGTCGTGGGCCGGCCCGCCATTGTCGGTTGTGCTGCCGGCCGGCTCGACGCTCGGGTTGCCGAGGACCGTGTCGGAAGAGCGGGCAGGGAACCCGTTTTGGGCAGGACCGCCGTGATGGGTTGTGAATCGTCGTCCTGCGTGGCCGGTGCGGCATATGCGCTCGGTGAGGCCGGTAGGGCAGGTGGTCCGGGAGGAGTCGGCTGAACGGGTACCGACGAGTGGCTGTCCGGCCGCTGCGGTGGGGCGGTGAACTTGGAGCTGTTCGGGGCGTTCACCACCATCGTGGCCGCGCTGTCGGAAGTGGCGGGGGAGGGGACGGACCCGCCTGTGGCGGAGAGGTCGGTGAAGCCGACGGTGTTCGGGGAACTCGGCCCGTCGAAGATGCCCGTGGTGTAGGACTCGTTGCCGGACGGGGACGTGCCGCCCGCGTCGCCACCGCTGTCGGTGAACCCCTCGGGGCTTATCAGGCCGTTGAACGAACCCGATGTGTACGAGCCGTTCTGGACGTTGAACGAACCCGACGGATAGGTCCCGTTCCCGGTGTTCGACGAGCCGGCAGGGTTGCTCCCGTTCGGGGTGTGCGGGGTGCCGGAGGAATAGGTCCCGTTCTGGCCGCTGAATGTGCCCGACGGGTAGCTGCCGAATGTGCCGGAGGAATAGGACCCGTTGGTCTGCTGCGGCGGTCCGGGTGGTGGTGTGGTGAATGTGGGAGCCGGGGTCCACGCGTAGTTGTTGTCCGAGATGAACTCGGGCCGACCCGTGGAGCCGTTCGCGGGGGTGACACCGGTCATCCCCGTGCTCGACCATCCCCCCGACTCGGAGTTCTGCTGGTTGCGCCGGTATTCCTCCTGGCGGGCGCGTAGTTCGTCTCCGAGGCTGGCGTATTCGGCATCCATGCCGCCCATTGTTACCTGCCGACACAGGTTTTGTGATCCCCCGATATGCCCGTTGCCGGCGGCTATGCGTTCCGAGTGACGAGAATTACATTCTGTCCGGTTTTGTTGCCGGGGGCTCGTCCCCGGACCGTGTCACCCGAGTTGGGCCATCCCGGCCGTGATGACCTGCGCCACGCGCAGCGGTTCCGGACCCCCGGCCGGTGTTCTGTCGCCCGGAGCGGCCGGCCAGTCGGCGAGGGAGAACATGGCCGACACCCATGCCGCGGCGCAGGCGCGCAGCGTGCCGGGCCGCACCGGCGCCGGGGCACTGGCCTGCAGTACCCGCGCCGTCAGATCGAGCAACTGGTCTCGTACGCCGCGCAGTCGCCGGCCGACCTCGGGGTGGGTGCGGGCCTCCTGCCACATGATCGTCCGCAGCACCGGCCCGTGTCGGTCGTCCCGGTTCAGGGCGGCATCCAGGTTGAGCAGACTTGTCGTCGGATCGCCGGGCGCGACGAGCGGGCCGATATCGACGACCGGCCGATCCGGTACCCGTTCGGATACCAGTGCCGACAGAATCGCCTCCTTGGTGGGGAAGTAGTAGAAGATCAGTCCTTTCGGAACTCCGGCCGCCGCGGCGACGGCGGCGGTGCTGGTGGCATCGAATCCTTGTTGGGCGAACAGTCGCTCGGCCGCGTCCAGGATGAGCAGACGGGCGTCGCCGTCGGTTTTCGCATTGCGGCGCCGCCCGGACCGCCGCGATGTCATCAGTGGTGCGGTACGGTGCGGTGCCCCCGCCCGGCGATAGCGGGCAGTGCCGCCGCGGCGACCAGTACGGTCACGATCCCGACGATCCACGAGGTCCATGACGCACCGGTGTACCCGGTGTAGTCCATGACCCATGGGGCCAGGAACAGCAGTACGCCGAACAGGCCCATGGCGTAGTCGGCGATGGACAACTCCGGCCGAGACATCTGGGCCAGGCCGGTGAGCGCGATCAGCACGCCGAGCACGACCATCGTCCATGCGGCTCGGTTGCTGGTGGCCAGCCACAGCGGCGACAGGGCGACGAAGATGCCGAGCACCATTGCCAATAAATCCTGGGCGCGGCTTTCGGTGAACATTTCGGTGGCCCTCCTCTACTGGAACAGAACCCGAAATAGGGCTCCGACCTTGGTATAGACCTGTTTGACCGCGCGGTCGACAGCGCCAGGGACACGATTGCGCGGCGATCCGAATATCAATGAAGCATGATGTGGGTCACGAAGATTGCGGATCGGTGCAGGTTAGGGTGGGCTACATTCTGCGATTCGCAACATATGGCCGGCACCGTCGAGCCGGTTGCCGGAAGGGAGTTCGGTATGACCGCACCGATCGTGATCGTCGGCGCCGGCCTGGCCGGGCTGCGCACCGCCGAGGAGCTGCGCCGGGCCGGATACGAGGGCGAGTTGGTGCTGCTCGGTGCCGAAGCGCGACCGCCGTACGATCGTCCGCCGCTGTCCAAACAGTTCGTGCGCGGGGAAACCGACGATACGGCGCTGCGTCCGAGTGAGTTCTTCACCGAACAGCGGATCGATCTGCGGATGAACACCCGGGCCGTCGGCGTGGACCTCTCCGCCCGGCGGGTGCGGTTGGCCGACGGCGGCGATCTGGCCTACGACCGGCTGATCATCGCGACCGGCCTGGTGCCGCGGCGGCTGCCCGGCACCGAGGACATTCCCGGCGTACACGTCCTGCGCAGTCACGACGACGCCGCCGCACTGCGCGACGAGCTGAAGACGGCGAGCCGGGCGCTGGTGATCGGTGCCGGTTTCATCGGCTGTGAGCTGGCCGCGAGCTTCCGCGCCGCGGATGTGCCGGTGGTGCTGGTGGAACCGCAGCCGACGCCGCTGGCGGCGGTATTGGGTGAACAGGTGGGGGAGCTGGTGGCCCGGATGCACCGCGCCGAGGGGGTCGACCTGCGCTGCGGTATGGGGGTGCGCGAGCTGCTGACCGAGGACAGTGGTCGGGTGGCCGGTGCGGCACTCACCGACGGGAGCGAGGTGCGGGCCGATCTGGTGGTGGTCGGTGTGGGCTCGCGGCCGGTGACCGACTGGCTGGAGGACTCTGATATCGAACTGGCCCCGCCCTCGCTCGGTGGCGGTATCCGCACCGATGAGGCCGGCCGCACCAATGTGGACGGTGTCTGGGCGGTCGGCGATGTCGCCGCCTGGCGGTATCCCTCCGGGGAGTGCCGCCGGGTCGAACACTGGACCAATGCGGGCGAGCAGGCGAAGCTGCTGTCCTGCGCGCTGCTGGGTGTCGAACCGCCGGGTGCGGCGCAGGTGCGGTACTTCTGGAGCGACCAGTACAACATCAAAATTCAGTCGCTCGGCGCCCCCCGCGCCGATGACGATGTGCGGATCGTCTCCGATGACGGCCGCAAGTTCCTCGCCTACTACATCCGCGACGGTCGATTGGCCGCGGTGGTCGGCGCGGGGATGGCCGGCCAGGTGATGAAGATGCGCGCGAAGGTGGCCGCGGGCGCCCCGGTGGCGGAGCTGCTCGGCGCGGGCCAATAACCTGATTCCGTGATCGTTGCGCTCATCGATTCGGGTTTCGGCCTGCTGCCCACCGCGGCGTGGCTGCGCAAGCTGCGGCCCCATGTGGATCTGCTGCTGCAACTGGACCCCGATGGGGCTCCCTGGGGACCCAAGCCCGGAGAATGGGTCATCGACCGCGTCGTCGGTACCGCACGAGCGGCCGTGGAACTCGGCGCCGACGTCATTGTGATCCCCTGCAACACGGCGAGCGTCACCGCGCTCGAGCACACCCGCGCCTCGATCGGACCGGATATCCCGGTGGTGGGCACGGTCCCCGCCATCAAGCCCGCCGCGGCGGTGTGCCGGTCGGTGGCCGTCTGGGCGACGGCGGCGACGACGGCGAGTCCGTACCAGGCGGATCTCATCGCGAAGTTCGGTGGGGACGCGACGGTGACCGGGGTGGCCTGTCACGGCCTGGCCGAGGCTGTCGACCGGGGCGATATGGTCGCGGTACGCGAGTCCATCGCCGCCGCGGCCGCGCGCACTCCCGACGATGTCGAAGGCGTGGTTCTGGGCTGCACCCACTATCCGTTGGTGGTGGACCATATCGTCGCCGCGCTGCCGGACGGTGTGCGACTGTTCGACAGCGCCCAAGCGGTGGCCGCGCAGACCATCCGCCGGATGGACGCACTCGGTCGTCCGAGTACGGGCAATGGGACCGTGCGGGTGTACAACAGTGGCCGTCCCGGCGAACTCCCGGCCGGTGCGGCGGCTTACGAGCCGGGGCGTGTCCTCGGTGCCCTATTGCGTCGAGTCGGTGATGAAATCTCGTCGCAGCCCTAGCAGTACGGTATCCGCGGTCAGCAGCAGCGATCGCTCGCAGAATGCCTGTGAGGTGATCAACCGATCGAATGGGTCGTGGCGTACCAGTTCGGGGAATTCACGCAGGCCCTCCGCGTGTTGTCCGGTTACATCGAGGATTCCCAGGCCCTGATCGCCCAACACCTCGGTGAGATTCGTCGGCACCGTCAGTCTGCCCAGCATGGATTTGAGGGTCAGCTCCCAGATCGTTGCCGACGAGACGTACACCTCCGTCGCGGATGTGATCGTCTTGCGTGCTGCCGCACCCAGCCGAGGATTGTCGTCCAGCAGCCACAATGTGGTCTGGCTGTCAAGCAGGAGCATCCGCGTCATCCCCGTGGAACATTCGCTGAATGTCCGGGTCGATCTCGAATGCACTGTCGTCGTATCGCAATTGCCCCTTCAGTCCGCCGATGGTCACCGGCGCTGCCCGATGAGGCACCAGGTCGGCTATCGGCACCCCCGCCTTCGAGATCACGATGCGTTCCCCCTTCGAGACACGTTCGAGCAACCTGGACAGATGTGTTTTGGCCTCGTGTATGTTCACCGCCGTCATCTCATCACGGTACTAGATCTAGCTAAGTCTAGTCCAGTTATGTGGCGGTGGCCGAAGGTCCATTCCCAGTGGGAAGCCGTGCTCAGAACTGGATACGCAAATGGTCCGTGACGGGGTGTGCCTGGCAGCCGAGGATGTACCCGTTCTCGATGTCCTCCGGGTCCAGGATTTCGGCGTTGTCCATCTCCACCTCGCCTTCCAGGACGGTGCAGGCGCAGGACCCGCATTCGCCTTCCTGGCAGGAGTAGGGGACATCGAGTCCCTTGTCGAGCATGATGTCGACCAGGGTCTGCTTGCGCGGCCAGCGCAGTTCGTGGATTTCGCCGTCGAGTTCCACCTCGACCGTGGCGGCGTCGGCGGCTTCCTCCTCGGAGACCTCGACCGGGGTCTGGTCGGCGAACGGATCGCCGGCGAGGGAGTTGAAGGTCTCCGCGTGGGTGCGGTCGCGCGGCACCCCGAGCCCGCCGAGAGCCTCGTGCACGCTGTCCATGAAGGCCCGGGGCCCGCACATGAAGGCCCGGTACTCGGTGTAGGGGCGGGACAGGCCGATCAGCGCCGAGACGGTGGGCAGGCCCTGGAGGGTTTCCAGCCAGTGGACGACGGTGAGCCGGTCGGGGTGCTTCTGGGTGAGTTCGTGCAGTTCCGTCGCGAAGATCACCGAGTCCTGGTCGCGGTTGGCGTAGACGAGCACGATTCGGCCGCTGCCGCGGGCCAGCGCGGACTTCAGGATGGACATCACCGGGGTGATTCCGCTGCCGGCGGCGAAGAGCAGCAGGTCCTCGTCGAGGTTCTTCGGGGTGAACACGCCCGACGGCGGCAGCACCTCGACCTCTTGGCCGGGGCGGGCGTTGTCGCACAGCCAGTTGGAGCCATAGCCGCCCGCGGTCCGCTTCACCGTGACCTTGGGCTTGTCGTCGGTGTAAGGCGAACTGGCCAGTGAGTAGCAGCGGGCCACCGATCCGGTCAGTTCACTGGGGATGCGCAGGGTGAGGAACTGGCCCGGTTTGTACTCGAAGCGTTCCCGTAGGTCGCCGGGCACGTCGAAGACGAGCGAGCAGGCGTCGGCGGTTTCGGTGATGACCGCGGCGATTCGCAGCACCACCGAACGCGAGCCATGGGGAACTTCGACGGTGGTCATCTCGTCCTCTCGTACCGGCGCGGTGGTTACCGCCACAAAACTAGAACGTGTTTCAGTTTCATCGTACGTCGGCCCGGGGCTGCTGGACAAGGCGGCTTTCCAGCCCGGCGATCAGCACCTCCATCCCGAAGTCGTAGGAGTACCGGCCGCGCAGGTCGGGCAGATGCTGCATGGCCCGCTGCACGCTGTCGGGTATCACCACATCGGGCGGGGTGCCGAGGTCCCGCGGGTTCACCCGGCGTCGACCGAAGAGATAGGTGTGGATGGTCGCGTAGGCGGACAGGACATCGCGCTCTCCGAACCCGGCCTCGTACAGGATCTCCATGATCGAGGCGATGAGGTCGAGCTGCTTGCCCAGCATCTGCTCGATCAGCACATCGCCGAGGCCTGGATGTTTGCGCAACCGCTCGTCGATCTGGTCGACCAGCTCCCGCAGCCGCTGCTGCCAGGGTCCGGCCTCCGGCGGCGGTTTGCGCACGCCGGCCAGCGCCGCCGAGGCGACCAGGTCCAGCAGCTCTCGCTTGTCCGCGACATAGTAGTAGGGCGCCATCGGGGAAACGCCGAGTTCTCGGGACAGCCGGCGCATGGATAGCTTCTCCACGCCGTCCGCGCGCACGACCCGTAGTGCCGCTTCGACGATCTCGGTTTCCGACAGTGTATTGCCGCCCCCGTTCGTCTGCATACGCACGACTCCCATGTCACCTCTGCGCGCCGAGCGGTATTGCCCGTTACGTCCCGTTCAGCTGCCCGTTATTCAGCTGCTTGCCATCGGAATTCTAGAGCCAAAGCGAATCGGAACCGGGCGCGGCCATCACACGAAAACTGTTCCATTTTGTCAGCCCATGACGTTATGGTGTGACGGCGGTCGCAGTCGGCGGTCGCAGTCGGCATCGCCGCCGGCCCCGGCCGTGGCGGCGATGGTGTCGTACAACCTGTGGAGGTACCCATGGCGGACAACCGCTCCTTCGGACATGCCGATACCGATCACCGCGGCCCGGTCGGGACTGTCGAGGCGCGGTCGGAGGACGCGCCGGTTATCGAGGAGACCCTGATCGAAGAGGTGTCCATCGACGGCATGTGCGGCGTCTACTGACCGGCGGCCCGAGATGCTCGACCTGGAGACCCGCTGGCGGCTACATCCGAGGGTGGCGTTGCGGCCAGAGCCGTTCGGTGCGCTGCTGTACCACTTCGGCAACCGGAAACTGTCGTTCCTGAAGAATCCGCGGATCGTCGAGATCGTGCGGTCACTGCCCGGTCACGACTCGGCCCGCTCGGCCCTGCGAGCGGCGGGTGTCCGGGACGAGAACGCCGAACCCTATGTGAAGGCACTGACCCAACTCGTCGATTCGGACATGCTCACCGTCGCGCCGCCGACCGCCGAGTTGGTGCCGGCGGCGCCACTGGCGAACATGGCTCCGGCCGACCCGGCGGTACGGCTGGTGGACCGGTTCGAATCCGGGCTGGCGGCCCCGATCTGCCTCACCTGGGAACTCACCTACGCGTGCAATCTGTCCTGTGTGCACTGCCTGTCCTCGTCGGGGCGGCGGGACCCGCGGGAGCTGAGCACCGAACAGTGCAAGGCGCTGATCGACGAGTTCCAGCGCATGCAGGTGTTCTACGTCAATATCGGCGGCGGCGAGCCGACGGTGCGCTCGGACTTCTGGGAGCTCGTCGACTACGCGACGGCGCACCAGGTGGGGGTGAAGTTCTCCACCAACGGTGTGCGGATCACCCCGGAGGCCGCGCGGCGGCTGGCCGCCAGTGACTATGTGGACGTCCAGGTCTCGCTGGACGGCGCCGACGCCGAGGTGAACGACGCCGTGCGCGGGCCCGGTTCCTACGATATGGCGATTCGGGCCCTGGAGAACCTGGCCGCCGCCGGATTCGCGGACGCGAAGCTGTCGGTGGTCGCGACCAGGCACAATATCGGCCAGCTCGATCGGTTCCGGGAGATCGCCGACCGATACGGCGCCACCCTGCGGCTGACCCGGCTGCGTCCGTCCGGCCGTGGTGCCGACGTCTGGGACGATCTGCATCCACTGCCGGAGCAGCAGCGCGAGCTCTACGACTGGCTGCTGCGCAACGGAGAGGGTGTGCTCACCGGGGACTCGTTCTTCCATCTGTCCGCCTACGGACAGGCGCTGCCCGGCCTCAATATGTGCGGTGCGGGCCGCGTGGTGTGCCTGGTGGATCCGGTGGGCGATGTGTACGCCTGCCCATTCGCCATCCATGAGCGGTTCCATGCCGGGAATGTGGTCTCCGACGGCGGTTTCGCCGCGGTATGGCGGGAGTCGGAGCTGTTCGCCGAGCTGCGGGAGCCCAGTGGGGGCGGGGCCTGTTCCTCGTGTGCCCACTATGACTCCTGCCGGGGCGGTTGTATGGCGGCGAAGTTCTTCACCGGGCTGCCCGCCGACGGTCCGGACCCGGAGTGCGTCCAGGGCTATGGTGCCGCGGCGCTGGCCGATACCGGTCGGGTTGTTCCCCGTCCGGCCGTCGACCACTCGCGCACATCGGCGCCCCGCCGGTCCCGCTCGGCGGGACCGGTGCCGCTGACGTTGCTGCCGCCCACGCGGCGGCCGAAGCGGGCCTGTGACGAAAGCCCGTTGGTATGAGGCTATTGCGGCTCATGGGGCATATGTGGTGAATGCAACCGGAGTGACGACACGGCAGCCGAGTGATTGCTGTGCCGTTGCTCCGGGCCGCGATTCGTCATGGTGCCGACGAATCGTGACGCAGATCATGGCCTACTCGGCTACGGTTTCGCGTAGTTCTTCCGTACCCCGATACTTTTTCCACCGTGCTGATGTCAGCGGTCGAATCTGCAGTTAACATGCCAGGAATGCGCCATGATCGCCTGCCCGATGGATTCGGGGTGCGGATCGACCCGCGGGTACGCGCATACTCGGGGGGACGCATCCTGATCGGTGGTTCGCCTGCCCGGTTGCTGCGGCTCGCTCCGGAGGCCGCGGAAATGATCGGGGACGGATATCTCGAGGTGGACGGCCCACAGTCGGCCGTGGTGGCCCGCCGGCTGCTGGATTCCGGCGTGGCCAACCCCCGGCCCCGGCTGCTGCCCTCGCCGCAGGACGTCACGGTCATCGTGCCGCTGCACAACAACCAGGGCGGGCTGCTGCGCCTGCTGGGCGCCCTGCGCGGCCATACGGTGATCGTCGTGGACGACGGTTCGAACGAACCGGTGCGCCTTCCCGACGAGCAGAGGCTCCGCTGCCACGTCACCGTCCTGCGGCACGAGCGGCAACGCGGCCCGGCCGCGGCCCGCAACACCGGTTTACGGGCCGCGACAACCCAGTTCGTGGCCTTCCTCGATTCGGACGTGGTGCCGCGCAGCAGTTGGCTGGAGGTCATGCTCGGCCATTTCAGCGATCCGGAGGTGGCGCTGGTGGCACCGCGCATCGTCGCGCTCGACCCGGAGTCCAATACCCTGGCCCGCTACGAGCACACCCGCTCGTCGCTGGATCTGGGACGGCGTGAATCGGCGGTGCAGTCGCGCGGGGTGGTGTCGTATGTGCCCAGCGCGGCCCTGCTGGTGCGGCGTGACGTGCTGTTGGCCGAAGGCGGTTTCGACGAGACCATGCAGGTGGCCGAGGATGTCGACCTGTGCTGGCGGCTGGAGCGCGCGGGGTGGCGGCTGCGCTACGAACCGGCCGCGCAGGTGGCCCACGACCATCGGGTGTCGTTCCGCGACTGGTTTCGACGCAAGGTGTTCTACGGAACCGGTGCCGCTCCGCTGAGCGAACGGCACGCCGGGAAGGTGACACCCCTGTCGGTGCCGATCTGGACCGTCCTGGCGACGGTCTTCTTCGCCACCCGCACCCGGTGGGGTTTCGCCTGCGGGGCGACCACCCTGCTGGCCGCGCTGCGTCGGATGCGTCCGCTGTTCACGGGGGTGGACAATCCCACCCGGATCGCCGCGATCTATCTGGCCCGCGGATACTGCGCCGGCGTATGGCGGCTGGCGTCGGCCATGTGCCGCCACTACTGGCCGGTGACCCTGGTGGCCATGCTGCTCTCCCGGCGTATCCGCGGTATAGCGCTGACCATGGCATTGGCCGACGGTCTGGCCGACTGGTACACCCATCGCGATTCCGGTGGACTGGACCCGCTGCGCTACCTGGTCTTCCGCCGGCTCGACGATATCGGCTACGGGGCCGGTCTGTGGCTGGGCGCGGTCCGGGCGCGCAGTCCGGAGGCGCTGCGACCCACCCTGCCGCCGCGCTGAGCCGGATCCGTCGCAGATGGTGCACACCCTGATCGTCGGCGCCGGAACCTCCGGCTGTGTGCTGGCGGCCAGGCTGAGCGAGGACCCCTCGCATATCGTGCGCGTGGTGGAGGCCGGCCCGGTGTGGACCACCGCCGAACTGTTCCCCGAGGAACTGCGCGACGGCACCGGTCTCCCGCTCGCCGCGGACGCCCCCTGGCTGCGGCGCTATCCGGTCGAACTCACCGCCGGGCGGTCCGGAAGTATTGTGCGCGGCACGGTGGTCGGCGGTTCCGGATCCGTCAACGGCTGCTATTTCGTCCGCGCCACCGCCGGGGACTTCGCCGCCTGGAGCAGCGAAGCCGGCAGTCGCGCATGGGATTTCCAGGCGGTCCTGCCGTACTACCGCGCGCTCGAACACGACTACGACTACGCCGACCTCCCCGGGCACGGCCGCGGGGGACCGGTTCCGGTGCGGCGGATCTTTCGGGCCGCGGGCCTCACCGAGGACTTCGCCGCGGCATGCGATGAACTGGGCTTTCCCCCGGTCGCCGACTGGAACGCGATGCCCGGCGGGCCGGATTCCGGGGTGGGGCCGGTGCCGTGCAATATCGGTCCCGCCGACGAGGCCGGACGCCGGGAGCGGATAGGCACCGCCCGGTCGTACCTGCTGCCGGTGCTGCCGCGCCCGAACCTGACCATCACGGGAAACACGGCCGTCACCCGGCTACGTTTTCGTGGAGACCGCGTGACGGGCGTGGACTGCCTGATCGAAGGCCGCGAACAGACGCTGTGGGCCGACCGGGTGGTGCTGTGCGCGGGCACGATCGAAACGGCCGCCCTGCTACTGCGTTCCGGTGTAGGGCCGCCCGACCAATTGAAGGCGCTGGGGATCTCGGTGGTATGTCCGTCCCCTGTCGGCGCGTGGTGCCTCGACCATCCCGAAATCGGGATCACCTACCGTCACCCGGCGGCGCTGGGGCGAACGGTGCCGCTGGAATCCGTCCTGGCCTTCGAGGATATCGAGATCCGCCCGTACACGGCCGTTTTTGTACCCGGGGTACGGCAGCTGGGAGTCGCCCTCATGCGCCCGCACGGCAGCGGATCCCTGCGGTTGCGGTCGGCCGATCCGCTGGTGCCGCCGATCATCGAATACCGGTATCTCACCGAAGGAACCGATCTGTCCCGGCTGGGCAGCGCCTCGGTACTGGCCATAGACCTGCTGCGGCGAATGGGGGCGCAACCGGTGGGCTCCGCCGATCCCCAGTGGGATGGAACGGTCCCGGCCGCCGTGCCAGGTGAGTGGCTGACCCGTTCTCTGGGCACCTCGCAACATCTGTCCGGAACCTGCCGCATGGGTTCGGTGACCGATCCGCGCGCGGTGGTCGATGATCGGGGTGCGGTACACGGAATCTCCGGTTTGTCGGTGGCCGACCTCTCCATCGTTCCGGTGGCCCTGTGCCGGGGACCGCAGGCGACGACGGTGCTACTCGCGGAACGGATTGCGGAGTATCTGCGCTGATCACGGGCCTGGCGCGCCGATTTCCGCGGCGGTACCCGGCGAGATGCCGATCGCATGTGATCAATGCGCTGCCAACACGACTCGGCGCAAATGCACCGAAAACTCGGGACACCCCGACGGGATCTCCCCGGTATCTCGGCGATTGCCAGTACCCTGGACAGCGGTGTGAACGAGATCCCAAGTGCGACTCGAGATCACCGGATTCCACGCCGGCGCCGGACACGGGGAAGGTCCGGCACCGGCGGGGATCATCCGGGGAAATCCGCTGATACAGTGAGATTTCCGTCAACTCCCCTGATGGTGCTGCGTAGATGGTTGTACGCCAATCCATTAACGAGAAATTCGCTGCTTACGTCCACGGTGTAGCATCCCGCGCTCGTCCGGTTCGGTTCAGATCGGCAGTTTGTTCTTCCGGATCCTTCTCCGCACTTTCGCCGATCTGGTGGTCGCGCTGATCGAAGGAACGCAGCGCCGCTTCGGTCGGAGTTGCCACACCGCCGCCTCTCCAGATTGACGTCGACAAGGGTCCCACTGTGTTGTGTCCTGATCCGTTCCAGGAGCCGACAGCTGGTATGCCGAGGTCGACGGGGGCGACTTTGCGCTGGTCGAAGTGCTCCTCGAACCCGAGCCATTCGACTTGGGTCACGGGACGGTAATCATCGACCGGTCGTGCTCGGCGGTGACGGTCGAGGTATGCCCGGTTGGCCATGGTGATGCGGATGGAGAAGGTCGACGGGCGCCGGCCGGTCGACCAGATGAACAACCCATTCGAACCGGTTACCCGATAGGCCGTCGGTCCTGGGCCGGTCGCCCGAACAGCACGGTCTGTACCAGGCGCGCGACCCGCTCCTGGGACGCGATGGGGGCGGTGTCGAACGTCTGCCCGAGGTCGACGACCAGTGCGAAGCCGGCATGCACCAAAAATCGCGACTGCGCCGAGGACAGGTCGGGACGGACCTCGCGCAGCAATCGCGCCCACTCCTCGACGCTGACCCGCTGGATATTGCGCAACGCGGTTCGTTGCTCGGCCGGGACATGCTGGAATTCGGTGTAGTAGACGAAGGTGAGCGCGCGTTCGGCGAACGAGCCGTCCACATACTGGCGGATCAGCGAGGTCAGCGCCGCCTCCGCGTTATCGGTCACCGCCACCGCCGGGCCGATGGCGCCGGCCACTCGGTCGGCGGCGCGCCGGAACGCGGCGGTCAGGATATCGCTTTTACCGCGGTAGAAGCGGTAGACCGCCGATGCGGCGGATAGGCCGGCGGCGGTGGCGATATCCTCCACGCTCACGTTCGGATAGCCGCGCGCGTGAAACAGTTCGACCGCCTTGCGCAGCAGTAGTTCGTGTTTGAAGGACTCGGGGATTTCCACCGTCCGAGCGGGTTCTCCCTCGGTGGGCGGTGGCAGTGTCGCGCCCGCGAGGTCCATACACGCCGAGACCAACAGGGAGGTCAGTGGTTTCGCCGGGAGCGAGGCATGGTGGTCGGCGATGCTGGTGATGGTCGACAGAATGGAGGCGACCAGGACTCCGCGGTCGCCGTCGGAGAGTTCGGGACGCAGCAGCGCGAGTTGGGTGTCGAGCGCGGACAGGATGGTGGTCTGCTGCTCGATACGGACCCGCTCGTCAGGGTCCTCCAGGTAGCGGCCCTCCCAGCGGACCAGGGTGACACTGGTGCGGTTGGTCACCGTGACGGTGATCAGGGTGTCGAGAAGATGGCGGAACCGACGCTCGGGCGGCCACTGCCCCGCCTCGTCCGGCAACCGCACCGATTCGGTCATGGCCTGGCCGACCCGCAGCAGTTCCTCCCGGAACAGCGCGTACTTGCTGGGGTAGTGCCGGTAGAGGGCGGCGGAGCTGATACCGAGGCCGGAGGCGATATCCTCCATGCTCACGCCGTGGTAGCCGAGCGTTCCGAACGCGTTGGCCGCTGCCGCGGCGATCTGGGCCCGGCGGTTCTTCGGCCGGCGCCGGATCTGTCTGGGTGCCGGCTCGCCGGCCTTCGCGAGGTCTTGGCTTTCCCTCGCGCGCACGGAACGGCGATTATCGACACTCATCCGGCCATGTTATCGTCGGCCGGCTGGTCATCCGGCACTATGTTCCGACGCACCATCGCATTATCGCGCTCTTGTCGCGCGTCGGTGCATCGGGTCCCCGGCAGCGGGGCCGTGGCCTGCCGAGTCCTTCCCGATCGCCCTCCCGATCATCGTCTCCGAGTGCCCGAACGCAATGGCCGCCCGGCGCCATAGGAGGGACGCGTGGTGTCGGTTCGGTATGGTTCTCGCCGGCGACGAACTACCGATAATGTCGGTGGGGTACCCGATCACGCCTGTGACGGGGAGGTTCGGGCGGTGCCGACATCGTGAATTCGATTGCGTGTGTGAAAAACCCGCTTCGGGGTAGACGGACCAGGAGATCGGTAGACGGAACGAGCACGGAGGGGATTGATCAATGCGCATCGAATGCGCCATGGCCGGTATCGCACTCGCGGGGTTGGCCGCCGCCACCGCGGTCGCCGCACCGGCTCAAGCGTGGAGCCGCAGCCAGTACGTGGCGATGAACTGCTACGGCGTCAGCCCGAACCTCGTCGACCTGCCCTATAACGGAGGCGGCAGTGTGGTGACGAGTACGGACACTCCGGGAGTTTTCACCTTCACATCGAACAGCAGGAGCGTATTCGGCTACGCCACCGATGCGCGGGTCGAATGGCGCAACCTCGACAACGGCCGCACCGGGGTGCACCAGATCGGCTACCGGCACGGCATGAAGGAGACCGATGGCTACCAGCTCTACCAGGTGAACAGCGGTCCGGGGCGGGTGCGGATCACGATCTCCGCCGTCAACCACGGCCTGCTGGTTCTGCCCGCGCCGGTGTGCTCGGGCGAGATCACCGTGTGAGCGGTCTCGCCGCGTCGGCCTTCAACCGTCGCCGGCGCATCTCGGTGCGGACCGTCCGACTCGGGGCCCATCGGTCCACTCACCCGATCCGCCCGGCGCTCCCGACCGTCCGGGCGGATCGGGTGTACCGGTCGAGCGGGAGTAGACCGGTAGTTCCTCAGCAGAAGGTGATGACGGTGTTGTTCGCCACGGAGACGCGGGCCGCCTCGTAGAGGAGCACCCACGTCTCCCGTTCGCGGTACAGCGGGTGTTCGTCGTTGTGCTCTTCGTAGATCCGGTCGATTTCGGTATCGGTCAGTTCGCCGTCGGACACGGTGATGCCGAGATACGGTGCCACGTAGACGAGTTCGCGCAGCAACGCCATGCTCGATCCGACCATGCCGCCGGGCAGGCCCAGTTCGTCGTCCGGGAAAAGCACCTCGTCGAAATCGACCGGTACGTAGTAACCCTCACAGTCCGAATGACAGAGGAGATGGGACTCGAACATGTAGACGAGGCTGTCGAGCACCGGATCGTCGGTCGGGTCCTCACCGTCCGCGACAGGGGCCAGCGGTTCGTCGGGATTTTCGTACGCCCGTGCGTACGCGCGCCGGAGGTAGTGCACGAAACTGTAGGGAACGCTGCCCACCCGATCCCGTGGAGTCTCCGCGCCGCGAGCCGTCGCCTCGTGATGGAGTGGGAGTTTCTCGGCGATCAGCAGCTCGTTGAGCGCGCGAAGGTGATCCCGCAGCTCGTCGAGAAGTTCGGGGTCGTCGTCCTCGATCAGTGCATCGGCGTATGTGTGTGTTGCCACCGCTAGTCCCATGCGCCAGAGGCTAGCGGGCCCGGGTGACATAAAGGCCATCGCTGCCATCTCGGCATGGTGGGGCACTCGGTCAACGCCTTCGCAGGGCTTGCACCTCACGTAACGTGACGTTCTATGGTCGGATCCGTGACGAAGACCGGCAGCGACAGGACACAGCGCGGGACCGATAGCGCCGTCAAGGTCGGCGAATTGGCGGCCGCGACCGGGCTCACCGTGCGCACCCTGCACTACTACGACGAGATCGGACTGTTGTCACCATCTCGACGGACCGGTGCCGGGCACCGACTGTACTCGGCCAGGGATGTGGAGCGGCTCTACCGTATCGGGCTGCTCCGGCAGCTCGGGCTGCGGTTGGACGAGGTCGCCGCCGCACTCGGCGATCCGGACTGGGATCTGCTCGCCACCGTGAACCGTCACATCGCCCGCCTCGATCAGCGGCTCGGCGTAGAACACCGGCTGCGCAACCGCCTGGCCGCGATGGCCGAGGCCCTTGCCCGACACCGTGGGCTCGATATCCGCGAACTCCTCGACACATTGGAGGACATGGCAATGCTCGACACCAAGATCCAACGCCGCATCCCCACCCTGGTCTACCGCGATATCGCGGCGGCCCACGAATTCCTCACCACCGTCTTCGGTTTCGAACCGGGCCGCATCGCGCGCACGCCCGACGGAACCGTCTACCACGCCGAGGTCACCGCCGGGGACGGAGTGATCTGGCTGCATCAGGTCTCCGAACAGTTCGGACTGCACTCACCGCAGACCTTGGGCGCATGTACCGATGGAATGTCGATCGTCGTCGACGATGTCGACGCCCACCACCGGCACGCCGAACAGCGGGGTGCGGACATCGTCTACTCACCGACCGACCAACCCTACGGATACCGCGAGTACAGCGCCCGTGACCTCGAGCAGCGGTTGTGGTCGTTCATGTCACCGCTGACCTAGAGCCCGTTCTCAGGGGCCGGTTGTGAGGTAAGCCCGGCCGGAGGAACGGGCGGCAGGCCTTTATGGACCCCGCCTACTGTGGAATCTCTTCCGGAGGTATCCATTGCCGATACGACCTCGGAGGATGCTCGGGCCTCGTCCTCGAAGTAGGGTACAGAGGACAATTCATCAGCGGCCGTAGTGAAGAGATTCCCCGTCTGCTGCATCACAGGTTTCACAGAGCCCATGGGTGTGCCGTCGGAATGAAGGTACTCTGGATTGAACCAGGCCTCCTCCACCTCCCCTACAAATATTCCGTGGTTGCCGGACAAGTCTATACGGGCAATAATTCGACAGCTCATCCAGCCGATTCCGGACGGAGTAATCGGACCATATGCAGAACGCTCATTGTCTAAATCGATTCCGCTGGCAACAAGTTTGTCTGTCGTGGAATCGAACGCAAACCCAGAATATTTCGAACCCAATTTCCAAACCGCATCCAACCGGGTGTATAACGGGACGCTGACAGTGAAGCCAGCTGCGGTTGAGAGATTGCGGTATGTCTGCCATTTCTTGAAGACTGCCGCAGCGATAAGTTGAGGCTCGGTTGATACCGATGTCAAGTTGGAAACAGGGATGAGGTCCGGTTCTCCTTGTTCACCCCTGGTCCCGATGAGATAAGCAATGCGGGGAGCGAGTAGCCGGTGCGCCACGGCGTGCGCTTTTGTATCCGACATTATTCGGCCTCCTTCCGACTCGGTTTGAAATTTTGGATCGCTTCCTCGAGTTCCCGGCTCATGCTGGCGTCGAGCCGCCCCGCATCGGCTCTCAATCGTTGTAAACCCGAAATTATCTGGGGGATCCGTTGGACGTAAGGGATTGTGAGTACGGGATGCAGGACTTTTAGTGCGGCATCAGGACCTTCGAGGTGCAGGAGAGCGCGAGCAAGATTGATCTGCGCAAGAGTGAGCGTTGTGGGCCAAGTATGCGACTGGATAGGCGAATACAAGACTATGGTCTCGTTCGCTTCCGAGGCCACTTTTGACCATTCGCCGAGTTCTGCGTACGTCATGGCGTTGTAATAATGCTGCCGGGCGGGCGAGAATGAGAATGTGGAACCGAGATAGGAGAGATCGTCATTTATTGGCAGTTGCTCTCGCATGTCGAGCGCGGAATATATTGCTCGCTGCGCAGAATTTCTATTTCCTAGCTTTGCATAAGCGCGCGCAGTCAGTCCGGAAAGCCGTATACCGGGGATGCCATGAGTACTTCCCGCCCTGTCTGCTTCGGTCAAAACGCTTTCAGGTGTTCCCCACCAAGAGGCAATCATTGCACGGGTGCAGTGCGCCCACGTTTCCAGCGGTCTATGCCCTGCAAGCTTTGCATATATCGTGGCACTCCTGGTTTGTGTAAAGGCTGCGTTCGGCTCGGCCAAATCGTGCGAAACCGAGCCGAGAAGAGCGCATACGGCAGACATGAGAACGTATAGCTCACGAATGTCGGAAGGTCGTACCGCGAAGACGAGTTGCGCGGCTATGCTGTCGCGGAGAGAAACAAGGTCTACGAAGACGCCGTGGAGATCAGGCGCCAGCACGTAGGTGGTTGCGACCCTTCGCAAATCATCAGTGGTGTCCTCGATAGTATGCGCCGCAATCGGTGGTCGATTCAGTGCACCGCTGAGCCGGGATGACTCATGCGCAGCCCCCAGTACGAGATCGCGAAGTCCGGTACCAGTAGCTATCCCGATCCCTAAAGCGCGCAGCGCGTCTCGTCGCTTCGTCGAATTACCTCCTGCCTCCGGAGACGGTGTGTCATCCACCGTCTGCTCGCGCAGTGACCGGCGTTCCCTATTTGCTCGCCGCTGCAAAGCAACCAGTCGTCCCTGGGCGGCCAATGCGGCGTCTATAGCAGCAACAAGCTCACGGGAAGGAAGGTTGGTGTCCTCCCATTCGGCCATGGAGACGTACTGGCGAGAATAGCCGATCCTTACCGCCAAGACGCGTTGGCTGAGCCCTGCTTCGAGCCTCAGCCGTCTTATTTCGCGAGCCAACTGGTTGGCGATTGTCGCTGAATGGTGCTCGTGTTCATTGATCAGTTCGTTCATCGTATCCCCCTGCGCATGGGTTCATTCTGGCCTACGACACTGCCGTGGCAAGCCGGCTTTCGATGACTTGCCACCTTTCTTGCCTCCTGAGCTCATCGGTTTGCTCGATGTGGGCACGGCACGTCGGCCACGGATGTGAGCCGATACAAGTCCTGACAGCGAGGAGGTAACTATGGCGTTGTCCTTCGGGCACGAGGGATTTTCCATCGCCCTGCGGTGCAACCAACCCGTGCGCGTGACAAGTTACGAGGAAGCCGAGACTCTGCTGCGCATACATCATCACTGCTCTTCCGATGTGTGCTGCGCGCGGCGTTCGGCTCGGGCTTTCCTCGATAGCGTGACGGGTAGACGCTCGGACGAATCGGATCGTCCGGAGCGGTCCGATCATTCCGTAGGGGAGTAGACCGCGATGTCTCTCCCACACAAACGCCGCTCGCACATCGCGTGAAAGTGCCTACAGCGGAAAGGCTTTCACTACTGGTGGATGTCCCCGACATCGCCGTCCTCGAACGGATCGTGGAATCACTGCGATCCCCCGAACACTCACGCGGCCACCGAGACCAGGACCGGTGATCCTGCCGTACATCGGCATCGACGCCGCGCGAACCGTCTACCGCCGCCATCGAAATCACGACATCACCGAATGCACCGCGAAGAGGTGGGCGGTTCGTGTCCTCCACTACGCCGGGCTTCTCACGCCACCTCGGTTGGCGAACGATCACTTCTCACCCACATCGGGAGCTTCCATGATCGACGACCCTCGTTACCGTGGTCTGCTCATCTTCTCCGACGGCACCGTATCGGCACTCGGGGACGACGGGTTTCCCGTGGAACTCGAGGACCTGGAACCGTCCACGCCCACTGTCCCCGGCGCGGCGGAGTGTCCGAGCGGCGATATCGATCCTTTCGATGGCACGGGCACCGAGGACCCTCCGGTGCCGGATTGATGTCTCGAGGATCGTCGGTGTGCTGCCACGCCCGTCGCCGAGTGGGAGTGTCTCGGCTGCCCGGACGCCGCGACGTTCGCAACCGCGAACCCTTCCACGCTCACTATCGGTGCCAGAATCGGGGCGTGGATTGCTCGGTCACAAGGGAAGCACTCTCGGCACGCCTCGACGGCGAACCCGACGATATCCCGTCGGCCGAGGTGGACGCGCATATCGAGCACTGCGCGGAATGCCGCCGGTGGTACACCGCCGCCGCCGAACTCACTCGTCGGACGCGCGTCGGACTCGCGCCGCGGGCGCCCGATCTGACCGCCCGCATCCTCGAGGCGTTCGACAACCGTTCCCGACCGGGCGACGCCGTCGCGACCGAGACGAACACCACGCCGCCCGCCGCGCCGACCCGGGTTCCCAGGGCCGAGCAGTAGCCCATACTTGATCGTGTTCGACGCGCGGAGACGACGATGGGTGGTGCGATGACCTCGATGCACACACCCGCGATCCGGGTGGTTCGCGCATCGGTTTTCGCACTCGTCTGCGTACTGCTTTCGGCGATCGGGCATGCCGAGGTGTCGGGTCACGCGTTGTCGCCGTCGACGCTGGTACTCGCGGTGCTCGGGGTCGCCGGCGGTGCCTGGGCATTCGCCGAACGGCAGGTGGGGTTGTGCGCCATCGGTGCCGGGCTGCTGGCCGGGCAGGGCGTGCTGCACATGTGGTATTCGGTGGCGCCGTCGGCCGCTGTCCACGGTCGGGCGCATGAGGTTCCGTCCGCCCTGCACGGGACGCCGGCAATGGTGGGTGCGCACTGTCTGGCCGCTCTCGTCTGCTCGGTGTGGCTGTGGCGGGGGGAGCGAACCTTCTTCACGTTGCTGGGCACGCTCTGCGCTCGGGCCCTCGTCCCGCTGTTCCTGTTGGCAGGCGCCCGTTTCCACCTCGCCGGCCCGCCGGTGCTGTTGTGTCCGACCGGGCGGGAACCCATTCCGCCTCGGATCGGTGACATACTGCGCCATTCGATGGATCGGCGGGGACCGCCCCGGTTCTGAGTTCGCTCGCAGAACCCGCCGATGCCGGCCGGCGCGCCCGCCGGCCCGACCGTTTCGCACGCACCCGACTGCGCGAGATCGGCGGACGTCACCTCCGGCCGTTGTCCGGCCGCGAGAGCGCCGTGAACACCCGGTGCCGAAGGCCCGTGACCATTCGAGCGCGGACCGTGCGGCAGCGGACTCGACGGGATGTCGCCTGTGCGCGTCCCCTGAACCGAAGAGAACCCAGATGTATTCGTTATGCCCTCGATTTCCGCACCGCATACCGGACGGTCCCGCACCAACCGTCGATTCCTCCTGCTCGGCTCTGCCCTGGACCGGCGATGTCATCCGATGACCAGGACCAGGTGACCGCGTTGGCGCTGGCCGCGGGCGCGGGTGATCGGCACGCCCTCGAGGAATTCGTGCGCCGGACCCAACACGAGGTGTGGCGTTTCGTCGCGCATCTCACCGATGTGCAGTCGGCCGACGATCTCACCCAGGAGACATTCCTCCGAGTGCTCGGCAGCCTGCCGCGGTTCGCCGGACGGTCCTCGGCGCGGGTCTGGCTGTTGTCGATCGCCCGAAGAACCGTTGTCGACCGGATCCGCACCGCCGCCGCGCGACCCAAGATCACCCAGGGCTGCGATTGGCAGGCCGAGATGGATCGTCGGCGGAAAGGGGCGCAGAGCGATATCGGCGAGGAGGTGGTCATCGGCCAACTGCTGCGGTGGCTGCCGGACGACCGGCGAGAGGCGTTCGTGCTGACCCAGGTCTTCGGGTTGTCCTATGCCGAGGCGGCCGAAGCGGCGGACTGTCCTGTCGGCACCATCCGTTCGCGGGTGGCCCGAGCCCGGGAGACATTGGTGGAATTGTGGCAGGAGGCGGAACGCAGATCCGAAGCCATCCGATCGATGCCACGGGTGGGTTCGACACTGTCGGTGGCGCAGTGAGAGATTCGCGTGTACTGATGCAGGAATAAGCGCGGTGGTGCCGGCGGACGTTTTGCCCGCCGGCACCACCGTCGGCCGAATCAGGCTTCGTGCGGAGCGGGTATCGCCGGCGGGTGCGTATCTTCCCAGAACCGGATTCCGGCGGCGACAAGGGCGGGCAGACCGACGATAACCGTTCCGGCGACCGCGCCTATGGCGCCGAGCGCGGCACCGGTGATGAGGCAGCCGCCGATCGCGCCGGGGATGGCGAGCAGACCGATGGTCACGATCACGCCGGCGGCCGCGCCGACGATCCCGCCGGCCACACAGCCGATTCCCGCGCCGATCGCGCTGCCGAGCAGGCTGCCAACGGTGGTGGCCGTCATCATCGCCATGCCGAAGTCGTTCAGGGCGTCGCTGTCCGGGTGTGCGATCTCCTCGAGCTCCGCCGCGGTGGCGGGGTCGACCGGCCGTGCCGCGGCCGGATCGGTGACGGCGGTCAGAGTGACGGAGTTGTCGCCGTCGAGTCGCGCCGTGATCGGCAGCGCCGTGCCGCCGCGAATGTAGGTGAGTGGGAGCGAGGCGACGGTAGAGCCGTGCCGATCGATGAACCGCAGGTGGTTGTCGGCGACGGATACCGAGCCGGCGTCCATGTCGAGAACGACCGAGTGGTCGACGATAGTGCCGCGGAATCGGATATCGGGCGTGTCCTGAACCGGGTCGGCTGCCGCGGTGCCCGCGGTGATTCCCAGGGCGGAGATAACCAGGGCCGCTACCGCGGCCCCCTTACGGAAGACCATGTGTGTCTCTACTTCCGATCGTGTTGTGCTCAGCGAGAGCTTACTGTCGACCACAAGTCGACCGCGGTCTCTCCGTGGTTCCCAGCAGTGGTGTTATGTGGGTCACTCATGCGTCGAACTGGGTCTCTCACCTGCCATGTCCGAGGTGTCGTCCCTCCTTCGCCCGGCGTCGGCGGTTCGGCTTCGCGCGTACGCGCGGAGGGCGCGCCGGTCGACCTTTCCGGCGGGTCCCAGCGGCAATGCGGGAAGTCGGAGCAGGCGTTCGGGAAATTTGCGTGGTTCGAGCCCTGCCGCGGTCAGATGCCCGATGAGGTCGTCGAGGGTGACCGGCCGGGTCGCGGTGATACAGGCGCAGAGCCGTTCGCCGTAATGCGGGTCGGGGACGGGGATACAGGCGACGTCGGTGACGGCGGGGTGGGTGATGAGCAGCGCCTCGACCTCGGCGGGGCTGATATTGAGACCACCGCGGACGATGACGTCCTTGCTCCGGCCGACGACGGTGAGGTAGCCGTCGTCGTCGAATCGGCCGAGATCGCCGGTGCGGGTCCAGCCGTCGGGGGTGCGGAGTGTGCGGTCGAGGTCGGGGGCATCGACGTAACACAGCGGGGACATGGGTCCGCGGGCGATGATTTCGCCCACTCGACCGGCGGGCAGCGGTTCGTCGTCGCGGTCGACGATACGGATCTCGGCGACGGCCGGATCGGGGCGGCCGGCGGTGGTGGCACGTTCGTGCGGGTCGTCGAGTGCGGTGTGGGTGGATACACCGTCGGCCGAGCCGTAGAGGTTGATGATCGGAACTCCCATGAGCTCACGTCCCCGCCGCGCGGTTTCGGCGTCGAGGGGCGAACCGCCCAACACCACGGCCCGCAGACTCGACAGATCGGTCTGCTCGAGCCGAGGATGGTCGAGCAGCATGCGCAGCATGGTCGGCACACCCAGCAGATGTGTCGGACGGGCCCGGGCGACGGCGGCAAGGGTCGCCGCGGCATCGAATTTCGGTTGCAGTACCAGGCTCGCGCCGAACGCGGCGAGGGTGACCGCGGTACCGCTGGAACCGAATGCCGAGGCCAAGGGCACGAGGAACATATTGCGCATGGCGGCGGGATCGTCGTGCAAGGTGGCGAGCATGGCGCCGCGGCCGCCTATCAGGGCGTTATGGGAGTACAGGACCATTTTCGGTTCCGCCTCCGAACCCGAGGTGACCAGAATCCGCGCCGGGCTGTCGGGATCGTGGCGACCGGGTCGGAAGCCGTCGGGGTCGGGGGCGAGCAGAGCGTGAATGGGGACGCAGCCGCGGCAGGTGTGGTGGCCGACGCTGACCACGGCGCGCAGGCAGGGCAGTTCGGCGCTCATATCCCGGATGTTCGCCGCATTGTGGAAACCGTTGTGCTCGGTCGGTGCGAGCACCGCGACCGCGCCGGAGCGGCGGACCAGGTTGGCCGCCTCCCGGCTGCCGCGTCCGATGGGGAACGGCAGTGCGATGGCGCCGAGGGCGGCGATGGCCAGATCCGCGGCGCAGGCCAGCCGGCTGTTGGGCAACTGAACGGCCACCACGTCGGCGGCGCCGATGCCCAACCGGGCCAGCCCGGCGGCGAGGCGGCGGGCGAGAGTGTCGAGTTCGGCGTAGGTGACCGTGCCGTCGGCGTCGATTACCGCTTCGGCGTCCGGCCGCCGCGCGACGTGCTCGGCGAACATCGAGTAGATATCGCGGTCGGGGTAGTGGCCGGCCCGCGACCAGGTGCGGCGCAGATCGGTGGGAACCAGATCGCGGTAGTGTCCGGCGTTCTCGATACGGTTCACGACAGTCTCCAGGGAGTGGTCAGGGCCGGACAACCGTGCTCGTCGCGACCGATGACCGTCGCGAATCGGGGGTCGGTGAGCAGGTCGGCGAGATCGGTGGTGACGGTGACGGTCGCGTCACGGCCGGCACCGGCGTGCCATACGCCGCCGGATCGGAACGGTTGCCGCAGAGCGGCTTCCACCGAGGTGAGGCCGTGCCGCCGCAGGGTATCGGCGGCACCGAGCAGACTGCTCTCGACCGCGACACCGCCGGATGTCTCGCGGCGCGCCAGCAGCCCGATCACGGTGGCCTCGGCTCCCAGAATGCCGCCCAGGACGTCGAGCAGGGTCATCAACGACGGCGCCGGCGGTGTTTCGGGGGTGTCGACGAGATACGCCAGACCGGTGCGGGCCTGCACCATGAAATCGGTGCCCGGAGGGAGGTCGTCGAGTTCGAGCCCGGACCATCCGGATGTGTAGGTGTAGACGAGACCGGGCGGCAGATCGGTGGCCGACAGGCCCAGTTCCTCGGCCTTGCCGGGAGCCCAGTTGTGCAGGAAGACATCGGTTTCGGTCGCTGCCGCCCGCAGCGCGGCCCGGTCGTCGGGCGAGGTGATGTCGAATTCGACGGCGTCCTTGTCGCGGTTGAGGGCCAGCCAGCGGGCCGAGACATCGCCGCTGTAGGGCGGCATATCACGCAGTGGATCACCGCCGGGCGGTTCGATCCGGGTGACCCGGGCACCGAGCAGGCGCAGCAGGTGGGCGGCCATCGGCGCCTGCACGCGCCGTCCCGCCTCCAGCACCCGCAACCCGGCCAGCGGACCGGATACCGTGGCGGCCAGTGGGTCTCGCCGCCGGCCGGCTGCGTTGGGCAGCATACGGACCGCCCATGGTTCGGCGAGCGCGTCCGGTCGCGGGGTCGCCGGTTCGTCCGGCCGGTACAGCCGGCACACCGAGACACCGGCCTCGGCCGCGACGCGGGTGAGGGCCGCGAATCCGTGTGCCCGGGTCGCGTCGTGCAGGGCGGACGGTAGCGGTGCGGTGGCCGTGGCGTAGCGGAACTGGAACGGTTTCCAGCCCTTTCCGACGGTGCGCGGTTCGATGCCGAGCGCGGTCCAGAACGCCGCCCACGGCTCGGGCCGCAACGATTCGATTTCGAACCGGACGTCGTCGGCGCTGACGAACGGCGGTCCGCCCGGTGCGAGGTCGACCGCCTCCGGGTCGTCGGCGCCCGCCGCGGCCAGGTACTGCGATATCGCCAGCAGCGCGGTCTCGGCGACACCGGTCCGGACGGTCAGCTCGTCGACCGGTACCAACAGGCTCGCCAGCAGCCCGGTCATCCCGAGCGCGCCGGCGGCGGCGGCGCAGTAGTCCACCATCAGGGCTCGGGGTCGGCCGCCCCGTCGGCCGTTGACGTGCATCACCCCGCAGCCGGCCTGGACCGCCGTCTCATCGGTGATCGCCGGATCGGCGACCGATTCGGTCCAGGACACGATGAGCGTGCGGCGCCGGCCGTCGGCGAGCCGCAGCAGCGCGTTCGCCGCCGTGTCGACGGGTTCGGGGGCGTCGATGACCGCGACGCCGAGCGCGCGCAGTTGACGGCGCACGAGATCCGCCGCGGCGCCCACACCGCCGACGGATGCCGTGGATCCCGTCGACAACTGCGGAATCGCCCGGGCGAGTAGGGAGGTTTTCGTCATGACCGGCCTTCCACCGAGACAACTGCGGATGTCCACAAGGTCGGGCGCCGTGCCCGTTCGGTTCCGGCCGGATGGTGTGATCTGCGTATGAGTGACCCCATACGCGGTGTCGAGCAGTCCCCGACACCGTTGCAGCGGCGGATCCGGGATTTCGTTGTGCGCCAAGTCGTTCCGGTCGAGGCCACGCTCGACGCCGGGGAGGTCGCGACCTGGGATCGGTTGCGTGACCTGGCCGTGGAGGCGGGACTGTGGGCGTTGCCGCTACCCGTCGAGTACGGGGGCGGGGGGTTGTCGCTGCCGGAGTACTTCGCCGTCGCCGAGGTCGAGGGCCGCAGCGATCACGGGCCCGAGGCGCTGGGTTCGGCGTCCCTGCTCACCGCGCGTATGCTCGCCGCGCATGCGCACCCGCGGCTGCGCGAGGCGGTGCTGCCCGATCTGGTGGCGGGACGGCTCCGGGTGGCCTACGCCATGACCGAACCCGGCGTGGCCGGTTCCGACCCGGCGGCGCTGCGCACGCGTGCGGTCCGCGACGGTGACGGATGGCGGATCACCGGCCGCAAATGGTTCACCAGCGGCGCCGGCCGCGCCGATCTCGTCCTCGTCGTCGCCCGCACCGGCGACGGACCCGCGCGCGAGGCGCTGTCCATTGTGGCCGTGCCCACCGACGCACCCGGTTTCGAGGTGGTCCGCGAACTCGACGTCCTGGGCGTCGGCGGACAGTACGAGCTCGCCTTCGACGATATCGCGGTGCCGGGAACACACCTGGTCGGCGCGGTGGGCGCCGGGTCGGCCATCGCCGGGGAACGCCTCGCCCTGGGCCGCACCCTGCGCGCGCTGCGGTGGGTCGGTCAGGCGCAGCGCGCGCTCGAGCAACTGGCCGCGCGGGCTGCGCATCGCCGGCTCGGGGACGGTGTGCTGGCCGATCGGCAACTGGTGCAGCGGTTGCTGTTCGAGGCCGAATTGGCGGTGCGGTCCGCCCGGCTCGTCACCAACCGGGCGGCGCGGCTCGTCGCGGCCGGTGAACCGGCGCAGATCGAGGTGAGTCTGGCCAAGGTGTCCGCGTCCCGCGCGTTGACCACCGCGGTGGACTCGGCGATTCAGGTCTTCGGTGCCGAAGGACTCACGGCCGCCACGGGCCTAACGCGTCTGCTCCGGGTCGCTCGCGCGGCCCGAATCCTCGACGGCGCGGACGAGTTCCACATCGAGGCCACCGCACGCCGGCTGGTGCGCGTGTACGGCACCGGGGGGGAGCCGGCCGAAACTACGGGGCCAGGTCGGTGACTGCACGTTTCGCGGCGAACGACGACGCGAGCCAGGCGCAGACGATCAACTGGATCTGGTGGAAGATCATCAGCGGCAATACCAGCAGTCCGACCGGCTGTCCGGTGAACAGGACCGTCGCCATCGGCAGACCGGTCGCCAGGCTCTTCTTGGACCCGCAGAAGATGATCACGATCCGGTCGGCCCATTCGAAACGGAGACGGCGGGCCACCAGCGTGCAGGTGACCAGGACGGTGGCGAGGACTGTGCAGCATATAGCGCTCACGATGAGGATCTGGCCGGGCGAGGTCGTACTCCAGATATGTTCGTTCATTCCCTCACTGAACGCGGCATAGACCACCAGCAGGATCGATCCGCGATCGACCGATGTCGCCGCACGGCGATGCCGCTGCAACCACGGGCCGAGCCTCGGTCGCAGCGCCTGTCCGATCAGGAATGGAACCAGCAACTGTACGACGATGTACACAGCTGTGGACGGATCGATATGCGCGGACCCCGCGGTGTCGATCAGCGTGATCACGAGTAGCGGTGTGACGAACACCCCGAGGAGATTGGAAAAGGACGCGCTGACGATGGCTCCCGGGAGATTTCCCCCTGCGATCGAGGTGAAGGCGATCGATGATTGCACCGTGGAGGGCACCAGGCTCAGAAACAACAGCCCGGCACGCAGCTCGTCGGCGATTGCTCCGGAGGTGAGTGCCCACGCGGCCAGACCGATCAACGGGAACAGGATGTAGGTGATGGCCAGGATCGTCCCGTGCAAGCGCCACTGCCGGAGGCCGGCGAGCGCCTCGGACGGCGCCAGACGCATGCCGTACAGCAGGAACAGCACCGCGATCGCCAGTTTCACGAGCCACTGCGCGGCCTCCATGAACGCGCCCTGGGCGGGCAGGAGCACAGCGACCGCGACCATTCCGAATATCGCCATCACGAACCCGTCGAACGCCTGCGCAAACTTCACGCCGCCACCGTACCCACCGGTACGTTATCTGGAAACAAGATGACAGCGATAATTGTCATCGCGATCCGTGATAGGAGGTGGGATGTTCGATCCGAACCTGGTACGCAGCTTCTTGACAGTCGTCCGGGCCGGCAGTTTCTCCGCCGCCGCCGAGCAACTCGGGGTACGACAGTCGACCATCAGCGGTCACATCGCCCGGCTGGAACGGCAGGCGGGCGCGGTGCTGTTGTCACGCGATACCCACCGCATGGAATTGACGCCTGACGGCACCGCGATGGTGGGATTCGGGCAAGCGATCCTCGAGGCCCATGAGCGGGCCTACCGCTACTTCGCCGAGTCGGTGCTGTCCGGTCCGCTACGGTTCGGTGCCGCCGAAGACCTCGTGGCCCGAGGTCTGCCGCAAATCCTGCGTGGTTTCCGCGCCCGATATCCGCGGGTCGACCTCCAGTTGACCGTCGGACTGAGCCGCACCGTTCACGAGCGGCTCCAAGCAGGCGACCTGGATCTCGCCTTCGTCATGCGCCGCCCGGGAGAAACCCATGGGCAACCCATCCACAGTGATCAATTGGTGTGGGCCGGTCCGGCCGATACCGGTGATCGCGATGCCACCGACCCGGTGCCCCTGGTTGCCTATCCACCACCGAGCATCACCCGGTCTTGCGCGTACGCCGCCCTGCACGACGCGGGACTGCCCCTCCGCCCCGCATGCACGGCCAACTCCCGTGCCGGGCTACGTGCGGCGGTACTGGCCGGACTCGGCTACATCGTGCACCCCCGTTCTCTCCTGCCCGACGGACTCGTCCCGATCGGCGACCGGCTCGGTCTTCCCGACCCCGGGACCGTGGAATTCGTGCTGATCCACCGCCACAGCACCCCCAATCACGCCGAGCAGGCGCTCACCGATGCGATCCGGCAGTCACTCCCACGACTCTGGGACACCGGCCGACCATCGGGCTGACCTGCTCGTAGTCCGCGTGCTCAGGGACCTCTCGTCTCCACGCCGGGGTCTGCCATCGCGCTTGTCTCGGCGTGGCTCGGCGTGCGCTGTGCGCATGCCGGGACGAAGACGCGCCCCTCGCCGGATTACGGCAGGAAATCCGCGCTTTCCGGCACGACCCACCCGGTACGAACCCTCGGTCAGGCGTGGCGTATCTCCCGTCCGGGAGACTCGTCTCCGGGCCGCGGGACTCCGGCCGCGCGGCGGGCCCGTTTGCCGCGAGCGATCTCGGTGGCGAGGGCGTCGAGCGGCTGGGCGAACTGGTGCAATGGGTCGACGAGTGCGGCCAGCCAGGTCCGAGCCGTATCGAGACCCGTGGGATCGAGGCTGTACAGCCGTCGGGTGCCCTCCGCGCGGACGCTCACCAGCCCGGCATCCCGGAGCACCTTGAGGTGCTGGGAGACGCCGGGCTGTGAGATCGACGTGTGTTCCTGGACAGCGGTGACGATCGTGCCCGCGGGCTGCTCGCCGGTCGCCACCAGTTCGAGGATGCAGCGACGGACAGGGTCGCCGAGCGCCTCGAAGATCTTTGCCGCGGAACCGTCCATCAGGAGTCGGAGCCGTCCTCGGGAACGGCGGTGTAGGCGTCGATGGTCCGCGCGGCCGCGGCTTGTGCGGCGTTCGGGTCGTCGCCATCGTCGGTCGCCGCGTCCGCCCATTCGAGTGCCGCGGTCCGGATGAATGTCGCCCCTTCGGGTGTGGCCGGGAAACGCATCGCCTCCGCCTGATCGACCGGCGCTCCGCTCGCCAGATGCAGGCCCAGTCCCATCAGGGCGAGATCCCAGCCCACGCCGACCGCGCCCGGTCCGTATTGCGTCCAGAACTCGGGGTCGGCCGGCGCTTCGTGCGCCAGTTCGAGCTGGGTGCCGTCGGCGGTGGCGGTGAGCTCGAGGGTCAGCCAGGAGACCCGGTTGTCCATCTCCCATGTCACCGCGAACCGTTCCGGTGCGTCGCACTGTTCGACGACACCGTGCGCGTTGCCCTCGAGCCGGTAGCGACCGCCGACCCGCAGCTCACCGCTGATCGGCAGGAACCAGCGCGGAATCCGTTCGATATTGGTCACCGCGTCCCAGAGGTCGGCGCGGTCGGTGGGGTAACTGCGTCGAGCGACAGCGATCCTGGTCGGTGCCCCGTCCCGGGTTCCGGTGCGCACCTCACGGGTTACGAGCCCGGCGATGGCGGCGGGGTCGGTCAGCAGTGGCATGCCCTCTCCTTAATAAGTTTTAACTTATATTAGACCTTTGCGCCGGACGCACGCAACCGTGCGGACCCCGATGACGCCGGCCACGCTCACGAATCGCCCCGCGGAGTACCCGATCCCATTGAGCACTGCCGTGAACCGGGGTCGTCACCGGCCCGACCAGCGCCGACAGCACACGACAGCCCTGCTCACACGCCAGGTGCAGGTTGGTGCCCCCACCGCCCGTCACCGAGCGAGGGCTGTGCGCTGCGCTGCCTGCTCGACAAGCCGGCCCGCGCCGTGTCCTACGGACGGTTGTTCTCGCCGTTGTACGGATTCCGAGGGGCGGGAACTTTTCGTTCCGCCCGACCGACCAGTGATGCGATATGGGCGACAAGGCGAGAACCGGTTCGGAGATCGAGCTGTCCGGTGTGTGCTGTGCGCATGCCGGGCGGACGGTGGTGCACAGCGTCGACCTCCGGGTCCGGGCCGGTGAACGAGTGGCGATAACCGGGACCAACGGTTCGGGCAAGACAACAGTGCTGCGCGCAGTGCTCGGACTGCACCCGATCACGTCGGGGGCCGTCACCGTGGACGCGACCGTCGCGCGATCCGGGCGGGACTGGGAACGCCGCCGGCGCGCGGTCGCCTGGATACCGCAGCGGCAGGCGCCGGGCCGGTTTCCGCTGCTATCTCGGGAATTGCTCGACAGCAGTGGGGATTACGCCGCCGCGGTCGCCGCCGCCGAACGGCTGGGGGTGGCCGGATCGGTCGACCGACCGCTGCACACGCTTTCCGGCGGGCAACTGCAGCGGATGTACCTTGCCCGCGCGCTCGGGTGCGTCGCGGCGGGTGCCGGCGCACTACTCGCCGACGAACCCACCGCCGCACTGGATTTCGCCGGTCAGGCCGAGGTCGGCGCGGTACTGACCGATCTGCCCGCCACGCTGCTGGTGGTCACTCACGACCGGGCACTGGCCGCGCGGTGTGAACGCGTACTGGAGATGGCCGACGGTCGTCTGCGGGAGTTCGGCCGGCGGAGGATCGGGTGAACAGGGCCGCGGAGTTCGCCGAGCTGTGGCAGCTGGCGTCGGTGCGGCGGGCGCTGCTCGCGCTCGTCCTCGGTGCCATCGGACTGCCGATCGTCGGCGTGATCATCATCGGGCTGGACATCATGCCGGTCCGGTTCGCGATGATGCACGTGGCCCTGTTGGGGATCGCGGTCGGCATGCTGACCGGCCTGGACCCGCTGCTGTGCGCGCTGGTGGCCTGCGCCGTGTCCGGGGCCTCGCTCACCCCGCTCGCCCGCAGCCCCGGTGGGCTGTCCGGGGCGATGGGGCTGCTGATGAGTGTGGCGATCGCCGGTGCGCTGCTGGTGTTATCGATCTCGGGTGTCAATGCCAACGGCGCCTTCGAACTGCTGTGGGGGTCGATCCTGGCGACCCGACCCGGCGATGTGCTGCTGCTCGGCGCGCTCGCGGCGGTGGTGCCGCTGGTGTATCTGACCCGCCGCCGGCAGTTGGGGTTGCTGCTGTACGACCGGGAGCTGGCCGCCTGCGCGGGAGTGCGGGTGGACCGGCTCACCATGGTCCTGCTCGTGCTGGTCGCGGTGGCCGTGGCGGCGGGTATCCGGCTGACCGGCGCCCTGCTCGTGGACGCGCTGACCCTACTGCCCGCCCTGGCGGCGCGCCGCCTTGCCGGATCGCTGCCCGGCATGGTGGCGGCGGCGGTGGTGGTCGGGCTGGTGGTGAACGTGCTCGGTTTCCTGGCCGCGGTCGCGTTGGATCTGCCGCCCGGCCCGGTGCTGGTCCTGTCGGCGGGGGCGATCGCGCTCGCCGTTCATCTATTACCCGATGGGAGAAGACGACGATGGTTCTCGCCACCCGGCGGCCGCGCACCCGCATCCGACTCGGTGTCGCCGCACTGATCGCGGCCTGCTGCGCCCTCGCCGGCTGCGGCACCGCCGAGCCGGCGCACACCGACCACACCGGCCCCCGGGTGGTGGCGGCCACGAGCTGGGAAGCCGCATTCGCCACCGCCGCCGGCGCCACCGATGTGCACGTGATCGTGCCCGATTCGATCACCCACGCCCCCGACTACGACCCGAAACCGTCCGATCTGGCCGCCGTGGCGCAGGCCGACGTCGTCCTGTACGCGCGGTTCGAGGGATTCGCCGGCAAGCTCGAGGAAGCCGCCGGTTCCTCGGCGCGCACCGTCGCCGTCGAGTTGGACAACGACCGCGACAATGTGGTCGCCGAGGTTGCGCGGCTCGGTGACCTGTTCGGCACCCGCCCCGCCGCCGACGCCTGGTTGCGCGCCTTCACCGACGAATACGACAGACTCGCCGCCGAAGTGAAGGCCGCGTGGCGCGGTGGGCGGCCACCGACGGCGGTGGCGCAGACCTTCGTGGGCTTCGCCGCGCGGCTGTCGGGGGCCCAGGTGCTCGCCACCTACGGCCCCGCACCGCTCACCGCCCGCCAGGTCGCCGACCTCACCGCCGCGAAACCGGACCTCGTACTCGCCAACGAACAGATGGACACCGGCACCGTGCTATCGGATTCCGCTGCCCGCCAAGTGGGGATCGGCAACTATCCCACCGAAGGAAACGACCTGCTGTCGGTGTACCGCACCGCGGCATCCGAGCTCGTCGACGCGCTGAAGAGTTGAAAGACCCGCTCGGATCTCCTGTTCGAGCGGAGGTGGGACCGTCCGGCACGACCGCGCCCGATGTGCCGGCCGGGCCGCTCGCTCGACGCGCTGTACGACGCCGGACGCGGTGACCGCGATCGGCGGGCAGACCACCCGGCCGCGGTCGGGCCGGGCTTCTCAGAGGGCATCCGAGAACTTGGTTTCGGGTCGGCGTGTGGTGGCCCATATATACTCGTATATAGAGGAACTCCCGGTACGGCCGAGGTTACCGGACCTGTCGGTTGTCCCCGAGAGTTCCTGTGCCGGCGGCGCTTACCTGACCATGTTCGTCGTGCCCGGCCCGCTGCGAGTTGCCGAAGTGCCCGTTTCTGTCCGTCCTCGTCGCCGACCGATCCTGCGTGGATGCTGCTCGAGTCGCCTGTCAGTGTGCTTCGACCTGGCAAACGACACGCTGTAGGGAGCGGAAATGCGGTGGACGACCGATCAAGTGCGGAGAATACTCGCCGGCGTGATCAGCTGGCGACGACTCGACGAGCGCGACTTCCCCTTGGTCGCGCAATGGCTGGGGCAACCACACGTAGCGCGCTGGTGGGCGCACGAGACCTCCGATGAGGCCGTGCGCCGCGACTTCGGCCCGTCGGCGCGCGGTGAAGAGCCCAATCAGGACTGGTTGGCCCTGCTCGACGGGACGCCCGTCGGTGTGATGCAACGGTGCCGCTGGGACGACTATCCCGAATACATCGACGAGGTCGCCCCGATCCTGACGATTCCGAACTCGGCGATCAGTCTGGACTACCTCATCGGTGATCCCACACTGATCGGCCACGGTCTGGGAACCCGCATGATGCGCTCGATGCTCGACAAAACCTGGCGCGACTGCCCGGACAGCAACACCGCGATCGTGCCGGTCCATGCGGACAACATCGCATCGTGGCGCATGCTCGAAAAGGCCGGATTCCGCCGAGTAGCCATCGGCGAGCTGACATCCGACAACCCCATCGACGACAAACGCCACGTCATCTACCGAATCGACCGCCCCGACCTCAGATCGCGGTGGCAGGAATAGCACCGGCCAGGATCGCCACGGCAAGCATGAGGAAGAAGTTCCCCCAGATCAGTTCGTGCTCGACCGCGAGACCGCGTTCGAGGTCGTAGCAGCCGCCGAGCAGTCCGCCGGTACCGGGTTCCGCGCGAAGATGGTGGCCCAGCAGAACGTCCACGAGTTCGGCTGCTTCGTCCATCCGCTCGAGCTTGCACAACGCGACCGCGGTGATCGCGGCGGCGGAGGTGTCGCGGATCTCCGGATGCCAGTACCCGGCGGCCGGCACCGCGAGCAGCCGTGGCGATCGGTCGATCAGACGGTTCGCGCGGTCGCCGAAGTCCGCGCCGAGCCACCGGGACGCATCGGCCAGGGCCAACAGCAGCCACGGTCGGCTGCGCGACCAACCCACCGGCGGTTCCGAGCGCACCCGCCATCGACCATGTGACCACTCCCATGCCGGGACTATTTCGTCGTCGACACAGCAGATGTCCAGATGTGTGCGCAGATGAACGTCCGCCGCCCCTGTGATGCCAGCCCAGGCCAACAGCGGAACGGTCCCGGCCAGGCCGTCGACGCGGGCGATCACCGGTTCGGCCGGATCGCCGAACGCCGTACCCCACGGCAGCACACCGGCATGGGAATCGAGCGTCTTTCCCAGCCCCGACGCCCCGAGTCGAGCGAGCTCGACGCCCGCGTCCGACATCCCGAGTCGGCTACCCGCGGCCGCCCCGTACCAGAGCACCAGCCCGCGCGTCACCGTATCCGCCTCCGCGGCCGGCCACAGCCGCTGCACCCAGCTCTCGGCCGCACCGAGATGCGGACGGTCGCCGGTCAGCCGGGCCCGCAGCCACAACTGACCCACCCAGAATCCCGCGACCCACGAACCACGCCGACTCGTCGTCCACGATCCTGTAACGGGATCCGCGTACACCGGAAAACGTTCGCCTACCGCCGCTTCCGTCGCATCGACATGCTTCACCAGCCGGGCGAGCGCCCGCCGAAATCGCCCGGTCATCGTGTCGCCCGCTGCCACTGCCACCACGCGACCACCGCGGCCGTGACGAACTCGCCCGCGACGATGGACCACCCGACCCCGTAGGAGCCGGCATGAACGGCCGCCCCGAAAACGGGCGGACCGATGACGAAGCCGCTGAAAAACCCCGCCGACACGGCGGCGGAATCCCGCCCGACCTGTTCCGGCCCGCCGCCCGTGATCACGGCCATCATCGACACCGCGTTGGCCGCCACCGCGCATCCGCCGATGCCCACCACTCCGACCCATACCACCCACGAACCGACCCACTCGGCGCCCGCGATCAGACCGGCGGCGGCCGCCGATCCCACCGCCAGCGGACCGAGCAATAGCGCGGGATCCCCCAGGGCAGCCGATCGTCGCGTCCACCACACTCGCCCGACGATTCCCGCCACCCCCAACACCGCGATCGACCCCGCCGCCATCCCGTCCGCCATCCCGAGTTCCGTGTTCCCGTACATCGCGAGATAGGTGTTGATCGCGGAGAGTCCGCAGCCCAGCAGCACCGAGAAGACACCGAGCCGAGCTGCTCGCCGACCCGGACGCACGAAGAGCGTCGAGGGCCGGTGAGCCGGGTTCGGGTCCCGCGCGAGCAGGAATCCGGCTGCTGCGCCGAGCACCGACACCGCGGCACCCACGGCCACCGCGCACCGCCAGTTCGTGGCCGCGGCGACCACGGCCGCCGGAACACCGGCCACGAAGGCCCCGAACTGCACACCGGATTGCTTCCACCCCATGACGGGTCCACGTCGCTCCGCCGCGACTCGCGTGGCGATCAACCTGTTCGTCACCGGATTGGCCAACGCCTGCGCCAACCCCGAGACGGTGATTCCCGCCAGCAGCACCGGGTAGCTCGGGGCGACGGCGAACACCCCCAATGCCACCGCCGACACCACGAACAACACGATCAGACACCGCCGAGCTCCCACCGCGTCCACCATCGGTCCCGCCGGCAGCGATACCGCCGCCGCCACCGCGAAACCGGCCGCGACCAGCACCCCCAGCAGTGCCGCGTCCACGCCGAGGTCCTCGATCACGCGAGAGCCCAGTGTCCCCAGCAGGAACAACGGCAGCATCGACAGCGTCATCGCGGTGACCAGCGCACCCGTCAGCAACCGTTGCCGGTGCTCCACAGCCGCATCCATATTCATGGTGACGAAGTCGGATCGGCCGTGACGAAAGTTCCCGTGACCGGCCGGCTGCCGCTTCGAGCGGCACCGGTCCCGGCTGCGGACGGTGGCCTATCGCATGCTCGGCTCGTGGGTCGAGGTCGACGCCGCCGGCCGGGCAAGGTGCCGGGTGCGCGGTGCGCGGATCCCGCACCCGATCCGGATCTCGCCCATCGGTGACAGGTGTCGGCAACCGAGCCGAGGGGCGTGCGGTCCGCCGGGGCCACCGGAATCTCGTCCGGGATGTGGAGGGTTGGCCCGACTTCCCCTCCGGCCGAGGCCTTGACCTGAAGTCGAGCTGAGGTTTTACCGTGGGAGGCGGTCCACTGTCGCCGCTATGCGGGCGATGATCGTCCACCGCAGCCGAAGGAGTACCAGCGATGTCGGAAGGTGAGTTCCGCTTCACGTACTTCACTTCGGACTACGAATCGACGGTGGTCTTCTACCGGGACGGTTTGGCTTTTCCCGTGGTGGAATCGTGGGACCGTGGTGGCGGCGATCGCGGGACGCTCTTCGCCGCCGCATCCGGGCGGATCGAGGTTCTCGAGCGACCCACGGCCGACGATGCGGAGCCTCTGTTCGACCCGCGTCCACCGCAGGGCGCGTTCATGGTGATCGAGGTCGCCGACGCCGAGGAGGCCTATCGCCGAGCGATCGGCAACGACCTGCTCATTCAGAAGGAGCTGTCGAGACAGAGTTGGGGTCACCACAGCTTTTGCGTGCGAGAGCCGAACGGACTCACCCTCTACTTTTTCGGCCGTTGACGGCGAAGCCGTTATGACACCGACGTCCTGGATCTTCCCGTTCGGATCAGCGTGCGAGGTCCTGGGCGGGAGGGTGGGAAGTTGTCTGTCCGGGGTCGGCGGCCACCAGTAGTGCGGCGAGTACGAGGGGAGCCGCTGTCTGGTATCCGATCCACACCTCGCCCCCGGCGCTGCTGCCGCGCCACGCCACCAGCAGGCCGGCGAGTGTCGCCACCGCCCAGCCGCTGTCGTAGGCGGTCATGAGCCGGGTACAGGTGCGCACCGGGCGGCTGCGCGCGTACCCGATCTCTACCCCGCCACCGACCAGCAGGGCTGCGCCGCAGGCGATCATCGGCCAGGTTTCCACGCCGAGTCGATGGCCGAGCGGTACGGCGCCGATGGCGTACACGCCGGCGAGTACCACCTTGACGATGCCGTCGGCGATGATCCCCACCCTCAGGCGTGCGGATGCCGTTGTCATGGCCTGAACCTGGGTCATGGGGTTCCTCCTGGATGCAGTCACCAACCGCTGCTTTCGTAATCAGATTACGGTAATAATTTGATTATGAGAATGACGAGAGCGGAGACCAGGGAGCGCAACCGACGCGCCCTGCTGGATGCCGCGTTCCAGGTCGTTTCCCGAGACGGGTACCGCGCCAGGCTCGACGAGATCGCCGAGCAGGCCGGGATGACCACCGGCGCCGTCTACTCGCTGTTCGGCAGTAAGAACGACCTGGTGGTCGCCATGGTCACCGACTATCTGCGACCGCACTATGAAGAGATCGAGCAGGCGGTTCCCGCCGATATGGGCCTGCTCGAAGCAGTCGATGCCTTCGCCCGGTACTACCACCGCGGCTATGCGGCTCCGGATGCGCTGTCCGTCCTGTCGCTTCAGATCACCCTGCTGGACATGGGCGTGCACGACCCCGGCCTCCGGTCTCGGCTCGCCGCGTCCGTCCGGGCACAGGAGGACCATCTGATCGCGCTGTTCACCGGAAGGACACACAGGGGAGGCGTCGTGACAGCACAGCAGGCGCAACGCCTGGCCACCGCGCTCAGGGCACTGTTCGTCGGTCTCGGCCAAGGCGTTGTCCTCGAACTCGCCTCTGGTGTCGACGAGCAGTACTTCGCCGACGCCGCCCGCGCCCTGGCATCCGATATGGCGCTCATCGATCACCCAGAGGGCTCTTCGGAGACCGAACGGCCGGCGACGCCGATAACCACCGCGGCATCGGCCGAGCCGCCCGCGTAGCGGGCCTCGCCGGGCTCACGCCGGCCTCACCGCCGCTCGGGTGTTCGCACCCCGGACACCAGTACACGAAGTCGGGGCGCCGACTCCGCCGTATGCCGGGGTGTGGTGATAGGCCGCGCCGGAGACGAGGTGTGCCTACCGCTGACCGGGCGGCCGGATCCGGGTATACCAGTCGAGCAGGTCCGGATCGTCCACCGCGCTGCGCTCGACCACCCGGGCCGCATCGGCGCCCTGGAACAGCCGTTTGATCGGGACCTCGAGCTTCTTCCCGGTGCGGGTGTGCGGGACGCCGGGAGCCACCAGGATCTCGTCCGGCACGTGGCGGGGCGAGACCTCGATGCGGATGACCGCGGCGATCCGGTCGCGCAGCTCGTCGGTGAGTTCCGCGCCGGGGGCGAGGACGACGAACAGCGGCATCCAGTAGCCGCCGTCGGACTGTTCGGAGCCGATGACCAGCGCCTCGGCGATTTCCGGGAGCCGTTCGACCGCCTGGTAGATATCCGCGCTGCCCATCCGGATACCGTGCCGGTTGAGGGTGGAATCGGAACGGCCGTGCACCACCACGCTACCGCGCTCGGTGATGGTGATCCAGTCGCCGTGCCGCCAGACACCGGGGAAGGAATCGAAATAGGCGCTCCGATAGCGTTTTCCGTCCGGGTCGCGCCAGAAGTGCACCGGCATCGAGGGCATGGGCGCGGTGATCACCAGTTCACCGACCTCGCCGCGCACCGGTCGGCCCCGCTCGTCGTAGGCGTCCAGCGCCACCCCGAGATACGGTGCGGACAATTCACCCGGCCACACCGGTACGGTGCGCACCCCGCCGACGAACGCGGACACCACATCCGTGCCGCCGCTGATGGAGGCGACCGGGATATGCGCGCCCACCTTGTCGCGCAGCCACAGCGCCGAGGTCGGCGGCAGAGACGATCCGGTGATACCGATGAGCCGCAGCGCCGACAGGTCGTGCTCGGTTCCCGGTACGGCGCCGGCCTTCATACAGCCCAGCACATAGCCGGGGCTGGTACCCAGGACCGTCGCGCGCACCCGGGCCGCGATCCGCCACAGCTTGTCCGGCTTCGGATGGGCCGGGCTGCCGTCGTAGCAGACGATGGTGGCGCCTACCAGCAGGCCGGCCAGCTGGAAGTTCCACATCATCCAGCTGGGGCTGGTGTACCAGAAGAATGTGTCGTCGGTTCCGATATCCGATTGCAGGGCAGCGGCTTTCATATGTTCCAGCACGATGCCGCCGTGGCCGTGCACGATACCCTTGGGCAGGCCGGTGGTGCCGGAGGAGAAGACGATCCACAGCGGGTGGGAGAAGTCCACCGGCTCGATATCGAGCGTGGGCACCTCGGCGGTTTCGGTGGCTTCCGGCCAGGTCAGGGAATCGGGGACGGTGTCCTCTCCGCCCAACCGGGGGACCACGACCGTGGCGCGCAGCGTATCCAGTCCGGCGCGCAGGACGGAGATATCGTCGCACTTGTCATGAGTTCGTCCGCCGTAGCGGTAGCCGTCGGCGGTGATCAGCGCGACGGGCTCGAGTTGGCCGAGCCGGTCCAGGGCCGCCTTGGCCGAGTAGTCCTGGCCACAGGCGCTCCAGACCGCGCCGATCGCGGCGGTGGCGAGAAAGGCGATCACCGCCTCCGGGATATTCGGCAGGTAGCCGACCACCCGGTCACCGGGTTTCACTCCCAGCTCGCGCAGGGTGCGGGCGAGGGCGGCGGTACGGTCGAGCAACTCCTGCCAGGAGACCTCACGGACCTCGTCGCTGCCCTCGGTGGCCTGCACGATGGCCGGGCGATCGGTGCGTCGGCGGCGCGCCACCCGGTCCACATAGTTCACGCGGGTACCGGGAAACCATCGAGTGTCCGGCATTTCCGTCCCGGTGAGCACCTCGCCCGCGATATCGCCGAGCTCGAAATAGTCCCAGACCGCGTGCCAGAAGGCGGGAAGATCGGTCACCGACCACTGCCACAGGGACCGATAATCCGGTAGGGACTCACCCGTCCGCTTCTCTACGAAGCGAGCGAAATCGGTGATTCGCGCCTCGGCGACATCCTGGTCGGTGGGCACCCACTGCGGTTCCACTGTGGTCTCCTGGGTCTGTTGCTCGGTGGTGTTCGCGGCGACGTGTGCTGAGGCGTGGGCCGCGGACCGTGATTCGGGTTCTCCCACCACTGTGCCCTTCGCTTCGCTCCGGGAAGCTGCGTTCAATTGCACCACTTCCCGACGGCGCGGTCGGGGCCGCTCTCATGTCCCGGATTTCCCTCTACTCCCGATTCCGCTGCGCGAAATCGCTCCGGTCGGTCCAGACCCGGGATGCGGCCTCGACCGCCGAAGCGGGGTGCCGGGAGACGGTTTCGGATTATCGGTGCTCTGTGGTGCTCGCGTGGGTGTGGCGATGTTGATCTGTTGCGCTGTTGTCCGCTCCGAACCCGAGGCGGGCCCGGATCATCGAGGTGGAGCGCTCGGGCCGGTGAGCCTTGGTGTTTCACCTCTTTTCGGCGGTATCGGAGGAACTTGCGCGACGGACTATGTGTCCGGCGTGGCGCAGAAGAGGGGCGTCGACCATTCGGCCCTCGTAGGCGAAGACACCGCGGTGGTCCGGGGCCTCGGCCAGAACGCCGCGGGCCCAGGCGACCTCCTCCGGGGAGGGTGCGTAGGCGGCGCGAATGACCGGGACCTGGCCGGGGTGAATGGCGACCTTGGCGTCGAAACCGACCGCGACCGCGTCCTCGGCCTCGGCACGCAGTCCGTCGAGATCGCGGATATCGAGGAACACCATGTCCAGGGCGAGGCGACCGTGGGCCTTGGCGGCCAGCAGGCCCGTGGTGCGCAGCTGTCGGGCGACATCGCGGTAGCCGCCGTCCGGTTTCCGGCTCGATGTGCCGCCGAGCGCGGCGACCAGGTCCTCCGCGCCGGACATGACCGCGACGGTGTTGTCCACGTGCGCGATCCGCTCGAAGGCCAACACTCCGGCGGGGGTTTCGACCAGGGCGACCACCAGGTAGCCGGTCAGGGACCGCACCTGCTCGGCCGATTCGGTTTTCGGCAGCATCAGCAGCCGGTAGTCGGTTTCCCGGAGCGCCGCCAGATCGAGTTCGTGGTCGGGTGTACCGGCCGGGTTGACGCGCACCACGGTGGTGTCCGGGGCGAGGGGGGTTTCGACCAGGGCCTTGCGGGCGGCGGGTTTGTCCGCCGCGGCGACACCGTCCTCCAGGTCGAGGATCACCACATCGGCCACCGCTGCGGCCTTGGCGTACCGCTCGGGCCGGTCGGCCGGGCAGAACAGCCAGGCCGGCCCTGGTGAGGTCCACTCGTCCGTCATGACTCGTCCCCAGTGGGCCGCAGCCGGATCATGGCGTGGCGGATGGCGACGGCGACCACGGTGCCGTGCTGGTTGCGGCCGGTGTGACGGAAGGTGACGATGCCGGTGCCGGGGCGGCTCTTCGACTCGCGTTTGGCCAGCACCACGGTTTCGGCGTAGAGGGTGTCGCCGTGGAAGAGCGGGGCCGGGAACTTCACCTGCTCGAAACCGAGATTGGCGACCGTGGTGCCCTGGGTCAGATGCGCCACCGACAGCCCCACCAGAACGCCGAGGGTGAACAGCGAGTTCATCAGGCGCTCGTTGAACGGCTCGGTGGCCTCACTGTAGGCCCGGTCGACGTGCAGTCCCTGAGGGTTCATCGACAGCGTGCTGAACAGCACATTGTCGGCCTCGGTCATGGTGCGGCCCGGCCGGTGCTCGTATACCACCCCGGTTTCCAGTTCCTCGAACCATTTGCCGGTCTGCACCACCCGGCGCATACCGGTGGTGTCGAACTCCGCGTCCGCGGAGAAACCCGAGTCCTTCTCGGCCGTGTTCATAGCCCCAGCTCCCGTCCGATCAGCATCAACTGGACTTCCGTGGTTCCCTCGCCGATTTCGAGGATCTTGCTGTCCCGGTAGTGCCTGGCCACCGGGTACTCGTTCATGAAGCCGTAGCCGCCGAAGATCTGGGTGGCGTCGCGGGCATTGTCCATGGCGGCCTCGCTCGCCACCAGTTTGGCGATCGCCGCCTGCTTCTTGAACGGCTTTCCGGCCAGCATGAGCGCGGCGGCGTCGTAATAGGCGGTGCGGGCGGTATGGGCGCGGGCCTCCATCCGGGCGATCTTGAAGGCGATGGACTGGTTGCGGCCGATCGCCCTACCGAAGGCCTCGCGTTCCCCCGCGTAGCGGACACTTTCGTCGACGCAACCCTTCGCCGCCCCCGTGGCCAGTGCGGCGATGGCGATACGGCCCTCGTCCAGGATGCGCAGGAAGTTGGCGTAGCCGCGGCCACGTTCACCGAGCAGGTTCTCCCGCGGCACCCGGACATCGGTGAAGGCGAGCGGATGGGTGTCGGAGGCATTCCAGCCGACCTTGTTGTAGGCGGGTTCGGCGGTGAAACCGGGGGTGTCGGTGGGCACCAGGATGGTGGAGATCTCCTTCGTGCCGTCCCGCTGCCCGGTCACCGCGGTCACCGTCACCAGGGTGGTGATATCGGTGCCGGAGTTGGTGATGAACTGTTTGCTGCCGTTGATCACCCAGTGGTCGCCGTCCTCGACGGCGGTGGTGCGGGTGCCGCCCGCGTCGCTGCCCGCGCCCGGTTCGGTGAGGCCGAAGGCGGCCAGGTTGCGGCCGGTGGCCAGCTGCGGCAGCCATTGTTTCTTCTGGGCGTCGGTGCCGAACCGGTAGATCGGCATGGCGCCCAGCGAGACGCCGGCCTCCAGGGTGATGGCCACGCTCTGGTCGACCTTGCCGAGTTCCTCCAAGGCCAGGCACAGGGCGAAATAGTCGCCGCCCATACCGCCGTACTCCTCGGGGAAGGGCAGCCCGAACAGTCCCATCTCGGCCATTCCGGCGACCACTTCGTACGGGAAACTGTGTTCGGCATCGTGTTTCGCCGCGACCGGGGCCACGACCTTGTCGGCGAAATCCCGGACGGTCAGGGCCAGATCGCGGTAGTGGTCGGGCAGGGTGCCGGTTGACAGGAAATCGGTCACCTGATGCTCACTTCCTGGTCGGGGTGCCGGAGCCACTCGACTCGGCGGGTTCCCGGGAGGAATCCGTCGGAGCAGTCGATGGCGCGGACACGGGTTGGGTGGTCGACTGTGCGGCGGACGCCATCGGTGCGGCCTCGGTCGGCTTCGCCGAATCGGAGGTCGGGCGTGCGCCATCGGGGTGTTCCGAAGAGGGTTTCGGGGCCCCGCCGGCTCCGGCCGGTGCGGACGGCGAAGCAGGGTCGAAGGGCTGCGTGAGAGGTGTTGTCGCGCCCTCGGGTCCGGTCGGCATATCGGCGGTCCCCGTGGATGGCCCGGAACGGTTCGCCGCGGCCTCGGCGGTATCGGGACCGGATACGTCCGTATTCGGGTGTATCCGGGCCAGTACCTCGTCGAGCCGGACCTGGGCGCCGGGAGCGACCAGCACCTCGACGGTGCCCGCCAGGGGAGCGGTGAGGGAGTGCTCCATCTTCATCGCCTCCACCACGAGCACCGGGGCGCCGGCGGCCACGGTGCTGCCGGAAACGGCGTTGACGGCGATGACCGAACCCGGCATGGGACTGCGGATTTCGGCGTCGTGGGTGTCGAGCCCTCCGCCGCGCACGGGCTCTTCGGCGAGTTCCCGCAGTACCGCCACCCCGGACGCGCCGGCCAACCACAGGTGTCCCCCGTGTTCGACGACGCGGTAGTCGCGGCGGATACCGGCGAGGGTCGTCGTGAGTACGCCCGCGCGGAGAGTTTCGGCCGCGATCGGTACGGGTTCCCCGTCACCGAGACGCAGTTCGGCCGCCTCGGGGGTACCGCTCAAGTACACGTGCTCCACCCGGTTGCCGCCCACCAGGCGGAGGGGAACCGGGGCGGGCCCACCGAGTCGCCATCCGGACGGCACGGTCCACGGGTCGGCGGGGAATTCGGGCCATAGGCTCAGCCAGTGGTACACGGCCGCCGCGGCGAAGGCGTCGTCGGGAACCGGCGCGGGACGGAAGTCGGCGGCCCGGGTGTCGAGGAGGGCGGTGTCGAGTCGTCCGGCCGCCACATCCGGATCGGCCAACAGGAAACGCAGGAATTCGATATTGGTGGGCATGCCGAGCAGGACGGTATCGGCCAGTGCGCGGTCCAGTCTGGCCAGTGCCTCGTGCCGGTCGTGGCCGTAGGCGATGATCTTCGCCAGCATGGGGTCGTAGTCGCTGCCGACCACGCTGCCCACCTCGATACCGGAATCCACCCGGATATCCGGTCCCCCGGGCTCCCTCAGGTCGAGTACGGTGCCGCCGGTCGGCAGGAAACCGCGGCCGGGGTCCTCGGCGTAGATGCGGGCCTCCACGGCATGCCCGACGAGCCGGATATCTTCCTGTGCCGCCCCGATCCGCTGCCCGGCGGCGATCCGGATCTGACATTCCACCAGGTCCACGCCGGTGACCATTTCGGTGACCGGGTGTTCCACCTGCAGCCGGGTGTTCATCTCCATGAAGAAGAACTCGTCCGGGCGGTCGGCGGAGACGATGAACTCCACGGTGCCCGCGCCCACATAGTCGACGCTGCGCGCGGTGGCGCAGGCGGCCGCGCCGATTCGTTCCCTGGTGGCGGGGTCCAGCAGCGCCGACGGTGCTTCCTCGATCACCTTCTGGTGCCGGCGCTGCAGACTGCATTCGCGTTCCCCCAGGTGCAGGACGGTGCCGTGGGTGTCGGCGAGGATTTGCACCTCGATATGCCGGGGCCGGGTAACGAAACGCTCCAGGAACAGGGTGTTGTCCCCGAACGCCGCGGCCGCTTCCCGCCGCGCGCTCGCCAGCGCGTCCGGCAGACGCGCGGGGTCGGTGACCAGGCGCATCCCCTTCCCTCCGCCACCGGCCGACGGTTTCACCAGCACCGGGTAGCCGATCTCGGCGGCCGCCTCGAGCAGCGCCGCGTCGGTGAGACCGGGTTCGGCGATTCCCGGAACCACCGGGACACCGGACGCCGCGACCGTGGTCTTGGCGGTGATCTTGTCGCCCATCACCTCGATCGCCCGGACGGGTGGGCCGAGGAAGACGATCCCCGCCTCGGCCAGCGCCGCGGCGAAGGCGGCGTTCTCGGAGAGGAACCCGTACCCGGGATGCACCGCCTGGGCGCCGGTGCGGCGCGCCGCGTTCACCACTTCGGCGATATCCAGATAGCTCTCCCGCGCCGCGGCCGGTCCGAGCCGCACGGCCGTATCGGCCTCGCGCACATGCCGGGCACCCGCGTCGGCATCGCTGTACACCGCGACCGACCGCAGGCCCATGGCGCGCAGGGTGCGGATGACGCGCACCGCGATCTCACCCCGATTGGCCACCAATACGGTATCGAACGGCAGGGGCCGGTTCTTGTTCATCATCATTGTCATCACATTCGGAAAACGCCGTAGGAGACCGGTTCCAGCGGGGCCTGCGCGCACACCGACAGCGCCAGCCCGAGTACCGTCCGGGTATCGGCGGGGTCGATCACGCCGTCGTCCCAGATCCGGGCCGTCGAATAGTAGGGGTTGCCCTGGTGCTCGTACTGCTGCCGGATGGGCGTCTTGAACGCCTCCCGATCGGCCTCGCTCCACGGCCGCCCGGAACTGTCGAGCTGATCGCCGCGTACCGTGGCCAGCACCGATGCCGCCTGTTCGCCGCCCATCACCGAGATACGGGCATTCGGCCACATCCACAGGAACCGCGGCGAATACGCGCGCCCGCACATCGAATAGTTGCCCGCGCCGTAGGATCCGCCGATCACCATGGTCAGCTTCGGCACGCGGGCGCACGCCACCGCGGTGACCATCTTGGCGCCGTGTTTGGCGATACCGCCGGCCTCGTAGTCGCGACCCACCATGAAGCCGGTGATGTTCTGCAGGAACAGCAGCGGGACCTTGCGCTTGTCGCACAGTTCGATGAAATGCGCGCCCTTCATGGCGGATTCGCCGAACAGCACACCGTTGTTGGCCACGATGCCCACCGGATGTCCGTGGATACGGGCGAACCCGGTGACCAGGGTGGTTCCGTATTCGGCCTTGAATTCGTGGAATCCGGGTTCGCCGGGCGCGTCGCCGTCCACGATGCGGACGATGACCTCGCGCACGTCGTAGGGGGTGCGCGGATCGACCGGCACCACGTCGTAGAGCTGTTCGGTGGGGGCCGCCGGTTCGCGGGCGGGCAGTACCTCCCACGGCGCGGGCGGTCGCGGGCCGAGTGTGGACACGATCCGGCGCACGATCCGCAGCGCGTCCCGGTCGTCGGCGGCCAAGTGGTCGGTCACCCCCGAGGTGCGTGAGTGGAGGAGGCCACCGCCCAGTTCCTCGGCGGTCACCACCTCGCCGGTCGCCGCCTTCACCAGCGGTGGGCCGCCGAGGAAGATGGTGCCCTGATCGCGCACGATCACCGCTTCGTCGCTCATGGCGGGCACGTACGCGCCGCCCGCCGTGCAGGAGCCGAGCACGGCCGCGATCTGCGCGATTCCCCGGGCGCTCATGGTGGCCTGGTTGTAGAAGATACGGCCGAAATGCTCCCGGTCGGGGAACACCTCGTCCTGGCGGGGCAGGAAGGCACCGCCGGAGTCGACCAGGTACACGCACGGCAGTTGGTTGTGCAGCGCCACTTCCTGGGCGCGCAGATGCTTCTTGACCGTGATCGGGTAGTAGGTGCCGCCCTTGACCGTGGCGTCGTTGGCCACGATGACGCACTCACGGCCGGAGACCCGTCCGACGCCGGTGATGATGCCCGCGCCGGGGCATTCGTCGTCGTACATTCCGTTCGCGGCCAGGGGGGACAGTTCCAGGAACGGGCTGCCGGGATCGAGTAGCTGATCCACGCGCTGACGCGGCAGCAGTTTGCCGCGGGCGAGATGGCGTTCCCGAGCCTTCTCCGGGCCACCGCGGGCGGTGCGTGCGAGCCGTTCGCGCAGGTCGGCGACCAGCATCGAATGTGCCGCCCGGTTATCGGCGGGGCCGCCGCCCGCGCCGAGGGGCGCGGTGTCGGCGGTATGGGGTGAGAGCGTCGTCATCGCGTCATCCTGTCGTTCAGTTAGTCGCTGATAACTGGAATTGAGGTTAATCTTGACTAACCGAGATGTCCAGGGCCGGCGGAAGGAGAGTGTTGGTGACCGATACCGAGCCCGCCCTGCCCACCCGCCGCGAACAGCAGAAGGCGCAACGGCGGGAGCAGTTGCTCGCCGCCGGCGCCCGGCTGATCGCCGAACGCGGATTCCTCGGTATGCGCCTGGACGATCTGGGCGCCGCCGTCGGTATCAGTGGCCCCGCCGTATACCGGCACTTCCCGAACAAGGAAGCACTGCTGGTGGAGTTGCTGGTCGGAGTGAGCCGGCGGTTGCTCGACGGCGGCACCGCGGTGGTGTCGCGGGCCGCCACACCGGAGGAGGCGCTGGCCGGACTGGTCGACTTCCATCTCGACTTCGCCCTCGGCGAGCCGGAGCTCATCAGCATCCAGGACCGCGATCTCGACAACGTTCCCCATGCCGCACGCCGCGAAATCCGCCGCACCCAACGCCGTTATGTGGAGGTCTGGGTGTCGGTGCTCCGTGATCTGTGTCCTGGGCTGGCCGATGACACCGCGCGGGTGCAGGCGCACGCGGTATTCGGTCTGCTCAACTCCACCCCGCACAGCACACGATCGGTTCGGAACGGTAGCAGGCCGGTCCTGCGGAAAATGGCACTGTCGGCGCTGACCGCATCGGGGTGAGCCCGCCGCGAACCGGAATTGTCGGTCTCGTCTTGTCGACCGGCACGACATCAATCAATTCGGTGTGGTTCGGCCTTCGGTGTCGGTCCCCTGGGGATTGGTGTCGATGGTCGGATGCTCCGGCGAGGCAGCGTATGGCCGGGCTGTCGCGCAAGCGTATGGCGGCCGGTGTGCCGCTCGGATCGGGTGCTGCCGGTGGACATGTGACAAAGAGCGATAGTTGACCTCGGCTTTTGGTCCGAGGAACGGGTCAGAGCGTTTCAAGGGTCGGTAGATGACCCCGGCGGGAAATGCTGGTTGGCCGGTGGGTGTCGGTCGTCGTCGATGCTGCGGGCGAGGTCGCGGGCGTAGGGGTCGAGAAGTCTGCGCAGTTCGACGTAGTGCGTGGGGATCGGACCGGATCGTCCGTGACCAGACGGTGTCGAATCGGTGCGACCGGTAGGTTCGGATTCCGGGGGTTTGCTGTGCGATGAGTGGAACTGCGGGTCGGGGATCTGCATCGCGATCTGCCCTGATTCGACGTCGAATTGTCCCTGATTCGACGTCGAACCAGGGGGCGGAAGGCCTACCATGAACCTTGTTGCACTTGTCTACCCCCGGGGTCCCTCATGAGTACGAACACTGCTGTTGGCTGCCCCGTACAGCGAGCATGGCCGATCATCGGCCACGGCCTACTACTACGACACAAACCATTGGAGTTTTTCGCCGAACTGCACCGCATGCCGGAGCCACTGGTGCGAATCCGGTTGGGCAGCAAGGACGCATACCTGGTGACCACACCGGAGTTGATCGATTCGTTGCTGCGCGGCAAACCGGCACACAGTGTCGAGAAGGGAGCGTTCTTCGAGGCTATGCGAGCACTGTTGGGTGACGGCCTGTCGATCTCGACCGAGCCCAAGCACATGCGGCATCGCCGTCTGATGGCGCCGGCCTTTCATCGCGAGAAAATCGCCGGCTACGTGCAGATCATGCAGCAAGAAGCCAACGCCATGGTCGACAGCTGGGGTGACGGTGTCCGACTGGAACTCGACGAGCAGATGCGAGTGCTGGCCATGCGGATCGTCGCAAAGGCATTGTTCGCCAGCGAACTCGGTGAAGAGGTGATCGCCGAGTCGCTGCGTTCGTTCCCGGTTATCGTCGAGGAGTTACCCAAACGCACACTGCTGCCCTGGCTGGCCCACGTCCCGCTGCGCAACCGCACGTTCGACGCCGCGGTGTACAGGCTCTCCGCTGCGATCGACCGTATCATCGCCGAATACCGAGCAAGCGACACCGACTACGGCGATCTGGTATCGATGCTGCTCGCGGCACGGTTCGACGACGGCACCGGACTCACCGATCACGAGCTCCACGACGAAGTGATGACACTCTATGCCGCCGGGTTCGCAACCACCGCCAACACCCTGGCTTTCGCCTTCTACGAGTTGACCCGGCGCGCCGACATACGGGAACGTGTCGAAAAGGAAGTCGCCGAGGTGCTACACGGCGGCCCGGTCACCGCCGACAATATCCGAAACCTCGAATACACCGAACGAGTAGTGGCAGAAACGCTACGCCGGTACGCACCCACATGGCTCGGCACCCGCGAAGCGATCGAAGAACTCGACCTCGGCGGGGTCACGCTACCCGCGGGCACCACACTCTTCTACTCGCCTTACACACTGCACAACGACCCGAAGTACTTCGACGAACCGGCACGGTTCGACCCCGACCGATGGACACCGCAATACCGCAAAGACGTGACCCGTTCCGGCGCATATCAACCCTTCGGCATCGGCAACCGAAACTGCATCGGAGAACCATTCGCCTGGTACGAAGCAGTCACCATTCTCGCCACGATTACCGCACGCACGCGCCTGGAACTGGCCCCAGAAGCCACCGGCCACGAAGTCGCACGTGCCACATTGGAACTTGATCACCTCCCCGTCACCGTCCACCTACGCGCCACGGCGCCGACCGCACCGCCGTCCTGAACGCCACCGAAAACCCGCCCTCACCGATATATTCGGTGGAACTACCTGGCGGACAGACCTTTCCGGGATAGCGATCACCACCGAGCGCACCGGGTGCGGCAGATGGTGAGCCGGCAGGACGAGATTTCCGTGCGCCTGCTGCGTTCGAGGGGCGAAATCAAGTGCCGGTGAGTCTCATCGTAGCCGTCGGTGCGCGGAAAGATTCCATTGACATTCATCGATTATTCCCTCAAAATTCCACATGAGGACCGACCGAGAAAGGTCTCTGTGCTTATGAGACGCAGCTTCCGCACCGCTCCGTATTCCACGTTCTCGCAGATAGAGCGGGTAAGGCAAGGTGCATGCAGCCCTACGTGGAAACTCTGTAGACCCACGGCGGCGGCCGGTCACCGGCCTGGCGCAGCCTACCACCGGGAACATGGCCGCGACGGGCGCCCGCACGGCTATACATTGTCCGGTGTACCATATACACGACTTCTGGCAAGGAAGCCATGACCTTCGAGCCGACGAGAACCGAGATGGTTCACTCCGACTATCATCTGCCGGTCTGGTTCGAAACCGGAACAGAAGACGGTCAACCGGCCTACCGTGTGGTTCGCATGAGCGGCCCTGAAATCTCTCTGACCTGTGAGGAAGGAAGACGGCTGCAATACACGTTCGACGAAATCACCCGACGGGCTCAAGCCGAGAAGTACGCAGCTGTCGCTGCGCTGCTCAGCGACAGCGACAGGTCCACCGCAGCGGAACCGCGGAAACGGCGTTTCGTCGAACTCGCCGAGCTCGCCGAGCAGGGCGCACGGTTCTATATCGTCTATCCCAACGCAAAGAGTCTGGAAGAGTTTCGACCAGACCTCCGGCACCGATGAGTGGCCGAGCGCACGATTACCCGGTTTCGTTCGGCAGGCCTATGTACAGGGCGCGACCCCACTGCGAAGTCGAACCGGCGACGACCAGCACGTCGTTCACGGCCACCTCGCGCTGCTCGCTCGCAGACCACACTCGTCGTAGTCCCGGACGCGCACGGTGCACTGTGCCGGTGTCCCACAGTTTCCGGAACGCGGGGATACCGGCAAGTCCATCGAGCAACTGACGGGCGCGTCCGCTGTTCTTGGTGTCCGCTGCGTAGACCCGCAATTGACCCACGATCACGAGCCCTTCCTCCTCCCAGTTCGGGGTCACCTTCCGAGCCCGTTCATCGGTGAACCACCAGTCAAGGATCGAGGGTGCATCGGCCAGTCCGGGCCACAGGGTTCGGAAGCGGATGTTTGCGTGGACGATTCGCCAGTCCTCGAGCCATGCCGCCGGTGTATGCGGGTCGATAACCTCTAGAATGCTCCGCTCGGCGTCCTCGGGTAGCCGCCACGCCACTGCCGTGGCGGGTACATATCCTGCGAGGACATCGAGATGTTCCCGCTCGTGCTGGGTGAGGCGGAACGCCTCTACAAGGCTGTTCAACACCGCTGGAGAGGGACGGTACGCGGGATCGCGTTGTTCGAGTTTCCTGATGGCACTGGGCGAGAGCTTGATTTTCTGGGCGAGGCCCTGCTGGGTCAGATTGGCTCGACGACGCCGTGTGAGGATGAACTCTGCAAGATCCGGCAGTGGCAGCCCTTCGCTCTGGTCGTCGTGTGTGTTCACGACCGCACGAATCCTTTCATCCTGAAGCATCTCTGCCGTGAACCAGTGGGTCATCGGAACTGCCACTGAGTTGGGGCAGTCGATCCTGTTGTTCCGGACACAGCCCGTTGGTTGGATGAACACTACATGTTCTTCGCCACGGCCATGGCGAGAACGCACGGCAGGTAGCGCAAACCAAAGGGGTGTGAGGTGCGACCACCTCGATCGACTCGGCGACAGTTCGAGTTGCTCGTCGAGCAACTCGAACTGTCGAAGAACTGGACGACACGCGAGTTCGTCGCGGCCGTCGAGCGGGTGCGGGGCCGCAGGATCGCGCTGCTGTGGTTGCCCAATGGGACACCGGCAGATCTATGCGGGCTGTGGCTCGCTCAAACGGACCGGGATGTGGTGCTTCGACGCCGCTCGTCGGACCCGGTTTACGATACGCACATCTTATGCCACGAAGTGGCGCATATGCTGCTCGATGACGGTATCTCCGGTTCGCCCGCCGAGCTGGCCACTCTGCTGACCGGAGCCGAGCTCAGGGATACCGACACCTCCGTCGTGCAGGCGGCCCGCAACAGCACCTACCTCGACCACGCCGAAGCCAAGGCCGAGGTACTGGCAACGATGATCATGACGCGGGGACGAGCCGAAAACCCGCAGGCGGATCGACGTGCACTGCACACGATGACACCGGCATGGCAAGACCTGACGGCAGTGGCCCCGCAAGTCGTATTGCCCCGAACCGACGACGGGTCGCAATGGTTGCCGAGCGAACAACTGCACCGGCGACAAGTGGAAATCCAGGATGCGGCCGCAATCGTCGGCCGTCGCACACACCCACTACCGGTGGAGCCGAACGCACTGGTCGAGGTCGACATCGCTGCCGACGAACGCGAGGACATGCGTCGTGTGCTCGCCTTGGTCGACGCGACACAGCGCGAGTGTCCACCATCGCGCCCTGCGGCCGGGGGACGGCTACCGGAAATACCCGACACCGCGACCATAGTGCGACTGTGGGGACAGGCAAAAACCTACTGGCACAACCGTTGTCGGTGAGTATCCGAGCCGGGGAGCGATCGGTGTGATGTCAGTCGTGGCGCGAATCGGGCAACGAGTTGAGGATGGAGATCAGCTGGTCGACGATCTCGGCGGGCAGCCTGAACTCACCGTCGCTGCCGGGATTGCGCGTAGCGATGCCCGTGATACCGGCCCGGTCCAGCGCCCTGGCCAACTCCACCCGGCGCTGGACATCTTCTTCGGTGTAGGTCTGCTTCCTCGCCTGCTTCTCCGGCACGAGTACGCCGTCACCGTGAAGTGCCTTCGAAGCACAGTTGGGCTTCAGGCCCAAGCCCTTCTCGATCTTCCGCAGAGTGGAGATGCGAGGCATGGGTGCGGTGCCGGCCTCGATCTCGAGCAGGCGCTTGGCCGATGGGCCGCCACGGCCATGGACTTCTTGCGGTGTCAGCCCTTCCCCGCGACGCTGCTCGTTCACGAGTCGTCCGAACCGCTTCAGCTTCGCCCTTTCGTCCCCGGGCGTCGCCTTTTCTTCCATAGTCCGCATGCTACCGGTCTGCATCGGACGAGGGAATAGCGCCGCAGCTCGTCCAACCTGCGCAGTACAAGCACGTTATCGGTACCAAGTCCCTTCCCTCCGTCCTTCCTGGTTACCCGAGTCGGAAGGTTCCACGGCCACCAGCGCCAAGGAGATTCCTAATATCTTCCCTTTATATTTCTTAAACACTCCCTATGGATTCGCGGTGCTGATCACGAACCTCCGCGACCATCCACACGCTCCTCACGCAACTCTTGTGGGTACTTCCTCGAACTCACAGGCTTCGTCCTCATGAGACGAAGCCTCCCGCGACATGCCGGGGTGATTCGGGCCCCTCAACGCAGTTCCACCAGACCGGCCACAAGCTCCCGCCGTTCGAGGGCCGGGGCGGCCACCGGGTAGCAGGCGGTAGCTCTTGCGGTGCTCGGCGTGTCGGAAGGATGTCCCTGGGCTGCTGCGCTGTCATCGCTCGGCCCGACGACCATCTCCACCAGGAATGACGACGCCGGCAGGGTCGCTGACCATCGGGTGCTCCGGATGTCAGGGTCCAGCAGGTTTTCGGAAGCGGTGCGGCGGGGGTTGCTCGACGATGATGAGGTGGAAACGAGATCGAATCGATGTGGTCGGGCGCTGCTTGTCGTGGTCGGGGTGGTGAACGCTGTGCCCGCGCTGGGGCTGGTGTCGGCGGAATGGATGCGGTCGGCCTATGGCCTCGGCCTCTCGAGCAATGACCTCGCGTTACTGCTACGGCACCGCGCGGTGCTGTTCGGGATGCTCGGAGCGAGCCTGGTGGTGGCCGCATGGCGACCTTGTTGGCGAGGTCCAACGGCCGCGGCGAACGCGGTAAGCCTGATGACCTTCCCGATACTGGCGCTCACGGCGGGGCCGGTGAATACGGCGCTGTTACGGGTGGCGGCGCTTGACATCGGTGCGGTGGCGGCCCTCTCGACCGGTGTGGTGCTGCTGCGCCGTAACCGGGGGAGCGCGCTGTGCTGAGGATTGTGGTGCTGGTCGTGATCGGCCTGCTGTTTGCCGGGATGGGTGTCTACGCGCTGGTCGCACCCGCTCGGCTCGCGGCCCCGTTCCGATTGGGTGTCACCACACCGGAGAGCCGGTCCGAGATTCGCGCAGTCTACGGCGGCTTCGGTCTGGCCATGGCAGTGACATTGTGGTGGGCGGCCACCGACACCGGAGGTCCCCGAACCGGTGCGGTGATGGCGGTCGGGGCAGCGCTGGCCGGGATGGCGGTGGGGCGAGTGGTCTCGCGTGTATTCGACTCCGCGACCCCGTTCTATCCGCTGAGTTTCTATCTGGTGGTGGAGGCAGTCGGCGCGGCCGCGCTCCTGGCCGTGGCATGAGGCACCATGAGGAGGTGGACACCGGGGCAGGTGCGGATCGGTCGACACCGACGATCTGGCTGTGGCAAGGAGGCGCGGCTTACCTCGGCCCATCCCTGCATCTGGACACGCACGCCACCGCCGTGCACTGTTTCGCGCTCGGTGTCGACTCTTCATTCACCCTCACCGTGGCCGGTGCGGAGAGCCGGGTACGCAGTGCGGTGATCCCGGCCCGCACCCCGCACCGGATTCGCGCGGGTACCGGTCGGATGCTGTTCTTCTGCCTCGACCCGGGCAGTACGGCGCCGTGCCCTGACGAAGCCGCCCTGCTCGCTCACCTGGCGGGGCGCCCGGACCCGGACACCCTGCGCCGCATGGTGCTCGGCGACACTCCCGTCGAACCCGCCGACCCGCGGATCGTCTGGGCGATGCGCAGGATCGCCGCCGACCCGGCCGGCAGCCCCGGCGCCACCGGCCTCGCCGCCGCGGTGCGCCTTTCGTCCTCCCGATTCCTGCACCTGTTCACCGCGCACTCCGGAACCAGCTTCCGCCGCTACCGGCTCTGGGCCCGGATGCTGCGGGTCGGCGCTGCCCTGGCAGCGGGGCAGGATCTCACCCGCGCCGCCACCGATGCGGGCTTCGCCTCGCCGAGCCACTTCAGTGACACTTTCCATGCCCTGTTCGGGCTTACCGCCTCCGATTTGCTCGCGGTGGGCAGCCGGATCGTGGTCGCGGAGGAATATGTCCCGCCGAAGACCCCCGGGCATACAAGACCGTGGAAAAAAAGTGTCTCGGTCGATCATCGGTATAACCGTTGAGCAGCCCGTGCCGCCGACCCCAGCGGGAATCTTCGCGGACACGCCGCTCGGCGGTGTGGTGCGGCCATGGCCGGTTCGACGCGGTGCCGTTCGGCCGAGTGCGGTACGAGCGGTTCGCCACGCACCGGCCGGCACCGGCGAGACGGCCGCGGAAGCACGCGCGACCGGCAGCCGCCTCGCATACGTATGGTCAGATGGTCGCCGACCTGTCCACCGGCTTCCGGACCACGGCATCGTGGCGGTCGATATCGGCCAGATCGAGACCGCGGGTTTCCCGGGCGAACCAGACCGCGACCACGGTGACGATCGAGGCGGCCGCCAGATAGCAGGCGATCGGCACCGAGGAATCGAAGACGTCGAGCAGCTTCACCGCGATGATCGGTGCCAGCGATCCGGCGACGATCGAGGTCACCTGATAGCCCACCGACACACCCGAATACCGCATCCGGGTCGGAAACATCTCCGCCATGATGGCCGGCTGCGGCGCGTACATGAGCGCATGGCAGACCAGTCCGATGGTGATCGCCGACAGGATCACCGGGCTGCTGCCGGTATCCATCATCGGGAAGGCGTAGAAGCCCCAGGCCGCGGTCGCGAGCGTGCCGACCAGGTACACCGGCCGCCGCCCGACCCGGTCGGAGAGCCCGCCCACCAGCGGGATCGCCACGAAATGCACGGCGTGCGCCACCAGCAGCCACCGCAGGATGGCGGAGGCATCCATATCGAGCTGCACCTTCAGATAGGTGATGCTGAAGGTGACCACCAGGTAGTACATGATGTTCTCGGCAAAGCGCAGCCCCATGGCGGTGAGCACCCCGCGCGGGTAGCGCCCGATCACCTCCAGCACGCTGAACGAGGTGGCCCGCACCTGCTCGGCCTCCCGCCGCGCGGTGACGAAGATCGGCGCGTCGGTGACCTTGGTGCGCACGTAGTAGCCGATCAGAACCACCACCGCGGACAGCCAGAACGCCACCCGCCAGCCCCAGGACAGGAACGCGTCCTCCGTCAGGGTCGCGGTCAGGGTCAGCAACACCACCGTGGCGAGCAGGTTGCCGCCCGGAACACCGGCCTGCGGCCAGCTCGCCCAGAACCCCCGGCCGCGGTTCGGACTGTGCTCGGCCACCAGCAGCACCGCGCCGCCCCATTCGCCGCCCACCGCGAACCCCTGGAGGAAGCGCAGCAGCACCAACAGCGCCGGGGCCGCGTAGCCGACCTGGTGGTAGGTGGGCAGACACCCCATGAGGAAGGTCGCGGTGCCCACCAGCACCAGACTGAACTGGAGCAGTTTCTTGCGCCCGTACCTGTCTCCGAAATGTCCGAACACCACCCCGCCCAGCGGCCGGGCGGCGAAACCGACCGCGTAGGTGAGGAACGCGCCCAGGATCGCGTCGAGTTCGCTGGTGTCGTCGGGGAAGAAGATCTTGCCGAACACCAGCGTCGCGGCGGTGCCGTAGAGAAAGAACTCGTACCACTCCACCACGGTCCCCGCCATGGACGCGGCGACCACCCGCCGCAGTCCGGTCGGGGCCTGCTCGGATTCTCCGTCGGCCCGTAGCGACTCGTCCCGCACGCTCATCCACTTACTCCCTCATCGAACAGTGGCGGCCATCGAGCCGACCGCCACAGCGAGTATCGGACCGTGTGCGCGGTTTTTCTCGCGAAACGGTGGACCCTCTCGACCGGTGGACTCGGCGTCGCCCCTCCGCCGGGTATCGCTCGGCCGCCGGCGGTGGCCTCTTTCCACCGGCCGAGCGGGCCCGTTCGCCGGGTCATCGAGGCACCCGTGAACCACCGATGCGGCTTCGCGCGACGCGGCCGGCCGCGTCGCGCGCCTCTCGAGGCACTACGCCTAGGCTGCCCCTATGGCCTCACTCTCCGATCCCCAGGTGCGCGAGTTCCTCACCCACGGCACACGGACGGCCAAGGTGGCCTTTGTGGCGAGCGACGGACGTCCGGTGGTCGCGCCTGTGTGGTTCATCCTCGACGGGGACGAACTGGTGTTCAACACCGGCAAGACGACCGGGAAGGGCAAGGCGTTGATCCGGGACGGGCGGGTCGCGCTGTCGGTGGATCTGGAGGAGCCGCCGTATGCGGCGGTCCTGATCCAGGGCACGGTGGCCCTGTCCGAGGACTCGGATGAGCTGCTGCGCACCGCCACCGAGATCGGCGGTCGGTATATGGGCGCCGACCGCGCCGAGGAGTTCGGCCGGCGCAACGGCGTGCCCGGGGAGCTGGTGGTGCGGGTACGGCCGACGAAGGTGACCGCCTTCTTCAGCGCGGTCTGAGCGTCGGGTCCCGGTCGGCCTCCGCATCGCAGGCGCGGTCGAGTGGACGGTGGGCCCGCCGGGTGGGTGGGTGCGGCGGGCGCGCACGTCACGAGGCCACACGGGCGCCCACTTACACTCCTGGCATGACCGTGCATTTCATCGGGGCCGGTCCCGGTGCCGCCGATCTGCTGACCGTGCGCGCGGTCGGGCTGTTGCGCGACTGTCCGGTGTGCCTGTATCCGGGGACATATCTGGATCCGGGAGTGCTGGCGCACTGCGCGCCCGAAGCGGAGCTGATCGATACCCAGCGGCTGGACCTGGACCAGATCACCGCGCACCTGGTGCGCGCGCACGCGGCGGGGCGGGATGTGGCCCGGCTGTGCTCGGGTGATCCGTCGCTGTACTCGGCGCTCACCGAGCAGACCCGGCGCCTGGACGCCCACGGCGTCCCCTGGGACGTCACCCCCGGTGTCCCCGCCTACGCCGCGGCGGCGGCCCTGCTCGGCACCGAGTTGACCGTTCCCGAGGTCGTGCAGTCGGTGGTGCTCACTCGGACGTGGGCGCGGTCCACCGCCATGCCGGACTCCGAGGCATTGGTGGAATTCGCCCGTACCCGCGCCACCCTGGTGCTGCACCTGGCGATAACCCGAACCCGGGAGCTGGCCGCGGAACTGGCGGGACACTACGGCCCGGATTGTCCGGTTGCCGTCGTGTACCGGGCGAGCCAACCCGACCAGGTGGTGCTGCGGGGCACCCTCGCCGATATCGCCGACCGGGTCGAGGCCGCGGGCCTGCGCCGGGCGGCGGTGATCCTGGTCGGCCGGTCGCTCGCGCCGAGGGTCGAGTGCACGCAGTCGCATCTCTATGATCCGGGGCGCGACCGCGGGCCACTCGGGGTGTGATCTGCCCGACCCTCGGGGCGGGGGACCGAGGCGGTTCGCCGGTGCCCGGGCACCGCGCGACCGGCCGTCGCGCCGCAGGCCGTCCGCCCATCCGAACCATGTGCCTGCGGTGATGTTCAACCGCTATGGACGTTTGTTGGTGGCGGGGGGAGGCGACGGTAGATTGAATCGGTGGCCTGCAGCGAACTTCCCGGATGCGTCGGTACGTCGTGCGCCGGTGAGGTGTGCGGCGAGGCGGGACCCCCGATGTAACGGGGTCGGGCGGGCAAGCGGATATTGCCGATGAACATTTTGTCTGATTGGTACGAGAACTGAATCCGGAGCAGGACGATGCCGCCGGCACAGGCGTGCGTCGAGCCCGGGTGTTGTCGGGGAATGCCCTCCGGGCTTTCCGGAAGCGAGGTAACGGTTGGACCGGCTGGAAAACGGCGGGAACGGAGCAGGCAGTGGTGAAGGGGCCGCTGATCGGGATACGTTCCCACTGTCTCCCGCGCAGCTGGGTATCTGGTACGCGCAGCATGTCGACCCACAGGTGCCGGTCAATATCGCGCAGTACGTCGACCTGCACGGACATCTGGACGTCGACATCCTGGAGCGGGCCGGTATCGACGCCTCGCACGAACTGGGCTCCGGCTTCCTGCGCATCGTCGAACGCGACGGGGAACCGTTGCAGTACATCGACCACGGCATCGCCGACTACGACAAGGCCGTCTACGTAGACTTCCGCGACGCCGACGACCCGGAGGCCGCCGCCGAGGAGTGGATGCGTGCCGAGTACAGCCGGCCGCTGGACCTGACCGAAGACCGGCTCATCATGATCGCCGCGCTGCAGTTGGCCGACGATCACTGGTACTGGTACTCGCGGGCGCATCACATCGCGCTCGACGGGTTCGGCGCCATGACCAATATGAACCGGATCGCCGAGCTCTACACGGCGTACGTCAGCGGTGCCGAGGCCCCGAATTCCAAGGCCGTCGACCTGCGCACGCTCTACGAGCAGGAGATCGCCTACCGCCAGAGCAGCCGGTTCGAAACCGATAAACAGCACTGGGCCGAGCGGGTGGCCGGTCTGGAGGAGGGCATCGGCCTGGCCGGTCGGTCCGCCCCGCCCGCCGCCGTCAACAGTATCGCCGGCGCCGCGCTGTCCGAGGAACAGAACGCGCTGCTGGCGGCCGCCGTGCAGCGGCACGATTCCACCCAGGCCGGGCTGCTGCTCGCCGCCTTCGCCGGGTATCTGGCCCAGTGGAACGGCGTCTCCGACGTCATCCTGAGCCTGCCGGTGACCGCGCGCACCACCGCCGCCATGCGGCGCTCCGGTGGCGTCTCGTCGAACATCGTGCCGCTGCGGCTGCACGTCGGCACCGACACCACCGTCGCCGAACTGCTGAAACAGGTCACGGTAGAGGTGTCCGGCGCGCTGCGGCACCAGCGCTACCGGCACGAGGACATCCGCCGCGACACCGCCGGCGGCGGGGTGGTGACCACGGAATTCTTCGGCCCGTGGGTCAACATCATGCTGTTCAACGACGAGCTGGTGCTCGGTGATATGGTCGGTGCCCTGCACGTGCTGTCCACCGGCAGTATCGAGGACCTGGGCGTCAACTTCTACACCTCGGTGGGCGGCACCCGGTCCCATATCGACTTCGAGACCAACCCCAACCTCTACACCGAGGAAGAAACGCGCCGGCACCACGCACGCTTCCTGGAATTCTTCGACCGGTTCCTGGCCGCGTCCGGGGACGAGCCGGTCTGGCGGCTGGACATCACCACCGACGCCGAACGCCTCCGGTCGGTGACCGAGTGGAACCACACGGTGCGCGATGTGCCGACCACCACGCTGCCCGCGCTGCTGGACGCGCAGATCGCGCGCACACCGGACCGGATCGCCGTCGAATTCGAGGGCGAGGCGCTCACCTACGCCGAGTTCGGCGCCCGGGTGAACCGGTTGGCCCGGTACCTGATCGCCGACGGAGTAGGCCCGGAATCGCGGGTCGCCCTGGGGATGCGCCGCTCGCCGGCCCTGGTCATCGGTATACACGCCGTGCTGCGGGCCGGCGGCGCCTATGTGCCGATCGATCCGGACCATCCCGCCGACCGCACCGCCTACATCCTCGACAGCGCGGCGCCGGTCTGCGTGCTCACCACCTCGGCCGACGATCTGGAGCTGCCGGAATCGGTGCGCGAGCTGCGGATCGACACCCTGGACACCTCCGCGTACTCCGACGAGCCGGTCACCGACGCCGACCGGCTCGCGCCGCTGCGTCCGGACAACACCGCCTACGTCATCTACACCTCGGGTTCCACCGGCCGTCCCAAGGGCGTCACGGTCTCCGAGCACGCCATCGTCAACCAGCAGCTGTGGATGCTGGACGAGTACCGGCTCACCGCCGACGATGTGTACCTGCAGAAGACGGCGACCACCTTCGACGTCTCGCTGTGGGGCTACTTCCTGCCGCTCATGGTGGGCGCGAAACTCGTCGTCGCCACCCCCGACGGTCACCGCGACCCGGTCTACGTCGCCGAGACCATCGCCCGACAGCGGGTGACCGTCACCGACTTCGTCCCGTCCATGCTGACGGTCTTCGTCTCGCAGGCCACCCCGCAGCAGTGTGAATCGCTGCGCGCGGTGTTCGTGATCGGCGAGGCGCTGCCCCCGGAAACGGCCGCCGGTTTCCGCGCCCTCACCGACGCGGGCCTGCACAATCTCTACGGCCCCACCGAAGCCGCGGTCTCGGTGACCTATTGGGAGGTCACCGCCGCCGACACCACCACGGTGCCGATCGGCGTTCCGGAATGGAATGTCGAGGCCTACGTGCTGGATTCGCGGCTGCGTCCGGCTGCGATCGGAGCGCCGGGAGAGCTGTATCTGGCGGGCCGCCAGCTGGCCCGCGGCTACCACGGCCGCCCGGATCTGACCGCCGACCGGTTCGTGGCCGGTCTGTTCGCCGCCGGGCAGCGGATGTACCGCACCGGCGACCTGGTGCGCCGGCGCGCCGACGGGGTCCTGGAATACATCGGCCGCACCGACTTCCAGGTGAAGTTCCGCGGCCAGCGCATCGAGCTCGGTGAGATCGAAACCGATCTGCTGGCACATCCCGCGGTGAGCCAGGCCGTGGTGCTGGTGGTCGACACCGCCACCGGCCAGCAGTTGGTGGCCTACGTGGTGCCGGCGCCCGGCCACGCCGTGGAGCCCGCCGAACTGACCAGGTTCGTCGCCGAGAAGCTGCCGGCCTACATGGTTCCCGCGTCCATCATGGTGTTGGACGCCTTCCCGCTGAACACCAGCGGCAAACTGGACCGCAAGGCGCTGCCCGAACCGGTGTTCGCCGTCGACGAGGCGGCTTTCCGGGCCCCGCAGACCCCCGCCGAGCAGATCGTGGCCGGCATCTTCGCCGACGTGCTGCACCGGGAGCGGATCGGCGTCGACGACAACTTCTTCGAGCTGGGCGGTAACTCGCTGGTCGCCACCCAGGTGGTGGCGCGGATCAGCGACGCCTTCGGCACCCGGCTCGGGGTGCGGACGCTGTTCGAGACCCCCACCGTGGCCGGTATCGCCGCCCGCGCCGAGAGCACCCCCGCCGACGAGTCCCGGCTGCCGCTGGTCGCGCAGCGGTTGCCCGAACGGGTTCCGCTGTCGCTGGCGCAGCAGCGGATGTGGTTCATCAACCAGTTCGATCCGACGGCCCCGACCTACAACCTGCCGTTCGTGATCCGGATGCACGGCCAGGTGGATCTGGCGGCGCTGCATGCCGCCTTCGGTGATGTGGTGGAGCGGCAGCAGTCGTTGCGGACCGTTTACCCCGAATCCGGCGACGGGGGCTACCAGCTGGTGCTGCCGATGGACCAGGTCGACATCGATATCCCGGTCGAGACGATCGACGCGGCCGAACTGCCCGCGGCGCTGACCGAATTCGCCGCCACCGGTTTCGATGTCACCCGCGAACTGCCGTTCCGCGGGCGGATCTACGAGGTGACCGGCAACCGCTCCAACGGGACCGCGGAATACGCGGTCGCGTTCGTGCTGCACCATATCGCCGCCGACGGTTTCTCCTTCGGGCCGCTGTCGCGCGACGTGGCCGCCGCGTATCTGGCGCGGGCGGCCGGTTCCGAGCCGCAACTGCCGCCGCTTTCGGTGCAGTATCAGGACTTCAGCGTCTGGCAGCGCACTGTGCTCGGTGCGGAGACGGACCCGGATTCCATCGCCGCGCGCCAGATCGCCTACTGGCAGCAGCAACTGGCGGGGCTGCCCGATCAGCTGGATCTGCCGGTCGACCGACCGCGTCCGTCGGTGCAGAGCTTCCACGGCAGCCGGGTGTCGTTCGAGATCGATGTCGATATGCACACCCGGCTCGAGGCGCTGGCCCGACGCCACGGTGTCACGCTGTTCATGGTGTTGCACGCCTCGCTGTCGGTGCTGCTGGCCCGGCTGTCGGGCACCACCGATATCGTGGTGGGTACGCCGGTGGCGGGTCGCGGTGAGGCCGCGCTCGACGACCTGATCGGCATGTTCGTCAACACCCTGGTGTTGCGTTCGGAGGTGGACGGCGGGCAGTCGTTCACCGAACTGCTGGTCGATACCCGGGAACGGGACCTGGCGGCGTTCGCGCACGCGGACGTGCCGTTCGAACGGCTGGTCGAGGTGTTGAACCCGGCGCGTTCCCAGGCGCGGCATCCGCTGTTCCAGGTGATGCTGTCGTTCCAGGAGATGGCGCACGCGACCCTGGAAATGCCCGGGCTGTCGCTGCGCGTAGAAGAGCTCGAGGTCGATATCGCCAAATTCGACCTCGGCTGGACGATCACCGAGAAACGCGGCGGCTCCGGCGAACCGGCCGGTATGGACGCCGCGGTCTCCTTCGCCACCGATCTGTTCGACTCCGCGACGATCGAGGGGTTCGTCGAGCGGTACCGCAGGCTGCTCGACGCCGTGGTGGCCGCCCCGGAGACGAAGGTCCGGGATATCGACCTCCTCGACACCGAGGAGCGGACCGCTGTCCTCGACCGCTGGAACCGCACCGAGCACGCGGTTCCCGCCGGTACCGTCCTGGATCTGTTCGAGGAACAGGTGCGATCGCGGCCGGACGAGATCGCCGTGGTGTTCGACGGCGACACGCACCGGGGTGAATTCGGCCCCACCGTCGAACTGACCTACGCCGAGCTCGCCACTCGGGTGCATCGACTGGCCCGAGTCCTCATCGCCCAGGGGATCGGCCCGGAAACACTTGTCGCGGTGGGCATCCGCCGTTCGGTCGATATGCTGGTCGGCGTCTACGCGGCGCTGGCCGCCGGCGCGGGCTATGTGCCGATCGACCCCGACCATCCGGCCGAACGCAGCGAATACGTGCTCGCCGGCTCCCGAGCCCGGGTCCTGCTGACCACCACCCACGACCAGGCCGAGACCGACACCTGCCCGGTCCTGCACATCGATGCGCTCGTCCTGGACGATGTGGACCCCGCGCCGATCTCCCCGGACGAACGCACGGCCCCGCTGCGCCCGGAACATATCGCCTACGTGCTGTACACCTCCGGGTCGACGGGCCGCCCCAAGGGGGTCGCGGTGAGCCACGCCGCGCTGGTGAACCAGCTGCGCTGGCAGATCGATACCGTCGGGATCACCGCCGCCGACGTGGTCCTGCACAAGACGCCGTTCACCTTCGACGCCTCACTGTGGGAGCTGTTCAGCACCCTGGCCGTGGGCGCCCGGATGATCATCGCGGTGCCCGACGGTCACCGCGACGCGATGTACCAGTCGGAGATCATCGGCAAGCACCGGGTTACCGCGACCTCGTTCGTGCCGTCGTTGCTGTCGGTCTTCCTCACCACCGCGTCCGCGGCCGAATGCTCCTCGCTGCGTTCGCTGTCCGTCGGCGGCGAGGCGCTGCCGGCGGCCACGGTCGCCGCGGTCCGCAAGTTCTCCACCGCGGCCGTGCACAACCTTTACGGCCCCACCGAATTCACGGTGAACGCGACCTCATGGTTCGCCGACGAGGTCCCCACCGGGACGGTGCCGATCGGTCGCCCGGTATGGAATACCCGGGCATATGTGCTGGACAAGGATCTGCGGCCGGTCCCGGCCGGTGTCCCCGGCGAGCTCTACCTCGGTGGGGCGCAGCTCGCCCGCGGCTACCACGATCGTCCCGACCTGACCGCGGAACGCTTCGTCGCCGACCCGTTCGGCGCGGCGGGACAGCGGCTGTACCGCACCGGCGACCTGGTCCGCTGGACCCTCGACGGGGAACTGGTGTACCTGGGCCGCACCGACTTCCAGGTCAAGGTGCGCGGACAGCGGATCGAGCTGGGTGAGATCGAGGCGGCACTGCTGGAGCATCCGCAGGTTGCGCAGGCGGCGGTGGTCGTCGCCGATACGGTTGCCGGCGGCCGGCTCGTCGCCTATGTGGTCGGCACCGACGCCGCGGTCGACGTGGACGCCGTAAGGGACTCGCTACAGCGGCTGCTGCCGGCCTATATGGTGCCGTCGGCGATCATGGTGCTCTACGCGTTCCCGCTCAACCTCTCGGGCAAACTGGACCGCAAGGCCCTGCCCGCCCCGGTGTTCGAGGTGCGCGAATTCCGCGCCCCGTCCACGCCGATCGAGGAGATCGTGGCCGGGATCTTCGCCGAGGTGCTCGGCCTGTCCCGGGTGGGCGCGGACGACGACTTCTTCGAACTCGGCGGCAACTCGCTGATCGCCACCCAGGTCGCGTCCCGGCTCGGTACCGCGCTCGACACCCGGGTGCCGGTGCGCATGCTGTTCGAGGCGTCCACCGTCGCGGCGCTGGCCGCGCGGGTGGAATCACACGCCGGCGACGGCGGGCGCCAGGCGCTGGTGGCGCAGACCCGGCCGGAGGAGATCCCGCTGTCGCTGGCGCAGCAGCGGATGTGGTTCCTCAACCGCTACGACACCGAATCGGCCGTCAACAACATCCCGGTCGCCATCCGGCTGTCCGGCGATCTCGATGTGGCGGCCCTGCAGGTCGCCGTCATCGACGTGATCGACCGGCACGAATCCCTGCGCACGGTGTTCCCGGAGACCGGCAGCGCGCCGGTGCAGGTGATTTTGGACGCCGCCCAGATCGTGCCCGACCTGACCCCGTTCCGGGTCACCGAGGACACCCTCATCGATCACCTGATCGAGCTGGCGACCATGGCCTTCGACGTCACCAACGAAGTGCCGCTGCACGCACGGCTTTTCGAGATCAGCGAAACCGAGTACGTGCTCGGGATGGTGGTGCACCACATCTCCGCCGACGGCTGGTCGATGGGCCCGCTGGCGCGCGATGTGATGGTCGCCTACGCGGCCCGCACCACCTGGGAGCCACCCGCCTGGTCCGAACTCCCCGTGCAGTACGCGGATTACGCGCTGTGGCAGCGCGAGGTGCTCGGGTCCGAGGACGACCCGAATTCGCTGATCGCCGGGCAGATCCGGTACTGGAAGCGGGAACTGGCCGACCTGCCCGACGAGCTCACGCTGCCCTCGGACCGGCCGCGGCCGGCCGTGGCGTCCTACCGCGGCGGTGTGCATTCGTTCGTCATCGCCCCCGGGGTCCAGCGCCGGCTGGCCGAACTGGGCCATCGCAACAACGCGTCGCCGTTCATGGTGCTGCACAGCGCGCTGGCCGTGCTGCTCGCCCGGCTGACCGGTATGGCCGATATCGCCATCGGCACGCCGGTGGCGGGTCGCGGTGAGGCCGCGCTCGACGACCTGATCGGCATGTTCGTCAACACCCTGGTGCTGCGCACCCAGGTCGACGGCGGTATGACATTCACCGAACTGCTGGCGCAGGCGCGCAATACCGACCTGCAGGCGTTCGCGCACGCCGACGTGCCATTCGAACGGCTTGTCGAGGTACTCAACCCGGCGCGTTCACAGGCGCGGCATCCGCTGTTCCAGGTGGCGCTGTCGTTCGAGAACCTGCCGGACAACACCTTCGAACTGCCCGGACTGCGGGTCGCCCCGGTCGATTTCGAGGTCGACCTGGCGAAATTCGACCTCTCGCTGACGCTCCGCGAGGCGGGCGGGGACACCGACAGCGGGATGCTCGGCGAATTCTCCTTCGCCCGAGACCTTTTCGACGACGGCACGGTCCAGGTCTTCGCCGAACGCTTCATCCGGCTGCTCGAGGAGATCACCGAACGACCGGATCGGCCGGTCGGCGAACTGGAGATCCTGTCCGAATCCGAACGCGCCGGTCTGCTCGGCCGGACCGGCGGACCGGCGGTGCGGCCGCGGACGCTGACGGAACTGATGTCGGCCGCGGCAGCGGCGAATCCCGACGGCCAGGCGGTCGTCTTCCAGGAACGTTCGCTGACCTACACCGAGCTCGACGCGGCCGCCGCCCGGCTGGCGCGGGTGCTGATCGACCGCGGGGCCGGTCCGGAGACGATCGTGGCCGTGGCGGTGCCGCGGTCGATCGAATCGGTGCTGGCGGTCTGGGCGGTGGCCAAATCGGGTGCGGCGTTCCTGCCGGTCGACCCGGCCTACCCGGCCGACCGGATCGCGCACATGATCTCCGATTCGGGTGCCCGGCTGGGTATCACCCTCGCCGCCGAGGCCGACACGCTGCCGTCGGTCGCTGCCGGCGATTGGCTGGTGCTCGACGATCCGGCGGTTGTCGCCGATATCGAGTCCCGTTCGTCGGAGCCGGTCACCGACACGGACCGGCGTGGTGCGCTGGAGCCGCGGCACACGGCGTACGTGATCTACACCTCCGGTTCGACCGGTCTGCCCAAGGGCGTAGTGGTCACCCACGCGGGTCTGGCGAACTTCAGCGCCGTCCAGGTGGAGCGCTACGGCCTGGACTCCTCGGCACGGGCCCTGGCCTTCGCGTCCCCGTCCTTCGACGCCTCGATCCTGGAGCTGCTGCTGGCCGTGGGGTCGGCCGGCGCCCTGGTGGTGGTGCCGCCCGGCACCTACGGCGGCGACGAGCTGAGCGAGCTGATCGCGCGCGAGCGGGTGACGGCGGGTCTGATCACGCCGTCGGTGCTGGCGTCGCTGGATCCGGCGTCGCTGGCCGGTATGCGGGTGATCATCGCGGGCGGTGAGGCCGTCTCGGCCGATCTGGTCGCCAAATGGTCGGTGGTACCCGGCAATTCGGTGTACCGCAGCTTCCACAACGCCTACGGTCCGACCGAGGCCACCGTCGCGACCAATATCAGTGCGCGGCTCGCGCCCGGCGACCCGGTCACTATCGGCGGGCCCATCCGCGGTATGCGGGCGCTGGTCCTGGACAGCCGGTTGCGCCCGGTGCCCGAAGGGGTCGCCGGCGAACTCTATGTCGGCGGTATCCAGCTGGCCCGCGGCTATCACGCCCGGGCCGAGCTCACCGCCGCCCGGTTCGTGGCCGACCCGTACGGCGGCCTCGGCGAGCGGCTGTACCGCACCGGCGACGTGGTGCGCTGGCGCCGCGACGGTTCCGGCGAGCCGGCCGTGGAATACGTGGGCCGCAACGACTTCCAGGTGAAGATCCGCGGTTTCCGTATCGAGCTGGGCGAGATCGACGCCACCCTGACCTCACATCCGGATGTCGACTTCGCTGTCACTCTCGGCCACGAACTGCACACCGGCTCCACGATGCTGGTCGCGTACGTGCGGGCGGTGCCCGGACACACCGTCGATACCGCGGCCCTGTCCGCGTACGCCGCCGAGCGGCTCCCGACGTACATGGTGCCGACCTCGATCATGGTGCTGGACGAGATCCCGCTGACCCCCGCGGGCAAGCTGGATCGCAAGACCCTGCCTGAACCCGAACTGGTCGCCCGCGAGTTCCGGGCGCCGGCCACGCCGATCGAGGAGATGGTGGCCGGTATCTTCGCCGAACTGCTCGGTCTCGAGCGGGTCGGCGCGGACGACGACTTCTTCGCCCTGGGCGGTAACTCGCTGATCGCCACCCAGGTCACCGCGCGGCTGAGTACGGCGCTCGACACGCAGGTCGGCGTGCGGACGCTGTTCGAGGCGCCGACCGTGGCCGGGCTCGCCGCCCGGGTGGGCTCGCATGTGGGTACCGGGGCGCGTCCGGCGCTCACCGCGGCCCGCCCCCGTCCCGAACGCCCGCCGCTGTCGCCGGCCCAGCAGCGGATGTGGTTCCTCAACCGGTTCGATCCGGAATCCGCGGCCAACAACATTCCCGTCGCGGTCCAGCTCACCGGCACGCTCGACCTCACCGCGCTGCGCGGGGCGGTCGCCGATGTGGTCGCGCGGCACGAATCGCTGCGCACCGTCTACCCCTCGCACGACGGCGTCGGCTACCAGCGGGTGCTGCCGTCCACGCAGGCGGTTCCGACCATCGAGGTGATCGACGAGCCCGATCCGGACGAGTTGCTCGCGGCCGTCGTAGAGTTCATCGACCGCGGTTTCGACGTCACCGCAGAACCGCCGGTGCGGATGCGCGTCTTCCGCCGCGAGGTCGACGACCACATCCTGGTGGTGGTGGCACACCATATCGCCGCCGACGGTTTCTCGATGCGTCCGCTGGTCCGCGACCTGATGACCGCGTACCTGGCCCGGACCGCGGGCGAGCTGCCGGACTGGGCGCCACCCGCCATCCAGTACGTGGACTACGCGCTGTGGCAGCGCGAAACCCTCGGCGCCGAGGACGATCCGCGTTCGCTGGTCTCCCGCGAACTCGACTACTGGCGTACCGAGCTGGACGGTCTGCCGGAGGAACTGCGGCTGTCACCGCGGCCGCGGCCCGCCGTGGCGTCGTATATGGCCGGGACGCACCGCTTCCCGGTGCCCGGACATCTCGTCGACGCTCTGAACGAGGTGGCCCGCGCCCAGGGCTCCACCCTGTTCATGGTGGTGCACAGCGCTTTCGCGACCCTGCTGGCCCGGTTGAGCGGCACCGACGATATCGCCATCGGTATCCCGGTGGCCGGACGCGGTGAGGCCGCGCTCGACGACCTGGTGGGCATGGTCGTCAATACGCTGGTGCTGCGTTCCCGGGTGGAACCCGGCGCCGAGTTCACCCAGCTGCTCGCCCAGGTGCGCGAACACGACCTGGCGGCCTTCGCGCACGCCGGTGTGCCGTTCGAACGGCTTGTCGAGGTGCTCAACCCGGCCCGTTCGCAGGGCCGGCATCCGCTGTTCCAGGTGATGCTGACCTTCCAGAACCTGGGCACGAGCATGCTCGAACTACCCGGGCTGACCGTGTCGGAACTGCGGGTGGACCCGCCGACGGCCAAGTTCGACCTCCAGCTCACCCTGAGCGAGAACTCCGACACGTCGGAGATGGACGCCGAACTCGTCTACGCCACCGACCTTTTCGACGCCGACTTCGCCCGCGGTTTCGCCGGCCGGTTCCTGCGCGTGCTGCGTACCGTCGCGGCGGCCCCGAATATCGCGGTGGGCGATATCGAACTGCTGGAACAGACCGAGCGGCTGCGGATCCTGGACCGCTGGAACGCCACCGAGTTCCCGCTCGACGCCGCGCTGACCTCCCCGGTCGGGGATGCCGCGGCCACCCTGGTCTCGCTGTTCGAGGCGCAGGTCGTGCGCACCCCGGACGCGACCGCGGTCACCTTCGAGGGGACGAGTCTGTCCTATGCCGAGTTCGCCGCCCGGGTACACCGGCTGGCCCGCCGGCTGATCCGGGACGGGGTGGGACCGGAATCGTATGTGGCGCTGGGAATGCGGCGTTCGCTCGACCTGGTGGTCGGAATGTACGCGGTGCACGCCGCGGGTGGTGCGTACGTGCCGCTGGATCCGGACCACCCGGCCGAGCGCATCGACTACATCCTGGAAACCGCCAACCCGGTCTGTGTGCTCACCTCCGGTGCCGACCTGGATATCTCCCGTTCGCGCCAACTGCGGATCGATGAACTCGACCTGTCCGAGTTCTCCGACGCGCCCCTGACCGACGCCGACCGGTACCGTCCGCTGCGCCCGGACAACACCGCGTACGTGATCTTCACCTCCGGTTCCACCGGTCGGCCGAAGGGCGTAGCGGTCTCGCATGCCGCGATCGTGAACCGCCTGGTGTGGATGCACGCCGAATACGGTCTCGCCGCCGACGACGTGGTGTTGCAGAAGACGCCCGCGACCTTCGACGTGTCGGTGTGGGAGTTCTTCTGGCCGTTGCAGGTCGGTGCCCGGCTGGTGGTCGCCAAACCGGAGGGGCACCGCGATCCGGTGTACCTGGCCCGGCTGATCGCCGCCGAACAGGTCACCACGGCGCATTTCGTGCCGTCCATGCTCTCGGTGTTCGTGAGCGCGCTGACCGGGCTCGCCGACTCCGACGCGGGCGCCGCCGAGCCGCTGGGGGCCGGCCCGCTGTGCCCGAGCCTGCGCAATGTCTTCGCCTCCGGTGAGGCGCTGCCCGCCCCGACCGCGCAGCGGATGCGCGAGCTGACCGGTGCCCGGCTGCACAACCTGTACGGTCCCACCGAGGCAGCGGTCGACGTGACCTTCCACGAGGTCACCGACGCGGACACCGCGTCGGTGCCGATCGGCGCGCCGGTGTTCAACACCCGCGTGTACGTGCTCGACGCCCGGCTGCGGCCGGTTCCGGTGGGTGTGCCGGGTGAGTTGTATCTGGCGGGCGCCCAACTGGCCCACGGTTATGTGGGCCGGCCCGACCTCACCGCCGAGCGGTTCGTCGCCACGCCGTTCGGTGTGGGCAGGTCCAGGGGCACAGGCGGGGAGCGGATGTACCGCACCGGCGACCTGGTGGTCTGGAACACCGACGGGGAACTGGAATACCTGGGCCGCACCGACTTCCAGGTGAAGCTGCGCGGTCTGCGTATCGAGCTCGGCGAGATCGAGGCCGCCCTCACCGCGTCGGCCGGCGTCGCCCAGGCCGTGGTGCTGGTGCGCACCGATGAGCGGACCGGCGACCAGCTGGTGGCCTATCTGGTCGCCGCCCCCGACCGGATGGTGGACGTCGAGACCGTCCAGCGGGAACTGGGCGAACGCCTGCCCGCCTATATGGTGCCGACCGCCTACGTGGTACTGGACGCCTTTCCGCTCAACGCCTCCGGCAAGCTCGACCGCAAGGCACTGCCCGATCCGGTGTTCACCGCGGCCACCTTCCGGGCTCCGACCACCCCGGTCGAGGAGATCGTCGCCGGCACCTACGCCGATGTGCTCGGGGTGGAACGGGTCGGCCTGGACGACGACTTCTTCGCCCTCGGCGGCAACTCGCTGATCGCCACCCAGGTGGCGGCCCGGCTCGGCGTCGCCTTCGATACCGAGGTCCCGGTGCGGACCCTGTTCGAGGCGCCGACCGTCGCCGCGCTCGCGGTGCGCCTGGAATCCACCGCCGGACAGGGCGGCCGGATCCGGTTGGAGCAGCGGGAACGCGGGGAACTGGTGCCGCTGTCGCTCGCCCAGCAGCGGATGTGGTTCCTCAACCGGTTCGACAACCGCACCGCGGTCAACAACATCCCGGTGGCCGTCCGGTTGACCGGCGAGCTGGATATCGCGGTCCTGAACGCGGCCCTCGACGACGTGCTGGCCCGGCACGAGGCGCTGCGCACCGTGTACCCCGAGGTGGACGGTGTCGGCTACCAGCACGTGCTGCCCATCGACCAGGCCCGGGCGGAGCTGTCCGCCGAACCGGTGACCGCCGCCGAGGTGACCGCCCGCATCGTCGAATTGGCGAGCGTGCACTTCGACGTCACCGCCGCCCCGCCGCTGCGCGCGCATCTGCTGCGCATCGACGGGCGGACCCATATCGCCCTGCTGGTCGTGCACCACATCAGCGGGGACGGTTTCTCGCTGCGTCCGCTGCTGCGCGATCTCGTCGTCGCCTACATCGAACGCAGCCGCGGCGAGGTGCCGGGCTGGGCGCCGCTGCCGGTCCAGTACGCCGACTTCACGCTGTGGCAGCGTGAGGTGCTCGGCGACGAGTCCGACCCGCAGTCGCTCGCGGCCCGCCAGGTGGCCTACTGGACCGAACGGCTGCGCGATCTGCCGGACCAGATCGAACTGCCCGCCGACCGCCCCCGCCCCGAGGTCGCCTCGAATACCGGTGCCACCCACACCTTCTCGGTGGACACCCGGCTGCGGACCGGGTTGGAGGAACTGGCCCGGGCCCACGGCACCACCCTGTTCATGGTGGTGCACGCGGCGTTGGCGACCTGGGCGGCGCGGCTGTCGGGCAGCACCGATATCGCCATCGGCACCCCGATCGCCGGCCGCGGCGACCAGGTGCTCGACGATCTGGTCGGTATGTTCGTCAACACCCTGGTGCTGCGCACCGAGGTCGAGCCGGGAATGCCGTTCACCGACCTGCTGGAGCAGGCGCGGCGGGCCGATCTGGCCGCCTTCGCGCATGCCGATGTGCCGTTCGAACGGCTGGTCGACATCCTCAGCCCGGTCCGGTCCCAGGCACATCACCCGCTGTTCCAGGTGGCGCTCACCTTCGAGGCCGCCTCGGCCGCCGAGGCCGGTACGGTCACACTGCCGGGACTCGACCTGGACGTGGTCGAATTCGACGCGGGCCTGGCGAAATTCGATATCCAGCTCACCGTCGCCGAAGCCCAGGCCGTCGAGAACGCCGGCGGGGCGGCGGGCGAGTTGAACCTGTCGTGGAGCTACGCCACCGATCTGTTCGACCCGGAGACGGTGGCCGCCTTCGCCGACCGACTGCTGCGCATTCTGCGCACGATCGTCGACGAGCCGGGAATCGCGGTCGGCGATATCGATCTGCTCGGTGAGTCCGAGCGGCTGGATGTCGCCCAGCGGTGGGCCGGTTCCGGCGCCGAGGCGAGCGTGGGTGTTTTCACCGCCGACGATATGCCCGTCGACGACCCCGCCACGGCGACCCTGGCCGTCCTGTTCGACGCCGCCGCGGCCGAACACCCCCACCGTGTGGCGGCCCGCTACGGCGGTGACAGCCTCACCTACGCCGAACTGGATCGGCGGGCCAATGTTCTGGCCCGCCGCCTGATCGCCGACGGTGCCGGGCCGGAAACGCTGGTCGCCGTGCTGCTACCGCGTTCGCTGGACCTGGTGGTGGCGCTGCTCGCGGTGATCAAGTCCGGTGCCGGTTACGTCCCCGTGGATCCGACCTATCCGCCGGAACGTATCGCCTATGTGATCGAGGACGCGCGTCCGGCGAGTGTGATCGTCGATTCCGCGGTGCAGGTGGACCTGCCCGCGCGGCTGCCGCGCGTGGTGGTGGACGGATTCGCCGTGGAGGCGGGCGATGTCGAGGACGCCGACGACGCTCCGATCACCGACGCGGACCGGCTCGCGCCGCTGCGCCCGGACAATATCGCCTACGTCATCTACACCTCCGGCTCCACCGGTCGCCCCAAGGGCGTGGCGGTGGCGCACCGGAACGTGGTGCGGCTGTTCGCCAATACCGACCGCGAATACGGTTTCGGCCCCGACGACGTGTGGACGCTGTTCCACTCCTACGCCTTCGACTTCTCGGTATGGGAGTTGTGGGGTCCGCTGCTCTACGGCGGCACCCTGGTGGTGGTCGACTACTACACCTCCCGCTCCCCGGAACAGTTCCTGGAACTGCTGCGCGCCGAGCGGGTGACCGTGCTCAACCAGACGCCGTCGGCGTTCTACCAGCTGGCCGAGGCCGACCGCACCGCGTCGGCGACCTCGCCGCTGGCGCTGCGCTATGTGGTGTTCGGCGGTGAGGCGCTGGAACTGCGCCGGCTGAGCGACTGGGTCGCCCGGCACGGCGACGGCACCGCCGGCCGGGCGCTGTCGACGGGCGACCGGGAGACCGCGTCGCCGCTGCTGGTCAACATGTACGGCATCACCGAGACCACGGTGCACGTGTCCTATCGGGCGCTGGACGCCGCCACCATCGCGGGCGCGGCCGGCAGCGTGGTCGGGCGCGCCGTCTCCGGACTCCGGGTGTATGTACTCGACAGCCGGCTGCGGCCGGTGCCGGTGGGTGTCGCCGGCGAGCTCTACATCGCCGGCGGGCAGCTGTCCCGCGGCTATCTGGGCCGACCCGACCTCACCGCGGCGCGGTTCGTCGCGAACCCGCTCGCGGACGCGGACGCCGCCGGTTCCCGGCTGTACCGGTCCGGCGACCTGGCGCGCTGGAACCGCTTCGGCGAACTGGAATACCTGGGTCGCGCCGACGACCAGGTGAAGGTGCGCGGTTTCCGGATCGAGCTCGGCGAGATCGAGGCCGCTGTCCTGGCACAGCCGGGTATCGCGCAGGCCGCGGTGATCGTGCGCGAGGACCAGCCGGGCGACCAGCGCATCGTCGCCTACGTGGTGGCCGACGCCGACGCCACGCCCGACCTGGACACGGTGCGCGACGGCGCCGCCGAGCTGCTGCCGTCGTACATGGTGCCCTCGGCGATCGTGCGGTTGGAATGGATCCCGCTGACCGTCAACGGGAAACTGGACCGCCGTGCCCTGCCCGCGCCCACCGCGCAGTCCCGGGCGTTCCGGGCGCCGGAGACCCCGGTCCAGGAAGCGGTGGCCGCGGTCTTCGCCGAGGTGCTCGGCGTGGAGCGGGTCGGCCTGGACGACGATTTCTTCGACCTCGGCGGCAACTCGCTGATCGCCACCCGGGTGGTGTCCCGGATCGGTGCCGCCCTCGGCACCACCGTCGGTGTGCGGGCGCTGTTCGAGGCGACCACCGTGGAGGCCCTGGCAGCCCGGGTGGAATCGCATACCGAGGGCGAGTCCCGCGTCCGCCTGGCGCCGCGCGACCGTTCCGGTGACGAACCGGTGCCGCTGTCGTACGCGCAGCAGCGCATGTGGTTCCTGAACCAGTACGACACCTCCTCGGCGGCCTACAACCTGCCGCTGGCCATCCGGTTGTCCGGTGAACTCGACACCGCCGCACTGGAACTCGCGATCTACGATGTGGTGCGCCGGCACGAGCCGCTGCGCACCCGCTATCCCGAACACGGCGGAACACCGCATCAGGTGGTCGTCGCCGCCGAGGAGATCGAGCTCGAACTGCGTGCCCGCTCGGTGGGCGAGGCCGAGCTCGTCGCGACCATCACCGAATTCGCCTCCACCGGGTTCGATGTGGCCGAACACGTTCCGCTGCGGGCCCGGCTGTTCCGGGTGCGCCGCGACGAGCATGTGCTGGTCGTGGTCGTGCACCACATCGCCTCCGACGGTTTCTCGATGGGTCCGCTGGCCCGTGACGTGATGACCGCCTACACCGCCCGCATCCAGGGCAGCGCCCCCGGCTGGGCGCCGCTGCCGGTGCAGTACGCCGATTTCGCGGTATGGCAGCGCGAGGTGCTCGGCTCCGAGGACGATCCGGAATCGCTGCTGGCGCGTCAGGTCGCCTACTGGCAGCGGGCGCTGGCCGGTATCCCGGACGAGCTGGCCCTGCCGGCCGACCGGCCGCGGCCGCCGGTCGCCTCGCACCGCGGCGCGACCCTGTACCGCGACCTCTCTCCGGAACTCGTCGCGACACTGGACGAGCTCGCCCGGCAGCGCGGTGCGTCACTGTTCATGGTGTTGCACGGCGCGCTGGCGGTGCTGCTGGCGCGGCTGTCCGGCGGCGACGATATCGCCGTCGGCACCCCGATCGCCGGACGCGGCGAGGCCGAACTCGACGACCTCGTCGGCATGTTCGTCAACACCCTGGTGCTGCGCACCGGGTTCGAGCCGGGCGAATCGTTCACCGCACTGCTCGACCGGGTCCGCCACACCGACCTGGAGGCGTTCGGCAATGCCGATGTGCCGTTCGAACGGCTGGTGGACCTGCTGGCGCCGGAACGGTCGCAGTCGCACAACCCGCTGTTCCAGGTGGCGCTGTCGTTCCAGAACCTCGACCGCGCCACGTTCGAGCTGCCCGGCCTGAGCGTGTCGGCGCTGGAACTGGATGAGAACGTCTCCCGGTTCGACCTGCAGTTCACGCTGTCGGAGAACCGGACGGATGCCGACGGTCCCGCCGGTATGGCGCTGGCGCTGACCTACGCCACCGATCTGTTCGACGAATCCACCGCGGCATCGTTCGTGACCCGCTGGCAGCGGGTACTGGCGGCCATCGCCGCCGATCCGGAGGTGCGGGTCGGTGCGATCGATATTCTCGACGCCGACGAGCGGATCGAGCTGGTGCGGCGCACCGGCGGTCCGGGTCTGGCGGCCCGGACCTTGCCGGACCTGTTCGCCGACGCGGTCTCCCGGGACCCGTCCGCCTTGGCCGTGGTCTACCGGGACACCCGTCTCACCTATGGCGAGTTGGACGAACGCTCGAACCGGTTGGCGCGCCTGCTGATCGAGCGGGGGCTGGGCACCGAGGATCTGGTCGCTGTCGCCATTCCGCGTTCGGCGGATTCGTATTTCGCCGAATGGGCGGTCAGCAAATCGGGTGCGGCGTTCGTGCCGATCGACCCGGCCTATCCCGCCGACCGTATCGAGCACATGCTCACCGACTCGGGTTCCCAGGTCGGTCTCACCGTCGCCTCCGTCCGCGACGACCTGCCGGATTCGGTGAACTGGCTGGTGCTCGACGACCTCGACCTGGACGCCTACAGCGCCGCGGCCGTCACCGACGCCGACCGGGTCCGTCCGCTGCGCCCGCACAACCTGGCCTACGTCATCTACACCTCGGGCTCCACCGGCGTGCCCAAGGGCGTCATCGTCCCGCACGCGGGTCTGGCGAACCTCAGCGCCGACCAGATCGCGCGCTACGGTCTGGACTCCGACTCCCGCACCCTGCACTTCTCCTCGCCGAGCTTCGACGCCTCGATCATGGAACTGCTGCTGGCGGTGGGACCGGCTGCCGCGCTGATCATCGTGCCCACGGGTGTGTTCGGCGGTGAGGAACTGTATGACCTGATCCGCCGCGAACAGGTCACCCATCTGTTCATGACCCCGGCCGCGCTGGCGACGGTGGATCCCACCGGACTGGACAGTGTGCGGACGATCGCCGTCGGCGGCGAGGCCTACTCGGCGGACCTGCTCGCCAAGTGGGCCACGCCACTCGGCGACGAATCCCTGGCGGACCGCCCGCTGCGCGCCTTCCACAACATCTACGGTCCGACCGAGACCACCGTGGTGGTGGGTATCGGTGCCGCGCTGCGCCCCGGCGACGCGCTCACCATGGGTGGGCCGATCCGCGGGATCCGCTCGCTGGTGCTGGACACCCGGCTGCAACCGGTCCCGGAGGGCGTGGCGGGCGAGCTGTACATCTCCGGCGCCGCGGTGACCCGCGGCTACCATGAACGGTTCGCGCTCACCGCCGACCGGTTCGTCGCCGATCCGTACGCGCCGGGCGAGCGGATGTACCGCACCGGCGACGTGGTGCGCTGGACCTCACGCACCCTGCCCGACGGCGAGATCGAACACCGCCTGGAATATGTGGGCCGCTCCGACTTCCAGGTCAAGGTCCGCGGTTTCCGTATCGAACTGGGCGAGATCGACGCCGCTCTGACCTCGCACGAGAACGTCGACTTCGCGGTCACCATCGGGCACCGCAGCACCGCGGGCGCTGTCTCGCTGGTGTCGTATGTCGTTGCCGCGCCGGGCCGTTCGATCGACGTTCCGGCCCTGACCGATCATATCGAGCAGCGGCTGCCCACCTATATGGTGCCGTCGTCGATCATGGTGCTCGACCATATTCCGCTCACCCCCGTCGGCAAGCTGGACCGCAAGGCGCTGCCGGAGCCGGTGTTCGCGGCCGATGTCGCGTTCCGGGCTCCGCGCACCCCGGTGGAGCAGAGCATCGCCGAACTGTTCGCCGAGGTGCTCGGCGTGGAGCGGGTCGGTGTGGACGATTCCTTCTTCGCCCTGGGCGGCGACAGTATCGTCTCCATCCAGCTGGTGTCGCGCGCCAAGGCGCGCGGGGTGTTCTTCTCCCCACGGCACGTCTTCGAGCAGCGCACCGTCGCCGGCCTGGCCGCGGTCGCCGAAACCGGAGAGGCCGCCGCCGCCGTGCCCGCGCTGGCCGAACCGCCCGGCGGCGGTGTCGGCCGGATGCCGCTCACCCCGGTGGTGCGGTTCATGGCCGAGCGGCGCGGATCGTTCGGCCGTTTCAACCAGTCGATGGCGCTGGAGCTCCCGGTGGGTATCGACCGTGCCGGTATCGCCGCCACGGTGGGCGCCGTCATCGACCGGCACGATGTGCTGCGCGCTCGGCTGTACCCGGTGGACGGCGACTGGGAGGTGGAGACCTCCGCCCCGGGCACCGTGGACGTGGACGCGCTCATCGAGCAGGCCGTGTTCGACGCCTCCGCCGACGATGAGGAACTGTTCGAGGTCGCCGCCAAGGCCGTGGATTCCGCCCTGGATCGGCTCGATCCCGCGGCAGGCGTGGTGATCCGCTTCGTCTGGCTGGAACCCGACCGGGCCGACCGGGCGGGCCGACTGGTCGTACTCGCGCACCATCTGGTGGTCGACGGTGTGTCCTGGCGCATCCTGGTCCCCGACTTCGTCGCCGCCTGGGGACAGATCACCGCCGGCCGGCAGCCCGAACTCGTCGCCCCCGCCACCTCCATGCGGGCGTGGGCGCACGCGCTGGAACGCGAGGCGTACACCCCCGAGCGGGTGACCGAGCTGGACTACTGGCGTTCGGTGGTCCACACCCCGGATCCGCTGCTCACCGACCGTCCGATGGAACCGGCGGTCGACACCGTGGGCGTGATCGACCTGATGCAGGTCGAGATCTCGCCGGAGGCCACCCGGTCACTGCTCACCACGGTGCCGGCGCTCTTCCACGGCAGCGTCAACGACGGTCTGCTGACCGCGCTCGCACTGGCGACCGCCACCTGGCGGGCCCGCCGCCGACCCGAGACCCGCACCGACGATCCGCTGTTGATCCGGTTGGAGGGCCACGGCCGTGAAGAGGACGTCGTCCCCGGCGCGGATCTGTCGCGGACGGTCGGCTGGTTCACCGCGATCTTCCCGGTGCGGTTCGACCTGGCCGGCCTCGATATCGAGGCCGCCCTGGGCGGCGGCCACCAACTCGGCGCCGTGCTCAAGGCGGTCAAGGAACAGCTGCTCGCCGTGCCCGACAAGGGCATCGGTTACGGCCTGCTGCGCTACCTGAACCGCGATACCTCGGGCGAACTCCCGATCGAACTGCCGGGCCAGGTGAGCTTCAACTACCTGGGCCGGGTGACCGCCGGCGAGATCCCGGAGGCGCTGCACAGTTTCGGCTGGGTACCCGCGCCCGAACTGGGCGCGCTCGGTGGCGACTACGACGCGGACATGCCCGCCATGGCACCGCTGGACCTGAACGCCATCGTGATCGGCGAAACGCTGACCACCACCATCCGCTACCCGTCCACGCTGTTGTCGGCCGCCGAGATCCGCGAATTCGCCGACCTGTGGGTCGCGGCGCTGGAAGCCGTCGCCCGCCACGCCGAATCGGAGACCGCGGGTGGACACACCCCGTCGGACTTCCCGCTGGTGCGGATCGCCCAGGGCGATATCGACACCTTCGAGCGGCGGTTCCCGACACTGACGGATATGTGGCCGCTGTCGGCGCTGCAGTCCGGTCTGCTGTTCCACGCCCGGTTGGCCGCCGCGTCGGTCGACGTGTACACCGCGCAGGCGGTACTCACCCTCACCGGCCGGCTGGATTCGACCCGACTGCGGGCCGCGGCGCAGGCGCTGGTGGACCGCTACGAGAACCTGCGCACCGCGTTCCTCACCGACAGCGCCGGCAACCCGGTGCAGGTGGTGCTCGACGGCGTCCGGGTGGACTGGACCGAACACGACCGCACCGCCACCGGCGACGCGGCGGACCTGATCACCGAGGACCGGCTGCGCCGCTTCGACCTCACCGAACCGCCGTTGATCCGGTTCACCCTGATCCAGGTGGCGGAGCAGCGCTGGGAATTCGTGGTGTCCAACCACCACATCCTGCTCGACGGCTGGTCCATGCCGCTGCTCATGCGGGATCTGCTGGTGCTGTACGCGGCGCACGCCGATACCGGCGCGCTGCCCGCCGCCCGGTCCTACCGGTATTTCCTGGAATGGCTGGCCGAACAGGACCACGCAGTCTCGCTGGCCACCTGGTCCGAGGCACTGCGCGGCGTGACCGAACCGACGATGCTGTCGCGCCCGGACGGCGCGGGTTCGTCGCGGGAGATCACCAGCCTGTCCGGCGAATACGTGTTCGACCTCGACGAACCGGCCACCGCGCGGCTCACCGCGCTGGCCGCCGAACTGGGTGTCACTCCGAATACGGTGCTGCAGGTCGCGTGGGCGGTCCTGCTCGGCCGGATGACCGACCGCGACGATGTGCTGTTCGGCGCAACGGTGTCCGGCCGGCCGCCGCAGCTGGCCGGGGTGGAGTCCATGGTCGGCCTGTTCATCAACACCGTGCCGGTGCGGGTGCGGTTCGACCCGGCCGAATCGGCACGCCGGCTGCTCACCCGAATCCAGGGTGAACAGGCCGACCTGCTCGACCACCACTATGTGGGGCTGGCCGATATCCAGTCCGCGGCCGGGATCGGGAACCTGTTCGACACCCTGGTGGTGTTCGAGTCCTACCCGGTGGACTCCGAGGGCCTGCAGGCGCAGGCCGCCGATATCGACGGTATGAGCGTGTCCGGTCTGGAGGCCGTCGACGCCACCCACTATCCGCTGACCCTCATCGCGCAACTGGACAGCCGACTGCGGATCCGCGCCGGCTATCTGCGCGATCTGTTCGCCGAGCCCACCGTGCGCCGGATCGCCGACCGCCTGGTGCGGGTGCTCACCGCGATCACCGTCGAACCCGATGCGGCGGTGGGCGATATCGATCTGCTGGAAGCCGCCGAACGAGAACTGGTGGTGTCGCGGTGGAACGACACCGCGCGCCCGGTCGACACCGCCGCGACCCTGGTGTCGATGTTCTCCGCGCAGCTCGCGCGCACCCCGGACGCGTCCGCGGTCACCTACGAGGGGACGACTCTGTCCTACGCCGAGTTCGCTCGCCGGGTGAACCGGTTGGCCCGCTGGCTGATCGAACGCGGTGTCGGCCCCGAGTCGTATGTGGCGCTGGGGATGCGGCGTTCGCTCGATCTGGTGATCGGCATGTACGCGGTGAGCGTCGCCGGCGGTGCGTATGTGCCGCTGGATCCGGATCATCCGGCCGAGCGCACCGAGTACATCCTCCAGACCGCGGACCCGGTCTGCGTACTCACCGCGGGTGACGATCTGAAGATCGATACCGCCCAGGTGCGCATCGATCTGCTCGATCTGTCCGGGCTGCCCGACGAGCCGGTCACCGACGCCCACCGGCGGGCTCCGCTGCGTACGTCGAACACCGCCTACGTGATCTTCACCTCCGGTTCCACCGGCCGCCCGAAGGGTGTGGCGGTTTCGCATGCCGCGATCGTGAACCGCCTGGTGTGGATGCAGTCGCAGTACGGCCTGACCGGCTCCGACGCGGTCCTGCAGAAGACACCGGCCACCTTCGACGTGTCGGTGTGGGAGTTCTTCTGGCCGCTGCAGGTCGGTGCCCGGCTGGTGGTCGCCAAACCGGACGGCCACCGCGATCCGGCGTATCTGGCATCGGTGATCGCCGAGGAGCGGATCACCGTCATCCACTTCGTGCCATCCATGCTGGCCGTTTTCGTGGCCGATCCCGCCGCGGAGCAGTGCGCCTCGCTGCGCCTGGTGTTCGCCTCCGGTGAGGCGCTGTCGCCGAAGCCCGCGCACCGGCTGCGTGAGCTGACCGGCGCGAGCCTGCACAACCTGTACGGCCCCACCGAGGCCGCGGTCGACGTCACCTATCACGAGGTGACCGACGCCGACACCGTCTCGGTGCCGATCGGCGCACCCGTGTTCAACACCCGCGTGTACGTGCTCGACGCCCGGCTGCGGCCGGTTCCGGTGGGTGTCGCGGGTGAGCTGTATCTGGCGGGTACCCAGCTGGCGCGCGGCTATGTGGCGCGCCCGGATCTGAGCGCGGACCGGTTCGCGGCGAACCCGTTCGGTAGCGGTGAGCGGATGTACCGCACCGGCGACCTGGTGTCCTGGACCGCCGACGGTGAGCTGGAATACCTGGGTCGCACCGACTTCCAGGTGAAGCTGCGCGGTCTGCGTATCGAGCTCGGCGAGGTCGAGGCCGCCTTCACCGCGCTGGACGAGATCGCCCAATCGGTGGTGGTGGTGCGCAGTGACCAGCACACCGGCGACCAGCTCGTCGCCTATGTGATCGCCGCGCCGGACGTGGTGCTCGACACCGAGACCGTGCGCGAGGACCTGTCCCGGCAGCTGCCGAGCTACATGGTCCCCGCCGTCATCATCGAGCTGGACGAGTTCCCGCTCAACGCCTCCGGCAAGCTCGCCCGCTTGGCGCTGCCCGCACCGGTGTTCGAGGCCGCGGTGTTCCGCGCCCCGACCACCCCGGTCGAGGAGATCGTGGCCCAGACCTTCGCCGAGGTGCTCGGCCTGGAACGGGTCGGCCTGGACGATGACTTCTTCGCCCTCGGCGGCAACTCGCTCAGCGCCACCCAGGTCGCGGCCCGGCTGTCCGCCGCCCTGGACACCGAGCTCGCGGTCCGGGAACTGTTCGAGGCGTCCACGGTGGCCGCGCTGGCCGCCCGCGCCGAAACCCGGGCCGGTGCCGGAACCCGGGCCGCTCTGGTCCCGCAGCAGCGTCCGACGCAGACCCTGCCGTCCGGGGAGACGGTGCAACGGGTGCCGCTGTCGCCGGCTCAGCAGCGGATGTGGTTCCTCAACCGGTTCGACCCGGCCTCGGCGGTGGACAACATCCCGGCCGCGGTGCGGCTGTCCGGCCTGCTGGACCGGCAGGCCCTGCAGGTCGCGGTCGCCGATGTGCTGGCCCGGCACGAATCGCTGCGCACCTACTACCCGGAGGTCGACGGCACCGCCTACCAGCAGATCGTGCCGACCGGGCGGGTCATCCCCGACCTGACCCCGGTCGAGGTCACCGAGGCCGATCTGCCCGCGAAACTGTCCGAACTGGTGCTGACCGGTTTCGACGTCACCGCCGAGGTGCCGTTCCGGGCCCGACTGTTCGAACTCAGCCCCACCGAGCACGTGCTGGCGTTGGTGGTGCACCACATCTCGGCCGACGGTTTCTCCATGGGCCCGCTGACCCGGGACCTGATGACCGCCTACGCCGCCCGGGTCGACGGCGCGGAACCCGCCTGGCGACCGCTGGAGGTGCAGTACGCGGACTACGCGCTGTGGCAGCGCGAGGTGCTCGGCTCCGAGGACGACCCCGCTTCGGTGATCGCCGCACAGATCGCCTACTGGACCGAGGCCCTGGCCGGCCTGCCGGATCAGCTGGACCTGCCGGCCGACCGGCAGCGCCCCGCGGTGGCCACCGGGCACGGTGCCACCCATGTCTTCGAGATCGACGCCGACACCCACGCCCGGCTCGCCGACCTGGCCCGTGCCCGCGGCGCGACGCTGTTCATGGTCGCGCACACCGCGCTCGCGGTGCTGTTGTCGCGGCTGTCCGGGGAAGAGGACATCGCCATCGGCACCCCGGTCGCCGGTCGCGGTGAACGCGCGCTGGACGATCTGATCGGCATGTTCGTCAACACCCTGGTGCTGCGGACACCGGTCGACGCGGGCACCGGTTTCACCGATCTGCTGCGGTCGGTGCGCGCCGCCGATATCGCCGCCTTCGGCCATGCCGATCTGCCGTTCGAGCGGCTGGTGGAAATCCTCAACCCGGCCCGCTCCACCGCGCGGCATCCGCTGTTCCAGGTGATGCTGGCCTTCCAGAACCAGGGCCAGAGCAGCCTCGAACTGTCCGGTCTCACGGCTGCCGGGGTGGAACTGCCCATCGAGACCGCCAAATTCGATCTGCAACTGGTGCTGTCGGAGAACCCGGACAACTCCGGGATCGCCGCCGAGCTCGTCTACGCCACCGATCTGTTCGACGGGTCCACGATGGTGGAGTTCGCCCGGCGGTTCACCCGCCTGCTGCGCGCCGTCGTCGACGACCCGAACCGCCCGGTCGGTGATATCGACCTGCTGGACTCCGCCGAAACCGAGCTGGTGCTGCGGCGGTGGAACGACACCGCCCACGCGCTGCCGGGCATCGAGACCCTGGTCGAGCTGTTCGAGGCCCAGGTCGAGCGCACCCCGGACGCGCCCGCGATCACGTTCGAGGGGACAGGTCTGTCCTACGCCGAGTTCGCGGCGCGGGCGCATCGACTGGCCCGTCATCTGATCGCCGTGGGTGTGGGGCCGAATTCGACCGTGGCACTGGGCATGCGGCGTTCGCTCGACCTGGTGGTCGGGATGTACGCGGTGCACGCCGCGGGTGGTGCGTATGTGCCGTTGGACCCGGACCATCCGGCCGAGCGCATCGACTACATCCTCGACACCGTCCGCCCGGTGTGCGTATTGGCCACGGCCGCCGGCGGTTTCGATACGCGTGCCCACACGGTGGTCGAGATCGATACCG
>NZ_BAFU01000079.1 GCF_000308495.1 Nocardia brevicatena NBRC 12119 | reverse complement strand
CGCTCACCGAATACGACACGGTCGCGCAGGCGGTCGTGCTCGTCCACTCCGACGACCGCTCCGGTGACCGGCTCGTCGCCTATGTGGTTCCCGCCTCGGGGGTCGCTGTCGATACGGAGACACTGCGCGGCTACCTGTCCGACCGACTGCCCTCGTATATGGTTCCGTCGGCGTTCCTGGTGCTGGACGCCCTGCCGCTCAACGCGAACGGCAAACTGGACCGCAAGGCCCTGCCCGAACCCACCTTCGAGAAGGCGGTTTTCCGAGCGCCTACCACCCCGGTGGAGGAGATCGTCGCCGGTGCCTTCGCCGAGGTGCTGGGACTGTCCGGGGGGCGTCGGGTCGGTCTGGACGACGACTTCTTCGAACTGGGCGGCAACTCGCTGATCGCCACCCGCGTCGCCGCCCGGGTGGGTGCCGCGCTCGGTATCAGCGTGCCGGTGCGGCTGCTGTTCGAGGCGTCCACCGTGGCCGCGCTGGCGGCACGGGTGGAACAGGGCGCGGGCGGTGCCCGCGCGGCGCTGGTCGCCGGTCCGCGGCCGGAGCGGGTGCCGTTGTCGCTCGCCCAGCAGCGCATGTGGTTCCTGAACCGCTTCGACGCGCAGTCGGCGGCCTACAACCTGCCGGTCGCGGTGCGGCTGTCCGGGGAGCTGGATGTGGACGCGCTGCGTGCCGCGATCGGTGACCTGATCGGCCGGCACGAGGTGCTGCGCACCGTGTACCCGGAGACCCCGCAGGGTCCGGTGCAGGTGATCCTGCCGGCCGCCGACGCGGTGCCGGACCTGGATGTGCGGGTGGTTTCGTGGGCCGAGGTGGAGACCGCCGTGGTGGCGTTGGCCTCCGCCGGTTTCGATGTCACCGCCGAGGTGCCGCTGCGGGTGGCGCTGTTCGAACTCGTGGGCGATGAGCGCCGCAACGGTTCGTCCGGAACCGCGGCGGAATATGTGCTGGCCATGGTGGTGCACCACATCTCCGGTGACGGTGCGTCGATGGCTCCGCTGGTCCGGGACCTGATGACCGCCTACGCGGCCCGCACCGCGGGCGAGGCGCCGGGCTGGGCGCCGCTGCCGGTGCAGTACGCCGATTACGCGATCTGGCAGCGGGAGCTGCTGGGCGACGAGTCCGATGCGGAGTCGTTGGCGCACAAGCAGGTCGAATACTGGAAGTCCGCGCTGGCGGACCTGCCGGAGCAGCTGGACCTGCCGACCGACCGGCCGCGCCCGGCGGTGCAGTCCTTCGCCGGTGGCCGCGTAGAGGTGCGGATCGACGCCGAGATCCATCGCGCATTGGTGGAGTTGGCGCACGACCGGGGCGCGACGCTGTTCATGGTGGTGCACAGCGCGTTCGCGGTGCTGCTGTCGCGCCTGTCGGGGACCGACGACATCGCCATCGGCACCCCGATCGCCGGACGTGGCGAGGCGGCGCTGGACGATCTGATCGGTATGTTCGTCAACACCCTGGTGTTCCGGACCCGTATCGACCGCGGCGAATCGTTCACGGATCTGTTGGCGCGGCAGCGCGATATCGATATCCAGGCGTTCGCCAACTCGGATGTGCCGTTCGAGCGGCTGGTCGAGGTCCTGAACCCGGCCCGCTCCACGGCGCGGCATCCGCTGTTCCAGGTGGGTCTGGCCTTCCAGAACATGGGTCCATCCGGTCTGGAACTGCCGGGCCTGGCCGTATCCGCGCTCGATATCGATGCGGCACTGTCGCAGTTCGACCTGAATCTGATCGTCGCCGACGACTATGACGAGACCGGCGCGCCGGCCGGTATCGGCGGCTATCTGACGTACGCGACCGCCTTGTTCGACGCCCCGACGGTGCGGCGCTTCATCGACCGTTTCGTGCGGCTGCTCGGTGAGGTCGCCGCGAATCCGGCTGCCGCGGTGGGCGACCTGGACATTCTCGATCCGGCCGAGCGGACCGAGGTCCTGGTGGGGTGGAACGACACCGCCTATCCGGTCGATCCGGAACCGCTGCTGTCCGGCTACACCCGGGCCGCGGCCGCCCACCCGGACCGGGTCGCGGTGGTCTACGAGGGTACCGAGCTGACCTACCGGGAATTCGACGAACGGGTCAACCGGTTGGCCCGCCTGCTCATCGCCGAGGGGGTGGGGCCGGAGTCGCTGGTCGGTTTGGCGGTGCGGCGCTCGCTCGACCTGGTGGTCGGCATGTACGCGATCATCACCGCCGGCGGTGCCTACGTGCCGCTGGATCCGGACCATCCGGCCGAACGCATCGGCCATATCCTCGATACGGCGCAGCCGGTGTGCGTGCTCACCACAACCGCCGACGCGGTGCCGGTGCCGGAGAACACCCCGGTGCTGCACATCGACACCGCCGACACCGCCGGCTTCGACGCCTCCCCGGTGCGGCCGGAGGAACTGCGGGGTCCGGTGCGGCCGGACAACCCGGCGTACGTGATCTTCACCTCCGGTTCGACGGGCCGCCCGAAGGGTGTGGCGGTATCGCACCGCGCGATCAACAACCAGATCGTCTGGATGCTCGCCGAATACCCGATGAGCGCTGACGACGTCTACTTCCAGAAGACGGCGACCACCTTCGACGTCTCGCTGTGGGGTTACTTCATGCCGCTGCGGGCGGGCGCGACGCTGGTCGTGGCCACCCACGACGGCCACCGCGATCCCGGTTACATCGCCGAGGTCATCGCGGCACGGAAGGTGACCGTCACCGACTTCGTGCCGTCGATGCTCACGGTGTTCGCCACACACACCTCGGCCGGGGCTCTCGAGACGTTGCGCGATGTGTTCGTCATCGGTGAGGCGCTGCCGCTGGAGACCGTCGCCGCGGTGCGGGCCATCTCGACCGCGGGCGTGCACAACCTGTACGGGCCGACCGAGGCCGCGGTGTCGGTTACCTACTGGCCGGCCACGGGTGCCGAACGTACCAGTGTCCCGATCGGTGTGCCGCAGTGGAACACCCGTGTCTACGTGCTGGATTCCCGCCTGCGGCCGGTGTCGCCGGGTGTGGTGGGCGAACTGTATCTGGCCGGTGACCAGTTGGCCCGCGGCTATGTGGCCCGGACGGACCTGACCGCCGACCGGTTCGTCGCCGATCCGTTCTATCCGGGTGCGCGCATGTACCGCACCGGTGACCTGGTGCGGTGGCAGCAGGTCACCGGCCGGGCGGTGCTGGACTACCTGGGTCGCTCCGACTTCCAGGTCAAGTTCCGCGGTCAGCGCATCGAACTCGGCGATATCGAATCGGCGCTGCTGGCGCAGCCGTCGGTGAGCCAGGCGGTAGCGCTGGTGCTGCCGTCCGAGATCGGCGACCAGCTGGTGGCCTACGCGGTGCCCGCGCCCGGCCATGAGATCGACCAGGCGGCGCTGTTGGACGCGGTGCGGGAAACCCTGCCCGCATACATGATTCCCGCCGCCGTCGTCGGCCTGGCCGAGTTCCCGCTGAACACCAGCGGCAAACTCGACCGCAAGGCGCTGCCGAAGCCGCAGTTCCAGACCCGCGAATTCCGGGCCCCCACGACCCCGATCGAGGAGATCGTGGCCGAGGTGTACGCCGAGGCGCTGGGCGTGGAACGGGTCGGCGCGGACGACGACTTCTTCGAACTGGGCGGCAACTCGCTGGTCGCCACCCAGGTGGCGGCGCGTCTCGGCGCGGCATTGAACGTCCGGGTGCCGGTGCGCGACCTGTTCGAGGCGTCGACGGTGACGGCGCTGGCCGCCCGTGTCGAATCCGGAACCCGTGGCGCGCGGGCCGTGGAATTGGGCGATATCGTCCGGCCGGAACGGCTGCCGCTGTCGCTCGCGCAGCAGCGCATGTGGTTCCTGAACCGGTTCGAGCCGGAGTCGGCGGCCTACAACGTGCCGATCGCCGTCCGGCTGACCGGCGACCTGGACGTCGAGGCGTTGCGCGCCGCCGTCCGCGACCTGGTGGACCGCCACGAGGTGCTGCGCACCGTGTATCCGGAGACCCCGCAGGGTCCGGTGCAGGTGATCCTGCCGGCCGCCGACGCGGCACCGGATCTGCACGTGCGGACCGTCGCCCCCGCCGAGGTCGAGGCCGCGGTCGTGGCGCTGACCCGCACCGCCTTCGACGTCACCGACGAGGTGCCGCTCGAGGTGGCGCTGCTGCGGATCGCCGACGAGAACGAAACCACGGAGGTCGCGCCGGAATACGTGCTGGCGTTGGCGGTGCACCACATCTCCGGTGACGGTTCGTCGGTGGGTCCGCTGGTGCGCGATCTGATGACCGCCTACGCCGCCCGCACCGTGGGCGAGGCGCCGAATTGGGCGCCGCTGCCGGTGCAGTACGCCGACTACGCCGTCTGGCAGCGGCAGCTGCTCGGTGACGAGTCCGATCCGGAATCGTTGGCGCACAAGCAGGTCGAATACTGGAAGTCCGCGCTGGCGGACCTGCCCGACCAGCTGGACCTGCCGACCGACCGGCCACGCCCGGCGGTGCAGTCCTTCGCCGGTGGCAAAGTGGAATGGCAGCTGGACGCCGAAACCCATCGCGCGCTCACCGAGTTGGCGCGCGCGGAGGGCGCGACGCTGTTCATGGTGGTGCACACCGCGTTCGCGGTACTGCTGTCGCGGCTGTCCGGCAGCGACGACATCGCCATCGGCACCCCGATGGCCGGTCGTGGCGAGGCGTTGCTGGACGACCTGATCGGTATGTTCGTCAACACCCTGGTGTTCCGCACGCAAGTGGACCGCGGTGCGGCGTTCACGGATCTGTTGGCGCGGCAGCGCGATATCGATATCCAGGCGTTCGCCAACGCCGATGTGCCGTTCGAGCGACTGGTCGAGGTGCTGAACCCGACCCGGTCCACGGCGCGGCACCCGCTGTTCCAGGTGGGTCTGTCGTTCCAGAACCTGAGCCTGGCGAACCTGGAACTGCCCGGCCTGACGGTGTCGGGTATCGAAACCGACGCCGAGGTGTCGCAGTTCGATCTGCATCTGATCATCAGTGACCGCTACGGCGCGGCGGGCGAGGCCGAGGGCATCGCCGGGCACATCACGTACGCGACCGATCTGTTCGACCGCGAAACCGTGCAGGGCTTCCTGGACCGGTTCACCCGCCTGCTCACCGGCCTCGTCGCGAATCCGCGCACCCCGGTCGGCGATATCGAACTGCTCGACGCCGCCGAACGCGCCCGGATGATCACCGGCCGCAATACCACCGAGTATCCGGTGGAAGCCGCGGCCACCCTGGCGTCGTTGCTGGATGCCACGGTAGTCTCCGCGTCGCGGTCGGTCGCGCTGGTGACCGACGACGGCACCCAGCTCTCCTACGGTGAACTCGATGCCCGGGTGAACCGGTTGGCCCGGCACCTCATCGACCGCGGTGTGGGGCCGGAGGACCGGGTCGCGCTGGCGCTGCGGCGTTCGGTGGATCTGGTCGTGGCCATGTACGCCGTCGCCAAGGCCGGTGGCGCGTATGTGCCGGTGGATCCGGACCAGCCCGCGGAGCGGACCGGCTACATCCTGGAAACCGCGGCACCGGTGTGTGTGCTGACCAACGCCGAGGCGGAGTTCACCACCGATACCGCGCCGGTGGTTCGCGTGGACGAGGTGGATCTCACCGAGTACAGCCTCGCGCCGGTCACCGACACGGACCGGGTCGCGCCGCTGCGTCCCGAGCACACCGCGTACGTGATCTTCACCTCCGGCTCCACCGGCCGCCCCAAGGGTGTCGCCGTCGCACACGCCGCCATCGCGAACCAGCTGCAGTACCAGACGGTGGAGTTCGGTCTGGATGCCGCCGACGCGGTCCTGCTCAAGACCGCGGCGACCTTCGACCTGTCGGTATGGGAGTTCTGGACGGCCGCGGTCTGCGGCGGTCGCCTGGTGATCGCGTCGCCGGACGGCCACCGCGATCCGGCGTATCTCAACGATCTGATGCGCCGCGAATGGGTAACCACCCTGCACGTGGTGCCGTCCATGCTGGAGGCGCTGCTGGCCGACGGTCTGGTCGACTCGCTATGGCGGGTGCTGGCCATCGGTGAGGCCCTGCCGGGCGCGACCGCGCAGCGGTTCCTGGCCGAGCATCCGCGTATCGAGCTGTTCAACCTGTACGGCCCGACCGAGGCGGCGGTGTCGGTCACCACCCACCGGGTGGCCGCGGTCGACCGGACGTCGGTGCCGATCGGTGCGCCGCAGTGGAACAGCCGGGTGTACGTCCTGGACGAGCGGCTGCGGCCGGTGCCGGACGGTGTCGCAGGTGAGCTGTACCTGGCGGGCGCGCAGCTGGCACGCGGCTACTTCGGACGCGCGGATCTGACCGCGGACCGTTTCGTGGCCGATCCGTTCAACCCGGGTGCGCGGATGTACCGCACCGGTGACCTGGTGGCATGGAAGGCCGTCCGCTCGGCTCGCGGGGCCGACCACGCGGTGCTGGACTACCGGGGTCGTACCGACTTCCAGGTGAAGATCCGCGGTTTCCGTATCGAGCTCGGTGAGATCGAGGCCGCGCTGCTGGCGCTGCCGGGAATCGCACAGACCGCGGTGCTGGCCAAGTCCGACCCACACACCGGCGACCGTCTCGTCGGGTACGTGGTGCCCGCCGACGGCGAGATCGATCCGGCGCGGGTGCAGGCCGAACTGAACCGGACGCTGCCGTCGTACATGGTGCCGTCGGCGTTCGTCGTCCTGGATGCGTTGCCGTTGAACGCGAACGGCAAGCTGGACCGCAGGGCGCTGCCGGAACCGGAGTTCGAGGCCGCCCGGTTCCGCGCCCCGACCACCCCGATCGAGGAGATCGTGGCGGGCGTGTTCGCCGAGGTGCTCGGTGTGGATCGGGTCGGCGCGGACGACGACTTCTTCGCCCTCGGCGGTAACTCGCTGCTGGCGACGCAGGTGAGTGCCCGGATCGGTGCCGCGCTGGATACGCAGGTGCCGGTGCGGACACTGTTCGAGGCGTCGACGGTGGCGGGGCTGGCCGCGAAGGCCGAGCAGCAGGCCGGCGCCGGTGCCCGCTTGGCGCTGGTCGCGGGTCCGCGGCCGGAGCGGGTGCCGTTGTCGCTCGCCCAGCAGCGCATGTGGTTCCTCAACCGGTTCGAGCCGGAGTCGGCGGCCTACAACGTGCCCGTCGCTGTCCGGTTGTCCGGGGATCTGGATGTCGAGGCGCTGCACGCGGCAGTCGGTGACCTGGTGGGACGGCACGAGATCCTGCGCACCTACTACCCGGATACCGAGCAGGGGCCGGTGCAGGTGGTGCTGCCGTTGCGCGAGGCGCAGCCTGACCTGGATGTTCGGACGGTCACGCCGGCCGAGGTCGAATCCGCCGTCGTGGCACTGACCTCCACCGTCTTCGACGTCACCACGGAGGTGCCGCTGCGGTTGGCGCTGCTGCGGATCGGCGACGAGCCCGAAACCACCGGTGCGAACGAATACGTGCTGGCCATGGTGGTGCACCACATCTCCGGTGACGGTTCGTCGGTGGCTCCGCTGGTGCGGGATCTGATGGCCGCCTACGCGGCCCGGATGGCCGGTGAGGCGCCGGGCTGGGCGCCGCTGCCGGTGCAGTACGCCGATTACGCGGTCTGGCAGCGGGAGCTGCTGGGTGACGAGTCCGATGCGGAGTCGTTGGCGCACAAGCAGGTCGAATACTGGAAGTCCGCGCTGGCGGACCTGCCCGACCAACTGGACCTGCCCGCCGACCGGCCGCGTCCGGCCGTCCAGTCCTTCGCGGGTGGCAAGGTGCGGGTGGACATCGACGCCGAACTGCACACCGCGTTGAACGAACTGGCCCGCGCGGAGGGCGCGACGCTGTTCATGGTGGTGCACACCGCGTTCGCGGTACTGCTGTCGCGCCTGTCGGGTACCGACGACATCGCCGTCGGCACTCCGATGGCGGGTCGCGGTGAGGCGGTGTTGGACGAGCTGATCGGTATGTTCGTCAACACCCTGGTGTTCCGGACCCGTATCGACCGCGGCGAGTCGTTCACCGAGCTGCTGGCGCGTCAGCGCGAGACCGACCTCCGGGCGTTCGCGAATGCCGATGTGCCGTTCGAGCGACTGGTGGAGGTGCTCAACCCCGTCCGGTCCACGGCACGGCACCCGCTGTTCCAGGTGGGCCTGTCGTTCCAGAACCTGGCACAGTCCAGCCTGGAGCTGCCGGGCCTGACCGTGTCCGGGCTCGATATCGATACCGAGCTGTCGCAGTTCGACCTGCATCTGATCGCCGGGGACCGCTACGGCGAGTCGGGCGAGCCCGCG
>NZ_BAFU01000080.1 GCF_000308495.1 Nocardia brevicatena NBRC 12119 | reverse complement strand
GGTATCGGCGGTTACCTCACCTACGCGACCGATCTGTTCGACCGGGAAACCGCGCAGGGCTTCCTCGACCGGTTCATCCGGCTGCTCGGTGAGATCGTGACCGAGCCGAGCACCCCGGTGGGCGAGCTGGACATCCTGGATCCGGCCGAACGGGCGGTCCTGGTCACCGGCGGCGGTACGACCGAGCGTGAGATCGACACCACGGCGACCCTGGTGTCGCTGCTGGATGCCACGGTCGCCGCGCATCCGGACGCGGTGGCGTTGGTGGGGCCGGACGGTGTCCGGATCACCTACGCCGAGTTGGATGCGCGGGTGAACCGGTTGGCCCGGCGCCTGATCGCGCTGGGTGTGGGCCCGGAGGATCGGGTGGCGTTGGCGCTGCGGCGGTCGGTGAACCTGGTGGTCGCCATGTACGCGGTGGCCAAGGCCGGGGGCGCCTATGTGCCGGTCGACCCGGCGCAGGCCGCCGATCGCACGGCCTACATCCTGGAGACCGCGGCACCGGTGTGTGTGCTCACCGACGCCGAGGCCGGTTTCACCACCGAGACGGTGCCGGTTGTTCGGATCGACGAGGCCGACGTAGAGGCGGTCTCGGCCGAGCCGGTGCGCGCGGAGGAGCGTGTGGCGCCGCTGCGGCCGCGGAATACGGCGTATGTGATCTTCACTTCCGGTTCGACGGGTCGGCCGAAGGGTGTGGCGGTGCCGCATGCGGCGATCGTCAACCAGTTGGTGTGGAAGACCGCCGAGTTCGATCTCGGTGTCGAGGATGCGGTGTTGCTGAAGACCGCGGCGACGTTCGACCTGTCGGTGTGGGAGTTCTGGTCGGCGGCGGTGTCGGGTGGTCGGTTGGTGATCGCCGCTCCCGATGGTCATCGGGATCCGGAGTATCTGAACGAGTTGATGCGTCGGGAGTCGGTGACCACGCTGCATGTGGTGCCGTCCATGCTGGACGCGCTGCTCACCGAATCCGATGGGGCCCTGACGAGTTCGCTGCGGCGGGTGCTGGCCATCGGTGAGGCGCTGCCGGGCGGGTTGGCGCAGCGGTTCCTGGCCGCGAACGCCGACGCCGCGCTGTTCAACCTGTACGGTCCGACCGAGGCCGCGGTGTCGATCACCGCTCATCGGGTCACCGACGCCGATGTGGCGTCGGTGCCGATCGGTGGCCCGGAGTGGAACAGTCGGGTGTATGTGCTGGATGTGCGGTTGCAGCCGGTGCCGGTGGGTGTGCCGGGTGAGTTGTATCTGGCGGGTGCGCAGTTGGCGCGTGGCTATTTCGGTCGTGCGGATCTGACCGCGGACCGGTTCGTGGCGGATCCGTTCGAGCCCGGAACCCGCATGTATCGCACGGGTGATCTGGTGGTGTGGAACGCCGAGGGCGAGTTGGAGTATCGGGGGCGTACCGATTTCCAGGTCAAGATTCGTGGTTTCCGGATCGAGCCGGGTGAGATCGAGGCCGCGCTGGTCGCTCTCCCCGAGATCACTCATGCGGCGGTGATCGCCACTTCGGATGCCCGGCGTGGTGATTCACTGGTCGCCTATGTCGTCCCGTCCGGTGACGATCTCGATGTGAACACGGTGAAGGCGGCGTTGGCGGTGGAGTTGCCGTCGTACATGGTGCCGTCGGTGTTCATGATGTTGGAGGCGTTGCCGCTCAACGTCAACGGCAAGCTGGACCGCAAGGCCCTGCCCGAACCCGAATTCGAGTCCCACGGCTTCCGGGCCCCGTC
>NZ_BAFU01000081.1 GCF_000308495.1 Nocardia brevicatena NBRC 12119 | reverse complement strand
CTGGAGAACCTGTTCTTCAAGGAGAAGCGCTACGACCTGGCGCGTGTCGGCCGCTACAAGGTCAACAAGAAGCTCGGCCTGCACCCGGGTGAGCCGATCACCGGTTCGGTGCTCACCCGCGAGGACATTGTCGCCACCATCGAGTACCTGGTGCGCCTGCACGCGGGTGACAAGACGATGACCGCCCCGGGTGGTGTCGAGGTGCCGGTCGAGATCGACGATATCGACCACTTCGGCAACCGTCGCCTGCGCACCGTCGGCGAGTTGATCCAGAACCAGATCCGGGTCGGCCTGTCCCGGATGGAGCGTGTGGTTCGTGAGCGGATGACCACCCAGGATGTCGAGGCCATCACCCCGCAGACCCTGATCAACATCCGCCCGGTCGTGGCCGCGATCAAGGAGTTCTTCGGAACTTCGCAGCTGTCGCAGTTCATGGACCAGAACAACCCGCTGTCGGGTCTGACCCACAAGCGCCGCCTCTCGGCGCTGGGTCCGGGCGGTCTGTCCCGTGAGCGCGCCGGCCTCGAGGTGCGCGACGTGCACCCCTCGCACTACGGCCGCATGTGCCCGATCGAGACCCCGGAAGGCCCGAACATCGGCCTGATCGGTTCGCTGTCGGTGTACGCGCGGGTGAACCCGTTCGGGTTCATCGAGACCCCATATCGCAAGGTGGTCAACGGGCGGGTCACCGACGAGGTCGTGTACCTGACCGCCGACGAGGAGGACCGGCACGTCCGGGCCCAGGCCAACTCGCCGGTGAACGCCGACGGCCACTTCGCCGAGGACCGGGTGCTGTGCCGCCGCGGTAACGAGGAGATGGAGTTCGTCGCGGCCACCGAGGTGGATTATATGGATGTGTCGCCGCGGCAGATGGTGTCGGTGGCTACGGCGATGATTCCGTTCCTCGAGCATGATGACGCCAACCGTGCGTTGATGGGTGCGAATATGCAGCGTCAGGCGGTGCCGTTGATCCGGTCGGAGGCGCCGATCGTGGGTACCGGTATGGAGTTGCGGGCGGCGGTGGATGCCGGGGATGTGGTGGTCAATGACAAGCCGGGTGTGGTGGAGGAGGTTTCCGCCGATTATGTGACGGTGATGGCCGATGACGGTAGTCGTAGGTCGTATCGGATGCGGAAGTTCGCTCGGTCGAATCAGGGTACGTGCGCCAATCAGCGGCCGATCGTGGATGAGGGTCAGCGGGTGGCGGCCGGGCAGGTGCTCGCCGATGGGCCGTGTACCGATAACGGTGAGATGGCGTTGGGGAAGAATCTGTTGGTGGCGGTGATGCCGTGGGAGGGGCACAACTACGAGGACGCGATCATCTTGTCGCAGCGGTTGGTGGAAGAGGATGTGTTGACCTCGATTCATATCGAGGAGCACGAGATCGATGCCCGGGATACCAAGTTGGGTGCCGAGGAGATCACTCGGGATATCCCGAATGTTTCCGATGAGGTGTTGGCGGATCTGGATGAGCGGGGCATCGTGCGGATCGGTGCCGAGGTGCGTGATGGGGACATTCTGGTGGGGAAGGTCACTCCGAAGGGTGAGACGGAGTTGACTCCGGAGGAGCGTTTGTTGCGGGCGATTTTCGGGGAGAAGGCGCGGGAGGTGCGTGATACCTCGTTGAAGGTGCCGCACGGGGAGTCCGGGAAGGTGATCGGGATTCGGGTGTTCTCGCGGGAGGACGATGATGATCTGCCGCCGGGTGTCAACGAGTTGGTGCGGGTGTATGTGGCGCAGAAGCGCAAGATTCAGGATGGGGACAAGCTGGCGGGTCGGCATGGGAACAAGGGTGTGATCGGTAAGATCCTGCCGACCGAGGATATGCCGTTTCTGCCGGACGGGACTCCGGTCGACATCATCTTGAACACCCATGGTGTGCCGCGGCGGATGAATATCGGTCAGATCCTGGAGACGCATCTGGGTTGGATCGGCAAGGCCGGCTGGGAGGTCGAGGGTACTCCCGAGTGGGCCCAGAACCTGCCCGAGCATATGCGCCAGGCGCCGTCCGGCTCCAATATCGCCACCCCGGTGTTCGACGGTGCCCGCGAGGAGGAGTTGGCCGGTCTGCTGGGTTCGACGCTGCCCAACCGCGACGGTGAGCGCATGGTCAACGCCGACGGCAAGGCGACACTGTTCGACGGGCGTTCCGGCGAGCCGTTCCCGTACCCGGTGGCGGTCGGCTACATGTACATCCTGAAGCTGCACCACCTGGTCGACGACAAGATCCACGCCCGTTCGACCGGTCCGTACTCGATGATCACCCAGCAGCCGCTCGGTGGTAAGGCCCAGTTCGGTGGCCAGCGTTTCGGTGAGATGGAATGTTGGGCCATGCAGGCCTACGGGGCCGCCTACACCCTGCAGGAGTTGCTCACCATCAAATCCGACGACGTGGTCGGCCGGGTCAAGGTCTACGAGGCCATCGTCAAGGGTGAGAACATTCCCGAACCCGGCATCCCGGAGTCGTTCAAGGTGCTGCTCAAGGAACTGCAGTCACTGTGCCTCAACGTGGAGGTGCTGTCCTCCGACGGTGCCGCCATCGAGATGCGCGACGGGGACGACGAGGATCTGGAGCGCGCGGCGGCCAACCTGGGCATCAACCTGTCCCGGAACGAAGCGGCCACCGTCGACGATCTGGCGAACTGAGGCGAGGGCCGGATGCCGTGACCGCAAGGACCCGGTATCCGGCCATCGTGTTCGAACAACTAGAGAACTTTTGCTCGTATTCGACCCGCACAGGGGAAAGGAAGTTACGTGCTAGACGTCAACTTCTTCGATGAACTCCGGATCGGTCTGGCCACCGCCGACGACATCCGCCAGTGGTCCTACGGCGAGGTGAAGAAACCGGAGACCATCAACTACCGCACGCTCAAGCCGGAGAAGGACGGCCTGTTCTGCGAGAAGATCTTCGGTCCCACCCGGGACTGGGAGTGCTACTGCGGTAAGTACAAGCGTGTCCGCTTCAAGGGCATCATCTGTGAGCGGTGTGGTGTCGAGGTGACCCGCGCCAAGGTGCGCCGTGAGCGGATGGGGCATATCGAGCTGGCCGCCCCGGTCACCCACATCTGGTACTTCAAGGGTGTGCCGAGCCGGCTCGGCTACCTGCTCGACCTGGCGCCGAAGGATCTGGAGAAGATCATCTACTTCGCCGCCTACGTCATCACCGGCGTCGACGAGGAACTGCGGCACAACGAGCTGTCCACCCTCGAGGCGGAGATGGAGGTCGAGAAGAAGGCCGTCGCCGACCAGCGCGACGCCGACCTCGAGGCCCGGGCCCAGAAGCTGGAGGCCGATCTGGCCGAGCTGGAGGCCGAGGGCGCGAAGTCCGATGTGCGCCGCAAGGTCAAAGACGGTGGCGAGCGCGAGATGAAGCAGCTCCGCGACCGCGCCCAGCGTGAGCTGGACCGGCTCGAGGAGATCTGGAACACCTTCACCAAGCTCGCGCCCAAGCAGCTGATCGTGGACGAGGTGCTCTACCGCGAGCTCACCGACCGCTACGGCGAGTACTTCACCGGCGCGATGGGCGCGGAGTCCATCCAGAAGCTGATGGAGAACTTCGATATCGAGGCCGAGGCCGAGTCGCTGCGGGAGACCATCCGCACCGGCAAGGGTCAGAAGAAGCTGCGCGCGCTCAAGCGGCTCAAGGTCGTCGCCGCATTCCAGGCGAACAACAACTCGCCCATGGGCATGGTGCTCGACGCCGTTCCGGTGATCCCGCCGGAACTGCGTCCGATGGTTCAGCTCGATGGTGGCCGCTTTGCCACCTCTGACCTGAACGACCTGTACCGGCGCGTCATCAACCGCAACAACCGCCTCAAGCGACTGATCGACCTCGGCGCCCCCGAGATCATCGTCAACAACGAGAAGCGGATGCTGCAGGAGTCCGTGGACGCCCTGTTCGACAACGGTCGCCGCGGCCGTCCGGTCACCGGGCCGGGCAACCGCCCGCTGAAGTCGCTGTCCGACCTGCTCAAGGGCAAGCAGGGCCGTTTCCGGCAGAACCTGCTCGGTAAGCGCGTCGACTATTCCGGCCGTTCGGTCATCGTCGTCGGTCCGCAGCTGAAACTGCACCAGTGCGGTCTGCCCAAGCTGATGGCGCTGGAGCTGTTCAAGCCGTTCGTGATGAAGCGTCTGGTCGATCTGAACCACGCGCAGAACATCAAGTCCGCCAAACGGATGGTGGAACGGCAGCGGCCGCAGGTGTGGGACGTCCTCGAAGAGGTCATCGCCGAACACCCGGTGCTGCTCAACCGCGCGCCCACCCTGCACCGCCTGGGTATCCAGGCATTCGAGCCGCAGCTGGTGGAGGGCAAGGCGATCCAGCTGCACCCGCTGGTGTGTGAGGCGTTCAACGCCGACTTCGACGGTGACCAGATGGCCGTGCACCTGCCGCTGTCGGCGGAGGCGCAGGCCGAGGCGCGCATCCTGATGCTGTCGTCGAACAACATCCTCTCGCCCGCCTCGGGCCGACCGTTGGCCATGCCCCGTCTGGACATGGTGACGGGTCTGTACTACCTGACCCGATATGAGGAAGGCGCCAAGGGCGAGTACCGTGCCGCCGACGAGAACGGTCCCGAGCAGGGCGTGTACTCCTCGCCCGCCGAGGCCCAGATGGCGGTCGACCGCGGCGAGCTGACCGTGCGCTCGCTGATCAAGGTGCGGCTGAAGGATCAGCGTCCGCCGAAGGACGTCGAGGCGGAGTTGTTCCCGAACGGCTGGCGGCCCGGCGATGCCTGGACCACCATGACCACGCTGGGGCGGGTGCTGTTCAACGAGCTGCTGCCCGGGGACTACCCGTTCATCAACGAGCAGATGCCGAAGAAGCGGCAGGCGACGATCATCAACGACCTCGCCGAGCGTTACCCGATGATCGTGGTCGCGCAGACCGTGGACAAGCTCAAGGACGCGGGCTTCTACTGGGCCACCCGCTCCGGTGTGACCGTCTCCATGTCGGACGTTCTCGTTCCGCCGGAGAAGGCCGAGATCATGGAGCGCTACGAGACGCAGTCCGACCAGATCGAGAAGAAGTACCAGCGTGGTGCGCTCGACCACACCGAGCGCAACAACGCCCTGGTCAAGATCTGGCAGGAGGCCACCGAAGAAGTCGGTAAGGCGCTGCGCGCGCACTACCCGGCCGACAACCCGATCATCACGATCGTCGACTCGGGCGCCACCGGTAACTTCACCCAGACCCGGACCCTGGCCGGTATGAAGGGCCTGGTGACCAACCCGAAGGGTGAGTTCATCCCGCGGCCGATCAAGTCCTCCTTCCGCGAGGGCCTGACGGTGCTGGAGTACTTCATCAACACCCACGGTGCTCGTAAGGGTCTGGCCGACACCGCGCTGCGCACCGCCGACTCGGGTTACCTGACCCGTCGTCTGGTGGACGTCTCGCAGGACGTCATCGTGCGCGAGCACGACTGCGGTACCGAGCGTGGCATCATCGTGCACATCGCGGAGAAGATGCCCGACGGCACGCTCATCCGCGATCCGCACGTGGAGACCTCCGCCTACGCCCGCACGCTGGCCGCCGACGCGGTCGACGAGAGCGGCAACGTCATCGTCACCAAGGGCGCCGACCTGGGCGACCCGGCCATCGAAGCGCTGCTGGAGGCCGGTATCACCGAGGTGAAGGTCCGCTCCGTGCTGACCTGCGGGACCGGTACCGGTGTCTGCGCCACCTGCTACGGCCGTTCCATGGCGACCGGCAAATTGGTGGATATCGGCGAGGCCGTCGGTATCGTCGCCGCCCAGTCCATCGGTGAGCCCGGTACCCAGCTGACCATGCGCACCTTCCACCAGGGTGGTGTCGCCGGTGACGACATCACCGGTGGTCTGCCGCGTGTGCAGGAGCTCTTCGAGGCCCGCGTGCCCAAGGGCAAGGCGCCGATCGCCGAGGTCTCCGGCCGGGTGCGGCTGGAGGACGACGACCGCTTCTACAAGATCACCATCGTCCCGGACGACGGTGGCGAGGAAGTGGTCTACGACAAGCTGTCCAAGCGTCAGCGGCTGCGCGTGTTCAAGCACGACGACGGCACCGAGCGTCTGCTGTCCGACGGCGACCATGTCGAGGTCGGCCAGCAGCTGCTGGAGGGCGCGGCGGATCCGCACGAGGTGCTGCGCGTGATGGGTCCCCGGCAGGTGCAGATCCACCTGGTCCACGAGGTCCAGGAGGTGTACCGGAGCCAGGGTGTGTCCATCCACGACAAGCACATCGAGGTCATCGTCCGGCAGATGCTGCGTCGGGTGACGATCATCGACTCCGGCTCCACCGAGTTCCTGCCCGGTTCGCTCACCGAGCGGGCAGAATTCGAGGCGGCCAACCGTCGGGTCGTCGCCGAGGGCGGTGAGCCCGCCGCGGGTCGTCCGGTGCTGATGGGTATCACCAAGGCGTCGCTGGCCACCGATTCGTGGCTGTCGGCGGCGTCCTTCCAGGAGACCACCCGAGTCCTGACGGACGCGGCCATCAACTGCCGTTCCGACAAGCTCATCGGTCTCAAGGAGAACGTGATCATCGGCAAGCTGATCCCGGCGGGTACCGGTATCAACCGGTACCGCAATATCCAGGTTCAGCCGACCGAAGAGGCCCGTGCCGCGGCGTACGCGGTGCCGTCCTACGACGACACCTACTACAGCCCGGAGGGCTTCGGTCAGACCACCGGTGCCGCGGTTCCGCTCGACGACTACGGATTCAGCGACTACCGCTGACGTATCGATCGCAGAACGCCCCGCTTCCGCCAAGGGAGCGGGGCGTTCGGTCTTTCCGGGGTTATATCGGCCCCGGCCTGCTCCGCCGATCGGTGTGCGGGCGGGACAGGACCACGCCGATATGTCGGTAGTTCTCGTGGGCAGTGGCCGTCGAAACCGGGCCATTCGCGATATCGGAGATATGGTCGGGCGCCGGAAAATCGGTTCCGTCCGCCGGTGTGGCGGTGCTACCGTACGGCCATCGAGAACGATGGAAGGCGATGACCATGACGCACAGGGCCTCCGCGCGGAAAGCGTGTGTGTTCAGTGCGGTCGCCGATTGTTCCGTCCCGGAGTCGGTGGTTTCCGCTTTCGGTAACGGTCCGCATCGAGAACCGAACGCGTCCTGACGCGTACTGCCTTCGTCCGTTACGACCGGCATACCGCGGGACGCGGTTTCGCACACACGGCGCAGTTGCTCTGCTGGTATGGGCGCCCTGACCTTCACTCAGGAGTTTCGTCGGTTCGATTCCGATCTGCGTCATGGCCTCGTGCTCTGTTGGTCGGGCACTTCGACTCTCACTCGGAACTACGCGGGTTCGATTCCCGTCGAGGTCACCAGGACAGGCGGACCGGATGACATCCGGGAGTGCTTGTCGGATCGGTTGACCGCCGGCGAAGTGCGGACCAGGAGACGTGCGGGCCCCGATCTCGACAATATGTCCGGCGTCTTCACTTCGCCGCCGGGCACCCTGACCGCCTCGGCGCTACCGACGATGGAACGCCACGGGCTGTCTCCCCGGATGATCACCGCGCGTGAGTCCGGCACGGGCGGTGATACCGCCTACAGCTGGCGACCCGCCGCACGTCTTCCGCCGCCCTCCCGGTATGGCGGGACCGATCCCCGACTTTCGACCGTGTCCTCTTGACACCGTCGCTGCGAAGGCAAATACTGAACTAGATGGTTCAGTATGAGTTCTTGGACGCCTCCTTCGGGGCGCTCGCGGACCCCACCAGACGGGGCATTCTCGAGCGGCTCGGCCGTGGTCCCGCCACCGTCAGCGAGCTGGCGGAAAACTTCTCGATGACCCTCACCGGCATCAAGAAGCACATTCGGCTGCTCGAAGACGCGGGAATGGTGATCACGGAGAAACGGGGCCGGGTTCGGTACTGCCGGATCGGCTCCGATGTATTCGAACGGGAGGTGGCCTGGATGCAGAGCTATCGGCGCATGCTGGAAGCTCGAATGGACCGTCTCGGTGAATTCCTCGAACGAACGGAGCAGGATCAATGACCGCAGCCATCAACACCGCCGCTGTTGCCGCCGAAGGAGACCGGGAGATCCGGGTCGAACGGGTTTTCAACGCCTCGCGCGAGCGGGTGTGGAATGCCTACGGCAGGGTCGAACAGCTGGCCCAGTGGTGGGGTCGGGGCAATCGACTCGATATCGAGCGGTGGGAGTTCCGCAAGGGCGGACACTGGCGTTTCGTCGAGCACTCCGATGGCGAAACCCACGGATTCGAAGGGCGTTTCCGGGAGATCGTGCCGCAGGAACGGATCGTGCAGTCCTTCGAATGGGACGGTATGCCCGCACATGTCGCGATCGACGCCACCACTTTCCTCGATCTCGGCGACGGGCGGACCAAAGTGGTCACGGTCAGCCAGTTCCACACCCCGGCCGAGCGCGACGGCATGCTCCAGTCGGGTATGGCCGAGGGGCTCGGGCAGAGCTATCGGGCTCTGGACGAGTTGCTCGCGCAAAGCGGCGCTCACCAGTAGCGGCTGCCGGGGGCGAATGCTCGGCCATCGCGGTCTCTGGTCTTCACCCGGTACGCCTTCGACGCCGGTCGACCACCGGTCCGACGCCCCCCGGCATGGGCCGAGCCCTACGGCGGTATGGGAGCGCTGTTCAGCGGGCCGAGTTATCGAGCCGGAACGCTCGTATGCGTGGTTTGAGGTGGAGAGGGGGCATGGGCGGCGCGGGAATCCGTTCCCAGGGAGAGTGTCCGGCGATATCCGGGAACCGTGCGGTGTCGTGGTCCGTCCAGTCCCGCCGGGCGGTGGCGACCTCCTCGTGACTGTGACCCACGAAGTTCCACCACATCACCAGCTCCTCGCCGAACGGGATGCCGCCGATCAGCGCGAACCGAGCACCCTCGGAAGTGTTCAGGGTCAGTTCGCTCCGGTCGGTGCCCAGGTACAGCAGCGGCCCGGGACGCAGTTCGGTTTCGGCCGCGGTCAGTTCGCCCCGAATCGTGAGCAGGGCGTGTTCGAACTCGGGGTTCAGCGGGATCGTCGCGGTGGTGTGCGGGGCGATTCGGATATCGGCGCCGACCAGTGGGGTATAGGTGGTCGCCGGCGAGGCGACCCCGGCCAGGTTGCCGAGCAGCACGGTGGCCGTCAGCCCCGGCACCTCGTAGGTGGGAAGCTCGCGGTGCTGTTCGAAGTGCGGATCGATATCGCGCAGGTCACCGGGCAGGGCGACCCAGAACTGCAGTCCGCGCCCGGCCGGGGCATGGGGAACCGTGTATTCGGAGTGGGCGATACCGCGGCCGGATGTCATCAGATTGAGCTGTCCGGGTTCGATCCGCACATCCGAACCCACCGAATCGCGATGTCGGATCATGCCCTCGAACGGCCAGGTGACGGTTTGCAGCCCGATATGCGGATGTGGGTCGATATCGGGCGGGGCGCCGGAGGAGGAGGTGACCGACGGCGCGCCGAAATAGTCGAGGAAACACCACGCCCCAACGGTCGGCAGATCGCGTTGCGGCAGCGTTCGCTCGACGTACACGCCGCGCACCCCGCCCAACGGCACCTCACGCGCCGGGTACAGCACCGCGACCGGTCCGGGGCCGGTCGCCGGTTCGCACAGCGTCTCTTCCGGATGGGGCTCCAGGTTACTCACTGCCGGCGTCCTCGCCGACCACATGGGCGCCGTACTCGGGGTGCTTGTCGAGGTATGCCTTGATGAACTGGCACCGCGGCACAATCGTCCGACCGCGGTCGATCGTGTCGCGCACGGCGTGTTCGGCGAGCTTACCGCCCAGGCCCTTGCCGCCGAATGCCGCATCGACCTCGGTGTGGGTGAAGACGGTCTGGTCGGCGCGTTCGAAGTATTCGGCGAATCCGGCCAGGTCGTCGCCGTAGAAGATCTCGTAGCGCTGCCGGTCGTCGTTGCGCGCCACCCTGCTCTGCGCGGTCGATTCGGTCATGGGTCCGATCTCCTTCCACGTCCGGGTTCGGTAGGCGTCGACCGACGCCGTGTCCGGGTGAACATCACCGTCCACGCAAGCGTACCCAGCGAGGTGGCCGGGCCACGCTACCCGCGTCCCGCCGAGTGAGCGACATATCCGCATAGCGCGGATATCCCGTCGTTCACGGTATGGAGGGAGCGCGTCGGGTGCGCGCTGACGCAACCACGTCACAACCTCGCCTCTATTCATTTCTCACATTCCAACGTGCTACCGCGCGCAATATTCTGGCCGCCGGGCCGGCGGTGTCGGTCTGTGGAGGCGGTGTAAGACGTCAACGGAGTATTCCGGGCGGGCGGTCGTTGGTGAAGCAGAAACCCCTAACCGCGAAGCCGGGAATCCCCGTCCTCCAGGACGGGAGGACGTCAAGCCGGTGTATCCCTTCGCTGTACTGCGTGATCGGTCGAACCGGGCGGGGCGGTGTGCCTCTCGTAGATCGAGATCTTGTGATCCAGAACCGCCACGGTTTGTTGCAGTTCGGCGATACGGGCGAGCGTGTCGGCGCGGGTTTTGCGGAACATGGCGAGCCGCTCGGGGAAGGTGCTCTCCCCGGCCCGCACCAGTTCCGCGTAGCGGACCATATCCGCCACCGACATACCGGTCGTGCGCAAGCGGGTGATGAGGGTGAGCCACTCCAGGTCGTGCTCGCTGAACCGGCGTTTACCGGTATGGTCTCGGCCGATATGGGCCAGGAGGCCGATCCGCTCGTACCAGCGCAGCGTGTCCCGGCTCAACCCGCAGTGCTGGGCCGCTTCACCGATCGAATAACGCGGTTGCTTCCGGCTCGGGTCGTCGCCCCGGACCGGTACGGATATACCCACCTTGATCGCCTTCCCGTCGAATTCCGGCACTCCGAACCGTGCTTGCCCGGTCGCGCCCGGCCCGCTTCGTCGAACGTCGACAACGCTAGCCACCTGGGGTGCACTCCAAGCAAGCTCGATTATCGGACGGACCGCGAGGAAACGCCGTGGTTCCGACATCGGGCGCCGCAACCGCTTGCCGGTTGGCCGTTTCCGTGTCGACCACCATCCGCATTCCTTCGCCGCTGCCCGGTGCGGCCTCGGCGACACCCCTGCCGATATCGCGCCGACCGCCGACACCCTCGGTGAACTCGGCCTACCCTGATCTCATGGGTAAAGAGATAGACCGTGTCCGAGGCCGCGCGGCCTGGGCCACGGTCAAGGAGAACCCGGTGATCACCGCCATCGCGGTCGCGCCGTTCGCGGTGGCGCTCGGCGTGGTCTGGTGGGTGTTCGGGGGTTTCGCGGCCTTCGTGCTGCTGGTCCTGCTCGGTGGGGTCGCGGTGTTCGGCGGCAAACTGCTGCGCTGACATACCACCGCGCCGGTATGTCTTCTTTGCGCCGACCACCGAGAGTATCGCGCGCGTCAGCGCGGGATATGGAAGCTCACCAGGTCCGCGGTGCCGGAGTCGACCCGATCCCACGGGCGGTCGAACCGTAGCACCGCCAGTGCTGAGGTGGAGAACTTGCGGGCGAGCCGGACCGCGTCGTCGGTGCCGTGATCGCTCGCCAGCTCCCATGCGGTTCGGGGCATGCCCGGCGCGTGGCCGATCACGAGCAGGGTCGCCACCTCCGGATCGCACAGACGGACCAGCTCGATCAGCGTCTCCTCGGATGCCTCGTAGATATCCCGGTCGAAGACGGCCGGGGCCGCGACCCCGGTAGCGGCGAAGGTTTCCCGGGTGCGGACCGCCGTGGAGCAGCGCACCGCGTCGATCGGCGGCTGGGTATCACGCAACCACCGTCCCGCCAGCCCCGCCTCCCGCCGGCCGCGCGGCGTCAGCGGGCGATCGTGGTCGTCGACACCGGGCGGATACGCCGATTTACCGTGCCGCATCAGGATCAGGGTGCGCGTCATGGCGTTACCGTAGGCCCTCCCGGGCAGAGACACCCACCACACTCGAGGCACACTGAATGCTGCGTCACAGTAATGGTGTCTCGGTGACCCCGAGCGCGTCCCCGCCGGACGCAACTGCCCGTCGAAACCCGGCGCGGCCACAACCCGCACATAAGTCTTCAAGGATCTGCACAAATGGCCTACGTAATCACACAGCGTTGTTGCAACGACGCGAGCTGCGTTTCCGAGTGCCCGGTCGACTGCATCCGCCCGACTCCGGACCAGCCGGAATTCGCCACGACCGAGATGCTCTACATCGACCCCGACACCTGCATCGACTGCGGCGCCTGTGTGGACGCGTGCCCGGTGGAAGCCATCTTCTCCGAAGACGATCTGAGCGCGTCGCTGGCCCGGTTCCGCGATATCAACGCCGACTGGTTCAAGCGGCACCCGCTGGAATCGAACCTGGACCCGCTGTCCAGTCCGGTGCGTCCGCCGAAAGACCTGGGCACGCTACGCGTCGCGATCGTCGGTGCCGGCCCGGCCGCCTGCTACGCGGCCGACGAACTGCTGCGCCGCGCCGATGTGCAGGTCGAACTATTCGACCGACTACCGACCCCGTGGGGTCTGGTCCGTGCGGGTGTCGCCCCCGACCACCCGGGCACCAAGACGGTGGCGAATATGTTCGAGTCGGCGTTCCGCCGCGACACCCTGCAGTACTACCTGAACGTCGAAGTCGGTACGCATATCACGCACGAGGAACTGCTCGCGCACCACCACGCCGTCATCTACGCGGTCGGTGCCGCCTCCGACCGGCGAATGGGCGTACCAGGGGAAGACCTGCCCGGCAGCCACTCCGCCACCGAATTCGTCGCCTGGTACAACGGACACCCCGACTTCGCCGACCGAACCTTCGACCTGTCCGGTGAGCGGGCCGTGATCGTCGGCAACGGCAACGTCGCCCTCGACGTCGCGCGGGTACTCACCGTCGACCCGGACGAACTGGCCGAAACCGACATCGCCGACCATGCCCTGGAAGCCCTGCGCAACAGCAAGATCCGCGAGGTGGTCGTCCTCGGTCGGCGGGGACCGCTGCAGGCCGCCTACACCTCGCCGGAATTCCTGGCACTGGCCCACCTGCGGGGCGTCGACGTGGTGATCGACCCGGCCGAACTGGAACTCGATCCGACCGGCCGAGCGCTGCTCGACAGCCCGGACGTCGAACCGTCGCTGCACCTGAAGTACACGCTGGCCCAGGAATTCGCCGCGGCCCTCCGTGCCGACGCCAACAAGCGCATCGTATTCCGCTACCTGGTCTCGCCCACCGCGGTCACCGGAACCGATCGGGTCGAGGGACTGGAATACGTGCACAACGAACTGCTCGAAGAGGGCGGGCAACCGGTCGCCCGGGCGACCGAACGCACCGGCAGCCTGTCCACCTCGCTGGTACTGCGCTCGATCGGCTATCGGGGCGAACCGGTACCGGACCTGCCCTTCGACGAACGCCGCGCGGTGGTGCCCAACGAGCACGGGCGGGTCACCGGCGCGGACGGCAGTCCGATGACCGGGGTGTATGTGAGCGGCTGGATAAAACGCGGACCGCGGGGGGTGATCGGCTCCAACCGGGTCGACGCCGAGCAGACCGTAGAGGTGTTGATCGCCGATTTCATCGCGGGCAAACTGGTCGCTCCGAGTGGGGACCGCGCGGCATTGCGCGCCTTGGTCGAGCAGCGGCAGCCGGATCTGGTCGACCGGGTCGGCTGGAGGGTCATCGACCAGGCCGAACGTGATGCCGGCAAGCCCGCGGGACGGCCACGGGTCAAGTTCACCACCCGAGTCGACCTCCTACAAGCATCCAAGGGTGGTGTTTGATGGCCCGCGCGTTCGCGCGGGCGGGTTGCTGTGTTCGATTGCGCCGCCTTCGGCGGCGCGGGGTTGCGGCCCTGGCGGGTCTCGCGTTTCAGCGCCCGAGACTCGTGCCTTCGGCACAT
>NZ_BAFU01000082.1 GCF_000308495.1 Nocardia brevicatena NBRC 12119 | reverse complement strand
TGCAAGGACAAGGACATGACCTACGCGGCGCCGTTGTTCGTCACCGCGGAGTTCATCAACAACAACACCGGTGAGATCAAGAGCCAGACGGTCTTCATGGGTGATTTCCCGATGATGACCGACAAGGGCACCTTCATCATCAACGGCACCGAGCGCGTGGTGGTCTCCCAGCTGGTCCGTTCGCCGGGCGTGTACTTCGACCACTCCGTCGACAAGGGCACCGAGAAGGACCTGCACAGCGTGCGGGTCATCCCGAGCCGCGGCGCGTGGCTGGAGTTCGATGTCGACAAGCGCGACACCGTCGGCGTCCGCATCGACCGCAAACGCCGGCAGCCCGTCACCGTGCTGCTCAAGGCCCTGGGCTGGACCAGTGAGGAGATTGTCGAGCGGTTCGGCTTCTCCGAGATCATGATGTCCACCCTGGAGAAGGACAACACCGCGGGCCAGGACGAAGCGCTGCTCGATATCTACCGCAAGCTGCGTCCGGGTGAGCCGCCGACCAAGGAGTCGGCGCAGACCCTG
>NZ_BAFU01000083.1 GCF_000308495.1 Nocardia brevicatena NBRC 12119 | reverse complement strand
TGATATCGCTTCGGGTGGTCCGGACCCGGGGCGGGCTGCGACCGTTGGGTGAGATGTCCGAGGGGGCGTGGGGCGGGGTCTATTGTCTGGGGCTTCCCCCTCTCGTGAGGCAGAGACCAGGGCTCCGCTCCGAGGGGTGCGGCCGGGGCGGGCCAGTGATCGCCGGGTGCGGCGGTTCGTACGGGGGTGTTCTGTTTCTGTGAGCGCCGGCAGGCAGGGCTCGGTTTCGCCTCTTCGCATGGATGCGGCTGCCGCACGGTGTATTGGTCAGTGGGGGCGTGGCGTGTCGCTTGGGGGGCGAGGTGGGGGTTTGCGGTCGGACAGGCCGTGCATGAACACGTAGCAGCCGGGGATACGGGGTGCGCCGTCGGCGAACTTCGCCTGATAGGCGGACGGGGACATTCCCACCAGTTCGGTGAATTTGCGGGAGAAGGATCCGAGGCTGGTGTACCCGACCAGCAGGCATACCTCTGTCACGGTGGTGTTGGTGGCGCGCAACAGATCCTGGGCCCGTTCGATCCGCCGCTCGGCCAGATACACGGCGGGCGTCTTGCCGTAGGTCGCCGCGAAACAGCGCAGGAAGTGGTACTTCGATACGCCCGCCGCCGCGGCCATACCGTCCAGGTCCAATGGTCGCGCGTAATGGCGGTCGGCGAGATCGCGTGCCCTCCGCAGATGTGGGAGCAGTTCCTCGGGTACCGGGCGGGAAACCATTGTCGACCTACCCGAACGGCGGCCGCTCGTCGAACCGCATGGACGCCTGCCCGGCCGTCCGCCAGGCCCGCGCGACCAGATCCACGTCCTCATCGGTGACCAGATTGCCCATCAGGCGAACGGCGGTGCGCTGCAAGAACTTCGACCGCATTACCGGTGGTCCGCCCGTGGGCACCATCCGCGGATGCGTGGCCAGTCCAGCGATCCGCCGCGCCACCGAATACGTGCGACCGTATTTGGTGCGCAACAGGTCCGGCCACACGTGGGTCAGATCCGGCTCGTCCAGCAGGTGGGCGAGCATATGCCCACCCTCCAGGCCATAGTCGATACCTTCGCCGTTGAGTGGGTTCACACAGCCGGCGGCATCCCCTACCAGCGCCCAGTTGCGGCCGGCGACGGTCGATACCGCACCGCCCATCGGCAGCAACGCCGAAGCGACCGCGCGCAGGGGACCGGTCAGCCGCCATTCGTCCCGGCGCAGCGCGGTGTAATGCTCGAGCAGCGGTTTCAACGCGATATGGGACGGACGCCGCTCGGTGGCCAGCGAACCGACCCCGATATTCACCTCGCCGTTTGCGAGCGGGAAAACCCACCCGTACCCGGGGACCAGCGCATTGTCGGCGTCGCGCAGTTCCAGATGTGAGGTGATCCACTGATCGTCGCTGCGGGCGGACGCGATATAGGCCCGGGCAGCCACCCCGTACGCGTATCGGCGGTGCCAGGTACGGCCCAGCATCTTGCCGACCGGGGAACGGACACCGTCGGCGACGACGAGGGTTTCACAGGCGATTTCATGGGAGGCGCCGCCGCACCGCACGGTCACCCCGCTCACTCGGCCGCCGTCTCGGGACACCGCGACGACCTTCGTCCCGTCCAGCGCCCTTGCGCCCGATTTCACCGCGGTCTCACGCAGTTTGTCGTCGAGTTCGGTACGAGGCACCGCGCTGCCGTAGGTCGGGAACGGGCCACCGGGCCACGGCAATAGCGCCTCTCGGCCGAATCCGGCCATCCGCAGTCCGTGGTTGACGGTGTGTGCGCGCACCCATTCGCCGAGGCCCAGGTCTTCCAACTCCGCCGTCGCGCGTGGGGTGAGACCGTCACCGCAGGTCTTGTCCCTGGGGAAGACCGCGGAATCGACCAGTAGGACATCTCGGCCGCTCCGCGCGGCCCAAGCGGCGGCCGCCGAACCCGCCGGGCCCGCGCCCACCACCAACACCTGGGTACGGGTCGGGAGCGCGCCGCACCGTGCCGCATCGTCCCCCCGCGGTGACGGGCCGTCGTCTTCGGACCCGCTGCGGGGCCGGCGCGTCGGGTGAGCGGCCGAGCCGCCTTGCCCTGATGATGTGTCGCTACCGTCTTCGGGACCGACGCCCGGCCGCGCACGGTCGGCCGGCGTGGCTTCTTCCGGTGCACCCATGGCGTCAATAGTCGCAGGGCGTACCGGTCGTGTCGACGCCCGGTACGGTGCACAGTGACGGTGTTCATGGGCCTCAGGGCATGAACACGCTAGGTTCTTTCACCGTGGGGTCGGACGCGTCTCTGGGAGAAGATATGAGCACATCTGCTGTGAGCGAGGCGAGCACGGTGGTGGCGGGGGTAGATCTCGGTGACGCCGAGCTCGCCGTAACAGTGCGCAACGGCCTGGACGGGGTGGAGAAACTACTGGTCGACGAGCTGTCCGACGGCGCGGAATTCCTTCGCGAGGCGGCCTTGCACCTGACCAGGGCCGGAGGCAAACGCTTTCGGCCGCTGTTCACCATCCTCACCGGTCAGCTCGGTCCGCGTCCCACCGATCCGGACCTGATCACCGCGGGCACCGTCATCGAACTCGTACATCTGGCCACCCTCTACCACGACGATGTGATGGACGAGGCCACCATGCGTCGCGGTGCCCCCAGCGTGAACTCCCGATGGGGCAACAGTATTGCCATTCTCGCGGGCGACTATCTGTTCGCCCACGCCTCGCGCCTGGTGTCCACGCTGGGGCCGGACGCGGTGCGGACCATCGCCGAAACCTTCGCCGAACTCGTCACCGGTCAGATGCGGGAAACCATGGGAGCCGCCGAGTCCCCGGACGCGGTCGCGCACTATCTGCGCACGGTGTGGGAGAAGACAGGATCCCTGATCGCCGCCGCCGGGCGGTTCGGCGGCACCTTCTCCGGCGCCGACAGCGAACACGTGGAGCGGCTGGCCCGCCTCGGTGACGCGGTCGGCACCGCGTTCCAGATCTCGGACGACCTCATCGATATCTCCTCCGAGGCCGCTCAGTCGGGTAAGACTCCCGGCACCGACCTGCGCGAGGGTGTGCATACACTGCCGGTGCTCTACGCCCTGCGCGAGGAGGGCCCCGACGGCGACCGGTTGCGTGCCCTCCTGCACCATCCGCCGACGACCGACGCCGAGGTCGCCGAGGCGCTCGAACTGCTCGGCCGCTCGCCCGGTATGACCAAGGCCACGGAGAAGCTGCGGGAGTACGCCGGTATGGCGCATGCCGAACTCGCGGCGCTGCCGCAGGGGCCGGCCAACGACGCGCTGGTCCGGCTCGTGCAGTACACCATCGAACGGGTCGGTTGAGCTGTGTCGTCCGGCCGCGCCATTCGGCACCCCGAGACTTGTGCCTGCGGCACGGCGCTTCGGAGTGCCGAAACGCGTGATGGCCGCGAACGGGTCGCGATGGCGCGGCGCCTATGGGGTTGAGATGGGGGCGGGGGTGTGCCCAGGCCGTGCACGAGGGGGTTTGTTCGGTGATTGCCGAGGGTGGTTCGGTCGGTCGCTGGACTCGGCCGGCGTAACCGTCGGGGAACTTCGGCATCGCCCGGTTCGTTATGGTTCTGTACCGCTCAGCGGGGTAGTAGCCCTCGGCAAGCTGGGTCCAGAGCACGCGAGCGAATACAGGAGCTGTATGCACGGGCACGGGTTTGCGAATGGAGTAAAAACCTTCGGGCTCATGGTCGGACTCTCCGCTCTGATCGTGTTCGCCGGAGCGATGTTCCGCAACACCACGATCCTGATCGTGGCGATTGTGCTGGCCGTCGCCGTGAACGGTTACGCCTACTTCAACAGCGACAGGCTCGCCCTGAAGGCCATGCGGGCCCAGCCGGTGACCGAACTGCAGGCGCCGGTCATCTACCGCATAGTGCGGGAACTGGCCACCGCCGCTCGGCAGCCCATGCCGCGCCTCTACATCAGCCCCACCAACGCCCCCAATGCCTTCGCCACCGGCCGCAACCCTCGACATGCCGCCGTGTGCTGCACCAGCGGGATCCTGCAGATCCTGAGCGAACGGGAGCTGCGCGCGGTGCTCGGCCACGAACTGTCGCACGTCTACAACCGGGATATCCTCATCTCCTCGGTGGCCGGTGCGCTGGCCGCGGTGATCTCCGGTCTGGCCAATCTCGCGTTCTTCGCCTCCGCGTTCGGCGGCAACCGCGACGGAGCCGGCCCCAATATGCTCGGCGTGTTGCTGGTGTCGCTGCTCGGCCCGATCGCCGCCACCCTGGTCAGGCTGGCGGTCTCCCGGTCCCGGGAATACCAGGCCGACCAATCCGGCGCCGAACTCACCGGCGACCCGCTGGCCCTGGCCTCGGCGCTGCGCAAACTCGAACGCGGCGTCCAGGCGGCGCCGCTACCGCCCGAGCCGCGGCTGACGGCACAGTCGCACCTGATGATCGCCAACCCGTTCCGTGCGGGCGATCGCGCCGCGCGCCTGTTCTCCACCCATCCGCCGATCGCCGACCGCGTTGCCCGCCTGGAGCAACTCGCGGGCAGGCCACCCGGACACGGCTGACAAACCCGTGACCGGCGGGAAAGCCGGGCGACCGGTGAAAAGCCCTACCGGTAATTCACGAACTGGAGTGCGATACCGAAGTCCTCGTCCTTCAACAGCGAGATCACGGCCTGCAGATCGTCGCGCTTCTTACCGCTCACCCGTAGTTCGTCGCCCTGGATCTGCGCCTTGACCCCCTTGGGGCCCTCGTCCCGGATCTTCTTGGAGATCTTCTTCGCGCGCTCCGCGTCGATTCCCTGCACCAAGGAACCGGTGATCTTGTAGATCTTCCCCGAGGCCGCCGGTTCGCCCGCGTCGAACGCCTTGAGCGAGATATCCCGCCGGATGAGCTTTTCTTTGAAAACCTCCAACGCGGCCTTCACTCGATCCTCGGACTCCGCGCTCAGCACTATCTTGTCCTCGCCGGACCATTCGATCGTCGCCCCGGTGCCGCGGAAGTCGTAGCGGGTGTTCAGCTCCTTCTCCGCCTGATGCAGGGCGTTGTCGACCTCCTGTCGGTCGACCTTGCTCACGACATCGAATGACGAATCGGCCACACTGCGCTCCTGTCCTGACAGATCCCGACTGAGTGTGCACGGGGAGGTTCCCGGCACCACACAGTTTTACCCCCAGCCGGTGAATGAGTCATCCGGCACCGCCTATGTCCAGGCGGTTTGCATTCAGGGTGCGGGTTCGTTGTATTCTGCTCTGCGCGCAGAACAAGCGCTTCGGCAGGTTGCCCGAGCGGCCAATGGGAGCAGACTGTAAATCTGTCGGTGAAAGCCTACGTAGGTTCGAATCCTACACCTGCCACTCCATTCGGAGACGAGCCCTGGATGCGGAAAGCGCATCCAGGGCTCGTTTCATTATTCCTATGAGGTGCGGCCCTCACACCCCGCCCGGAGGGCTTCGCTCCCGGCTCCGTTTCCGTGGTTGTGCCGCGTGTGGGTCGATGGGGGTCTTCTCGTGTGATTTCGGTCGAGGCCTACTCGCTGTGGGCGGAGGCGAGGGGGTGGGCTTTCTCGATGGTGTGTTGCTGTGAAAAAACTGCCTCTGGCCTCGTGGTTTGGAGCTCTCGGTGGTGAGTGTGTACTCTCGTTCAAGTCTTCGAGGCAGCGGGACGAGTACATTGAGTCTCGGTGCCGGGAAGTCATGCCCCCTTAGCTCAGTCGGCAGAGCGTTTCCATGGTAAGGAAAAGGTCAACGGTTCGATTCCGTTAGGGGGCTCGCCGGATTGCCGGTGGTGTCCGACTCGGCACTCCAGGGGCCGCGGCATCACCGCCGCAAGATCGTGCACAAGGCGGTGTAGCTCAGGCGGTAGAGCAAACGACTCATAATCGTTGTGTCGCCGGTTCGAGTCCGGCCATCGCTACCCAATACTGATTGACCCTCAGGTTGACCGGAAAGAAGGCATATCGTGGCCGCGAAGTCCACCGATGTCCGGCCAAAGATCACCTTGGCCTGTGAGCAGTGCAAGCATCGCAACTACATCACCAAGAAGAACCGGCGCAACGACCCAGACCGGCTGGAACTGAAGAAGTTCTGCCCGAACTGTGGCACTCACCGGGCGCACCGCGAATCTCGTTGATCACTTGCGTGACGCTGCCGCACGCGGCGTGACCCGGCAGTCGGAGTCGTTCGCGCACTCCGACACGCAGAGGCGCCGGTAGCCACCGGTTCCATTTTCCGGTAGCCGGCCAAATGCCGTGGTCGTCGCACATGGTCGTGCAATCGTCCGGGGAACGATGATCCCGGAAATGTCGGCTCGTAATCCGAGCCGCATACGCGGTGGTGCGCGCTCCGGAGACTCCGGGCCAGCGGGGTCAGATAGGTACATTCCTGCCGTGACTATGAACACCACCGATACAGACGAAGCGGTCACCGTCCAGTTGGACGAGGCGGATTTCGATCCCGCCGCCCACGCCGCCGCCATGGTCGGCCACCATTACCGCGTCGACGACTACTACGAAGTCGGCCGTGAGAAGGTGCGGGAATACGCCCGGGCCGTCCAGGACTACCACCAGGTGCACTGGGATGAGGACGTCGCGCACGAGTACGGCCACGGCGGCCTGGTCGCTCCGCTGACCTTCATCTCACTCGTCGGCATTCTGGCCCAGCGCAAACTGTTCGAAACGGTGGTCACCGGCTACGACCTGAGCCAGATCATGCAGACCGACCAGATCCTGGAATTCCACCGGCCCATCAGAGTCGGTGACCGGTTGGTCTGCGATGTCTACCTGCACTCGTTCCGGCAGGCGTTCGGCGGCGACATCATCGTCACCAAGAACATCGTCACCGACCAGCACGACGAACTGGTGCTCACCACCTACACCACGCTGGTCGGCCGCAGCGGCGGTGATATCGACCCGAACCTCACCGATGCGGTGCGCCATGTCCTGATGCACGGCAACGGCGACGACAGGACCGAACCCGACCATCGTTCGCGCACCCTCGGCGTGCCCACGGCGCCCGCGCCGGCCGCCGAACCGCCTCGGTTCGCGGCCAGTAGGTTCGCGCGTGGTTTCGACGAGGTCTCGGTCGGTGACGAGCTGCCCCCGCGGACCGTGCTACTGACCCGAGGTGACCTGGTCAACTACGCCGGTGTTTCCGGTGACGCCAACCCCATCCACTGGAGTGATGAGGTCGTCAAACTGGTCGGGCTGGACGATGTCGTCGCGCACGGCATGCTGACCATGGGGCTGGGCGGCGGTTTCGTCACCTCCTGGCTCGGCGACCCCGGTGCGGTGAAGGAATACAACGTCCGGTTCACCAGTCCGGTTTTCGTCGGCGCGAAGGAGGCGGCCGAGATCGAGTACACGGGCAAGATCAAATCCGTGGATCCGGAGAGCCGGACGGCCGTCGTCGCCATTGTGGCGAAGTCGGGGGGCCGCAAGATCTTCGGCCGTGCGACCGCTACCGTGCAGCTGTCCTGACCTGGTTCGGTACCCCTGATTGGCTTATGTCGCAGGCCGTGCCGTACACTCGGGATTCTGGGGTCGCCAGCCGATGCGCGCTGCTCTGCAGGCTGGTTCCAAGCGGGTTCGAGCGTAGGCTGAGCATCAGCCGGAACGAACCCGCGGACGGGGCCGGTATCTGCCGGAGCGGCGCGCGTGTTGTGTGACACCACGACCGAACAACTGAATACAGCAGATGTGGCTGGAGGTGTTCCCTCCGGAGTGCACCACCCAGCCGAAGGGGCGTAGCTCAAATGGCAGAGCACCGGTCTCCAAAACCGGCGGTTGCAGGTTCAAGTCCTGTCGCCCCTGCCCTGGAAGACGGCGACGAGAGAGCGAGGAGGACGGTGTGAGCGACGAGCGGGACACTCGCCACGGCGGGTATGCCGCCGATCACGGCGATGACACCCTCGCCGCGCATCGGCCGAGCGGTAAGCGGTCCGCGCGACGGAGCCGCGCCGGCTCCTCCTCGGCAGTCGACACCGGTGCGATCGCCACCATCGATCGTCCCGTCGTACGCAAGGCTGCCAAGACCTCCGGCCAGGCCGACCGGTCGCGCAATCCGTTCAAGCGTTTGATCAAGTTTCTGCGTGAGGTGATCGCGGAACTGCGGAAGGTGATCTGGCCCAACCGGAAGCAGATGATCACCTATACGAGCGTTGTTCTGGTGTTCGTGGTCTTCATGGTCGCGTTCATCAACGGGTTGGACGTGGTGTTCATCAAGGGTGTCGACTGGCTGTTCGGCTAGCCGGGACCACAAGCCGGTAGCCGCCCCGGAGCGGGACGCCACGGGGTCGATCCGCCACGCCCGTACCCGGCACGCAGAGGATGCACGTGACGACACAGGAAGCGAGTGCCCAGTGAGCACCCCGGAGAACGACACCAGCGACGAGTTCCCGGTCGACGATACGACGGCCGAGCAGGCCGCTGAGCCCGTCGAGGAGTCGGCGTTCGACGCCGAGCCCGTGGCTGACGAGCCCGCACCCGCCCCGGTGGACGAGGCCCCCGCCGATCCGGCCGAGGAGATGAAGGCCGCGCTGCGTCGTGCGCCCGGCGAGTGGTATGTCATCCACTCCTACGCCGGTTACGAGAACAAGGTGAAGGCCAACCTCGAGACCCGTGTGCAGAACCTGGACCTGGAGGACTACATCTTCCAGGTGGAGGTGCCGACCGAAGAGGTCACCGAGATCAAGAACGGTCAGCGCAAGAACGTCAACCGCAAGGTGCTGCCCGGTTACATCCTGGTCCGGATGGACCTCAACGACGAGTCGTGGGGCGCCGTGCGCAACACCCCCGGCGTGACCGGGTTCGTCGGCGCGACCTCGCGGCCGTCCCCGCTGTCCATCGACGATGTGGTGAAGTTCCTGGTTCCGGCCGAGAAACAGAAGAAGGCGCCCGCCGCCGCGGCCACCACGACGGCGCCCGAGACCACGGCCGAAACCGCGGCCAAGCCGGCCATCGAGGTCGATTTCGAGGTCGGCGAGTCGGTGACCGTGATGGACGGTCCGTTCGCGACGCTGCCCGCCACCATTTCCGAGGTCAATGCCGAACAGCAGAAGCTCAAGGTCCTGGTCTCGATCTTCGGGCGCGAAACCCCGGTCGAACTGGAATTCACCAAGGTCGCCAAGATCTAGGCGGCGCCTGCGCCTCCCGGGACGAACGGTCCCGGGCCGGAACTTGCAAAGAGCAAGGAACCCATACAACTAGGAAAGAAAGATGCCCCCCAAGAAGAAGAAGCTCGCCGGGATCATCAAGCTTCAGATCCAGGCCGGCCAGGCGAACCCCGCCCCTCCGGTGGGTCCGGCGCTCGGTCAGCACGGCGTCAACATCATGGAGTTCTGCAAGGCGTACAATGCCGCGACCGAATCGCAGCGCGGCAATGTCGTCCCGGTTGAGATCTCGGTGTACGAGGACCGGTCCTTCGACTTCAAGCTGAAGACTCCGCCTGCCGCCAAGCTGCTGCTCAAGGCCGCCGGTGTGCAGAAGGGCTCGGCCGAGCCGCACCGCAACAAGGTCGCCAGGGTGACCATGGACCAGGTGCGCGAGATCGCCAAGACCAAGCAGGAAGATCTGAACGCCAACGATCTCGACCAGGCGGCCAAGATCATCGCCGGTACTGCACGTTCGATGGGTATCACCATCGAGGGCTGAGCGTCCGCGCCGGAGGCGTCAGCGCAGCCGTCCATCGAATATCAGGGCTGAACGCCACAGGTGGGAGGGCCGGCCAGGCCCGAACGACCACAGCTGAACCACGAACAGGACAGACGAAACATGGCAAAACGAAGCAAGGCATACCTCGCCGCGGCCGCCAAGGTCGACCGCAGCACGTTCTACTCCCCGCTCGCCGCCGCGCGGCTGGCCAAGGAGACCGCCACCACCAAGACCGATGCCACCGTCGAGGTCGCCATCCGGCTCGGGGTGGACCCCCGCAAGGCCGACCAGATGGTTCGCGGCACCGTGAATCTGCCGCACGGCACCGGTAAGACCGCTCGCGTCATCGTGTTCGCGGCCGGTGAGAAGGCCGCCGAGGCCGAGGCCGCCGGCGCGGACGCGGTCGGCGCCGAGGATCTGATCGAGCGGATCCAGGGCGGCTGGCTGGAGTTCGACGCCGCGATCGCCACTCCCGACCAGATGGCCAAGGTGGGTCGGATCGCCCGCGTGCTGGGCCCGCGCGGTCTGATGCCGAACCCGAAGACCGGCACGGTCACCACCGATGTGACCAAGGCGGTCAACGACATCAAGGGCGGCAAGATCAACTTCCGGGTCGACAAACAGGCCAACCTGCACTTCGTCATCGGCAAGGCGTCGTTCGACGACACCAAGCTGGTGGAGAACTACGGCGCCGCGCTGGATGAGATCCTGCGCGCCAAGCCGTCGACCGCGAAGGGCCGTTACGTCAAGAAGGTGACGGTTTCGACGAACACCGGACCGGGCATCCCGGTGGACCCGAACCGCACCCGCAACCTCCTCGACGAGGACGCGTAGGCGGTACGAGCCATGAGGGGCGGGAACGCGAACGGCGTTCCCGCCCCTCGTCGTATGCGGATTATCCCGGCGCGCTGGACCGTTGGCCTGTTCCATGACGGCTGTTCTGCTCATCTCGGGAAGCACACGCGCGGGTTCGAAGAATACGGCGGCACTGCGGACGGTGCAGGCCATCGCCCCGGAGGAAATCCGGGCACGCCGGTACGAGGGCCTGACCGGGTTGCCCGCCTTCGTTCCCGGTGACAGTGTGCCGGAACCGGTCGCGGTCGGCGAACTCCGCGCAGAACTCGCGCGCGGACGTGGTGCTGTTCTGTACGCCCGAATACGCGGGCACGCTCCCGGGCAGCCTGAAAAACCTACTGGACTGGACCGTCGGCTCCGCCGACCTGTACGGCAAGCCCGCGGCCTGGATCACCGTCGCACCACCGGGCCGCGGTGACGGTGCCACCGCGACGTTGGCGAGTGTTCTCGCGTATGTGGGTGCCGATGTCGATACGGCGATCTGCCCGCGGCTCCCGGTGCGTTCCGACGATATCGGCGCGGATGGTCTCGTCATGGCTGAGGCGTTCCGGGCGGTAGCACGCGCGGTGCTGACCGGGTTGCACGCTCGTTCCTCACGGACACCGCGGTGATCGGGGAGCGTCGGCCGAGCGTGTCGTTTCGGGCGGTTGTACGCGGACCGAATGCTCGGTACGAGGCGGTACGGCCGCCCGCAGTCGTGGGACCGATGGCTCGACCGGCCCGTTTTGGCAGATCGGAGGGTGTCACGGTACTCTTGACGACGGCTGTCGACATGTTCGACCGCTACCCAATCCGTTCTACCGAAGACCGTTGGTCGCTGATTCCGTATGGGGTCGGTCGAAGGTCCGGCGAAAGTGCCGGCGGCCCACGCAGGGAGAGCCGAGGCTGGGACTCCACACCATGGCTGTTTCGCCGTGATTCGGTGTTTCCTGTGCGCCCCGGAACGCTCTGCGTTCGGGGCGCTTGTTCTTTCGCCGGCCCCTGATCGGTAGTGCACTCGAACCGACCATCAGAGAGGAGGCGAAGTATGGCGAAACCCGAAAAGGTTGCCGCGGTCGCGGAGATCGCCGAGAAGTTCAAGAGTTCGACGGCCACCGTCATCACGGAATACCGTGGTCTGTCCGTGGGTGATCTCACCCGGCTGCGCCGTGAGCTCGGTGCCGAGGCCACGTACTCCGTCGCCAAGAACACCCTGGTGAAACGTGCTGCGGCCGAGGCGGGCGTGGAAGGCCTGGACGACCTGTTCGTCGGGCCTACCGCGATCGCGTTCATCGAAGGCGAACCGGTCAATGCCGCCAAGGCGATCAAGACCTTCGCCAAGGACAACAAGCAGCTCGTGATCAAGGGCGGCTACATGGACGGCGCCCCGCTGTCCGTGGCCGAGGTCGAGCGGATCGCCGACCTGGAGTCCCGCGAGGTGCTGCTGGCCAAGCTGGCCGGTGCCATGAAGGGCAACCTGGCCAAGGCCGCCGGTCTGTTCAACGCTCCCGCCTCGCAGGTGGCCCGCCTGGCCGCCGCGCTGCAGGAGAAGAAGCAGGCCGAGGGCGGGGCCGACGCCGCGGAGTAATCCGCACCCCCTACCCGCGGCGTGGTGTCCACCGCGCTTGCACAGAAACGATTGAAAGGAAACATCAATGGCCAACGTTGACGAGCTGCTCGAAACCTTCGGCAATATGACCCTGCTCGAGCTCTCCGACTTCGTGAAGAAGTTCGAGGAGAAGTTCGAGGTCACCGCCGCCGCTCCGGTCGCCGTCGCCGCCCCCGGCGCCGCTCCGGCCGCCGCCGAGGCCGTCGAGGAGCAGGACGAGTTCGACGTCATCCTCGAGGGCGCCGGTGACAAGAAGATCCAGGTCATCAAGGTGGTCCGCGAGATCGTCTCCGGCCTGGGCCTGAAGGAGGCCAAGGACCTCGTCGAGGGAGCCCCGAAGCCGATCCTGGAGAAGGTCACCAAGGAAGCGGCCGAGGCCGCCAAGGAGAAGCTGGCAGGCGCCGGCGCGAAGGTTACGGTCAAATAAATTTGACCTAATTCCTCGAAAATGGGCGGCCCCGCGGGGCCGCCCATTTTCGTTCGGTCACGGTGGCGAGTCGATCGGCAACGATCGTGATTCGGACCGCTTTCCGCCCGAAAAGCGTGCTTACCATTCGGTCAGGCAGAGATGTGCGCGGGTGGTCCCATGCGATACAGTGGCCGAACCCACTGTGACGTGACGCACCACTATCGGCGTGTGTGGATTCGCGGATGGGCTGCTCGCTGAGAATTGTGGAGGTTGGCGTGGGCGTCGAGGTCAGGACCGAAAGTGTAACCAAATCGTTCGGTTCACAACGGATTTGGCAGGACGTTTCTCTCACCTTGCCGGCGGGGGAGGTGAGCGCGCTACTCGGCCCGTCCGGTACCGGTAAGTCCGTATTCCTGAAGTCGTTGATCGGTCTGCTGCGCCCGGAACGTGGTTCGATCTATATCGGCAACACCGATATCACCACCTGCTCCAATAAGGAGCTGTACGAGATCCGCAAACTTTTCGGCGTGCTGTTTCAGGACGGCGCGCTGTTCGGCTCGATGAACCTCTTCGACAATGTCGCATTCCCGCTCCGTGAGCACACGAAGAAGCCGGAGAGCGAGATCAAGAAGATCGTTATGGAGAAGCTGGAGCTGACCGGTCTACTCGGGGCCGAGAACAAGCTACCCGGCGAGATCTCCGGTGGTATGCGCAAACGTGCCGGCCTGGCCCGTGCGCTGGTGCTGGATCCGCGGATCATCCTGGTCGACGAGCCGGACTCCGGTCTGGACCCGGTGCGAACCTCGTACCTGAGCCAGCTGCTGATCGATATCAACGCCCAGATCGACGCCACGATCCTGATCGTGACGCACAACATCAACCTTGCCCGTACCGTGCCGGACAACATCGGCATGCTGTTCCGCCGCCAGCTGGTCATGTTCGGCCCCCGGGAGGTGTTGCTGACCAGTGAGGAGCCGGTGGTCAAGCAGTTCCTCAACGGCCGCATGATCGGCCCGATCGGTATGTCCGAAGAGAAGGACGAGGCGCAGATGGCGCGCGAGCAGGCGCTGGTCGACGCCGGTCATCACCACGGTGGTGCCGAAGAGGTCGAGGGCATCATTCCGCAGATGCGCGCCACCCCGGGTATGCCGGTGCGGCAGGCGGTACACCGTCGCAAGGAGCGTGTCCGCCAGATCATGCACACCCTGCCCCCCGCGGCGCAGGCGGCGATCCGGGACTCGCTCGCGGAGAATGACGACACCCAGGTGATGGCCTACAACCCCGGTCTCGGCAGGGGGGCGGCCGCTCAGGGCGCGGTGTACGACCCGCCGACCGAACGTCACATCACTCCCAATATGTGATGTCGATCAACCCGGATACGTTCCCGACCGCGACGGTCGGTCCGCGGTCCGGTCGCATGCTCGTGGTCGAACAGGGCGCGTCGGTTCTCCCCGGCGCGCCCGTTCGTTGTGCCGGTGTCTCGTCTCCCTCTGCCGCCGGCCGGGTCGCCACGGTCGATCGGGATCGGAAAAGGTGATCTTGTAGTGCGGCAGGGGATCGGGTGGGGCCCAGGTAGGAGTGGCCACTTGACGAGCTTCGCCGGACCAGTCACGCTATTGGGAGCAGTGGTAGCTGTCGCCGAGATACCGACGGTCACCGCGCGGATCGTTACCGATGGGCACCGGCGCCCGAGGTGTGACGCGGCAGGCTCCGACGCAGCCAGCGAAGGGCCTGCCCGGCGTGCCGGCCGCGGAGGGGTCCGCGCGGATGGTACTTTGACACCTCCATGTAGGTAGGTGTAGGTTTGGACGTTGCGCTGGCTGCCTCCTGTCCATACCTCGATTCGCACACGTAAGTTCACCTTCCGGTGTTACTTCCGTTGTTGGCTGCTCGAGTCTCGTTCGGGGTGTAACCAGCGAGAATCTCAACAACCATGTAGCAGACAAGCGACGGTCGCGAACCGCCACGCGACACGCGTGAGGTGCTGGAAGGACGCATCTTGGCAGTCTCCACCCAGACAAGCGCCAATTCGAAGCCGGCTGTTGCCGGGGGTATCCCCGGTGCCCCGTTGCGGGTGTCATTCGCGAAGATCCGGGAACCGTTGGAAGTGCCCGGTCTCCTCGACCTACAAACCGAATCGTTCGCCTGGCTGATCGGCTCGCCGGAATGGCGCGAGCGTGCCGCCGCTCGCGGTGACGGCGGGATGGTCGGCGGACTCGAAGAAGTGCTGGAGGAGCTCTCGCCTATCGAGGACTTCTCCGGATCCATGTCCCTGTCCTTCTCCGACCCGCGCTTCGAGGAGGTCAAGGCCTCCATCGAGGAG
>NZ_BAFU01000084.1 GCF_000308495.1 Nocardia brevicatena NBRC 12119 | reverse complement strand
ATCATGCCCCGTCGGACCGGCGTGAGTGGGGGCCTGTTGCGGCTGGTTTCCCTGCTCGTCGCGGGGTTGTGTCTGGTCGCGGCGGCGGGATGTTCGACGGGGTCGGACGCCGTGGCGAACGGCGGCACCTTCGAATTCGTCTCGCCGGGTGGGCAGACCGATATCTACTACAACCCACCCGATTCGCGCGGCACCATCGGGAACCTGTCCGGGCCGGAGGTGATGTCGGACGAGACCGTTTCGGTGGACGATTTCCCCGGCCAGGTGGTCGTGTTGAATCTGTGGGGTCAGTGGTGCGGCCCGTGCCGGGCCGAGGTGCCCGCGCTGGAACAGGTTTACGAGCGGACCAAGGATCTGGGGGTGGCATTCCTCGGGATCAACGTCCGCGATTTCAATCGGGACAAAGCACGTGATTTCGTCACCGACAACCAGGTCGGTTATCCGTCGATCTACGACCCGTCGATGCGCAGTCTGCTCGCGCTCGGCGGGAACTTCCCGACGACGGTTATTCCCACCACATTGGTGCTCGATCGGGATCATCGGGTGGCGGCGATCTTCCTGCGCGCGCTGCTCGCCGAGGATCTATTGCCGGTGGTGCAGCGCATCGCCGCGGAGGGAGTGTCATGAGAAGCCTGCGGTCTCGTGGGGTGCGGCGGTACGGGGCGACCCGGCCGCCGCGTGGAGTACGTGCCGAGGTATTGGTCCGGTCGACGCTCGGGTCATGGGCGCTGCAACCGGCCGTCACACCCGGTGGTGATCGCCGGGTGTCGAACTCGCGGCCGTCGGGTACCCGCCCGACCGACCGGAGCACCCGCCCGACCGAGGAGCGGTCCGCGGCCGGCGATCGGGACGCGGAGCGTAGATCGCCGTGATCGTGGCGGCCGGGATGGGGGAATCGTTCCAGCAGACGGCCTCGTCGGGGCCGCTGCTGTTGGCGCTGGGCGCGTGCCTGCTGGCGGGGCTGGTGTCGTTCGCCTCACCGTGTGTGGTGCCGCTGGTGCCCGGTTACCTGTCCTATTTGGCCGGGTTGGTGGGCGCGCAGACGCCGCCGGTGACGGTGGCCGAGGCCGAGGAGGCGCGGGGCCGCGCCGGCACCCTCGTCACCGAGGCCGAACCGAGGGGCGGGGGCGGCCGGCTTCGGGTTGCGGGGGCGGCCGGACTGTTCGTCGCCGGTTTCACCGTGGTATTCGTGCTCGCCACCGCCACGGTCTTCGGCGTGATCCAGACGCTCAACATGAACCGGGAACTGCTGCAGCGGCTGGGCGGTGTGGTGACCGTCGTGATGGGCCTGGCGTTTCTCGGGTTGATCCCCGCGCTGCAGCGCGATACGAGGATGGAGCCGCGGCGGCTGACCGGCATAGTGGGCGCACCGCTGCTCGGTGGGGTGTTCGCGCTCGGCTGGACCCCGTGCCTCGGACCGACACTGTCCGGGGTGATGGCGGTGGCCGCGGGGACCGACGGCACCACCGCGGTCCGCGGCGTGGTGCTGATCGTCGCCTACTGTCTCGGGCTCGGGCTGCCGTTCATGGTGCTGGCGTTCGGTTCGGCGACCGCGCTGCGCGGTGTGGGCTGGCTGCGGCGCAATAGTCGAAATATCCAGGTGTTCGGTGGAATCCTGCTGGTCGCGGTGGGGATCGCCCTTGTCACCGGAGCCTGGGACCAGTTCGTCGCCTGGGTGCGCGACGTGTTCGTCGCCGAGGTGACCCTGCCGATATGACCGTGATGACTCCGGAGGCGCCGGCCGTTCGACCACCCCGCCAGTCCCCACCACGCCGCGTGTGGGCCGTGGTGCGCAACGGTTGGCGCGGTCTCACCAGTATGCGGACCGCGCTGGTGTTGCTGTTCCTGCTGGCATTGGCCGCCATTCCCGGCGCGCTGTTGCCGCAGCGGAGCCTGAACGAGCAGAAGGTTGCCGACTATATCGCCGACCGGCCGGTGCTCGGCCTGTGGATGGACCGGTTCGAACTGTTCGATGTCTTCGGCAGTTTCTGGTTCACCGCCATCTATGTGTTGTTGTTCATCTCGCTGGTCGGTTGCATTCTGCCGCGAGCGGTGGACCACTATCGGGCGCTGCGCACCCCTCCGGTGCGGGTACCGCGCAATCTGTCCCGGCTGCCGCACCACTACGCCGGTACGGCGGAGGGCACACCGGAGGAGGTGATCGAGCGGGCCCGCGCGCGGTTGCGCGGTTGGCGGACCGAGGTGCGGACCGGTGCGGGAGAAGCCGAGCTCACCCTCTCGGCCGAGAAGGGCTATATCCGCGAGTTCGGCAATCTGGTCTTCCATCTGGCGTTGGTCGGTCTGTTGGTGGCGGTCGCCGTGGGCAAGCTGTTCGGCTATGAGGGCAGCGTGATCGTCGTCGCCGACGACGGTCCCGGTTTCTGTACCACCTCGCCCGCGGTCTTCGATTCCTTCCGCGCCGGCAACGTCAATGACGGCACCGGCATCACCCCCCTCTGCGTGCGGGTGAAGAATTTCCGGGCCGACTATCTGGACAACGGCCAGGCCGAGATGTTCACCTCCGAGATCGCCTATCAAGCGGGCGCGGATCTGGAGGCGAACACCTGGCGCGACACCACCGTCCGGGTGAACCACCCACTGCGCGTCGGCGGTGATCGCGTCTATCTGCAGGGGCACGGTTACGCCCCCACGTTCACCGTCACCTTCCCCGACGGCCAGAGGCGCACCGAGACGGTCCAGTGGCAGCCGTCGGATATGACGACCTTCCTGTCCAGCGGGGTGTTGCGGGTAGATCCGCCGGGCGGGCTGTATCCGAACGACACGGAGCGGCGTAAGAACCAGATCGCCATCGAGGGTCTGTTCGCGCCGACCGCGAGCTTCCACGGTTCGCTGCTCACCTCGGTGTACCCGGCGATGACGGATCCGGCCGTGGCCGTCGACGTCTACCGGGGCGATACCGGCCTCGACACGGGGCGTCCGCAGTCGTTGTTCGCCTTGGACCAGGAGTTGGTCCGGCAGGGGCGACTGACGAAGGAGGCCAGGGTCAACCTGCGTCCGGGTGAGTCGACGACCCTGCCCAACGGTACGAAGGTGAGCTTCGACGGCGCCCGGGAGTTCGTGAACCTGCAGGTTTCCCATGATCCGGCGCAGCAGTGGGTGCTGGTGAGCGCGCTGACCATGATGGGCGGCCTGCTGGTGTCGCTGTTGGTGGCTCGGCGCCGGGTGTGGCTCCGGGTGGTCCCGGAGGGTACCGTTGACCAACGACGTGTTGTAGTAGAGATGGGCGGGCTGGCCCGCACCGATCAGGCCGGCTGGGTCGGCGAGTTCGACCGCCTCCGTCATCGGTTGTTGGACGCGTCGGGCCCTACGAGTACAGGAGATGACGATGCCGATCGATGAGACCCTCGCCGGCTACAGTGACCTCGCCTTCAAAACGGCGATCGTCGTGTACGCGCTGGTGCTGGTGCTGTCGATCGCGCAGTACGCCTCCGCGCGTGTCCGCCACGTCGGTGAACGCGAGCTCGTGCTCGCCGGCGGCGGAACGGAGAAACCTGTCGCGCCGGCTGCCGGGGTTCCCGGCAAGGTCAGCGAGGCGCCGCGGCTTCCACTGTCCGAACGAGTGGGCAATATGGCCTTCTCGGTGCTGTTCGTGGCCATTGCCGTGCATGTGCTGTCGATCGTGCTGCGCGGTTTCGCGACCGGTCGGTTCCCGCTCGGCAATATGTACGAATTCGTCACCATGGCCTGTGCGGCCGCGGTGGTGGCCGGCCTGGTGTTCATGCGGGACCGGCGTTACCGGTCCATGTGGGTCTTCCTGTTGGTGCCGGTCCTGGTTCTGCTGTTCCTGGCGGGCACCGTGCTCTACGCCGACGCCGCGCCGGTGGTACCCGCGCTGCGGTCGTTCTGGCTGCCGCTGCATGTGACGATCGTCAGCGTGGGCAGCGGGGTGGCCCTGGTCTCCGGGGTGGCCAGCCTGTTGTTCCTGTATCGGCTGCGCCGGCCCACCGGGGCGGAGTCGGGCGATATCCTCGGCGCCATCGCCGCTCGGCTACCCGATGCCCGCACCCTGGACCGGCTCGCCTATCGCACCACCATTGTGGGATTCCCCTTGTTCGGTGCGGGTGTCATCCTGGGTGCGATCTGGGCCGAGGCCGCTTGGGGGCGGTTCTGGGGCTGGGATCCCAAGGAGACCTGTTCGTTCATCGCCTGGGTGCTCTACGCCGCCTATCTACACGCCCGCGCGACATCGGGCTGGCGGGACACCAAGGCGGCCTGGATCAACGTCGCCGCCTTCGTGGCCATGCTGTTCAACCTTTTCATCATCAATTTGGTCGTCTCTGGGCTACACTCCTATGCCGGGCTGAACTGAAATCGGGCCGTGTGCATCAACACGGCATCGGTTGGGTACCGGCCCATCCGTGTTGAACATCACAGCACTCTGCGCGTGCTACGTATTAGCGCGCCTGTGTCCTCTCATGGCACGGCCGTATCGGCCGTGGCGATATCCGAGGAGATCAGCAGTGGTGGATTCGGAGAATGTCACCGAGAGCATCGGTGAATATATGCGCGGTATACCCGGGGCTACCCGGGTGGTCTTCACCCACGGAATGGGGCACGGTTCGTTGTTCCGGTTGATCCGGGCGGCGATCGGGCTGTCCGCGGAGTCCCAGGAGCGGTTGGCCAGATTCGCCGACGAACTACGTCTGGCCGAGGGGCTGCCCGAGCGTAGTGCGTTCGACTGAGCCGTGATGGGCACGGATATATCCGCCGGCCGGATGGCGGCCGGCGGATATATTGTTTCGCGATTTCGTGACGGTTCGGTTCTCGGTGGGAACCGGGACGGCTCAGTGCTCGGCGGAACCCGGCTCACCATCGCGATGCTGCGGGCGGGAAATACGCCAGAGGAACTCGGGGTCGTCGTCCGGGCCGAGGATCCGGTTACGGGTCGGTCGGGGCGTGGTCTTCCGCTCGGGGCCGAACGCCTTCCAGCACAGCACCGCGATCGTCACCACCGCGATGAGTGCCAACAGGTACGTCACGTTGCTCACCTCCTGTATCGAGGGTAGCTCCGGGACCGTCCGGCCACATCTCAGCGGGGGCTCGCCTCGGTGGTGAGCGATTCGAGCAGCCGCATGACCTCCGATTCCCGGAACCGGCGGTGGCCGCCCGGGGTGCGCAGCGATCCGAGGCGACCGGCATGGGCCCACCGGGTGACGGTCTTCGGATCGACGTGGAACAGGGCAGCGACCTGGCCCGGCGTCAACAAGGTGTCCTGGGCGCCGACGGTGCTCGCGGTCATGGCAAACCTCTCCGTTTCGACACAATCCCTAATAGGTGTCGACATAGTTGCACTCATCACCCCGGGTACTCGAACCATCTAATTTTGGTAAAGGGGAGGTAATAGACAATTCGGATATTCGCCCCACTGTGGCGGCGCACCGCCACCCGCCGGCCGTTCGGGAGCGAGTCCTAAGCTTGATGGCGTGAGTGACGACGCAACCCGCCCCGAGGACGCCGCAGCCGCTCCGAGGCCCGGCGCGCCGGTGGGACGGCGGCTGGCCCGCAACCTGGCGCTCTACACCCTGGCCCGACTGGTCCTGGTCGTGGTCGTCACCGCGGTGATCGTGCTGGTGGCTCGGCTGGTCTCGGTGCAGGTGCCGCTGGTGGTGGCGATACTCTTCGCGATCATCATCGCCATGCCGCTGTCGCTCGTCCTGTTCAAGGGGCTGCGGGGGCGGGTCAACGAGGACATCGCAGCCGTCGACGAACGCCGGCGGCGCGACAAGGCGCAGTTGCGCGCCCGATTGCGCGGGGATGTCGACGATCCCGGCGCGTCGGACGGTGACGCGTGAAGTCCTGCGACCACAGCACTTCTCGGGACTGGGTCGACAATGCGGTACGGCTCATCGACGCCGATGCCCAACGCAGTGCCGATACGCATCTGCTGCGCTATCCGCTGCCCGTCGAGTGGAATGTCCAGCTCTATCTCAAGGATGAGTCCACTCATATCACCGGCAGCCTGAAACATCGGCTGGCGCGGTCGCTGTTCTTGTACGCACTGTGCAATGGCCAGATCACCGCGAATACCACCGTGGTGGAGGCCTCGTCGGGGTCCACCGCCGTCAGTGAGGCGTATTTCGCCAAACTGCTCGGGCTCGAATTCGTGGCGGTGGTGCCGGCGAAGACCTCGCCGCAGAAGGTCGCCCTGATCGAGGCGCAGGGCGGGCGGTGCCATTTCGTGCAGCGCGCGCCGGATATGTACCCCGAAGCGGCACGACTGGCGGCCGAATGCGGCGGACACTATCTGGACCAGTTCACCAATGCCGAACGCGCTACCGACTGGCGCGGCAACAACAATATCGCCGAGTCGATCTTCGACCAGATGGCGCTGGAGACACATCCGGTGCCGGAGTGGATCGTGGTCGGCGCCGGCACCGGCGGGACCAGTGCCACCATCGGCCGCTATATCCGCTACCGTCGGCACGCGACCCGGCTGGCGGTGGTCGACCCGGAGAATTCCGCGTTCTATGGCGGCTACGAGACCCGCTGCGCCGATTACTCGACCGGGATGCCGTCGCGGATCGAAGGTATCGGGCGACCCCGGGTGGAGCCGTCGTTCGTTCCGGAGGTGGTCGACCGGATGTTCGAGGTTCCGGATGCGGCGTCCATCGCCGCCGCCCGGCACGCGAGCGCGGTACTCGGCCGTCGGGTCGGCGGTTCGACCGGTACGAATCTGTGGGGTGCCTTCGCGCTGATCGCGGAGATGATCGCCGAGGGCCGCAGCGGCAGTGTGGTCACGCTGCTCTGTGACGGTGGCGATCGGTACGCGGGGACCTATTACGACGACGACTGGGTCGCCGCGCAGGAACTCGATCTCGGTGCGCCCACGCAAACCCTGGAGTATTTCCACGCCACGGGGAGCTGGCGCGACTGATCCCCCTGTACCGTCCGGCTCCAGCGGGCATGGACGGTTCGCTTCTCCGGCCGTACGTGGCACGAATGACTGTTCGCCACACCGTTGATGTCAATTTTTGTTGACATGCGGACGGATCGTCAATCAAAATTGACATATGACGGAAGCAACGACACTGGCCGCGGCGGCCGGCAGTCCGGACCCCGCGGTGGGGTTACGGGCGGTACTGGCATTGCGGCGATTGCTCGAACGGCTCGAAGCCATCCAGGTGGCCAATGCCCGCGAACAGGGCTGGTCCTGGCAGGCGATCGCGGACGCGCTCGAGGTCAGCAAGCAGGCGGTCCATCAGAAGTACAACCGGAGAGGTAGGGCTCGGTAGATGTTCGAGAGATTCACTCGGGACGCGAAGACGGTCGTCGTCCTGGCCCAGGAAGACGCTCGGGAATTGCGATCCCCGGATATTCGGGTGGAGCATCTGCTGCTCGGACTGCTCTCGCACGGTGGCGCGGAATTGGCGACACTACTGGCCGAGGCGGGTCTGACGCTCGACGGGGTGCGGAGAGACCTGGCCGACAAGAGCAAAGGCGAGCCGTTGGGCCCCGAGGACGCCGAGGCCCTGCGGGCCATCGGAATAGACCTCGACGCCGTGCGGGAGAGTCTGGCGGAAAGTTTCGGCGCCGACGCGCTCGACCGAGCCCTGCCGCCGGAGCCGCGCGGACTGTTCGGCTTCGGCCGGGGAACGGGGTATCGCCATATCCCGTTCAGCAAGGAATCCAAGAAGGTATTGGAACTATCGCTGCGCGAGGCGGTGGCGCGGCGGGAAAAGGCCATCGAATCCGCGCATATCCTGCTCGGGATCCTGCGGGCACCCAACCCGGCCACCGCCGAACTGCTCGGCGGCGACGAAGGAATCGCGCGTCTGCGCGGGCAGGTGCACGCGCTGCTCGACCGGGCGGCGTGAGGGCGTCTCGGCGGTTGACCGGCGGGTGTCGATACTCCCGACATAGCATGGCTGCATGCAGCTTGTGCTTCGGTTGATCAGCACCGCGTTCGCCATCTGGTTGGCCTCGGTGTGGGTCGACAAGATCGAGATCGTCTCCCCGGAGGAACAGGGCACCGGCGCCAAAATCGTTGTCCTACTGGCGGTAGCGGTGGTCTTCACCGTGGTCAACGCCTTTGTCAAACCACTGGTGAAACTGCTCTCGCTGCCGCTGGTGGTGTTGACGCTCGGCCTGTTCCTGTTGGTGATCAACGCGCTCATGCTCTGGCTGACGGCCTGGATCACCGAGGCCACCGACTACGGTCTGCGGATCGATGGATTCTGGGCGGCCTTCATCGGCGCGATCATCATCACGGTCGTGAACTGGGTGCTCGGAATCCTGGTGCCGGACAACGACTGACCTGTTCGCTCCGCGGTCGCAGGCCTCAGCCCAGGCCGAGGGCGAGCGCCGTGGCCGCCGACCACACCAGCAGCGCGAGTCCCGAATCGCGCAGGGCGGGAATGAGCTCCGGTCCGTGGCCTTCGCCGCGAACCGGAGCGTTCGCCCGCAGCGCGAGCGGAAGCGCCAGCAGGCCGACCAGGGCCCACGGGGTCCGCGTGACGAGCAGCAGCGTTGCCGCGAAAGGGATCGCCAACAACACCAGATGCAGGGTGCGGGTTCGCGGGTCGCCGAGCCGCACCGCCAGCGTCGTCTTCCCCGATACGGTGTCGGTGGGAATATCCCGCAGGTTGTTGGCGACCAGGACCGCGCTGGAGAACGATCCGACGGCGACCGCGCACACCACGCCGACCCAGTCGATCCGTTCCGCCTGGACGAACTGGGTGCCCAGGACGGCTATGAGGCCGAAGAAGACGAAAACGGCCACTTCTCCGAAACCGCGGTAGCCGTACGGTGTGCTACCGCCGGTATAGAACCAGGCCCCGGCCAGGCAGACCGCGCCCACCGGCAGCAGCCACCACGCCGATACCACGGCGAGCACCAGGCCGAAAATCGCGCCCATGACGAGGCTGCCGACGGCGGCCGCGCGTACGGCCGCGGGCGAGGCCAGGCCCGAACCCACCAGTCGCAGCGGACCGACCCGTTCGTCGTCGGTGCCGCGGATACCGTCGGAGTAGTCGTTGGCATAGTTCACCCCGACGATCAGTGCCAGCGAGACCACAAGCGCCAGAACGGCTTTCCACCAGACTGCGGCGTCGAGAGCGGCCGCGGCGCCGGTGCCGGCGAGAACCGGGGCGATGGCGTTCGGCAGAGTGCGGGGCCGGGCACCCTCGATCCATTGTGCAGCGGTAGCCATTCCCGCAGCCTAATCCGCCGAGCCGGACCGAGCGATTCAGGACGGGGCGGCCTCGGCGGCGGCTCTCATCCGCGCAAGCCCCTTCTCGAAATCCCTACCGAGCAGCCGGTCCATCGGGAAGAACCGTCCGAGCAGCCCCATAAACCAGGTCTGCGTACCGGTCATCCGCCAGACCACCTTGGTACCCTCCGGCGCGGGGAGCAGCGAGAAGACGGCGGTATTGGTGGCCCGCCACGGTTTCTCGAACGACATCCGGACCCGGATCTCCCGCTCGGAGCTGTCGGTGATCTCCATGGTGCCGGCGCCCGCCTTGCGGTTGCCCTCCCATGCGTAGCGCGCGCCGGGTCCCGTATCGGGTCCGCTGTACATACGGCGCAGTTGGGGGTCGAGATCCTCCCAGGGCGACCACTGCTTCCACTCGCGGAAGTTATCGATCAGACCGTGCACGCGGGCCGGTTCGGCTGCTATGACGGTCTGACGTACCACCTCGAATTCGGCCATTGCGACAATGTAAGCGACCAATCGGTCGGATGAAATGTAATCGACGCCGAGCCGCCGTGTTCCCTCGTCCGCATTCCCCTGTGTCGGGCCGCTGACCCGCCGCCCACGGGCCGGGGAGGGCGATGGTGGATCCGAGCGACGCGGGAGCCTTGACACGACCTCTGTGATCCACCTCGCAACAGGGTGAATTCCCGGTTCGAGCCTACTTGCCCGATCGCCCGGAGCGGAGCATGCTCGAAACGTTGGACTGTTTTCCCCAATCCGGGTACCCCCGGAGAAGCAACGCGGAGAGGAGCCCACAATGACCGAGCGCAACACCCCCCGCCCCACGGACTACCGTGTCGCCGACGCGGTGCCCGAAGCGGATCTCGCCGAGCAGTCCGTCCCGGCCTACCCGGACGACACGCCGTACTCCGATACCGACTCCCGCGTGTACCCCGAGGATTTCCCCACACCCGATGAGACGGCACCGATCCCCGAGCCTCGCGACGACTGGGACGCCGACCCGGCCGATGTCGCCGAACAGTCCATCCCCGTTTCGCTCGTGGACGACTACGACGGCGCCTACGCCGACGAGGAGCCGTAACGGCGGCCTCGGGGTCGCCAGGAGCCGCGACCGGTTTCCGCGGCGGGTACGAGATCCGGCACGGGTATCGTCGCCAGGCCGATCTCGGCCCGCACCGTGGCATGCAGTTCGCGCAACCCCGCGCGATCGGTGATCACCTCCAGCACCCGGATCCCGGACGCGTGATCGGCGAGTTCCGCGGCGAGTTCGCGCGTGCTGACCTGCCGATGCGGAATGCGGTAGGCCGCGCACAGCGCCGCCAGGTCCATACCGTGCGGTGTGCCGAATACCCGCTCGAACACGCCCGCGTACTGCGGGTCCCCCTGTTCGAGCAATTCGAAGATGCCACCGCCGTCGTCGTTGGCGACGACGATGGTCAGATCGGCCGGCCGTGGCTCGCCACGCCCGATCAGCAGTCCCGACGCGTCGTGCAGAAAGGTGAGGTCGCCGATCAGCGCGATGGTACGGCCGGGATGGTGCAGCGCCGCGCCCACCGCGGTGGACACGGTCCCGTCGATACCGGCGACGCCGCGGTTGGACAGGACACGGACACCTGGCCGCGAATGGGAGACCAGGGCGGCGTCGCGGACCGGGTTCGAGGCGCCGAGCAGCAGCTGATCGCCTTCGCGCAGGGAGTCCATCACCACGGCGGCCACATGCAGCCCGGTGGGTTTGGGATGCCGGGCGAGTTCGACGCGGACGACTTCGCGGGCCCGGGCGTCGAGGTCCCGGCAGCGGCTCAGCCACGCCGGATCGGGGCGCCCGACGATGACCGCGCGGGTGCCGGTGCCGACCACATTGCCCGACACGTCCGGCCAGCGCGGCCCGGTGGTCAACGCGTACACCGTGACGTCCGGATCGGCCAGCACCTTCGACACCTGGCGGTGCAGGGTGGGCCGGCCGGTGATGATGGCCTGCCGCGGCCGCAGCAGCGGCAGGGCCAGCGGATGCAGGACCGGACCGTGCATGGGCGCGGTCGGTTCGGCAACCGTGGGTAGTTCGGACAGTTCCGGACGCAGCCCGGCACCGTGTCCGGAGATGACGACCGTATCGGGGGTGAGATCGATCTCGAGGGGAACGTCGAGGGTGGCGTACTGGGTCTGGGTCCAGGGACGTTCGTCGGCGCGCCCCGCCGGAGTGACCGCTTCGGGCTCGGCGTTGGGGACCAGCGGTTCACGCAGCGGGATGTCGAAGTGCACCGGCCCGGCATTGCCGGAACGGGTGCCGCGGGCCGCGGCCAGCACCCGGCACACCGCCGACCGCCAGACACTGTTCTGACAGGTGTAATCGCCCCGGTCCCCGCCGGGTTCGGTTTCGGCCAGCCCGAGGCTTATGGTGGTGCGCACCTGGCTGCCGAACAGGCCGAGCTGTTCCACCGTCTGGTTGGCGCCGGTGCCGAGCATTTCATAGGGCCGGTTGGCGCTGAGCACGATGAGCGGCACCCGAGCGTAATTGGCCTCGAGAACGGCCGGTCCGAGGTTGGCGACCGCGGTCCCCGAGGTCATCACCACCGGCACGGGGGCGCCGGAGGCGACGGCGAGACCCACCGCGAGAAAACCGGCGGTCCGTTCGTCGATGCGCATATGCAGTCGTAACCGGCCGACGGCATCGGCGGCCTGCAGGGCGAACGCCAGCGGGGCATTGCGCGAGCCGGGGCACAGGACCACATCCCGCACACCACCGCGGACGAGTTCGTCGACGACGACCCGCGCCTGTGCTGTTGACGGATTCACGATCCCAGCCTCTCAGACGGCGGCCCCCCATGTCTGCGTCGACCTGCTCACAGATCTCCGTGTCCCCCGCACGCGACCACACTGTGCGGGGGCCGGTAGACAGGATTGGGCCTCGTCACCTCCCCGACCCGTCGAAGGGCCGAGTCCTACGAGGCCCGTTCGCGGCCCGGCTCGTGTTTCCATGCCCCGCAGCGTCGCGCCGAAGGCGCAAGTCGCGGGGTACGGAAACACGAGCCACAAGGGGGCCGCGAACACGCCGCGCCGAAGGCGCGGCAAGTCCTACGCAGCGTGGCGCTGGACCAGGTCGCCGACGCGGGGAAGGGCCTCGATCACGTTCTTCTTGGCCGAGGAACGCAGTGACGAGTACACCTTCTGGACGGCCGGACGCGAGGACGCCTCGGCGCGTGCGTCGGTCACCTTCAGCAGGGCCTCGGCGACCTCGTCGCCCTTGGCGACCAGTACGTCGGCGAAGCTGCCCGAGCCGGCGGCCTGGTATTCCTGCCAGTAGGGCTCCAGCTGCTCCAGCAGCTTGGGGGCCAGCGAGGCCAGGGCGTCGGGGATGATGGACGGGCTGATCTTCTTGACGGCCGCGTACCCACCCTTCACGGCCAGGCCGGACGCACCGCCTTTATCGGAGACCTCGGCGTCCAGGACCTGGACGGCGTCGGCGAGGAAGGCCGGGCGCTTGGCCTCGTCGAGCAGGGATTCGGACAGTGCAGCAACCAATTTCAGGATCCTCCGGATCTGTTCTCGATAGATGGGCACCGCAACTATACGCAGCGCGCCGCCCATAATCGGTTATGGCTGCCAGGGGAGCAACTCCACCATCAGAGCTTCGCAATCGGCGAGCACCGTGCCCTGCGCGTCGGTCAGCTCGGCGCTGATGAAAGTTTTGCGTCCTTCGACCCGTTCCACCCGCCCACGGACCGACAGTTGGGTCTGCAGCGGGGTGACCTTGCGGTAGTTCACGTGCAGGAACGCGGTGCGGCTGATGGGACGGCCGGCGAAGTGGACGATCAGGCCCATCAGATCGTCGAACAGCAGCGGGATCACCCCGCCGTGCACGGCGGCATTGCCGCCCAAGTGGTAGCGGCGGAATTCGCCCGTCATCGCGATACCGTCGGGGCCGGCCTCGACCACGGTCCAGGGCAGCATCAGCAGACTGCCGCGGCCGGGCAGGTCCATGACACGTCCGGCGGGTCCCTGAGCTTCCGGCGCACGGTAGGGCTCGAGCAGTTCGACGAGCTGCCGGGCCTGGGCGAGTGCGGCGGTATAGACCTCGTCGGGGGCGTCGACGGAGACGGCGAGATCCTGCAGCGTACGCATGGCCTCGACGAATTCGCCGAACTCCGGGCCGACCCGCGCCGGGGTGACCTTGGGGAAGCCACCGTGGCGTTCGTACCGATCCGAGTCAATCGCGCTGTCGTCGATGGTCGGTTTCAGCCGCTCGCTCATTAATGCACCGTATCCCGTACTTTTACGCCGTCAAGCCACCGCGCGGAAATGTGGTGAATTCGACTTTCCCACAAGCGGCTGCCGCGTGCGGGTGAGGTCTCCGTCCGCCCGCCCACCACCAGGGGGCAGATAATCGAGGATGTGACCTTCAATCCGAAGCTGTGGCGGCCCGTACCGGGATTCGAGAACCTGACCGACATCACCTACCACCGGCATACCGAGCAGGGCACCGTCCGGATCGCCTTCGACCGACCGGAGGTGCGCAATGCCTTCCGGCCGCATACGGTCGACGAGCTCTACTCGGCGCTCGACCATGCCCGGATGACCCCGGACGTCGGGGCGGTACTGCTCACCGGCAACGGTCCCAGCCCCAAGGACGGCGGATGGGCTTTCTGCTCCGGTGGAGACCAGCGCATCCGCGGGCGCACCGGCTACCAGTACGCCGGCGGCGAAACCGCCGACACCGTCGACGCGGCACGCGCCGGGCGGCTGCACATCCTGGAGGTGCAGCGGCTCATCCGGTTCATGCCGAAGGTGGTGATCGCACTGGTCAACGGCTGGGCCGCGGGCGGCGGGCACAGTCTGCACGTGGTCTGCGATCTGACGCTGGCCAGTCGCGAACACGCCCGGTTCAAGCAGACCGACGCCGACGTCGGCAGTTTCGACGGCGGCTATGGCAGCGCCTACCTCGCCAAGATGGTGGGGCAGAAATTCGCCCGCGAGATCTTCTTCCTCGGGCGCGCCTATACCGCCGAGGAGATGCACCGGATGGGCGCGGTGAACGCGGTGGTGGACCACGCGGAACTCGAGGACGTCGCGTTGGAATGGTCGGCGGCTGTCAACGGCAAATCGCCACAGGCCCAGCGCATGCTCAAATACGCCTTCAACCTGACCGACGACGGGCTGGTCGGGCAGCAGCTGTTCGCGGGCGAAGCGACCCGGATGGCGTACATGACCGACGAGGCCATCGAAGGCCGCGACGCCTTCCTGGAGAAACGCGCACCCGACTGGACCCCCTACCCCTGGCACTTCTGAGCGGAGGCCGAATGGACATCCTCGGCAGCAGGATCATCCTGCGCCCCCGGGACTACGAGACCACCTTGGCGTTCTATCGGGACGCGCTGGGGCTGGCCATCGCCCGGGAGTATCCGGGCGGGACAGTGTTCTTCGCCGGTCAATCACTGATCGAAGTGGCCGGTTACGGTGATCCCGGGCAGGGCGGCCCCGGTTTCGCGGGAGCGATCTGGCTGCAGGTGCGCGATGTGTCCGACGCGGCCGCCGAATTGGCGCTCGCCGGTGTCGCGATCGAACGGGCACCGAGGCGGGAACTGTGGGGACTGATCGAGATGTGGTTGCGCGATCCGGACGGGGTACCGATCGTGCTGGTCGAGGTGCCGCCGGAACATCCATTGCGGCGGGACACCCGTGATTTCGGGTGAGGGCCTTGGCCGCGTTCGCCCTGTCGGAGCCGCGCTGTCCGCTGAGCGGACACGCCGGTCCGATCGAGTTGCCAACGGCGTGCGTGGCGGGCGACGATAGCGAATGGGGGATGGCCGCCCGATCGCCGATGCCCGGTGCGACCGTTTTCGTACCGTCCGACGAGTGAATCGCAGTCGCATGCTTGGCCCAGTTCATCCTGCTTTCTCCGCCCCGGCCCGCCCAGCCGGCCGCCCGACCCGTTCCGCGTGCGGCGTCGCGGGCATGACACGATCGCTGCCGTGAGCAGGACTTTGCGTACCCTCCCGATGCCGACCGGCACCGGGATCAGTGATGTACTGCCGCATCTGCGTCAGGTGCTGGAAGGTAGCGGTTCGGCGGCCTGGCTGCCGATCCCGACCGGCGACCGGCGCGAGGCCCGACGTCTCGGCGGTGCCCTCGCCCCCGGCGAACCCATCGATGACGATGTGGCCTTGGTGGTAACCACTTCCGGTACCACGGGGGTACCCAAGGGGGCCATGCTCACCGCCGAGGCGTTGCGGGCCAGCGGCACCGCCACCCATGAGCGGCTGGGTGGACCGGGCAGTTGGTTGTTGGCCCTGCCCACCCACCACATCGCGGGCATCCAGGTGTTGTTGCGGTCCATCCTGGCCGATACCGAGCCCACCGTCCTCGATGTCTCGGGCGGCTTCCTGCCGGAGGCGTTGGCCGGCGCGGTGGCGAGTATGCGCGGCTCACGCCGCTACACCTCGCTGGTGCCCACCCAGCTGATCAAGGCGCTGGAGGCCCCGACGGCCACGGCCGCCCTGGCCGACCTGGACGCCGTACTGGTCGGTGGTGCCGCGACACCGCTGTCGGTCTACGAACGCGCCAGGGCCGCGGGGATCAATGTGGTCCGCACCTACGGGATGAGCGAGACCTGTGGGGGTTGCGTGTACGACGGTATCCCGCTGACCGGGGTGAAAGTGCGGATCGAGGACGGTCGGATTCTGCTCGGCGGCGCGGTGTTGGCCTCCGGTTATCGGAATCTGCCCGAGCATCCGGCGTTCGCCGAGCCGGGCTGGTTCCGCACCGACGACGCGGGCACGTTCGACAACGGCGTGCTGCGGGTGACCGGCAGGCTGGACGAGGCGATCAGCACCGGGGGGCTGCTGGTGATGCCGCAGGTAGTGGAGGCGGTGCTGGCCACCCATCCGGCCGTGGGTGAAGCGGTGGTGCTGGGACTTCCGGACGAACGGCTGGGCCAGCGGGTCGCGGTCGTCGTGGTGCCCGCCCAGGGCGCCGCACCCACTCTGGAGGAGTTGCGCGACCACATCATCGCCGAACTCGATCCCGTCGCGGCCCCCCGGGAACTCGTGCTGGTCGAGGACCTGCCGCTGCTCGGACCGGGTAAACCCGACCGGGCCGAACTGCGCAAGCGTCTGCTGGCCGATTCGGCGTCCTGAGGCCGAGGCTCGCGGCCTGATCGTGGACACGGTCGTCCGGAACCTGTGTCTCGGTTCGGCCAACGTGAGAGCCCGGGAATCGGTATGGCCGGCGAGGGCATGACGGTGGGGCGCCGGCCGTGTCGAGCAGCCATCGCGCGTTGACCCACGCGAACGGGCATACCGGATCCACGTACAGGTCGATCTCGGCCATCGAGGTCTCTTCCTCCCGGGATGTTCGCTGCTCGAAGTGGCCTCCACAGCGGTGGTGTGGGTCACCATTCGGCGAACTACATACCCCTGGGGGTATGTTGGTGCCTATTGATACCCCCGGGGGTATGAAGGGAGAGGATGTGGACTCGACGACAAGAGCGACAGACGCGACGGTGACGGAGACGAGGGCCCGACAGGCGGCGGGTGGTCCGTTGGCGCGGCTGGGCGCGGCGATGGCCGGGCATACCCGCTGGGTGTTCGGAGTGTGGCTGGTGGTGTTGGTCGCCTTGGGGGCGGCCGCACCGAGTGTCTTCACCTCCCTGGCCGGGGCCGGATGGCAGGCCAACGGGTCGGAATCGGTGCGCGTGCGGGAGCTGGCCCAGCAACACTTCGGCGGCAACTCCTCGGCCGCGGTGCAGGTGGTGGTGCACTCCGATACCGCCACCGTGGACAGCCCCACGGTGCGGTCGGTGATCGGGCAGGTCGCGGCGACCTTCGCCGGTGACGACCGGTTCGGTGCGGTGATCGAGCCGCAGCCGGGGATGACGGTCGGCCCCGATGGGCACACCGGCATCGTGATCGCCGGCGCGAACGCGTCCCCCGACGATATGGTCAAGGCCGTCGACGAGCACAAGGATGCGCTGACTGCCTTGTCGGGCCACGGCGTCGAGGTCTATCCGACCGGTGCGTCGGCGTTGTGGAGCGACTTCAACAAGGCCAACCACGACGCGATGATCAAGGCCGAGTTGTTCTCCTGGCCGGTGACCTTGGCGATCATGGTGCTGGCGTTCGGGTCGCTGGTCGCGGCCGGGCTGCCGCCGCTGCTGACCGTGGCCGGGCTGGCGGCTTCGGCGGGCGGACTGGTGTTGCTCAACCACGTCACCCCGATCTCGGTCTGGGCGATGAATTTCGCGATGATGTTCGCTCTCGCGCTGGGTATCGACTACGCGCTGTTCCTGGTCGCTCGTTTCCGCGACGCGTTGACCAAAACGACCGATACCCGTACGGCGGTGGCCGAGACCATGGACACCGCGGGCAAGGCGGTGGTGCTGTCGGGGCTGACAGTGCTCGTCAGCCTGTCGGCGGTGCTGCTGGTTCCCGCGCCGGCGGTGCGCACGATGGCCATCGGCATCATGCTGGCGGTGGGTTTCGTACTGGCCGCCACGCTGACACTGCTCCCCGCGGCGCTCGGCGCGCTCGCCGCCAATGTCAACGCCGGATCCCTGCCGTATGCCAAGCGTCTGCAGCACCGGTCCCCGCGGTTCGCGCGGTGGGGTGAACTGCTGTATGCCCGGCCTTGGCCCTTCGCGCTCGGCGGACTGGCATTGCTGATCGCGCTGGCGGTCCCGGTGCCGGGGTTGAAGGTCGCGATGCCCTCGATCCAGGTGGTACCGGCCGACGCGCCGGTGCGACAAGGCTACGAACTGGTCCAGCGGCAGCTGGGTCCGGGCGCACCGGGAGCCTTGCAGATCATCGCTCCGGCCGCCGCGGCGCAGGACACCGCGCGCGTGGCTTCCGACACGGACGGGATCGCGATGGTTACTCCCGGTCTGCCTCCCGCCGATGGATCGAACTTGGTGATGATGCAGGCGTTGCCGCAGGTCGATCCCTCCGACGAACGCATGGGCGCGATTCTGGACCAGCTGCGTGATCGTTTGCCCGAACAGGCACTTGTCGGTGGCGCACCCGCGGAGAACCTCGATCTGCAGCAGGCTCTCGACGACTATTTCCCGCTCATTGTCGGGGTCATTCTGACGCTGGGTTTCCTGCTGTTGCTGTTCGCGTTGCAGGCGCCGCTCATCGCCGCGCTGGGTACGCTGGTCAGCCTGCTCTCGACTGCGGCGGCGTTCGGCGTGGCGAAGCTGGTCTTCCAGGACGGACACGGCGCGGGTCTGCTCGGCTTCACACCGCAGGGCTTCCTCGACGGGTGGGGGCCGGTGTTCTTCTTCGCGATGATCTTCGCCATTGCCATGGACTACACCGTGTTCCTGCTGGCCACCGCCAAGGAACACTATGAACGCTCCGGTGATCCCAGAATCGCCCATGTCGACGGCCTGGCGCACTCCGGACGGGTGATCTTCGCCGCCGCCGCGGTCATGGTCGCGGTGTTCTTCACCTTCGCCTTGGCCCAGCCGCTACCACCGAAGGAGATGGGCATCATCCTCGGCGTCGCGGTCCTGTTGGACGCGACCGTGGTGCGCCTGGTTCTGCTACCGGTCGCCCTGCGCCTGGCCGGGCACCACGCCTGGTGGTCGCCGGTTTGGTTGCGCAGGATGCTCCCGAGAATCAACTTCGCCCACCACTGACCTCACCCCGCCCTTCCAACATACCCCCGCGGGTATGTTGGAAGGGGTTCACGACACGAGGAGATACACCATGGTCGGCGACGACACCGCCATCACCGAAGTACTCAACAGACTGCGCCGCGCCCACGGCCAGCTCGCCGGCGTCATCGCCATGATCGAACAGGGCCGCGACTGCAAGGAGGTCGTCACCCAGCTGGCCGCGGTCTCCCGCGCGCTCGACCGCGCCGGATTCAAGATCGTCGCCGCCGGACTGCGCGAATGCCTCGCCGAGGACACCGCCGAAGGCGCCGACCCGATGACCGTGGACGAACTGGAAAAACTGTTCCTCGCCCTGGCCTGAACGACCGGGCCGGCAAGCGGGGTCCATCCTACGAACGGAGGCTCTCATGGCCCGCCCCGGGCGAAACCGCGAATGGACCATTGTCCGATTGGTCCCGCTCCTGGCCGGAACGATGGTGCTGCTCGGCACCGCACTCACGGTGACCGTGTCCCCGTGGTGGTCGATTCTCACCGTGCTGGTCGGCGCCAACCTGTTGCTCTACAGCGCGGTCGGCTGGTGCCCGTCCAGTCTGTTGATGGCCCGGCTGGGCATACCGGCCGGAACCGGCGCCTGCGCTCACCCGCAGCCCTGACCGACCACCCTCGCAGTCCACAGAAAGGCATGACCCCGCCATGAACCTGGGCCTGTCCACCACACTGCACACCGGCTTCGAAGAAGCTGTCACCCGCACACGCAACGCGCTCTCGGAGCAAGGTTTCGGAGTTCTCACCGAAATAGACGTGCGCGCCACACTCGAGGCCAAACTGGGCGAGGACATGGAGGACTACCTCATCCTCGGCGCCTGTAATCCACCCCTGGCCCACCGGGCCGTCGGCGTCGACCGTCAGATCGGGCTGCTGCTGCCCTGCAATGTCGTCGTGCGCCGCGACCCCGCATCCGACGCCACCACCATCATCGTCGAGGCGATGAATCCGCAACTGTTGGTCCAGGTCACCGGCGACCCGGCACTGCAACCCATCGCCGCGGAGGCCGGCGCCAAACTCCAGGCCGCCATCGACGCCCTCGACAACGGCGCCGACGCGCACTGACCGGGCACCGCCCCGCACCGCAGTGTGCGACGGTGCTCGACATCATCGCCGCCAGGGACGAGATGATCGCCGACCCGATCGGTGAAGCCGCCCCGCGGGCCTGGAACCCGCTCCGGCCTGCGGCCGTGTCGGTGGACGGCCGGCCGACCCGCCCGGACCTCGGGTGCTCGGACCGGTGAGACGTGCGACAGATTCGACCGGTCGCCGATGAATTTCGCCGATCCGTGGCGTCGGCATGTGCGGAATCCCCGAAATTCTCAGGAGCCCGCATGTACCCGGAATTCGAGATGGAACCGGCCGCCACCGCGCTGATCGAGATCGTCGGCGCGATCACCGATGAACAGCTCGACGCACCCACCCCCTGCGCCGATATCCCCGTCGGGGCGCTGCTCGCGCACGTGTTTCATCTCGCCGAAGCGTTCCGTGAGGCGGCCGCCGAGGAGGTGGTGGGCCGGTCCGCCGCACCGAACATCGGTGCCGACGCCGCACTCGTCCCCGAATGGCGCGCCGGTATCCCGAGTCGACTGAAGGCGCTCGCCGCGGCCTGGCGCGATCCCGCCGCGTGGGAGGGGGATACCGAAGCCGGCGGTGTCGCCATGCCCGCGCCCGTCGCGGCACGGGTCGCGTTGAACGAAATCGTCGTGCACACCTGGGACCTGGCCCGCGCCACCGGTCGGGAGCCGAGGTCGAACCAGGCGGATCTGGAGATCCTGCTGCCCTTCCTGGAGAGCACTCCGCCGGAAGGCACCCCGGGTCTCTTCGGTCCGGTCGTCCCGGTGGCGCCCGACGCCCCGCTTCTGTATCGCGTGCTGGGGTTCACCGGTCGAGATCCTTCCTGGGCGGCGTGAGCTCCGGACCGGGCCGGGTGGCGAATACTCCCACGGCCGCGGCGTGGGCGGCCGCGCGGGCGGCGGCGTGGACGGCCGTGTCGTCGATGGGGTCCCCGCTGGCGAGCAGTCGGTAGTACAGGGGAGCGGAAACGGCGGAGATCACCGCCCGGGGATCGGTGCCCGCGGGCACTTCGCCGCGGGCGATGGCGGCCTCGACACAGGGCGCCCATTCGTTCAGCCGGGTGTCGTAGAAGTGGTGCAGGGCGGCGGCCGCGGATTCGTCCGTCGTCGCCGCGGCGACGACGGCGCGGAACAGCCGGCTCTGACGCGGGTCGGTGAGGGTTTTGCCGACCAGTTGCGCGTTGGCGGTGAGGTCGCCGAGCAGGGAGCCGGTATCGGCGCGCGGCAGTGACTGCTCGGCCATATCCACCAGGAGGTCGGCGATCAGGCCGGCCGGGCCGCGCCAGCGCCGGTAGACGGTGGTCTTGCCGACTCCGGCCAGCGCCGCCACCTCGCTCGGGTCGAGCCGGGCGAAACCGTGCTCGGCGAGCAGGTCCCCGGCGGCCCGCAGGACCGCGGCGCGTACTCGCGCGGTGCGACCGCCGGGCCGAACCGAGCCCGGGGGCAATGCCACCTCTGTCATAAATGGTCCTCCTGTTCCATTTGCTGTTTCGAGAGTGTACTCTTCGAGATATTAACGGAACTAAATTCCCTTTAAGGAGTTGAAATGGAGTACAGGCGACTCGGTGCCTCGGGTCTACTCGTGCCGGCGCTCAGCTTCGGAGCGGGCACCTTCGGTGGTCGCGGCGAGCTCTTCGGCGCCTGGGGCGATACCGACGCGACCCAGGCCCGACGCATGGTCGATATAGCCCTCGACGCGGGGATCACCATGTTCGACACGGCCGACGTCTATTCCGACGGGGCCTCCGAAGAAGTGCTCGGCGCGGCCATTCGCGGTCGGCGCGATCAAGTCCTGCTGTCCACCAAGGCCGGGCTGCCCACCGGTCCCGACCCGCGGAACGCGGGATCGGGGCGGGCCAGACTGATCGCCGCCGTCGAGAACTCACTGCGGCGTCTGGGCACCGACTACATCGACCTCTTCCAACTCCACGCCTTCGACGCCTACACGCCCGTGGCGGAGGTTCTCACCGCGCTCGACGACCTGGTACGGGCGGGCAAGATCCGCTATCTCGGCGCCTCGAACTTCGCGGGCTGGCAGTTGATGAAATCACTGGCCGCCGCGGATCGCCACGGATTGACCCGGTATGTCGCCCATCAGGTCTACTACTCGCTGGTGGGCCGTGACTACGAATGGGAGCTGATGCCCCTGGGTCGCGATCAAGGGGTCGGCGCGGTGGTGTGGAGCCCTCTCGGCTGGGGACGATTGACCGGCAAGATCCGTCGGGGACAGCCGCTGCCGCGGGGCAGCAGGCTACATCGGACCGCCGAGGCCGGCCCGCCCGTTGCCGACGAACACCTGTACACCGTGGTCGACGTACTCGACGAACTGGCGGCCGAAACCGGCCACGGTGTCCCGCAGCTCGCCCTCAACTGGCTACTCGCCCGGCCCACCGTGTCCACGGTCATCATCGGTGCCCGCAACGAGGAACAACTGCGGCAGAACCTGGGGGCCACCGGGTGGCAACTCGATGCCGATCAACTCGCGCGGCTCGACACAGTAAGCGCAACGACCCCGCCTTATCCCTACTATCCGTACTACCGCCTGCCCGATTTCACCCGGGTAAACCCCCCGGCGGTCTGATACGGCGTCGATATGCTGCCCGACGGTCCGACCCGGAGGCGCCGGGCGCTATTGCCGTTGTCGAATACAGCCACTTAGGTGGGCGACGTAGGTAGAACACCCGGTATATCCCGATGCGCGGCACGTTGCGGTTCCCGAAGATATCGACTGTCAGGTTGAACGACTTCGAGGCCGAAAGGTGCGAAGGTGCGACGTGTACGAATTGGTCCGGGCGAGTGTGGTCATCCGCTGGTGCACCACCTGCTGTGGCCCGGGTCGTCCATTGCTTCCGTGACGAACCCTCCTCGCTGTGGGCGATTCCGCCGAGCGGGGCGGCCGGCGCACGGGTGAAATCGTGTTCACACCCGATCTCGATTCGAGGTATCGCGGCGAGGTGGTCGGCAGGACGGTGCGAAGGGCCATGCCGATCACGGAGATCGTGGGGTCCCACTCGCGACCCGAGACATCGTCCTTGAGGGTGGAGCGACCCAACCGGGCGAGTGTCGGGACCCGGATCGCCCATCCTTTGCTGCGTGGCACCGTCGGGCTCGGGCTGGCAGCCCTGACGCGGACGTGTAGCGGCCGACAACTCGAGCATGTGTTCCGGGTCGGCCGCCTTGTCGATCTCTCGGCCGCTGTGCTCGGCGCCCCGAAGGGTACTCGACGCACAACCGTGCAGGTGGGGCAGTTCAACGCCGAATGGTTATGGCACGGCGATGTGGCCGACCCACGGAGCCGGCGAAATTCCGTACTGCTGTATTTCCACGGGGGAGGATACTTTTGTGGCGGTTTGAACACCCATCGACGACTCGTCGCCAAAATCGCGCAGGCCAGCGGTATACCCGCGTTCAACGTCGACTACCGGCAATTGCCGAAAGCTCACTTCACCCAGACCCTCGACGACGCCGTTGAATCGTATCGCTACCTTCTGGGACGGGGCTTCTCGGCCGATCGCATCATCGTCTCCGGCGACTCCGCGGGTGGCGGCCTGGCGTTTCGTCTCGCGCTGGCCTGCCGGGAGCGGGGGTTGCCGATGCCCAGCGGAATCTCCGCGATAGCGCCATGGGCCGATTTCGACTCGAAAACACGTAATGCCCACGCCAACCGGCACCGCGATTCCTACTTACCCGCTCGAGGCATCGAGTTGATCGCCCGGCACGCTGTCGCCGTCGACGGTCGACTCGACCCCACCTGGTCGGCGGTCAACCACGATTTCACCGGTCTGCCGCCGGTTCTGATCCAGGTGGGTTCAACCGAATGCCTGCTATCGGACGCCGAAATGCTCGCCCGGCGCTGCGCCCAGGCCCACGTCCCGGTACGCCTACAGATATGGGACCGCGCCCCGCACGTCCATCACCTCGGTGCGGACCTGATTCCCGACGCTCGCGCCGCCATACACGAGCTGGGGAAATTCCACAAAGAGGTGAGCGCGGGCATATCTCACCGAGCACCTACCGGGCACAGTCGCAGCCGATGCACGGCGGCATCGCCCGAGGTGTCCGCCGGGTGCGCGGAGAGGATCACGAATAGCGGAGCCTCCGCGGTGTGATAGTCGATCGTTACCGAGGCCTCGGTTCGCGCAGGAATGGAAAGGCTCGAATACATGCCACCAGGATCCGATCGGTACAGCACCACCGGGCGAGATCAACTTTCCCGGCCGTGCCATATAAGGGTGAAATTCTCCAATCCGAATATGGAGCTCGACTATCATGACGATCAAATGGTTGCTCGACAATTCGCTGCCGCGGCATCCAAAATCGGCGTAACCGTATCGATCGACTACGAGAGCGTAAAAGGTTGTCCACCGTTGCCGTGCCATCGATTGTGGACATGACGGACTGCGCCCACATCTGGCCCCGAGAAGTCCCCTGCCGGCGTTTGTCCATGTAGCGGGCCGGACCGGTGGATGGGCACGACGGGATCCCGCAGAGCCGCATCGACCTCCCGAAGCCGACACCCTCGCTTCCGGAATCCGGACTTGATCTGCCGGCCCATCGGACCGAACTCCTGGCGGGTCACTTCGAATCCTCCGAGCCGCTCACCGTAGAACGGTGACGTAACGAGTAGGCAAAACTCCAAGGTATTCGGCTATATCGGCTCGGGGCTCAATACACTATCCTTTCCCATCGTGGAAGCACCGCCGCGGGGCCGTGTCGGGGGTCTGCCGGCACCCGACCTCACCTTCGTGGGTCGGGAGCGGGAGTTGCAGGAAATCAGGACGCTGTTGTTGGGTGCGGCCCGAGTGGTAACCCTGACCGGGGCGGGTGGGATCGGGAAGACCCGGCTGGCCGCCGAGGTGGTGCGTGACTATCGTCGTGGGTCGGGCGGGCAGTCGTTCGTGTTCTGGGTACGGCTCGCGCGTCTGCCCAGGCGGTCGGGGGCCGCGGCGGTGGAGGAGGAGATCGCTCATGCGGTGATCGACGGCGACTTCTCCGGGCGCTCGACCTGGGATGCCCTCGTCGATGCCTTCACCCGCGCCGGACCGACCGGACGTGTACCCCACACGGTGCTGGTGCTCGACAACTGCGAACACGTGCTCACCGGTGTGGCGAGTGTGATCGCCGACCTGCTCGAGGTGGTCCCGGAGTTGACGGTGCTGGCCACCAGCCGTGAGCCGATCGGCTGGGTCGACGAATATCTCGTCCCGGTGCCGCCGCTGACCGACCAGCAGGCATCGCTGCTGTTCCGACGCCGCGCCGAGTTGACCGGGTACCCGCTGTCGGGCAGGGATCAGATGAAGACCGCCGCCAAGATCTGTCGCCGGTTGCACAATCACCCCCTCTACATCCAGTTGGCGGCCGCCCGGTTGCGGCATCAGCCGCCCGCGCTGGTGTTGAGTGGGCTCACCGGACGGGCCGACGATACCCGACTGCGGTGGTCGCGTACCGTTCGCGCGGGCGCCGAGCCCCGCCATTACGGGGTCGGTGATGCCATCGCCTGGTCTTATGAGTTGTGTACGGAAAAAGAGCGCCTGCTGTTCGACCGCCTGTCGGTCTTCGCCGCGGGCTACCACACCGGTTCCGACGATGCCGATCCGGATGCGCCGGCGGACGTCGGTGCCGATCTGGATGCCATCCAGGCCATCTGCGGCGATGAGGAGTCGATCGACGACGACGGGTCGGTCGACGGCGGAAACGACGTGGGTGTGGCCTTGGCCCGGGACGAAATCGAGGACCTGCTCGACCGGCTCGTCGATCACGCGCTGGTATCGGTGCACAGGACCTCGACCACGGTGCGGTACGCCCTGCTGGAAAGCCTGCGGGTGTATGCCCAGGACCGGCTGCGGCAACGCAGCCACGCCGCGGTGGACGAACCCACCCGCCTCGCCGATCGGCATTTGCGGTATTACCGGGACAAGATCTGTTACGCCGCCACCTACTGGTCGGTCTCGGAGGGACAGAACCTCATGAGCTGGGCCCGAACAAGGGTGGCCGATACCCTGATCGCCCTCGAGCACAGTCTCACCGCCCCTGATCGGGCCCGCCTCGGCCTGGAAATCTGTATCGGCCTGTACACCCCGCAAAATTATGTCAACAATTCGGTACGAGAAACGCGCAGCTGGATGGAACGCTGCCTGAACGCGACGCGGGTACCGGACACCGCCCCCACCGAACTCCAGATCACGGGCATGGCCTTGATTGCGGCAATGGCCCTGGATCAAGGCCGGCCGGAGGATACCGAGCGGATACTCGAGGACTGCGTCGCCGCCTGCATCGATGACCCGGACACCAGAGCGAACTGGCGAAACACCGCCGAGACGGATATCGGCCTTCCTGCCGCCGTCGAACGCGCATGGGGAGAAGAGCTACTGCTCGTTCACAACGATATTCATGCCGTCGAGGTTTTTCTGCGCGCCCGAGACAAATTCCTTGCCGAGAACAATTACGGCTCGGCAGCGCTGAGCGAACTGCATGCCGCCTTCACTGCGGGCCTGCTGGGAACCGCCGATCAATCCTATGAGATCACCCAACGGTACTACGACCGCGTCAATACCCCTGACACACCGCAAGAGAAATCATGGGCCGAGCTCACCCGGGCGCTCGCGCTGATCCGGCACGGTGACCCGGTCGAGGCATTGAAGCTCGAGCGGTCCTCGCTGGCCTATCAGCTCGCTGTCGGTGACCGGTGGGCCGGGATGTGGATCGTGCAGATCTATGTCTGGACGCTGGCTCGTCTGGTAACCGACCTACTCGCTGCCGGTCGCCCCGACCGCGCCGGGTTGGCAGCCCTTGCCACCGAGATCGCCCACCTCATGGGGGGGATGGCCACCATGGCCGAAGAGTACGGTTTTGTCGGCGATACGATGGGCGCCTTGACCGAGAGGACCATCAACGCCATCACGGTTGCCCGTGAGGTATTGGGGCCCAACGCATACACCGTGGCGGAAGCGCGCGGCAGACGCCTGCGCCCCGAATACAACGAGACAGAACGGCTCATCCTGGGCACCTTCACCCTCGAAACCTCGTCGAACCATCGGCCGGCCGAGGTCGGGCCCACCTCCCGCTGGCACGATTTGACCCAGGCCGAACGAGAGGTCGCCGTCCTGGCCGCGGCCGGCTGGACCAACCCCGCCATCGCCGCCCGCCGGGGGAAATCCACCAGGACCATCGATGCGCAGGTCGCCGCTATTCTGCGGAAACTGGCGGTCATGTCCCGCGAGGACATTATCGAACATATTCCTCGGGACACCATCGACGAAGTCCGCATCGAAGCCGCCCGGCAGCCCAACCGAAAAGGCCGAAAAAAGTAGCGCTATCTCCGCCACTTCGGAACATGCCGACGAACATAGCGGTGCATGCCGAGTCGCGGAATACCCCTGCTTATCAGTAGACGTCGCGAATGTAGCGTTTTTCGGCAATGAGCTGTTTCCGGAAGGCCCGCGCGTCGTCGTCGTCCATATTGCCGTGTACTCGGGCGATCTCGAGGAGAGTATCGTCCACGTCGCGGGCCATACGGGCGGCGTCGCCGCAGACGTAGAAGTAAGCGCCGTCACGCAGCCACGACCATAGTTCGGCGCCGTGTTCGATCATTCGGTGCTGCACATAGATCCGCTCCCGCTGATCGCGGGAGAAGGCCAGGTCCAGGCGGGTGAGGAACCCGGTGCGGAACATATCCTCCAATTCGGTGCGGTAGTAGAAGTTGTATGCGGCATGTTGGTCGCCGAAGAACAGCCAGTTGCGTCCGGTGGCGCCGAGGGCGCGGCGCTCCTGTAGGAAACCGCGGAACGGGGCGATACCGGTACCGGGGCCGACCATGATCATCGGTGTGGTCGGGTCGGCGGGCGGCTTGAAATGCGGGGCGCGCTGCAGGAATATCGGCGCACCGGTTTCCTTCGCCCGGTCGGCGAGGAAGGTCGAGCACACCCCGCCACGGCCGGTGGAATCCGGATCGCCGTAGCGCACCACGCCGACGGTCAACTCCACTTCGTCCGGGCCGACCAGCGGGCTGGAGGAGATCGAGTACCGGCGCGGTTGGAGCCGCTTCAGCAGGGCGAGCCATTCGACCAGGTCGGCCCGAACCGGAAAATCACGCAGGACATCCACCGCCTGCCGACCCCACAGATAGGACTCCAACTCGGTGCGGTTGTCGCGACGCAGCAGTTTCGTGAGGCGATCGTGTGGATTCCGGTCGGCGATGAACTCCAGCAGTTCGGGGTTCACCTTCGTGATGTCGTAATGGGTGCGCAAGGCCTCGCTCAGGGAGATCTCCCGGCCGTCGACCTCGACGCCGCGGCTACCCGCCAGGCCGGTGGCGTCGAGCCAGGCGGCGACGCTCCGCGGTGCGTTGGCGGGCCGGATACCGAGTACGTCGCCGACCTCGTACCGCGCGTCGAGACCACGCAGGTCGAAGGCGAAGCGGCGGACCTCCTTCGACGAGCCGGGCGCCGAGAGCATCTCATTCCGGATCAAGGGGGCGGTCATCGGAGAGTCCCGCGTGAACGGCACGGCGCCGGCCGAGCGCGGCGCCCGAGTCAGCAGGGCCGTACCCACTGCGGTGTTCGGCCGTGCGGTGTCTCGGCCGGGATCACCGGGTGTGCCGGTGCGGTCGGTGTCCGGCCCCGGTGCGCCGGTCGCGGTGCGGCCGGTTCGTGGCGTAACACCGGCGGACGGGTCGGTGCCGGCGAGTGTGCCGAGGACATCGTCGAGCCAGCGCTCACCCGGTTCGTCGCTGCCGGTATCGCTGTCGACCCGGGCGAGCAGGCGGGTAGCGCCGCGGGCGGCGAAGGTTTCGTCGAGCTTGCGGCCGTGCCCGCAGAAGTCGTCGTAGGAGGAATCGCCGAGCGCGAACACCGCGTACCGGACTCCGGCCAGCCGGGTATCACCCCCGGAGAGACGTTCCCAGAAACCGGCGCCGTTATCGGGGGGACCGCCGTCGCCGAATGTGCTGCTGACCACCAGTACATCACCGCCGAGCCCCGCCGGGTCGATAGAATCCATCTCGACGAGTCGGGGCCGGAAACCGGCCTCGGTGAGCCTGGCGGCGGTGGTCGCCGCGAATTCCTCCGCCGATCCGGTCTGGGAGGCCCAGAGCACGGTCACGCCACGGCGCTCCCGGTCCGAGACTTCACCGGGTTCGTTTTCGGCGCGGGCCTCCGCCGGCTCGGCGGTCGGCCCGAGGCCACGCGAGTACATACCGGCCAACAGCCCGTCCACCCACAGTCGGCTCGTCGGTGTCAGCGGCGCGCTGTCCGGCAACACCGGAACACCGGTTACCGGTATCGAATTCAGGGCGGCGAGATAACCGGACAGGTAGACCCGCTCGTGTTCGGTGAGAGTGGGGGTCGCGGTGGTGTCCAGGCCGAGCATCGTGGCCGTCGGGTGTACCGGAACACCTGTCCCGTCCCCGCCGGCCGAGGGGCGGTCCGGCCGAGTTCCCGATCGCGAGGCCGGTGATCCCGGTGCCACACCACCGTCGGGCCGGGCCACGGTGGCGACCCGGCGCAGCGCCACCGCGCACGCCTTGAATTCCGGCTGCCGGGACTCCGGATCCACCGCGTCGTTGGTGACGGCGTTGATCGTCAGATACTCGCCCTGCTCGTCGTTCCAGTGGAAGGGCGCGAAACAGTCGCCGGGTCGCACCCGATCGCTGATGCGCACCGGGAGGACGGCCCGTCCCCGGCGCGAAGCGATCTCCACCTGGTCGTCCGGGCCCAGACCCAGCCGCCGGGCATCGTCGGGATGGATCTCGACGAAGGGCTGCCCGTTCAGTTTCTCCAGCTTGGCGATACGACCGGTCTTGGTCATGGAATGCCACTGATGCGGCAGCCGGCCGGTATTGAGCAGGAACGGGAAATCGTCGTCCAGCGGTTCGTCGGGCGCCATATGCGGACGCGGCCAGAACACAGCACGCCCGCTGGGTGTGGGGAAGGCCAACCGCGGGCGGCGCCCGGATTTGTCGACGAACAGCGGCCGGACGGTGCCGTCATTGCGGTAGCGGATCGGATTGCGACGCCGGCTCGGGTCGGTGCACGGCCACTGCATCGGGCCCTCGCGCAGCAGTTCGTAACTCATCCCGCGCAGGTCGTAGCCGGTCGCCGGATTCGCGAAACGGGTGATCTCGGTGAACACCTCGGCGCTCGAGGAGTGGTCGAACCCGTCGAAGCCCAATGCGGTCGCGATCCGGGCGATGAGCTGCCAGTCCGGGCAGGCGTCGCCGGCCGGGTCGGTGATGCGCTGTTGCAGGGTGACGGTGCGTTCGGAGTTCACCACCACCGCGTCCATCTCCGACCAGGCCGCGGCGGGCAGCAGGATATCGGCGTAGGCGTTGGTGGCGGTATCGGTATAGGTGTCCTGGGTGATCACCAGCTCGGCGGCTTCCAACCCGGCGATCACCGTTTTGCGGTTGGCCACCGTGGCCACCGGATTGGTGCAGATGACCCAGACGGCCTTGATCGTGCCTTCGGCCATGGCACGGAACATGTCGACGGTGCCCGCTGCGCCCTGCTCGCGGAGGGTACCCGGCGCCAACCCCCACTCGGTTTCCACGAACCGGCGGTCGTCGGCCGACAGCAGGCTGCGCTGACCGGGCAGCCCCGGACCCATATAGCCCATTTCCCGGCCGCCCATGGCGTTCGGCTGCCCGGTCAGCGAGAACGGCCCGCTGCCCGGGCGGCAGATGGCGCCGGTGGCCAGGTGCAGATTGCAGACGGCATTGGTGTTCCAGGTGCCGTGCGTGGACTGGTTGAGTCCCATCGTCCACAGCGACATCCATTCGCCGGCCGCACCGATCCACCGCGCCGCGGTGCGGATATCGTCGACGGCCAATCCGGTGATCTCGGCCACCCGCTCCGGGGGGTAGTCGGCGAGGAACGCGGGCATCCGCTCCCAACCCTCGGTGTGTTCGGCGATGAACCGTTCGTCGATATCACCGGCCGCCACGAGCAGATGCAGCAGACCGTTGAGCAGCGCGAGGTCGGTGCCGGGGGCGATCTGCAGGAAGAGGTCGGCGCGCGTGGCGGTCTCGGTGCGGCGCGGGTCCACCACGATCAGCCTGGCCCCGGACTTGAGCCGATCGGCCATCCGCAGATACAGGATGGGGTGGCAGTCGGCCATATTGGCGCCGATCACGAAGAACAGATCGGCATGGTCGATATCGTCATAGGAGCCGGGTGGCCCGTCCGCGCCCAGCGACTGTTTGTAGCCGGTACTCGCACTCGCCATACACAGCCGTGAATTGGCTTCTATGTGCACGGTCCGCAGATAGCCCTTGGCCAGTTTCGTCGCCAGATACTGTGCTTCCAGGGACATCTGGCCCGAGACATACAGTGCGACGGCATCCGGGCCGTGCTCGTCGGCAATGGCCCGCAGGCGCGCGGCGGCCTCTCGCACCGCGTCGTCCACCGCCACGGGCCGCGGTTGCGCACCGCGTTCGGGCCGTCGATAGGCCGTGGTCATCCGTCCCGGGGCGCGGACGAGTTCCGGATGGGTGGCGCCCTTGGTGCACAGCCTGCCCGTGTTCGCCGGATGCAGTTTGTCGCCGGCGACCTTGGCGATCACCGGGTTTCCGGAGTCGTCGGAGCGGGTGGTGACGGTGATCCCGCAGCCGACGCCACAGTACGAGCACGCTGTCCGAGTCGTGCCCGGTTGTCGGTTCGTTACCGCGTCGGACATGTACCCGATAATCCGGCCCCGCGGTTTCGACGCGTTTTCCGGACGTTAGCGGAAGGTGAAGTTTGCCCTCACCGACGAATATCACAGCGGTGAGGAAAATGAACTCGACCGCGCTACCGCCTCCCGGGCCGACGCTCAGCCGCCGAGCTTGTACCCGCGGTGCAGGGCCACGACGCCGCCGGTGAGGTTACGCCATTTCACGCCCGACCAACCCGCTTCGGCCACCCGTCGGGCCAGCCGGCGCTGATTCGGCCAGGCCCGGATGGACTCGGCCAGATAGACGTAGGCGTCCGGGTTGCTGCTGACCGTCCGCGCCACCCCTGGCAGCGCCTTCAGCACGAACTCCATGTACACGGTTTTGAATACCGGGACGACCGGAGTGGAGAATTCGCACACCACCAGTTGGCCGCCGGGTTTGGTGACTCGCAGCATCTCGCGCAGCGCCACATCGATATCGGCCACATTGCGCAGGCCGAACGAGATGGTCACCGCGTCGAAGGAGTTGTCGGCGAACGGCAGCGCCATGGCGTCCCCGGCGACCATCGGCATCCTGCGGAACCGGCCCGCCTTCAGCATGCCCAGGGAGAAATCGGTCGCCGCACACCAGGCGCCGGATTTGGCCAGCTCCACGGTGGAAATCCCGGTTCCCGCCGCCAGATCCAATACGCGCTCACCCGGACGGGGCGCGATCGCCTTGCGGGTCGCCCACCGCCAGTAGCGGTCCAGGCCGGCGGTGAGCACGGTATTCGTCAGGTCGTACCGTCGCGCCACACCGTCGAACATGGAGGCAACCTCGTGTGGTTGTTTGTCCAGCGATGCCCGGCCTGTATGCGTATTCGCCACGGCACGACCTTAATGGATGCGGCCGTACGACAGTCTGCGGATGCTCGTCCGGGGATAGGCGGCGAATACTCCCGCCGAACGGGGTCGCAGTGGACCCGGACCGTCCGGGGCATGACGGAGCGAACGCGGGCGCTACGTGGTTCGTGGTGAAACCACCTGCTCGTGACGAGAGGTGCGCCCCTCAGGCGGATCGGGGAAGCCGGTGATCGGTGCCGGTCAACTCGGCGTAATGCCCCATGAGTTCGGTGCAGACGGCGGACCAGGTGCGGTGCAGTACGGATTTACGTGCGGCGGTCGCGCAACGTGCCCGCAGCACCGGATCGTGGAACGTGCCGACCGCATCGGGCAACAGTTCGGTGAACCGGTCCACCGGGAGCAGATAACCGTTGCGGCAGTGCGCGATGAGATCGCGCGGCCCGCCCGCGTCCGGGCCGACCACCGGAACCCCGGAGGCCAGCGCCTCCTGGACACCCTGACAGAAGGTCTCGTGCTCGCCCGGATGCACCATCACGTCCAGGCTCGCGTATGCCTGTGCCAACTCCGCCCCGCCGAGCTCACCGGTGAACATCGCGCCCGGCAATAACGCCGTGAGTTTCTGCCGTTCCGGCCCGTCCCCGACGATCACCAACCGCACCGAAGGATCGTCGGCCAGTACCGCCAACCGTTCGACATGTTTCTCCGGCGCCAATCGCCCGACGAACCCGACGATCAGCTTGTCCGTGCCGCCGAGCCAGGATTCTCGTAGTTCCCCCCGCCGCTGCGACGGAGCGAACCGGACGCTATCGACGCCCCGGCCCCACCGATACACCCGGGGAACGCCGTGCCGGACCAAGTCCTCGGCCGCCGCGCTCGACGGCGCCAAGGTCCGGGCGGCGCCCTCATGGATGCGCCGTGTCCACGCCCACGCCGCCCGGGCCGCGAGACCCAGCCCGTAGCTCTTGGCGAACCCCGCCACATCGGTCTGGTACACCGCCACCGCGGGCAGGTCCAGCCGTAAGGCGGCGGAGAGCCCGCCCGCACCCAGCAGGAAGGGAGAAGCCAGATGCACCACATCGGCGTCGAAACAGCGCAGCACCTCGACAATGCCCGGCTCCGGTAGCCCCACCGGCAGCGCACTGATCTTGGGCACCATCACGGCGGGTACCCGGTACACCGGAAACCGCCCGTGCTGCCGAGACGCGGGGGGTGCGCCGCGGATCGTGTCCGGCGCGATGACCACGGCTTCGTGCCCGTGTCGGTCCAGATGGTCGAGCACTCGGAGCACCGAGTTCACCACGCCGTTCATATTCGGCAGAAAGGACTCCGAAACGATGGCTACGCGCACGACCTCAGTGTTGACGGGGTCGATGCCCCCGCGAGCCACGGCGAGTCGACGCTTGCGCGAAGTTACGGCGAACAGTAGCCGAACCGGTCACCTTCCCCGAGGACCGCGCCGGGCCATATGGACCAGCAGCCACAGCAGCGGCAGCGCGATCAACCAGACCGTTACCAGCACCGACAGTGCCGGCGGGATGGCCACCCGCACATCGCGTCCGGCGACACGCACCAGATCCGGGTCGGCCCGGCTGTACTCCACGGTGATCCGCTCCCCCGCGGTGAGATTGGTCGGATACAACACCCCCACCTTGGGGTTGTGTGTCTCACCATCCGGGGTGACATACATGACCGCCGACCGCAGCCGCCCGGCGGAGAGTACTTCGGCGGTGGCCACTCCCATATCCGAACCGATCAGATAGTCGTTGCGCCACGCCGCGAGCACCAGCAGGACCACGAGGGCACTGATCGCGGAGGCGGTGATCACCACGGTCACCCGCGCCCGCCGTAGACGTTCGGACCGCTGGCCCGTCTGGCTGGTTTCCGACACCGCCACAGGTTAGCGGGCATCCGACCCGCATCGGCTACCGTGAGCGCCTATGGCCAGAAAATTCAGCTTCACGCTGTCGTATCCGGTCCCACCGGCCCAGTTGCACGCTGCCCTCACCAGCGACGAACTATGGCAGGCCCGGTTCGTCGGCGCCGAAACCGCCACCCTCGAACTATCCCATCCGGACGGACCGGGCACCATTCGACTCGGTATGAGCGAAGTGGCCCGCCCGGAGAGGATCCCCGCCGTGGTGCGCAAGGTCCTCAAGAGCGATCTGCGCCTTATCCGCACCGACACCTGGGGTCCGCTCACCGGCGACACCGCCGAAGGCACCTTCCAGGGAACCTCTACTGGAATCTCCTCCGAAATGTCCGGCACCTATCGGCTGCGTCCGTCCGGCGCGGGTTCCGAAATCGAGACCGTCGGCTCGGTGAAGGTGAAGGTTCCCCTGGTCGGCGGCGCCATCGAACCGCTCGCCGAACAACTGCACCACCGGGTGCTCTCCGGTGAGCGCAAATTCATCGAGGACTGGTTCGCCGAGCCGCGGGACTGACCGCAACGCCGGGCGGTGACACTGTCACCGCCCGGCGGAACCGTTCACGGCTGCGTGCCGGGAGCTTCCATCGCGGCCTGCCGCGGATCGAACTCCTTCGGCTCCACCAGCACCAGCCAGTTACCGGAATTGTCCCGGAACACCGCCTCCACGCCGTAGGGGCGGTCGGACGGCGGCTGCACGAACTCGACACCCTTCGCCGACAGTTCCTCGTATGCCTTCTGACAGTTGTCGGTGCTCAGCCCGAGCGAACCGTGGGTGCCGCTGTTCAGTGAGCGGCGGATGGCCTCGGCCAGGTTCTCGTCCAGCGGCGGGCCGGGCACCATCAGGGTCACCTCCAGTTCCCGGTGGTCCGGATGCGTGACGGTGACCCAGCGGAAGCCGTTTTCACCCATTTGCATATCGGAGGTTTCCACGAAGCCGAGGACTTCGGTGTACCACTTCTTGGCTTCGTCCTGATCGGTTACATAGACCGTAACCAGCGAAATATTCTTGATCGACGTCATGGGACGAGGCTAGGACCGCCACACGCCCGGGCGCTTCTCCGAAATTGCTGTGTTCGATTGCGCCGTCTTCGGCGGCGCGGGGTTGCTGTGTTCGATTGCGCCGCCTTCGGCGGCGCGGGGTTGCGGCCCTGGCGGGTCTCGCGTTTCAGCGCCCGAGACTCGTGCCTTCGGCACATGCGCTTCGGGCGCTGAAACGCGAGACGGGCCGCAACCCCTTGTGGTCCGGTGGTCTGGGGTTTTCTCTCTGTGTGCCGTCGTTGCG
>NZ_BAFU01000085.1 GCF_000308495.1 Nocardia brevicatena NBRC 12119 | reverse complement strand
CCCTCGAGCACTGTGGGCGGACAGCCCTCCAGGACGGCGACCACCCGCTCGAGCCAGTCGGTGTCGAAACCGGCCTGGACGAAGTTGGGGGCGAGCTCCCAGCCGTCACGTACCTCGTGTTCGTCGAGCCAGTCGCCGAGCAGGTCCTCGCGGTCGGCGGCCTCGAGCGGGGTCAGCTCCGGTGCCTTGGCCACCTGCGCCGCAGCCTCCTCCTGCAACCGGACGAGCGTTTCCAGGGACGCGGTATCGAACTTTCCCTGGGCCATCATGGCGAGTTTGTGCCGCATCCCCGCGACCCGGTCGCGCAGCCCGGAGGTCGCCCGGACGGCGGCCGCGGCCGGGTTGTTCAGCTCATGGGTCAGACCCGCCGACAGCGAGCCGAGCGCCAGCAGACGTTCGCGCTGCGCGATCCGGGCATTGGTGTTGCGAGTGCCGAAGAACGCGCCATCGAGCAGGTGCACGGCCATCGGAAACCACTCGTGCATCATCCGGGCGAAAACCTGCCCGTCCAGCACGAAGAAGCGCGAGGGGCGGGTGACGTACATCGAAACGGTGTAATGGGTATCGGCCCGCTCGCCCAGATAGGCCGTCCACGCGCCGGCATAGGAGCCGCGGTGGTCGGTGTGCACCATCTCGATCTCCCGGCCCGCCGAGAGCTTGGTCAGCCGCAGCTCGCCGTCCATCAGCACGTAGAAACATGTCGCCGGGTCGCCCTCGTGGAATACCGGACCCGATTCGAGGTGCTCGATACGGCCATCGGCGCACAGCCATGCCAACTGGTCCTCGTCGAGCTTCTCGAACAGGAACAGCGTCCGCAGTTCGGTGGGATCGCAGATACTCATTCCTCGGCCTTCCTATGCCAGGTACCGGTGCACGAGCATGACGGCCATGGCGCCCTCACCGACGGCCGAGGCCACCCGCTTGGCGGACTCGGCGTGGACGTCACCGGCGACGAACACCCCCGGCACGCTCGTCTCCAGATGGTGTGGTGGTCGCGGCAATTCCCAACCGCCCGGACGGGCGCCGTCCACCATGAGGTCGGGCCCGGCCAGGACGTATCCGGCGGTGTCACGGCACACCACGCCGTCGAGCCATTCGGTCTGCGGGGCGGCCCCGATGAACAGGAACAGCCGTTCGGCGGGTGCCTTCTCCTCGGCGCCGGTGCGGTTGTCGCGCAACACGACCGTGTGCAGGTGGTCGTCGCCGTCGACCGCGACCACCTCGGTATTGGTGTGCACGCGGATGGTGGGCACCTGGGCGATCTGCTGGACCAGGTAATAGGACATGGACTTTTCCAGCGAGTCGGCGCGGACCACCAGGTGCACCGTGCGCGCGTTGCGGGACAGGAACATCGCCGCCTGTCCCGCCGAGTTCGCCCCGCCGACAATATAGACGTCGTGCCCGGCGCATTCGGCGGCCTCGGTCATCGCCGAACCATAGTAGACACCGCGCCCAGTGAATTCGTCCACGCCGGGAGCGGGATGCCGGCGGTAGTCGACGCCGGTCGCGACGATGACCGTGTGTCCGGACAGCGTGCCGCCGTCGGCGAAGCGCACAGTGCGGGCCGACCCGTTCACCTCGAGCCCGACCACCTCGCGGGTGGTGATCACCTCCGCGCCGAACTTCGCGGCCTGCCGCCGCGCCCGGTCGGCCAGTTGCGCGCCGGACAGCCCGTCCGGGAACCCCAGATAGTTCTCGATCCGCGAACTCTGTCCCGCCTGGCCACCGGTCGCGGTGCGTTCGACCAGGACGGTTCGCAGCCCCTCGGAAGCGCCGTACACCGCCGAGCCCAGTCCGGCCGGACCGCCCCCGACGACAATGAGGTCGTAGAAATCGCCGGTCGGTTCGGTGCTCAGTCCCACGCTCTCGGCCAGTTCGCCGTCGCTGGGCTGGATCAGCGCCTGTCCGCTCTCGGTGATCACCACCGGGCAACTGCGCGGATCGGCCCCGGCGGCCTCGAGCAGCCGCGCGCCCTCCGGTTCCTCGGCCGGAAACCAGCGGTACGGTAGCTGGTTGCGGGCCAGAAACTCCCTGACCTGGGAGGAACGCGGCGACCACCGATTACCGACGACCTTGGTCCCGTGCACCGGCCGATGTTTGCTCGACAGCCAGGCGTCGAGCAAGGAGTCCAGCACCGGGTACAGCTTCTCCTCCGGCGGATCCCAGGGTTTGAGCAGGTAGTGGTCGAGGTCGACCACATTGATCGCATCGATGGCGGCGTTGGTGTCGGCGTAGGCGGTCAGCAACACGCGCCGCGCGAAAGGATGCAGGTCCATGGCCTGCTCGAGGAACTCGATACCGTCCATACCCGGCATCCGGTAATCGGCGATCAGCACCGCGATGGGCTGATCGCGCAGCTTCATCTCGCGCAGCGCTTCCAGCGCCTGTGCACCGGACTCGGCGCGCAGGATGCGATAGTCGGCGCCGTAACGGCGCCGCAGATCGCGGACAACGGCCCGGGACACCCCCGGATCGTCGTCCACGCTGAGGATGGCGGGCTTGGTGACGGCTGGTGCACTCACCTGTCGAGTATGGCGCCTCGGCGTGCCGCTGTCGCGGGCCGGGGTCCCGATCGGCGGACCGGCACCCCGTCCACCGTTCACACCAGCGCCGCGGCCACCGTGAGAAATCTGCGCACATCGTCGGGACGGTCGTCCTCGAGCGACCACGCGACTTCTTCCAACGCCCGCATGAACGCCCATCCGCGGGCCCGTTCCCGGTCCACCTCGAGCCACTCCGCCGTCGCGGCGACCTGAGGACGGGCACGTGCGGGGTCGGGATGAGTCTCCACCTGTTTCAGGATGAGAAATCCGGCATCGAACGCCGCCTCCCCCAGGTACGCCTTCGGGTCGACCAGCAACCACGGCTCCCGTTCGGCGGCAATGATATTGCCCAGGTGCGTATCGCGGTTGACGATCACCGGCGGCCCGTCCGGTTCGGCCAGTTCCGCACACCAGTACCGCGCCTGTGCGATCAGTTCCGGCGACAGCCGCTCGGTCAGCGTCGAGTCGGACAGCCGCCGCACCCAATCGGCCACCACATCGGCCACCAGGGGCAGCGGCGGGTATCCGGCCGGGATATCGACGGCCGGTCGACGCAGGCGCCGATACAGGGCACAGGCGAGCCGCACCCTGTCCGTGTTCTCCGGAAGGCCCTCCAAGGGGGTCGGGGGCTGGACGAGCAACGGCGTGCCGGGACGCGCCCACTCCAGCAGCATGGCGCCACTGTCCGGGTCGAAGTCGTAGAGTCGTACCGCGCCGTCGCCCTGGTAACAATGCAGCCCCGCGGCCTCACCGGCGTTCTCCTCGTCGACAACCGGGACCTTCAGCACCGCGACCGTACCGGCGCCGCACCGCACCGGTGCCACGAACGAATGGGTGCCGCCCCCGAACGACCGGCCGACGAGCTCCAACTCCCAGTCCAGGCACCGCCGGGACACCACATCGGGCAGGTCCGCGAGCCAGCGTTCGCCCCGCTCCTCGAAAAACTCCCGGATAGTGGCCTCGACTTCATCGGGCAGGGTTATCGGCATCGGGACGTCCCTCCCACCGCCCGCCCCTACCACAGCCACAGTCCGATCGCGACGAGACCGGTCATGATCGCGATGCCCGCGGTAAGGCTCGGTATCAACCAGGTGGGCGGTAGCGCGCGGCCCGCATGCATGGCGGCCGCGACCTTGCGCCAACGCAGATAGGCGCCGAGCGCGGTGACGACCGCGAGAATCGTGCACCCCGTCGCGAGCGCGGTACGCACGATGGTCATCCGATCCGGGTCCACCAATTGGTGTACGGCGACGCCCGCGGCGAGAAGCCCGAGCGCGGTACGGCTCCAGGCCAGGAACGTGCGTTCATTGGCCAGGGTGAACCGGTAGTCGACGATGGGATCGGCCGATTCGGGGTCGGACGGGTTCGCATCCGGAACGTGGCCGGCCCCCCGCATCGCCGGAGGGGGTGTGTCGGTCATCGAACGTCTCTCATCGGCAGCATCGTCGCGAACACTAACAGCACGGCGCCGGTGACGACCCGGCCGAGGCCGGACCGGATCAAGGGCCCGGCGGAGCGACGGTGTTCGTGCAGAACGGCTCGCAAGGCCCCGGCGTCGGGGTCACCTTCGCGGGTCCGGTGTCGAAATCGGCATTGCTCACCAGCACCATCACGATGATGCCGATACCGATGACGGACGCGATGATGAGCATCGTGGGCCATAGCCAGGTCCGCATCGGCTTCTCCTCGACCACCGGGACGATCACCTCCGGCGCGCCGAAATGGTTCTCACGCATTGCCACCACCTCCAGCCGGGCTTCTTCCGTGTTGGATACCCGCTCTCGCCCACCTGTCACATCCATGGGTGAGGCGACCATCGTCCGGGACATCAGCGCTCGGACGATTGGCCGGCGGAATCGGTGGTATGCCCCGCAATGGAGACCGCTGATTTCGCCGAGCACGTACCGTCGCGCCGCCCGAGCCCGACGAGTTGTTCGACCGGATCATCGCCGATGTCATCGACACCATTTCCCGACCGGCCGAGGCCGCTCCCCGACCGGCGGATGGGCAACGGTCTCCGTAGCTCGACCGGCACAGGCGGGGTGAGACCAATTCCTCGATATACCTACGGTTTTCGTCTACGGTGGGCACAGCGCGGGGACCACGGTCCGGCGCGCGTACACCGGTCCTGTCGGTGCTCGCACCAGCGGGACACCCGAGAAAGCAGCACGAGGAGAACCATGACCACGGCCGTAACTTCCGTACGGGAGCTGGGTGAGCACTACTACCAGCTGGTCGACACACTCGATCCGGACCGGCTGACGGAGGCGTGTGCCCTGATGACCGAGGATGTCCGCTTGACCTTCGCCAACGCCCCGACGGTCACCGGCCGCGAAGCCGCGGCCCGGTCGATCCAGGTCGTATTGGACCGCTGCACGGGTATCGAACACACCGTGACCTCACTTGTCGAAGCGGTGCGGGCGGACGGCTCCATCGATTTCGCTCTCGAACTCCGGATCCACTACGACCTGAAAAACGGTCGGACCCTGGATATTCCGGGAAGCGTGTTCGGCACGGTCCGCTCGGTGGACACCGAGAACGGGCCGGCGCTCCGGTTCACCGAACAGCGCCTCTACGGTGATCTGACGGACGTATTCGCCGACTGACAGCGCCGGTGGCCGCGCCGGCTACCGCTCGGCGGTCAATCTGCTCGGCCACCACACCGCGGGTCCGACCAGCGTGAACAGCGCCGGAGTGACGACGGTGCGGACCAGGAAGGTGTCGAGCACGATGCCGATACCGACGATGATCCCCAGTTGCGTGAGGGTGATGAGCGGCAGGACGCCGAGCACACAGAACACCGCGGCGAGCACGATGCCCGCACTGGTGATGACCGCACCGGTGGCCGATACCGCGCGCACGATCCCGGCGGTGGTGCCGCGGTCGGGTGTTTCCTCTCTGGCCCGGGTCACCAGGAAGATCGTGTAGTCCACGCCCAGGGCGACCAGGAACAGGAACCCGAACAGTGGCACCGAGGTGTCCAGCGCCGGGAACCCGAAGATATGCTCACCGACCCGCTGCCCACACCGAGGGCGGCCAGCGCGCTGAGCACGGTGACACCGATGAGCAGCACCGCGGCGGGGACCGCGCGCAGCAGCACCAGGAGCACCGTGAACACCACGGCCAGGATGAGCGGTACCATCAGCACCAGGTCGCGTCGGGACGCGTCGCGGGTGTCGAGGGCTTCGGCATCACTGCCGCCGACCAGCGCATCGGCGTCCGGGATGCCGGCCAATGCGGTACGGATATTCTCGATCGCGGCGAAGGCGCCGTTGGAATCCGGTTCGGCCTCGAGGGTGACCGCCCAGCGATTCAACCCGTCGTGCAGCGGTCCGGCGATGGAGGCACGGGTTACTTCCGGCAGGGCCTCGAGCTCCCGCCGGACCTGCGGTGCGGCTCGTTCGTCCGCCAACACCGTGGTGGGATCCGCGGTGCCCGAGGGGAAATGCGCGACCAGGGTGTCGAAACCCGTGACGGATTCGGCGTCGACCCGGAACTGCTCGGTCTGCGACAGGCCCACCCGCACACCGAACAGGACACTCGCGCAGACCGCGAGGAGCATCAGCGCGCTCACCACCACCGGCACCGGGCGGGCCACCACCCGCGCCGCGATCGTATGCCAGGCACCGCGCACCGCGATGTCGCGCTCGTCGACGCGCGGGATGAACGGCCAGAAGACCTTCCTACCGCACAGCGCCAGCGTGGGCGGCAACGCCAACAGCACGAATACGACGGCGACCAGCAAACCGGCGGCGGCGAACAAGCCGAGGGATCGAGTGTTGGGCAATGTCGCGGTCAGCAGCACCAGGAGCGCGAGGACCACGGTGATATTGCTGGCGAGGATCGCCGGTCCGGCCCGTCGGACCGCCACCCGCAAGGCGGTGCGGTGATCCTGGGAGCGGTGTAGTTCGTCGCGGTAGCGGGAGACCAACAGCAGGGCGTAATTCGTGCCGGCGCCGAACACCAGCACGCCGGTGATGCCCGCCGTCGAACCGTCGAAGGTGAGGCCGGTGGCGCGGGCCAGCCCGGTTCCGACCGTGGTGGCCGTCCGATCGGCGAAGCCGATGATCAGCAGCGGCACCAGCCACAGCACGGGAGACCGATAGGTCGCGATCAGCAGCACGGCGACGACCAGTGCGGTGACCGCGAGCAAGGTCACGTCCGCGCCGGCGAAGGAGTCGGCGATATCGGCGCCGAACGCGGGACCCCCGGTGATCTGCAGAACCAGTCCCGACGGTGCCTGCGCCCGCGCGGTTTCCCGGAGCCCGTCGATATATTCGGTGAGAGCGCTGCCGTTCAGGTCGGCGGGCACCTCCAGTTGGCCGAGGGCAGCCGCGCCGTCGGACGCGGGAATCAGCCCGGGTTTGCCCGAGGGCGCGGCGTCCGGCGCCTCCTGGGCGATCCGGTTCACGGCATCGGCGGCCGCGGCCATATCGGCCTCACCGAGTTTCGTGTCGTCGGCTCGGGTGACCACCACGATCACCGGCACTCGATCCCCGCCGGGAAACGCCGCGAGCGCATCGCGTACGCGGGCGGACTCCGCCGTATCCGGCAAGGACTCCGGTGCACGACCCGAGTCGTCGTTGTCGCCGACCAGTGCCATCAACGAGGCGGCCACTGCGATGATCCCCGCGAGCACGATCCACGAGCGCCGGCCGGTGACAACGGCGGAATACCGCTCCCAAGCATTCACCCGGCAAACTATTTCAGAAACTGAAATACTCCGCAAGACAGCGGTCGCTCCGATCGCATCGACGCGAATACAGGAGGATGTCGACGTGACCCTGCCCCCGACCGGCGGTGCCGCTCCCGATGAGGGCAGGACGACCGCCGAATCCGATATCGCCGCGGATATCCGCGCCCTGACCGTGATCTCCGAACAACTCGGTCAGGTGTTCGCGCAGGCCAATGACCTGCGCCCGACCGACTTCCGCGCACTGACGCATATCGCCACCGCCGACGCGGAGGGTAGCCCGCTCACCGCGGGGCGGCTGGGCTCGCTACTCGGACTATCCTCCGCGGCGATCACCTACCTGGTAGAACGCATGATCGCCTCCGGCCATATCCGCCGCGAGGCCGACCCCGGCGACCGCCGAAAAGTGATTCTGCGCTACGCCGAGCACGGTATGGCGGTGGCGAGCTCGTTCTTCGGTCCGCTCGGCCACCGAACCCGCGCGGGAATGTCGGGCCACTCCACCGAGGAACTGCTGGTGGCCCACCGTGTCCTGCAGGCGGTGATCGAGGCGATGCGCGATCATCACTCCGAGCTCACCGGCGGCCCGAAGTCTCCTCCCACCTGACCGGTATCCGCGCACCCACCCGGTCGAGTGCCGCGCCCCTTCATCCCCGCCCGGCCCGGTTCGCCGCGCGCAGCAACCGGATCACCGCACGTTCGACAACCTCTGTCCGCTGTTCCTCGTCGTGGATACGGTCGGCGCGGCGCAATGCGGCCGCGATTGTCGCGCCGCGGTCGAATGCCTCCACCACCCGCGGGTCGATATAGGAATCGCGGGCCACCGTCGGGGTATTGCCCAGCGCCTCGGCGACCCGCTCGAAGACCGCGCGCCGAACGCGGATGCGACCCCGCTGCGACCGTAGGCGCTCGGCGGTGCCGAAAGCCGACGCGGCCAACACGGTACCCTGCCAGGTACGCAGATCCTTGACACTGCACTCGCTATCGGTCAACTCCTTGAACCGGGCATTGACCTCGTCCACGCGCAGCTCCCGATAGCCGGAACCGTTGCGGTAGACCAGCAGCCGTTCCGAGTCGGCGCGGCCGCGGCGCAACGCCCGAACGGCTTTCGCCAGGCGGGGGTCGTCGAGGCGGACCAGGCGACGGACACCCCTTTGGCCGGATAGTCGAACAACATCTCGGTCCCCGACACGCGCACCTGCCCGCGGAGCAGGGTCGCCACGCCCCGCGTGCCGTTCTCCGCGGCGTACTCCTCACCGCCCACCCGGAATACGCCGCGGTCCGCCAATCCGATCGCCACCGCCTCCACCCGGTGTCGACCGAGCCCGGGCGAGTCCAGGTCCGCCGCCGCACATCGGGCAGACGCGCCGCCAACTCCAGCACACGATCGAATTTCTCCTCATCCCGTTCACGGCGCCACTGTTCGTGGTAGAGGTACTGGCGCCGCCCCGCGACGTCGATACCGATCGCCTGGATATGCCCCGTTCGGGTGGGAGCAGATCCACACCTTGCGCCAAGCAGGCGGAATCACCAGGCGCCGAATGCGGTCGAGCGTCTCGTCATCGGTCACGCGCTCCCCATCGGTGGTCACATAGGAGAACCCGCGCCCACGCCCGATTCGACGGATTCCGGGACCGTAGGGCCTGCTGCTCCGCAACCGCATGCGCTTCCTCCGTCCCGTATCCGCCGGCCCGACCGGCACCGTTCCGCCTTCGGGAGCTACCCGCGATCGCGGCCGGTAAGCCTTTTCGGACGTGGGGACGGGCGCTCCGGTCTGCGCCGGATACAAGTTCGGCTATTCGCGGCATATCGGATACGGCGTACGACCGGCGCGCCGGTGGACCGGCCGCCTGCGACTATCAGGGCGATGTGGACGTGGTGCTCACCGCCCACGACCCGTTCCGCGCCGCGGGCGGACCTTCGCGCTGTCGGTCCGTGACGGGATCACCGACTGTGTTCCCCCCGACCGGACCGCCGATATCGAGTTCGGCATGGAGGTGCTCGGCAGCATGTTCCTGGGCGCCTACCCGGCACGGGTGTTCGCGGCCGCGCACCGGCCGCGCACCGGCTGCGCGCCGCGGACCTCGAGCGGCTCCGTGCTGTCGACCACGCCTTCGGCACCGACCGCGACGCCGTACCGGGCCGGCCGTTCTGATCCGATCACAACGATCCGCCCGTTCGTTTCCCAATAGTCACCAGAACCTCCGGATCCATACCCTCCTGCCGCGAACCGCACTAATATCTGCGCAGCGGCCCGAGCGTTGTATACCGTGTGCCGTCGGACATCACGGATTCGAAAGGGAGACAAGCCGGTCGCGACGTCTACTCAGCAGACGACCCCTGCATCCATCGCGTCCCCCCACCATCCCGCGATCCGCAGGTCACTCATTCCGCGGGGACGGTTACCCCGCCACTCGTCCCGAACCTTCGCCCACCCGTTTTCCATGCCGGAAGGAAGGCTGTGTTCAGAGCTGCCACCCGCTTCGCGATTCTGGTGCTGAGTCTTGTCTCCATCAGTATTCTCATCGCCCCTGCCGAGGCCGAACCGCTGTACCCGACCCCCGATCCCGACCTCTTCTACACGGCACCGGCCGATCTCGCCGCGCTCGCGCCGGGCGATGTGGTGCGGACCCGCCGGATCGATAGCGGCCCCTACCTCGGGACAACCGCCTGGCAGGTGGCCTTCCGGTCCACGAACTCGATGGGCGCTCCGATCATGGGAGTGACCACGGTACTACTGCCGAACGGCGTCACCCACCCGCCGCTGATCTCGTATCAGGCGCTGATCAACTCCCTCGGCACCCGGTGCAACCCTTCTCGGTCGCTGTTCAACGGCGAGTTGCAGGACGCCGTGGGCGCCATGTTGCCGGTCGAGCGCGGCTGGGCGATCTCGCTGCCCGACTATCTCGGTCCCAATGTCGCCTACGGCGCGGCACGCCTCAGCGGGATGGTGACGCTCGACAGCATCATGGCCGTCCAGCGGGCCACCGAACTCGGTCTGCGGGACTCGCCCGTCATCATGGCCGGTTATTCCGGTGGGGGCATGGCCACCGCATGGGCCGCTGCCCTGCAGCCGAGCTACGCGCCGGACCTGGCGATCACCGCCTCCGTGGCAGGCGGGATTCCCGCCGACCTCGAGCAGATGGCGCTCGGCCTCGGCTTCGCACCGCATCCCGGCTTCGGTCTGGCCTTCGCAGCCGCCATGGGACTGGAGCGCGAATACCCCGCTCGGCTGCCCATCTCGGATCAGCTCAACGAAAACGGACTCTGGTTCCGCGAATTCACCAATGACGCCTGCCGCCGGTTCCTGCTCTTCCACGGCGCGTTCCGTAGCGCGGAGCAGATGGCCGCCTCCAAGACCTTGATGGACAGCCCCGCCGCTCACGACGTGCTGCGTGAGAACAGCCTGCGGCGTTTCGACGGTGTACCGAGCGCTCCGATATACATCTGGCAGGGCCGCTACGACACACTGACACCGTACGACTCCGTCGCGGAGGTCGTCGACCGCTACTGCCGCGCCGGCGCGCCCGTGACACTGGTGACCTACGATATCGCCGAACATATGACCGCGGCCGCCGCGGGCTTCGCCGAGGCATGGAACTACGTCGAGGCACGGCTGCGCAACGAACCGGTGTCCTCGACCTGTTGACCCTTCCGCGCAGCCCGGGAGTGGGTGTACCGCTCGCAAGGCGGTGGGCCGCGCGGAGTAGACATCGGCCGCGACCGCGTACGGGAACGGTGAGCACGCAGTGTCATATCGCGCGACACGAGATGCCCGCGAACGGTGGGCATCGTAGGGCGCCCGAATGGGCGTTTGCCGGCGTTTGCACCGGCAAACGCCGGGTAGATGCCGATTATGGTTGTCTCTCTCCGCAGCATGCCGGCTCCGCGTTGGATTACCACACCCACCATGGCCCTCACCGGCGCGGTGCGCGTCGGGGCGCAGCGTGCCGTCGATATCGGGGTGAGGGCCGCGGAAACGCCGTTGCAGGCGGTGGAGAAGGCGGCCGAGACCGCCGCGCTGTTCGGCCCCGGCCCGGTGAACAGGCTGCGGGACGATCTGGCAGCCCTGCTCGACCCCCGAGACCGGCGCGCCCAACGCCGCGTCACGGTGAACGAGGACGAGGGCTGCGCCACCATCGAGGTACAGGGTCTGGGCAACGGGCACAGCTCCACTGTGGCCCGCGCCCTGGAACAGCACCTGGGCCGGTTGCGGGGGGTGAAGTGGTGGCGGGTGAACGCCGTCACCGGCCGAATTGTCACGAGCGTGTCCAGCGGCGCGGATCTGGACCGGCTGCTGGCGGAGATCGAGGCGGTCGAGCGGGAATCCAAGGTCTCCGAGGATGGGTGGAGCCGGGCCACCGAATTCCCGGCCGACCGCGAGCCGGTGCTCGCGGCCGCGATCGAGGTCGCGGGCGATATCTGTGCCATCGCCGTATCCGCCGCGGGTACGGTGCCGCCGTTGCGCGGGCTGATGCGCACCGTACGGGCCGTGGCGGCGTTCACCGACGCCCAGCCCCGCCTGCGTGGGCTCTTGGAGGACCGGCTCGGTGGCGTCCGTACCGATCTGCTGCTGGCCATTGCCAATGCCACGGGCACCGCTCTGGGTGAGGACGCGGCCGGCGGAATGACGAATCTGCTGGCCGACACGGTGCAGCGCGGGTTCGTCCTCACCGAGGCCGTCGCCCGCCATCTGCAGTGGCGAGAATGGGAAGCCGATATTGTCGACGCCGAGCACTTCGGCGTCGACAAACCGCTGCCACCCTATACCCGGCCCGCCGACCTGCCGCGCGGACCGGTGGAGCGCGTCGCCGACGAGACGGCGACCGCGTCCCTGGCCGGCGCCACCGCCCTGGCCGGCGCCGGCCGGGTAGGCGACGTCCCGGACGCATTGCTGCTCGGCGCGCCCAAGGCGGCCCGCGCGGGCCGGGAGGTGTTCGCCGCCACCGTGGCCACCTCCCTGGCAGGCGCCGGTGCGCTGACCCTGCACCCGGCGGCGTGGCGCCGCCTGGACCGGCTGACCGCGCTGGTCATCGACGGCGAATCGCTGGCAACCTCCCGCCGGGTGGTGCTCGACGCCGAGGTCACCGACAAATCCTGGTCCGTCCCGCGAGTGTGGAGTACAGCGCAGCGCCTGCTGTGGGAGCCCGACGAGGAGAGTACCGAATGGGATCGGCGCGATCACCACGTGCGACTGGTGCAGCCGAACTCCGGCGCCCGCGATCGCGGGACCACCTTCCGTCCGGTGTGGCGCGAACTGCGCGACAACGGCCGGCCCGTGGGCCGTGTCCTGGTGGGGCGGGAACTGGACACCCGTGCCCACGGTGTGCTGAACACCGCGCGCCGGGCCGGGCTGCGCGTGGTGCTCGCCGGGCACCGGGACGCGAGCGAACTGCGATCGATGGCCGACGAGTTCGTCTCCGCGCGCGGTTCGCTCAGCGCGCATGTGCACCGGCTGCAACGAGACGGACACGCGGTCGCGGTGCTCAGCACCCGTGCGCACAGAGCCCTCGACCGCGCCGACGTGGCGCTCGGCCTCATCGGTTGCGAGGGCAGCGAGATCCATATTCCGTGGTCGGCCGACGTATTGTGCCGAGACCTGGGGCAGGTGCAGCGGACCCTCGCCGCGGTCGGTCCCGCCCGGCAGGTCAGTGAGCGCGGCCGCACCCTGGCGTTATCGGCCTGCAGCCTCACCGGCCTGCTACTGGCCGCCGCACCCGCCACGCGCACCAGGACCGCTCCCATGATCGCCGCGAACTTCGCGGGACTGTTCAGCGGGGCGCTGACCGGGATGCGCGCGACACGCGGCGAACCCTCCGCCGCGCCGGCGCCGCTGCTGCCCTGGCATGCGCTGGAGCCGGAGGAGGTGCTGGTTCGGCTGCCGGAACCGGTACCGCTCGACGAACGGGGCCCCGCCGAACCGGCCGGCCGCAACGGCGTGCTGACCGCGGCGGCACCGCTGATGGAGTTCCTCGGGAATATGCGCCGCGAGCTGGCCGATCCGCTGACCCCCATCCTCGGTGTCGGTGCGGCGGCGACCGCGATTCTCGGTTCCCCGTCCGATGCCGTACTGCTGTCGTCGGTGCTCACCGTCAACGCGATGATCTCCGCGCGTCAGCGCCAGGCCGCCGAGAACGAATTGCACAAGCTCATCGAAGGCGAGAAACTCACCGCCCGGCTGATCGAACGCGCCGATATCGACGCCGACGATCCCCCCGCCACCACCGTTCCCGCCGAGCAACTGGAGGTCGGCGACATATTCACCATCCGCGCCGGCGAGGTGGTACCCGCCGATGCCCGGCTGCTGCGCGCCGACGACCTGGAGATGGACGAATCCGGCCTCACCGGGGAATCGGTGACGGTGCCCAAGCAGGTCGAAGCCACCCCGGGCGCGGTGCTCGGCGACCAGGCCTGCATGGTGTTCGAGGGCAGTACGGTGGTGAGCGGATCCGCAGTGGCCGTGATCGTCGCGGTGGGCACCGACACCCAGGCCGGGCGCGCCACCGCGGGCGCGCTTCCGCCGGACCCGGGAGGTGTGCAGGCGCAGCTGCGGGCGCTGACCGATCGCGCGCTGCCGCTGAC
>NZ_BAFU01000086.1 GCF_000308495.1 Nocardia brevicatena NBRC 12119 | reverse complement strand
CGGCCGCGATCAACCCGGTGGCCAGTACCGCGGCGGGCTGGGTGACCAGCACCGCTCCGGCGATCCGTTCCGGGGAGACGAACGGTGTCCAGCTGTCGGTACCGCGTAGGACTTCGCCGAGCGAGGCCCACTGGGTGGTCACGCCGGAGGATTCGATGTAGTCCAGGAACGGGGGGCTCACCCGTCCGAGCAACAGCAGCGGCCCCGCCCACCAGAAGGTCGCCAGGGCCAGCAGCGGCACCCAGGCTAGGGTGAACCGCCACCAGGCGCGGTTGGGCCGGTAAGACGCCCACCACAGCAGGGCGGGCAGGAACGCGGCCACCGTCGCCACTGCGTTCACCGCCCCCATCAGGGCCAATGCCAGCGCGCTGCCCGCCGGGGAATGCGCACCACCGTGGCGGCGACGCCGGTAGGCGGTGCCCAGGGCCGCCGGTGCCAGCAGCACCCACGGTGCCAGCATCATGGGCAGGGTCTCCGAGGAGATCGACCCGAGTGTGGTCAGCACCCGCGGCGACAGTGCGTAGGCGAGGGCCGCGAGAACCCGGGATCCGCGACTGCCGATACCCAGCGTTTCGCATAGTTTCACCACGCTCCAGAACCCGGCGAGTAATAGCAGCGCCCACCAGACCCGTTGGCTCACCCATCCGGGTATCCCGAGCAGATCGCCCAGGCAGAAGAAGGCCCCGTGCGGGAAGAAGTAGCCGTATGCCTGATTCTGCACCTGACCCATCGGTGCCTGGCTGCTCCACAGATGAGCCGCTCGCGCCAGGAAACCCAGCGGGTTCTCGGTCAGGTCGTATTTGGTGTCGGCGACGGTCAGGCCAGGGGACTGGAGAAAGGTCAGTAGGAAAGCGACGACCACCGAGCCGAGGAACCAACGCCGGCCCAGCGGCGCGGTCGCGGCGGTATCCGGTTCGGGGCTCGACGCCGAAAGTGGGTCCGCGTGGGCCTGCTCGGCGGGTTCGGACTGGTCGGGCACCGGGGTTCAGGCGGTCGGCGTCCACGCCGGAAGGGGTCGGCGCGGACGGTACGGGAGGGTCGGGGGGTTGATCAGCGGCTGCCGTATTCGACGTTGTTCAGCAGTGAGGATTCGGCCTTGCCGCTGCGGTCGATCTCCGGGCGCGTGTTCTGCTGCAGCGCCGCGGTGACGGCGAATACCGCGACTGCGCCCAGGACGGCGCCGACAACCGCACTCGCAACACCAGGGACAGCAAACTTCATCGCGGCACTCCAAACTTCGAGGCAGGCAGAGACAACCTCGTCAACCTAGCAGCCGGCGTATCGATCGGACAGTTCAGGCCGCCGAGTAGGGTCCGTAGTTTCGCGGTCGTCTCGTCCAGCTCCGCCTGGGGTTCGGAGGCCGCGACGATCCCGCCGCCCGCGAAGGCACGTAGGCTCCGGCGGTCGGCGGCGAGTTCGGCGCTGCGGATGGCCACCACCCACACCCCGTCGCCCTGCCGGTCACACCAGCCGACCGCGCCGCCGTAGAAGCCGCGGTCCTCTTCCAGTTCGAGGATGGTGTCGAGGGCCGCCGCGGTGGGTGTGCCGCAGACCGCCGGGGTGGGGTGCAGCAGCAGCGCGAGTTCGAGGGCGCTCGGCACGGGATCGCGCAGTATGCCGCGGATCGGTGTGCCCAGATGCCATACCTCGTGGGTGTGCACCAGCTCCGGCCGGTCGGGTACGGACAGCTCGGTGCATACCGGGCCCAGTCGTTCCCGGATCCACTCGATGACGAACGCGTGTTCGTCCTGATTCTTGGTGCTGGCAAGCAACTCCGCGGCCTGTGCCGCGTCGGCGTCGGAATCGGCCAGCCGAGGCAGGGTTCCGGCGAGTGGATGCAGGGTGACAGCGGTGCCGCGGCGGGTGACGAGTACTTCAGGGCTGGCGCCGACCAGGGTATGTCCGGTTCGGCCCGCCGGGCTCAGATCGACCGCGAAGACATTGGCGCGCGGCTGCCTGGTCAACAGATGGGCGGCGACGACCTGCACGTCCAGTTCGGCGTCGGCTTCGGCCAGCACCGAGCGGGCCGCGACTACCTTGCGCAGCGGAAGGTCCGGATCGTTGATCCGCTCGACGAGGTCGGCAACCCGCGTCATGTGTTCGGCGGGGTCCGGCCGTTCGCGCACCACGCGTACCGCCGGCAGGTCCGGCAGCGCCGCGGGCCGCCAGGGGCCGGCCGTATATGTCATCCGCTCGGGTTCGGTGAGCGCCGCGGGCCGGCGTGGGTCGAACGGCAGCGCCCCCACCACCGCGCCGGCGGTTCCGTCCCGCAGCGCCGCCGCGGCCCGCCGCGCATTGTCGAAACTCGCTCGGACCCCCTGACCGCGGATCACGCCGTCCGCCTGTGCCAGTAAGAATCCCTTGACTCCCTTCCCAGCCCGAAGGCGGGGGATTCCCGGTTTCGCACCCGAGTTTTCCTGTTTCATCGACGGTTGCCTCCCCATATCGGCTGCGGGGCGCTCTCACACCATCTCCGCAGGCGAGCACCGCCGGAACGGCGGCTTCTGTGTTCTCGGCCGCGTTCACGTCCCGGTCGTGATGTGCTCCGCAGCTGCACACCCACTCCCGCACATGAAGTGGCATCGCAGTGTTGATCTGCCCGCACGCCGAGTATGTTCTCGACGAAGGACGGAACCGGTCGACCGCCACCACGGTGCACCCGTACCGGTCGGCCTTGTACTCGAGCATCGACCGGAACATCGACCATGACACATCCGAGAGCTCTCATGCGAGCTTGCGATTGCGGACCATGTCCCGCACGCCCAGATCCTCGATGGCGATCACTTGGTTCTCGCGCACCGGTCGAGTCGAGAGCGTGTACAGCGACGGGACAGCACCGTCGGGCAGCGGACCCTGGGACGGCTCGGTGAGCCATGCGGTGTCGGGGTTGCGTTTCCAGCCGGTGAGCACCTTGTTTGTCTCGGCGTGCGGGACCCGCCGTTCCTGCGTCCAAGCGCGGGAACGTTCGGCCAAGTCCCGGTTGTAGACGTAACGGACGCAACCGAAGGTGGCTGCCGGCTGTCGCTTGTGGTCTTCGGTTGGACAGAAGCGGTACTTGTACGCTCGCTTCACCCCCCGAGATCCCGTACAGGACGGAATAGTGTGCCGAGCTGTCATGCAGGAATTGATGTGCCGGCCCTCGCCCGAACGCGGGAGTCTGCGTGCTACGTTCCCTGGCCATATCCCGACCGTATCCGTCCGAAGCGATCGGCAGGGGTCGGCGGTGCAAGATCACGCCGCGAATGGTTGTCGTAATCGAACCGATGTTTCCGTGGCGGGTCGTGCGGACTACCGTCGACCCATGCGGAAGACGCTCTTCGTCCTGTTCGCTGTGCTCGCCGCGCTCGCCGCCGCGTGCTCGGGCAGCGATACCCGTGAATCGTCCGGGACCGGTTCCGGCGCTCCCAACACCTTGGGCGCCCCCGGGGCCTCGGGTGTTGAGGCGACTCCGCCCGGCGCGACCACGCCCGGACGCGACTGCGCCGCGGAATACCTGGCGCAGTTCAGCACTCGGGAGAAGCTGGCCCAGTTGCTGACGGTTGGCGTCACGGGAACCGACGATGCCCTCGCCGTGGTGCGCGCGCACCAGGTCGGCGGGATTTTCATCGGCGGCTGGACGGATATGTCGCTGCTGTCCACGGGTGGTATCGACCAGGTGAAGGCGGCGGCCCGGGTTCCGCTCATGGTCACCATCGACGAGGAGGGCGGCCGGGTCTCCCGGGTATCGGATCTGATCGGCGCGGCCCCGTCGGCCCGGGCGACCGCGCAGACCATGACTCCCGAGCAGTTCCACGACGCGAGCCTGGAGCGCAGCCGTGCCCTGCTGGATCTCGGGGTGACGGTCGATTTCGCCCCCGATGTCGACGTGAGCTCCCAGCCCGACGATACGGTCATCGGCGATCGCTCGTTCTCCGCTGATCCGCAGATGGTGACCACCTATGCCGGGTCCTATATCCGTGCCGCGCACGAGGCCGGGCTCGGTACGGTCCTCAAACATTTCCCCGGCCACGGTGAGGCGTCCGGGGACTCGCATCTGGGCGCGGTGCGCACTCCGCCGCTGGACCGGTTGCAGCAGCGTGACCTCGTTCCGTTCCGTGAGCTGGTCGGTTCCGGTTCGGGGGTGATGGTCGGCCACCTGGACGTACCCGGCCTGACCGAACCGAATGTGCCCGCCAGTATCAGCCCGGAGGCCATGGCGCTGCTGCGCGACGGTGCCGGTTACGGCGCTCAGCCGTTCGACGGGCCGATTTTCACCGATGATCTGAGCGGTATGGCGGCCATAACCAGCCGGATGTCCATTGAGGAAGCGGTCGAGGCGGCCCTGGTCGCCGGCGCCGACAACGCGCTGTGGATCAGCACGGACGCGGTGGGCTCGGTGCTCGATCGGCTGGAGCAGGCGGTGGCCGCCGGTCGTCTGCCGATGGAGCGGGTGGACGCCTCGGTTCTTCGGATGGCGAAGTTCAAGGGGGTATCGCTACCCTGCTGACACCGCACCGGCATGGGCGGACTGTCGCCGTCGGTGCCGTCCGTCGTCTCCGGGTGGTTGTCCGGGTCCGAGCCGGATGTCCGATTCGTGATATATCGTGCGCGTTTCACGTGGTCGGAGGGGCTGTCGGGACAGTGCGGCCGGCAAAATACGACCCCGCGGAACTTACTTTCGAGTAATATAAGAGGTTCACTGCGGTAGGAGAGTGGATGGCGGGCGGAACCAAGCGACTTCCGAGAGCGGTTCGTGAGCAGCAGATGCTCGATGCCGCTGTCGAGGTTTTCGCACGCAAGGGCTTCCACGAGACCTCGATGGACGCCATCGCCGCCGAGGCCGAGATCTCCAAGCCGATGCTGTATCTCTACTACGGATCCAAGGACGAGCTTTTCCGCGCCTGTATCCAGCGCGAAGGTATGCGCTTCCTCGAATCGGTCGCCCCGGCGGGCAACCCGCTGCTCACCCCACACGAACAGCTGCGCACAGCGCTGGAGGGTTTTCTCGGCTTCGTCGACTCCAACCGCAACTCCTGGCAGGTCCTCTACCGGCAGGCCATCAGCCAGCAGACCTTCGCGTCGGAGATCGAGAATGCCCGCGAGCGGGTCATCGAGCTCACCGCCAAACTGCTCGAGTCCAGCGCCAAACACGCCGAGCCCGGCACCAACTTCGATATCGTCGCCGTCGCGGTGATCGGTGCGGGCGAGGCCATCGCCGACCATGTCGCCGGTGGTCGGATCCAGGTCGCCGAGGCCGTCGATCTGCTCGACGATCTGGCCTGGCGGGGCCTGTCCGGTCGGAAGAAGACCGACCAGGCGGAGAAAACCGACCCGTCCGCGGCACCCCGGGCGGAATGGAGCGCCGAACAGTCGTAGCGCGACCCCGGGTTGCGGGGTTTCTCGGCCGTGCGTAGCTTTCTGGTCTCGGTACCGATGAGGAGGAGTCGGCCGAAAACCGGAGGGAAAGCGGATGTTCGGGATGCTGTAACTGCGGCGGCTGATCGGACGGTCACCACGTGGTCGGGGTGTCGACCGGCGGTGCCGAGCGGCGCGGCCGATCGAACCGGCGTGCCAGTCGCCGGCACGGTTCCTCCACCAGCGCGTGGCTCGCGGCCGCGAGGGGCAGCGTGAACGCGACGGTGAGCACCAGGACGTAGCCGAAGTCGCCGTGGAACGGCATGATTCCGAAGATCGGGAACACTATCGACAGCATCGCCAGATGCCAGATGAAGATCCCGTAGGACCAGCGGCCGGCGGTGGCCGCGATCGTCGATTCCAGCCAGTGGTGTCGTTTTCCGGGCGGCCCCAGTACCAGCGGGGCCAGCAATGCGAAACCGATGACCGTGCCGAGTCCCATTTTCGCGGCGTACTGCCAGGGTTGGGCCCGGGTCAGTCCGGCGACACCGCCCAGGTCCGTGGCCGCCACCACGAACGCCGCCGTCGCCACGGTCCACATCAACCGCTGATTGCCGAACAGGCGATGCCATCGGGTCGGTCCACCACCGGCATATACGAGTTCGGCCAACAGCATGCCGCCGGCGAACCACGGCAGATAGCCCGGCAGCCAGTTGTCGGCGTGGATGGCGTCGGGGGTGGGTACCGGAAGGAAATTCCAACCCAGGCTGAGCACCCCGAGCACGAGCAGCGCCGGTACCCGTGCTCGAGCCGAGCGGCCCCGCAACCGGCACATCGCGAAGGCGATGACCGGCAACACGAGATAGAACGCCACCTCCACCGACAGGCTCCACATCTGAGTGAGTCCATCGGTGAGCGTCAGCGGCACGAACACCTGCAGCAATGCCAGATTCGACAGCCATACCTGCATACCCGCGGTATTGGACGCGGCCGGCAGCAGGAGCAGTACCGCGCACACCACCACCCAATAGGCGGGCAGGATACGGGCGATCCGATGCCGCAGGTAGTACCCGACCGTCGGTGCGGTGCCGAGGTCGCGGGCCGCCGCCGCGTGCGGCCGCCACAGCAGGAACCCCGACAGCGCGAAGAACACCGCGACCGCCATATCGAACCGTTCCAGCAGACGTCCCACCACCGGCCAGGAGGTGGCACCGGTCTGGAAGGCCACATGGGTGAGCAGCACCCCGAGCGCCGCCATACCGCGCATACCCTCCAATGCGGGCAGGAAGGTACGCGAGCCGGGCTCGGGGGCGGCGGAGGTGCCGGCGGATGCGGTGGTCACGGCGGTGGTCATCGTGTCCAGTCTGCCCTGACCTGGCCTCGAGACCGATCCGGTAGGGGTTTCGCGCTAGACTCGAGCAATTTCGGTCCGATCCAGGCCTCGGCGCCTCTCAGGGGGCCACCAGGCTGTTAGGGTCGGGACGCACGAGTGCCGCGGCGAGCCCGCAGTACCCGCGGAACGACCTGTGTTCTACGACGAGGAGACTTTGCATGGCACGGAGTGCCGGAACCAGAAGGACGGTTGCCTGCTTGCTGGTGGGCCTCGGCGCGCTGCTGATCGTCGCGGCGTTGATGATCCCCACCTACACCGTCGGCAAGATGGCCAAAACTCCTCTCGACCTCGAGATCACCACGATCGCGGTGAACCAACCGAACGAGGAGAGTTCGGTGCTCGATGCCAAATCGCTCACCGCGCCCGAGGGGTCGGCCAAGATCGACCAGAACGTTCCGCTGGTCTCGCAGCGTTTCCTCACGGTCGAGGAGCCCTCGGACGCGAACGAGATGACCGTCCAGGCGGGTAACACGCTGCGGCGCATCGACAAACAGGGTGACGCGGGCCTGCTGACCGCCTACATCGACCGGGTCACCATCGACCGCAAGACCGGTGAGCCGGTTTCGACCGACCCCAACGGTTCGATCGCGGTGACGGTGAACAAGAACATGGAGAGTATCGCCGACCCGGTGAACCGCACCGGTCTGCAGTACCGCTTCCCGATCGGCACCGAGAAGAAGAGCTACCCCTACTTCGACGTCAACGCCCGGATCACCACCGATATGGAGTTCGTTGAGGAGACCGAGATCAACGACACCAAGGTCTACCACTTCAAACAGCAGGTGCCGGTGACGAATCTGTGGGATACCGTGCAGGCTCCGACCAACCGGCTGAGCCTGCCCGCGGCCAAGTGGGGTGTCGAGGGCGGCGACGAGCCCGTCACCATGTACCGCTGGTACAGCAACGAGCGTGATGTCTGGGTGGAGCCGGAGACCGGCACCATCGTCAAGGGCGGCGAGAAGCTGAACATCTTCTACGCGCGCAGCGGTGACAAGCCCGAGGTGACCGCTCTGAAGTCGCATCTGGTATTCGATTCCGACACCGTGGAGTCGCAGCTGGCGGTGGCGAAGGAGAACATCGACCGGCTGTCGCTGTTCGGTCGCGTCCTGCCGATCGTGCTCGGTGTGCTCGGTCTGCTCTCGCTGGTCGCCGGTATCGTGGTCGGCGTCCGCGACGGTGGGGCGCCCGCTCCGGCGACCGGCGGTGCGTCGTGGCCTCGGTCCGGTGGTTCCGGCTCCTCGACTCCGCGTTCCCGGGCCGCGGTCGATGCCGATGCGCCCACGGAGCAGATCAAACTGCCGAAGAACCTGTAGGAAGCGGATCTCGTAACCCGAGACCTGGACAGCGGCTCCCCGGTACAGACCGAGGAGCCGTTGTCGTTTCCGGACCGGGTTCGTCGCGATCGGCCGGCGCCGTGGGGTCGCGATGGCGGTGGCTCGGCCGGCGTGCCGGTAGGCGACAGTGGTCGGGCGGTCGCCGCGGACAGCTACTCGCTTCGATCCATCAGGCAACGTCGTCGCGGGTGATGGTGCGATCGAACAACGCCCGGTCGGCGGGCGTCATGTTCGCATCCCCGACGCTTTTCCACACACGCACACAACCGCTCGCCTGTCGCCTCGACAGCAAGTGACCCACCGTCACGCCTCGGACTCTTGTGCTCCGATGCCGGTTTCACCGCGTCGGTCACCGTCGATGCACCCGATCCGCACCGAAACCCGGTGCCGGTTCGGCCGGCTGTTCGGGCAGCCGGTCGGCTCCCTGACCGATACGTTCGCGGTTCCCCACCAACTGTATCGACCACGACGGAGCCGTCCCGTCTCCCGGGGCCCTCTACGTGAACCCGCCGAGAAACTCACCACCCCGGCCATTACGCAGCATCCCCCAGGAGGTAGCCGCAGCCCCTCGACCGCCCCGGTGATCACGGCTCCGGTACCGCTGTGCCCACTCGCCGACGACAGACGGACCCCCTCTTTGCCCAAGGCCTTCAGGCCGTAGTCCACCGGCAGCGTGGCGACACCGACGGCACCGCGGTCGCTCGACAGCCCCGCCACCGTATCGTGAACCTGCTGTCCGGACATGCCCGGCGAAAACTCGGCCGTTCTCGGTGACGGGTCGAGCGGGGCAGGTATGTCTTCCGCCGGTTCCCCGGAACCGGCCTGTTCGACCTGACCCTTACCCTCCAGATCCCCATCGGGCACCGTCTTCCCCGCGAACTCTGCCGCGGTACCCCCGGTGTGCTCGGCGCCGCATCGGCGGTTTGGGGATGAAACCCTCGCGCAGTCTGTTGCGCCCCTGCTCAATGAGCGCGCGAATCACTGTGCAACCACACCGAACCTTAATACAGGGGGAAGTAGGTGTATCCGGTTGCCGAGAAGCGGAATCCCGCCTCGGGCGGGATGCCCGGGCGGAATTCGTCGCGTCGACGATCAGCGCAGTGTCGCGGTGAGGTGGGGGTATCCCTTCGTCGGATGGAGCAGCGCCAGATCCCAGCCCTCGTCGATCCGGTCGGCGTAGACGTTCACCGTGGCGGGTAGCAGGATCGGTTTACCGAACTTCACCGCATAGGTGGTCTCATCCGGGATCCGGCCCTCGACGACGCCGAGAATCCCCGCCGCCGACCACATTCCGTGGGCGATCGACCGCGGGAACCCGAACGCCTTGGCACCCAGTGCCGATGTGTGGATCGGATTGCGGTCACCGGACGCCGCCGCGTACCGGTTGATCGTCTGCTGGTCGACCCGGAGCGTGCGCAGTGGCGGCGGCGGGACCTCTTCCGGTTTGGGTTCCGGCTTCGGCCCGCCCGAGAGCGAGGTGCGCTGCTGGTGCAGGAAGGTGGTGACCTGCCGCCACACTTGTTCCCGTCCCACACTGATCTCGCTGATCGCGTCGACCAGCAGCCCCTTCGGATGTTCCCGCAGGTTCTCCACGTGGGAGCGGATGTCCAGCGGTTCGCTCACCGAGAGGGCGCGGGTGCGTTCGATGAGGTTCTCCGCGTGCACCGCGCCCACCGCGACGAACGGAAAGTCGCGCTGCACGACCAGTTTCATCACCAAGGGGAAGGTGATGATGAACGGATAGGTCAGCGGCAGCTCGTCGCCGAACCGCAGTCCGGTCGCCCGGCAGTACGCGGCCAGGTGGTCCGGATCCACCCGAACACCGTCGAGCCGCACCTGCCGGTCGGGGATGGTGGGCTTGCGGGACGACACCAGCGGCAGCGGAATGGCGCCGAGCGCCGCCTGCACATACAGGCTGCCGTTCTTCGGCGGTTCGGTGAGGACGATGGTGTCGGTCATCATGCTCCCAGCATGGCCTGGCCGCAGACGCGGAGGGTATTGCCGGTCACCGCGTTCGACGCCGGGCTCGCGAAGTAGGCGATGGCCTCGGCGACGTCCACCGTCTCACCGCCCTGGTTCAGCGACGACATCAGTCTCCCCGCCTCGCGCGTGGCCGGCGGAATGGCGGCGGTCATGGCAGTTTCGATGAACCCGGGCGCCACGGCGTTGATGGTGATGTTCTTCTCGGCCAGTTTCGGCGCCTCGGCGTTCACCATGCCGATCACACCGGCCTTGGACGCGCCGTAGTTGGTCTGCCCCCGGTTGCCGGCGATACCGGCGATCGAGGACACGTCGACGACCCGGCCACCTTTGCGCAGCGCCCCCGAGGCCACCAGACCCTCGGTGATCCGATGCGGCGCGGCCAGGTTGACGCCGATCACCGCGTTCCAGCGCGCCTCGTCCATATTGGCCAGCAGTTTGTCGCGGGTGATACCGGCGTTGTGCACGATGATGTCGATTCCGCCGAACCGTTCGGTGGCGAACTCGGCCAGCTTCTGCGCGGCGTCGGGTGAGGTGACGTCCAGGGCCAGGGCGGTGGCGCCCACCTTGTTCGCGGTGTCGGTCAGCGTCTCACCCGCGGCCGGGATATCGGCCACGATCACCTGGGCGCCGTCCCGGGCGAACACCTCGGCGATGGTCGCGCCGATACCGCGCGCCGCGCCGGTCACCACCGCGACCTTGCCGTCGAGCGGACGCTGCCAGTTCGTCGGGGCGGTGGAGTCTTCCTTGCCCACTCGGATGACCTGGCCGTCCACGAAGGCCGATTTGGCCGAGAGCACGAAGCGCAGGGTGGACTCCAGGCCGGTGGCCGTCGGTGCCGCTTCCGGATGCAGGTACACCAGCTGGGCGGTGGCGCCGCGCAGCAGTTCCTTGCCGACGCTGCGGGTGAAGCCCTCCAGCGCCCGCTGGGCGATCTGCTCTTCCACGCTGCCGGCCAGTTCGGGGGTGGTGCCGATCACCAGCACCCGGCCACAGGGCGCGATACTGCGCATGGCGGGCTGGAAGAACTCGAACAGCTGCGACAGATCCTCGATGCCGCCGATCCCGGTGGCATCGAAGACCAGCGCACCGTATTTGGTGCCCGGGGTGAGGGAATCGGCGAAGGCGTAGTCCGACAGCAGGGCACGTACCGGGTCGGCGATCCGCCCCTTGCCGCCGAGCAGCACCGGCCCGGGCAGCGGGGGTTCGCCGGGGATGTAGCGCCGCAGTTTCTCCGGCTTGGGCAGCCCCAGTTTGCTCGCGAGGAACCCGCCGGGGGCGGAATTGACGAACGATCCGTAGAGGTTGGGTGCACCCTTGGTCTTGGCTGCCACTGGTTTCACCTTTTCTGTGCTGTGGATAGCGGACAGGGGATGTCGGTAATCGCCCCTGCACTGCGTATCGGTTCCCGGCGGGCGACGCACCTGCGGGAGTGATCGCTGTCGCGGGTGGGCCGGCACACAGTCGCAGGCTGCGGTGTCGACATTAAACTTACTCCAGAGTAAGTTTAATGTAAACCGAGTGCTCCCGGCCGCCGGGCGGCGCGGCGAAGCCCGCGCACCGGGGCGCCGGACCGCTGGAGACACACTGTCGACACCTTGGGAGATCCGAGTGACAAGCACAGACCGCACCCCCCGACAACCGCGTCCCGTCGCGATCGTGGGCGGTAACCGTATTCCATTCGCGCGCTCCGACCGGGCCTACGCGCGCGCCTCCAACCAGGACATGTTCACCGCCACGCTGGACGGTCTCGTCGGCCGGTTCGGCCTGCAGGGTGAACGGCTGGGCATGGTGGTCGGCGGTGCCGTGCTCAAACGGGTCGGCGAGCACGGCATGATCCGCGAGAGTGTGCTCGGCAGCAAGCTCAGCCCCTACACCCCCGCACACGATCTGCAGCTTGCCTGCGGTACCGGTCTGCAGGCCATCGTCACCGTCGGCGACGTCATCGCCGCGGGCCGGATCGAGGTCGGTGTCGGCGGTGGGACCGACACCACCTCCGACGCGCCGATCGGCGTCAGCGAGAGCATGCGCGAATGGATGCTGAAGGCCAACCGCGCCAAGACCAACACCGACCGCCTCAAGCTGGTGGGCCAACTGCGCCCGAGCATGCTCGGCATCGAAATTCCCCGCAATGCCGAACCACGCACCGGCCTGTCCATGGGTGAGCACGCCGCCATCACCGCCAAAGAGTTCGGCGTCTCCCGCGAGGCCCAGGACGAACTGGCCTACCTGTCGCACAAGAACATGGCCGCCGCCTACGACCGCGGTTTCTTCGACGATCTGGTCACCCCGTTCCTCGGGCTGACCCGCGACGACAACCTGCGTCCGGACTCCTCGATCGAGAAGCTGGCCAAGCTGAAGCCGGTCTTCGGTGTGCAGGCGGGCGACGCCACCATGACCGCGGGCAACTCCACCCCGCTCACCGACGGCGCCTCGGCGGTGCTGCTGTCGAGCGAGGAATGGGCCGCCGAGCGCAATCTGCCGGTGCTCGCGCACCTGGTGGACAGCGAGGTCGCCGCGGTGGACTACATCCACGGCCCCGACGGCCTGCTCATGGCCCCCACCTACGCGGTGCCGCGACTGCTGGCCCGCAACGGCCTGTCGCTGCAGGATTTCGACTTCTACGAGATCCACGAGGCCTTCGCGTCGGTCGTCCTGGCGACCCTGCAGGCCTGGGAGTCGGACCAGTACTGCAAGGAGCGGCTGGGCCTGGACGGGGCGCTCGGTTCCATCGATCGCGGCAAGCTCAACGTCAACGGTTCCTCGCTGGCCGCGGGCCACCCGTTCGCCGCCACCGGCGGCCGGATCGTGGCCTCGGCCGCGAAGATGTTGGCGGAGAAGGGTTCCGGCCGTGTGCTGATCTCGATCTGCGCCGCGGGCGGTCAGGGCGTCGTCGCGATCCTGGAACGCTGACCTCCCGAGCCGCTGTGTTGAACGGGCGGCCGAGCTGCGCCTTCGTGGCAACGCTCCGCTACCTCCTTCGGCGCTGACGCTCGACCGCTGTGTTGAACGGGCGGCCGAGCTGCGCCTTCGTGGCAACGCTCCGCTACCTCCTTCGGCGCTGACGCTCGACCGCCGCCGGCCGCGGGTTCGGCGGAGCGTGCGGTGGCCCGGGGTTTCGGCCCCGCGCCACCGCCCCTTCGCCATCGGCCGCCGTAAACGCTTCCGGCCGGCGGCGACGGATTCACGGTTGCGGCGGATGCGGCAGTTCACGGTGTCCGCCGAAGGCCTGACGCATGGCCGAGAGCATGCGATCGGCGTAGGCCGATTCACCGCGGGACGAGAACCGCTGGAACAGGGCCGCCGACAGAACCGGGGCCGGTACCCCGGTATCGATGGCGGCCTCGACCGTCCAGCGGCCTTCGCCGGAGTCCGAGACCCGGCCGTCGAAGGAATCCAGAGCCGGGTCGACGTACAGTTCGGCCGCGGTCAGATCCAACAACCACGAGGAGATCACCGACCCGCGCCGCCATACCTCGGCCACCTCCGGGATATCGATGTCGTAGCGATAGTGCTCCGGACGTTCCAGCGGGGTTTCCTCGGCGGAGAACTCACCGCGGCGCCGTGCCCCGTAATCGGCCCGGTGCAGGATGTTGAGGCCCTCGGCATAGGCGGCCATCAGACCGTATTCGATGCCGTTGTGCACCATTTTCACGAAATGGCCGGCACCTGCGGGACCGCAGTGCAGATAGCCGTGCTCGGCCGGGGTCGGCTCGCCGGTGCGGCCGGGAGTGCGCGGGGCGCTGTCCACCCCGGGGGCGATGGAGCGCAGCAGCGGTTCCAGATAGCGCACCTGCTCCGCCTCGCCGCCGATCATCAGACAAAATCCGCGGGCCCGACCGAACACCCCGCCCGAGGTGCCGATATCGAGATAGTGGATCCCCTTGGGGGCCAGCCGGGCCGCTCGCTCGATATCGTCGTGGTACCGGCTGTTACCACCGTCGATGACGATATCGCCCGGGCCCAGCAGTTCGGTCACCCGGTCGATGACCGTGCCGGCCGCTCCCGCCGGGATCATCACCCAGACCACCCGCGGGGTCTCCAGTGCCGCGACGAAATCAGCGAGATCGGTGCCGCCACGGAAACTCGGCCCGAGCTCGGCGCGCAGTTCGGCGATCCCGGCGGCGTATCGGTCGTAGCCGACCGCGGTATGCCCATCTGCTACGACGCGGCGCACGATATTGGCGCCCATCCGGCCCAGGCCGATCATTCCCAGCTGCATCCCGCCTCGCCTCGTTCGACTGTCGAGCGAATGTGTAACGCCGGCTTGCGTATCCCGATATAGCTGATGGCTCCGTGTAGTTGCCTGACCCCCGACCCGGCAGCTGCACGGAGCCTCATCATGCTCGCGTGGGTCGCGGTCGGCTTCCGCCGCACAGTCGGTTGTGATAGATGCTGCACTGACGATATCGGTTCGTGACGTTATCGTGGGCAAGGGTTCGCGTCGCGCGAGCCCGGCAACTCGAACGGGGAAGGACGGTTCGTGAGCAGCGAATCGAGCAGCGGCCGGAGGTCCGGCCACGATCCGCAGGCGAACGACAGCAGGATGCGTCGGCTGCTCGAATCCACCCGGTCCGGGCAGGCGCATCCGCCCACACGTCCGCAGATGTCACAGCCCTCGTCCGCTCCCCACGAGGCACCGTATCCGGCCCCTCGGCGTACCGGTCCGGAGGCCGCGCCCGCCGACGCCTCATCTTCTGTTGTCTCCCGACCTTCTGTACCCCCTGGCCTCTCGCCGGAAACCTCCGGTTGGATGACGGAGACGCTCGGCCAGCTGTCCGAGCAGTCCCGGCCGGCCGGCGCGCGGGACAACGCCCGATCGAGCCCCCGGTATTCGGATGCCCCGCCCGGTGCGGTCGATCTGCCCTATGTGCCCGGGGACGACGAGGTCACCAGCCGGCTGCCCCGGCCCGTGCTCGATTCGATGAACACCGAGGTGCTGCCGGTGCCGGGCGGTCGACCCGACGACAGGGCCGACGCGCGGACCACCCGGGTGATCGATACGGCGGGGACCGACCCGGCCGCCGATTCACCGACCGTCGCGCACGACCCGGTCGACGCCGACGACAACCGTCCCTCGCGCCCTGCTCGGCCCGCCTCCGCCGAACGAGGTCCGGTACCCCCGGCCGGTCGGCCCGGGTTCGCGGAATTGCTGCGCTCGCCCGGAGCGGTCCTGAAAACCCCTCGGGCCCGCCGTATCGCCCTCGTGGCCGCCGTGGTGCTCGGTGTCGCGGTCCTCGGTTATCTCGCCGATCTGGTCGCCTCCTCCGGCAAGGTGCCGCGTGGGGTGGTTGTCGCCGGTATGGATATCGGCGGTATGGACACCGCCGCGGCCGATGCCGAACTACGGTCGGTGCTCGACGCGCGGGCCGGGCAGGAATTGTCGGTGCGGATCGACGAGGTGCAGACCACCCTGACCCCCGCCGGCTCGGGACTCGGCGTCGATTGGGACGCCACCTGGGATCGGATCGGCGGTCAGCCGCTCAATCCGGCCGCCCGGCTGCTCTCCCTGTTCGGTACCCGAACGGTTCCGGTCGCAAGCGCTGTGGACGATGCCGCCCTGGACGGGAAACTCGAAGAGTTGCGCGTCCACGACGAACCGGCGGTCGAGGGCACCATCCGGTTCGAGGGTGCCACTCCGATCGCGGTCGCTCCGGTACCCGGTCGGGTGCTCGACCTCGCGGCCGCCCGGAGCCTGCTGATCGAGCGCTGGGCCGGCGCGGGCACCTTGGAACTCCCCCTCGTTCCCGCGCCGATGAACGTGCGGCCCGAGTCCATCGACCAGGCACTGCACCAGATCGCCGAACCCGCGGTATCCGCCCCCGTCGTATTCACGGGTAAGGGCACCACCGCGACCCTACTGCCGGAGCAGATCGCCGCCGTCATCAGGTTCGTACCCGATGGCAGCGGCGGCCTGAAAGCCGGGTACGACCCCAAGACGGCCACCGATCTGCTGGCTCCCCAGCTGGCGGACACCGAGGTCGAGCCGAAGGATGCCGCCTTCAGCCTGACCGGCGGCGCGCCGACGGTGGTGCCGTCGGTGGCGGGCGACAAGATCAGCTGGCCGAAATCGCTGGAGAAGCTCCCCACGCTGTTCACCGCCGTCGGCCCGCAGCGGAGTACCGACGCGGTCTACGAGAAGATCGAGCCCAAGTTCACTACCAAGATCGCCGAGGATCTCGGTATCACCGAACCGATGGGCGAGTTCACCACCAGCGGTTTCACCGGCCCTTCGGGGGTGAATATCCGCCTCGTGGCGCAGGAGGTCAACGGCGCCGTGGTGAAACCGGGCGAGGTGTTCTCCCTCAACGGCCACACCGGCCCGCGCACCGCGGCCGAAGGCTATGTCGAATCCGGCATCATCGACCACGGTCGGCCGAGCAAGGCGGTCGGCGGCGGTATCAGCCAGTTCGCGACCACTCTCTACAACGCCGCCTATTTCTCGGGTCTGGAAGACGTCGCGCACACCGAGCACAGCTACTACATCTCCCGTTACCCGGCGGCACGAGAAGCCACCGTCTTCGACGGCGTCATCGATCTGCAGTTCCGCAACAACACCCCGAAGGGGATCTATATCCAGGCCTTCGCCGACAGCTCCGAGGTGACCGTCCGCATCTGGGGCACCCAGACCGTCGAGGTGGAATCCGTTACCGGTGAGCGCACCAAGCCCACCGAGCCGAAAACCGTCCGGCTGCCGGCCGGCGAGGACTGCATCGCCAGTGAGGGCGCTCCCGGTTTCACGGTCAGTGACACCCGGATCATCACCGATATCGCCACCGGACGCGAGGTTTCGCGGACCACGCGCACAGTGAAATACGACCCGGTGCCGATCGTCAAATGCGGTGCCGACGAAGAGAAAGAGAAGAAGGAAGAACAGCCGCAGGCCACCGGGACATCGCAGGTGCCGCAGGGGCGCCGTCCCCGATAGACCGGTACGGATGTGAAACCGGGATGGGTATGGGCGCCCATCCCGGTTTTGTTTCGGTGCTCCGGCGATGGCCGGTCCGGCCGGTATCCGGGATTCGCGAATTTTTCCGGGGAAATGCCGAAACCGGGGTGATGGTGCACAGGCCCTCGTGCGAAATGCCTTCCTGCACGTAGATTCGGCCGTTGCTACGGCGCCCCCTATTCAGGCATTCTCAGTTTCCTGATGGTGGCCGTATGCGCGTCGATCAGAGCGGCCAGATCGGCGATGGTCTTGGCATTTTTGATCTTGCTGTCGGGGATGGAGGCGGTGAATTCCTTGTCCAACGCCAGCGAGATCTCCGCTCTGCGTAGGGAATCCATGTCGAGATCGTCGAGTTTCAGGTTCGGCTGGATTGGTCCACTGGGCAGGTCGCACCAGGCGTCCAGGACTTTCCATACACGCTGCAGAGTGGTGGCCATGTGTGTGCTCCTTCGGTAGGGGTGGCAGGTACGGCGGTGGTTAGTCGGTTGTGAGCGTTGGCCAGCGCAGCAGCGTGGAACCCCATGTCAGCCCGGCGCCGAAGGCGGTGAGCAGGATGAGTTGTCCGGCGTGTAGTGATCCTGTGCGGACTGCGTGGGCGAGGGCGAGGGGGATGGAGGCGGCAGTGGTGTTGCCGACCTGGTCGATGTTGGTGATCAATCGATCGGTAGGGAAGTCGAGTTGGTGGGCAACGGCGTGGAGAATGCGGACGTTGGCCTGGTGGGCGACGAGCCAGTCGACCTCATCCGTTGAGCGACCGGAAAGTCGGAGTATTGCTCGCGACGATGCGGTCATCTTGGTGATGGCCGTGGTGAAGACGGCATTGCCGTTCATGGCAAGGTAGCGCTCATTTTCGGGTGGGTCCCGGTGCGTGGAGCGCTGGCGGGATCCGCCTGCCGCATGGTGGATGAGTTCGGCGCCGTCGCCGTCGCTTCCGAGGTCGAAGGCGGTGAGAGCGCCGAGTTCGTTCGCCGTGCCGGCGCGGAGGACCACGGCGCCCGCGCCGTCACCGAATATCGGCGCGATATTCCTGTCGTCCTGGTTGACCACCGTGGAGGAAGCATCCGCGCCGATGAACAGCACCCGATCGGCAATTGAGGCGGTGATGAGTGCTGCTGCGGTGGCGAGGCCGTAGACGAAGCCGCTGCACGCGGCATTGAGGTCGAAGGCGGCAACTCCGCTCAATCCGAGCCGAGCGGCGACAGCGGGGGCGGTCGCCGGGACCGGATGGTCGGGGGTAGTGGTTGCCAGGACCACGGTGTCAACAGTGGTGTCACCGGCCGATTTGAGCGCTCGAGTGCCGGCCTCGACTGCCAAATCGGAGGTGGCGGAGCCGGGTTCGACGATGTGCCGCTGGTGGATCCCGGTGCGGGTGCGGATCCATTCGTCGCTGGTGTCGAGGCGCTTGGCCAGGTCATTGTTGGTCACCACAGTGGGTGGTACCCACGTGCCGAGGCCGCAGAGTACAGGGGTGCGGGTCATGGTTTGTCGGTTCTCCTCAGTCGAGCCAGTAGCGTTTGGTTTGCCACGGATATGTGGGCAGTGGGACATAGCGGGTCTTGGGGAATGCGTCTGCCCACTCGACGGGCTCACCGGCGAGATAGCTGTGCGCGAGGGCCGAAAGCGGAGTGTTGTCGAACTGCGGGTGGAGCTCACCATTGAGGAATGCGTGCAGCCGATCGGTGAGTTCCTGATGGGTTTCGGCCAGGATGGCCAGGCGTTTGTGGTGATGGTGGCGGTGCAGTGCCGCGCTGCGGCAGATATCGGCCAGTCGCCGCGTGCTACCGGGCCCTCCGGGTGCCAGGTATGCGAGGTAGGCGATCGCCATGTCGCGCAGCGCGCTCTCGGTGCGTGCGGAAGTGACGAACAGTTGTGGTCCGTGGGTGGGCGGCAGGGGTGTGAGCTCATCGGCCTGGCCGATTACCAGATGAGCATTGGTTGCCGAGATGCCCTGCCCGCTGATGCCCGCTATCAACCGTCGGCCCCGGTCCGGGATGGGGACCGGCTCGGTGGGGACCCGAAGGGGCAGCTCCTGCCAGGCGATCTTGGGGTTGGGGGTCTCGTAGTGCAGGCTCGGTACGATCTCTCGGTGTTCGAGACAAAGGACTGTCTTGATCAGCGCGGCGATTCCGGCAGCGCCCTCGGTGTGTCCGATATTGCTCTTCACCGAACCGACGTAACAGACCTGTTCAGCAGGCCTGTCCTTGCCCAGTACCTCGCCGAGAGCGGTGAACTCCACCGGGTCGATCATGGGGGTGCCGGTGCCGTGGGCTTCGATGAAGTCGACGTCGGCCGGTGGAACTCCAGCGTCTTCGTAAGCCCAACGCAGCATTTCGATGTGGCCTTCTACCGAAGGCGTGAGCAGTTCAGGATGGCTGCGCCCGTCGTTGCCGGTGGCACTGCCGAGCACAAGGGCGCGGATCCGGTCACCGTGGGCGAGAGCCGTCGAGAGGGGTTTGAGCACGATGACGCCTGCGCCGTCGCTGGGGGCGAAGCCGTTGGCGCGCTCGTCTCCGAACTTGCAGCGGCCATCGGGTGCGAGCATCCGCACCTGGGACAACATGACATCCTCGTCAGGGGTCAGCTTGAGGTTGACTCCTGCGGCCAGGGCCATCGTGGTCTCCCCGGCCCGTAGGCTCTGGCAGGCCAGGTGGATGGCGACCAGTGATGAGGAACACGCGGTGTCCAGCGTGATGCTCGGGCCGCGCAGGTCGAAGGTGTAGGACAGGCGGCCGGAGAGGATACTGCGCATGTTGTACACATGGGAGGGGGTCAGCGCTTCCAGGCCCCGGCGAGTCACCAGATCCCAGTAGTCCAGATGCATGGTGCCGACGTACACACCGGTGCGGCTGCCCGCGACGCGCCGAGGCAGAATTCCGGCATCTTCGAGGGCTTCCCAGGCGGTCATCATCAACAGACGCTGCTGGGGGTCGAGGTTGGCAGCCTCCCCGGTAGACATGCCGAAGAACTCCGCATCGAATTCCGCGGCCTGTGGTAGATAGCCGGAGCGTCGGCTGATTACCTTGCCGGGTGCCGGCTGCTCGGCGTACAGCGATTCGACGTCGTAGCGGTCTGGTGGGGTCTCACTGGTGGCGTCACCTGCGGTTCGGAGAAGTTCCCATAAAGCGTCCACGCCGGGCGCGCCGGGAAAGCGGCAGGCCATCCCGATGATCGCCACCGGTTCCCGAGTATTCGTTGCCGCTGCTTGCCATTCCATTGGGGTCACCTTTACCTGCCCGATCTATTGCTGTTGTTTCGGTACGCGGATCCTCGCGGAGGGGGCGTATTCACGGTCTCGACGTCGAAGCCGGCGGTGCTTGCGTAGCGGGCGGAGACTTCGGCGAGCTCCCGCTCGGAGATAACGTCGTGGAGGCGGTCGAACCCATGGGGGGCCCGTTGATGGACCATGGCGATGACGGCCTCGGGGCCCTGTTGCCGGTTGCTGGCCTGAAGCAGAGTCATGGACGGTCGCCGCTCGGCCTCGTAAACGGCCAGGGCCTCCGGGATATCACCACCCGTAGCGGCCAGTGCCCGGGCCAGTACTACGGCGTCGATGATGGACTGCGTCGCACCGTTGGAGCCCATCGGGTACATGGCGTGGGCGGCATCGCCCAGCAAGGTCACGCGGCCGAATGTCCACTGGGGTAGCGCGTCGCGGTCGACCATCGGATACCTGTAGACCCTTGACGCGGAGCCGAGGATGGCGGGGAAATCCAGCCAGTCGAAACGCCAGTGCCCGAAGTGATCCAGGACCTCGGCGACGGGGACCTCGCGGCTCCAGTCGCCATGGCCACTCGGATCGGTCTCGGCGGGCCGGGCGGCCACCCAGTTGATCAGCACGCCGCGGGTCGGGTCCTCGGCGATGGGGTACAGCACAATCCTCTGGACGTCATCCCCCGTGACAAGCATCGACTTACCATCGAGGAACGGCGCCGCCCATGTTGTACCGCGCCACATCACCAGCCCGTTGCCCGGCGGCGGACCCTCGTCCGGGTAGAGGGAGGCCCGGACCGCGGAACGGATGCCGTCGGCTCCGATCAGCAGGTCTATGTCGTTGATCACGGTAGTTCCGATACCGGCCCGCTCCACGGTCACCGATACCGTTCGGCCGCACGGCCGGGTGTAGCCCACTACTCGTGATTGCGTGGTGATCGCCGCAGCGCCCAGGCGCTCCCGAACGGCCTGTGCCAGGATCCCCTGCAGATAACCACGATGGATGGATAGCTGCGGCCAGTGGTAGCCGGCGGCCAGTCCACGGGGCTCCTTCCATATGAGCTGACCGTGGCGGCTGTAAAGCGCCAGTTCGTGCGTTGCGATCGCGCCGGCGGTGAGTTGGTCATAGAGCCCGAGTTCCGTGAGTTCGCGTACCGCGTTGGGCAGGATGTTCAAGCCGACGCCGAGGGGACGCAGTTTGCGTGCTGCCTCCACTATCCGTATATCGGTAAAGCCGGCCGCGTGCAGGCCGAGTGCGGCGCTGAGCCCGCCGATTCCACCACCTGCAATGAGAATCTTCACCCCAGGGCCTTTCGCTCTTCGTCCGCCCCGGGTGCCTGTTTCGGCCCCTGGTGAGCCCTGTGCCGCGAGGCCGAGGTAGTGCTCGAGCCGCTTCGGTTCAAAGACTTCCGCATCAAGCCGGTGTTTTCGCGAGTGAGGGCGGTGACCTGCTCCAGGAGTTGCAGGCTTCCACCCCCACTACCGAGCGGGTATAGCCGGATCTCTTCGGCGTAGGCATTACGCGCCACCGTGAAGTGCTTGCCGCGAAAGACCACCAACGCTCGTAGGGCGCGGCACAGGGCTTCGGTACTGGCGCGAAGGTTCGGCGGAGCTTGACCGGCCGGAACGAGCCTCAGCGCCGTGGTCACACGCGTGACCGCCGATGGGCCCTTCGCCCACCGTTTGTAGAGCTCCCGCCACTGCGGTAGCCCATACTGCTCGGATTCACACCAGAACTCGTCGTAGTCCTTGTCGCCGCAGTCGGACGCCCATAAGGCAAGGTCGATGAGGGCCAGTGGCACGTGTGCGGCCGCAGGTCCCAGGTAAACCACTCCGCCGACGCGGATCTCCTCGAAATATGGGCGCAGTGTCCGGGCGAAGAACTCTGGTGTCACGTTCGCGATGACGATGTCGATCGCATCTTCGAGTGAACGTAGTAGCGCCACCAGTTCATTCGCCGCCACTGCGAACTCCAACGCCTCGGGCTCCAAGTCCTCCAGACGTCGACACGACTCAACCGCATCGATCAGCCGCGATAGGGTTACACGCACAGAGGACATGAGCATGCGCTCCATCCGCTCGCCTGTGTACATTCGCTCCCGACGGCCAGTGGGATTCCAGCCGATGTAATGGTGAACAGTGTCGCGGGGAATCATTTGGGTGCGCGCACCCAAATGCAGCAATAGTTTTTCCAATTCGGGGACCGCATCGACCGGCTCGACGCCGTGCCGCTTGGCCGATCCGGCCAATAGTCCCAGGTCACGCATTGTCGCGACACAACTTGGCAGTGATAATTCCGCCACCACTTCGTCGGCCGGAACCAGATTGCGTAACAATCCCACCAGGCCGTTCACATCGGCCGCCATGTTCATCTTCCACACCGTTGACAGCAGGCTGTCGAAACCGAGCGGGTCAAGGCCGATGACGCAAGGATCTCCCGGATTTACCGGATATTGCAAGAAATCAGTCATGATTGGCGCATTTCGTCACTGGTAGCAACGACGCGTCGTATGCGCAGGCCGGCCGATTGTGCTTATGCGAAGTTCATTGGACAACACTCGCCACCCCCGCTATAGCCGTGAGCAGACCCACTATGACCGCCGCGGCCGGTTTCACCACCGGATCGCCGGCCCGCACATGGCACACCACTGCCCCAATGATCAGCCCTACCAGGCCTGTTGCGGCAATGATCGCCAACGGCGTGAATGCCAATCCCCCGATCAGGCTCGCGCCACCACACACCTCCAGTGCGCCGATCATCCGGTAGGCCCGGTAGGAGAACCCGAATCGCTTCGCGTCGGCCCTCATCGCTTCCAGGCCTGCAAGCTTCACCACACCGGCCCCCATGAAACACACCCCCAGCAGAACAACCGCTATGACGACCATCTATACCGCCTTCCAAATCGATTTCTCGACTCGAGGGAACCAATAGTCCACCGTGGCAACGTCTTTCCTCGATGTTGCCGCCAGCCATCGTATCGTTATGTAGCGGCTCATCATATGGGGAATGGTGATCGATGTGTTCAGGGGGGTTGATGGGCACCGCATTCCGGTGCGGCCCTTTTGCGCACCTCGCGTGGCCACGTAGAGATATGGGCAAAACCTATGGAACGGGCTCTGTGGGGTGATGTCGTTTGCTCGGTGATCGCTACCGGTGTAACCGGCGGGGGTCGAGACCGTCCCCGTCGCATGCGTTATCGCTCCCGGCTGTACCGGCGGTGGCCCCAACCTGAGAAATGGGGCCATTGTTCGAAAGTGTGGGGGAAGGTTGCCGATATCACGCATTCGCTCTCCGATACGCTGACGAATGCCGGCAGGGTGCTCTCCGACCACTGGTGGTGGTTCGGCAGTCGAGGGCACAAACGCTGTACAAGACCGTGCCGCCGGACTCCCGGTTCGGTCCGGGCAACGTTGTCCAGCGCGATTGACCGCGGTCGAGGACAGGTTCGAACAGAGCCCCTTCCGCATCGGCGCACGGCGCAGATCCGATCCCGATGCCTATGAAATAGCCGCACATGGCCGTTGGAGCGGACGGTTGACAGGATGCTGTCGGGCAATAGGGTCTTGCGGGGTAATCGATATCGGTGTGGTGATCCGGTTACGGACGTTTCCACGCCCCCGACACGGCCGGCGAAGCCCCTCCCTGGCTGCCTCGCACGCGCCGTGGCCGAGAACGCGTCGGCGAACTTTCGATTATCGCTGTCCGGACTCGGGGGCGTGGATGCCGGCCGAGCGGGACGTAGGGGCGCGGTTGTACTGCTTGCCGACCCACTTCTCCTCGCTCGACTCGACCATGCCGTACCGCGGCCTGTCCCCGCTCGATCGCGGGGCCGCAACGGCTGCGATCACTTACTCGTTACTTGCCGAGGCACTCGTTGACGATCTTGCTGGTCGCCGCGCGTGCCTTGTCGGCGTCTTCCTTGCTCATACCGAGGGTTTCCGGATCGGCCATCCTGGTGTCGAATTCGTCGCCGACCATGGTGCGCAGGCCATCTTGCGAAATACCTTCCTGCACGTAGAGCTTCGCCGCGCAGTCGGCGAACTCCGGATCCTGCAGGCCCTTCTCCTGCAGAGATTTGGACAGATCCGTTTCGGTCAGCGCGGGCGCCGAATCGGAGTCGCTGCCGCAGGCCGCCAGCAGCGGCAGGGCGATAAGGGTCGCGGCGATGAGCGTGATCCGCACCAGGTTCCTCTCTCACTGTGTTTCACGGACAGCGCAGCACCGGTCAAGGGGCCCTTTGCCCGGTTGGGCAGCTGTCCAAGGTTGTGTGTAGTCGCAATCACAGTCGGCCCGCAACTCGGGGACGGGAATTACCGTCAGATTCACAGGCCGGCGGGGTATCCGTGGACGAGTACCGGAAACCAACTGACGGCCGCTGCCTACTGTTCGGCGTGGGCGTCCAGTAGGGTGGTCAGGACGTGTCCTGACCACCGGAGGCGAAGATGACCGTCTTGAATCATCATCGCGAAGGCAGCGGCGAACCGCTGGTTCTGGTGCACGGCGTCGGCAGCCGGTGGCAGGTGTGGGAGCCGATTATCGGCACCCTCGCCGAGTCCTTCGAGGTGATCGCGATCGATCTGTCCGGCTTCGGCGGTTCCGCGCCGCTGCCGCGCACCACGGTCGACACGCTCACCGAGGCGCTGGCCGATTTCCTCGCCGCGCAAAAAATCGAGCGCCCGCACCTGGCCGGTAATTCGATGGGTGGTCTCATCACCCTGAACCTGGGTGCGCGCGGTCTCGCCCGTTCGGTCACCGCTTTCTCCCCGATCGGTTTCTGGGGTACCGCCGGCCGGGTCTGGTGCCAGCAGTCGCTGGGCAGGTCCAAAACCCTTGGGCGGATATTGCGTCCGAAACTGCCCGCCATCCTCGGCACCGCCGCCGGCCGCACCGCCTTCCTCGGTCTGGTCTTCGGCAAACCATGGGCGGTGGACACGCGGGTCGCCCTGGACACTGCCGAAGGCGCCGTCACCTCCCTCGGTTTCGGCCCGGCGCTGGACTCCTTCACCGAGGTGAAACCGCCGGATCCGGCTGCTCTCGCCGATATCCCGGTGACCATTGCCTGGGGCAACCGCGATGTCCTGCTCACCTACGCCACCCAGAGCCGCCGGGCCCGAGCGGTGCTGCCCGGCGCCCGGCACATCACGCTGCCCGGCAGCGGCCACACGCCGTTCTATGACGACCCGGACCGCTGCGCGCGGCTGCTGTTGGATCGGCGGTAGCTCAGCGGCCCTGCCAGCGGGGTTCGCGTTTTTCCGCGAACGCCAGCGCGCCCTCGGCCGCGTCTTCGGAAACCAGTGCCGGAAGCGCGATCTCACCCTGTTTGGCGAATGCCTCCTCCGTCGACCAATCCGGCGATTCGTCGATGATCCGCTTGCTCGCGGCCACCGCGAGCGGCGCTGCCGCGACGACCTCACCGGCCAGCTCGAGCGCGGTGTCGAGCGCGCCGCCCGGTTCGGTGAGCCGGTTCACCAGGCCCAGCCGATACAGCCGTTCGGCGCCGATCCGGCCGCCGGTCAGCGCGAGTTCGGCGGCGATGCTGCGCGGCAGCCGCTGGGTCAGCCGCAATACGCCACCGCCCACCGCGACCAGCCCGCGTTTGACCTCGGGAATGCCGAACTGGGCATCACGGGCCGCCACGATCAGATCACCGGCCAGGGCCAGTTCGAAACCGCCCGCGAGCGCGAACCCCTCGACCGCCGAAATCATCGGTTTCACCGGTGGTTTGGCGGTGATTCCGAGCGGACCGCGCCGCTGCGTCATCGGCATTTCACCGCGCGAGGCGGCGACCAGGTCCATCCCGGCGCTGAAGGTGCCGCCGGCACCGGTCAGGACGAGTACCCGGGCGGTGTTGTCGGCCTCGAACTCGTCGATGGCGGCCTCGAGCGCCCGGGCGGTGGGCAGGTCGATGGCATTGCGCGCCTGGGGACGCGACACTGTCAGCAGGGTGATGGCGTCGCGTCGTTCCGTCAGTACCGTGTTCTGCTCGGTCATCGGGCGATCCTCTCGGTGTTGTATGTGCGGCCGTTCTGTGCCTGCGTGGTTACGCTGCGCTGCCTCCGCGGGCGCTGACATCCGGCCGCTGTGCCGATGACGCGATCGGGCTGTGCCTGCGTGGTCACGCTGCGCTACCTCCGCCGGCGTCCGGCCGCAGAGCAACGCGGTCGGCGGCGGTGATCTCGATGGCGGCGCCGAACGGGTCGCCCTCGGTGAAGGCTGTGATGGTCTCGGTGTCCGTTGCCCGAATCAGTATGCGGGCGCCTGCGGGGTTCAGGGCGCTGATCACCACGGCTTCGGCCTCGTCCCCGTTGCGGCCCCTGCGATAGGGGACGGTGTAGGCCTCGACGGCCGCCGGGCCGGTGTAGCCGGGGGCGGTGTCCCGACGAGCCTGCGGAACGTCGGCTTCGACGGCGCGGAAAAGCCGGGCCGGCGGACGCGTCGAGTAGACGCCGACACCGTGTTTGGTGATATACCAGCCGAGCGCCGTGGTGAGGCCGTACCGGTCCGGGTCGGCGCGCAGTCGCTCGACCATGGACGCGGTGGAATGGGTGGCGTAGTTGTTGCCGGGACCGCCGGCGAAGGTCAGTCCGCCGGTCACGGTGAGCGGTCGGGCCGGATCGCCGATCGGCAGCCCCAATGCCACGGCGCCCACCTGAACCGCCACCGGGAAGCAGGAGTACAGGTCGATATGGGCCACTTCGTCGATCCCGATACCGGCGCCCGCCGGCGCCGCCCGGCCCGCCGCGGCGATGGCGGGGGAGGCGGCCATATCGGCGCGCTCGGAGACGAACCAGGTATCGGTGGCGGTGGCGCCGCCGTGCGGGAACACCCATTTCTCGCGTGGCACCCGGCAGCGTCCGCGGCGGCCGCGCTGCACAGGATCAGACCCGCGCCCTGGTCCACGGTCAGGTTCGCCACCAGCAGCTTCGGGTACGGACTCGACACCATCCGGTTGTCGGGGGTGGGGGTGAGAAGTTCGGCGGCATCGCGTTCGGTGGGCAGCCAGGCATACGGGTTCTGCACGGCCACCGCCGAGAACCGCGACCACAGCTCGCCGATCCGCTGCCGGTGGGTGGCCACGTCCAAACCGAGCCGACCGCGCATCGCGGTTTCCATCAGCGCGTACATGTAGATCGGACCCCAGAGCCCGGCCGCGGTCTCCATCTCTGTATTGGGAGCGTCGTCGGCGCCCACAACCTCGTTCGGTCGGACGCGCTCGTCCTGTTCGGGCCAGTCGAGCGCGGTGCCGCGGCGGGTGGCGGCGTTCCAGGAGGCCACCGACTCGGCGCCGGTGATGAGGGCGATATCGGATTTTCCGTCCGCGATGGTCTGGGCCAGGGTATTGAGCAGCCGCTGTGGTCCGTCGCTACCGAACGGCGCCGATTGCAGGGTGCGTTTCGGCGAGGCGCCCAGTTCGGCCGCCACCAGGGCCGCCAGGTTCGGGTAAGGACGGCTCACCGGGGCCACGGAGGCCAGTAGATCCGCCGAGCGCAGCAGGGCATCTCCGGCCCCGCTGTCGGCGCCCGCCCGGCGCAGTGCTTCGGTGGCGAGTTCCGCCGGTCCGGGCAGGCCCGGTTCGCCGGGGCGGTGCACGATCTGGCCGACCCCCACCAGGACCGGGGTTCGCGGATCCAATCCGGCAGGCAGCATAGTTCCTCCGCTCCGTTGCGCCGTTACCAATCGGAACGACCGGTAACTTGCCCTTGATTAGAACAGAGTGGAACGGGCCATGCTCGGATGAATGCCAGTTAACCGAGCAGCATTCGCCCAGTTATTGACGCGGTTTCGCGCCAACTGCGCCAGGTCGGACACTTTGTGCAGGTAGTCGGCCTAATATCCGGTATTCGCGAGTTGCGCTGCTAGCATTTTCGACGGTTTGCCAGGCAGTCCACTATATGGCGCGAGCCGCGATACAGGACTCGCGTATCTCAATTCCGCCTTTTCGACAATCACCCGAAGGGCCGACGGACTTGAACAAGACCGGATCCATTCTCTTGGCCGCGCTGGCGGGCGTATCGGCAGCGCTACTGGTCGCCACCGCCCCGGCGACGGCGAACCCCAATGCCATCAACCCGATTCCGGTGCTCAACGGCACCAATGGCCTTCCCACCCTGCGCGGCGCCACCAAGGCCGTGTTCCAGGTGACCGGTATGGCCAGCCCCAACAACACCCAGACCTACAACGTGCTCGGCACCGATCTGGGCATCATGTGGGACAACGGCCGCGGGGAGATGCTCACCGCCTTCGGCGATACCGCGGGCTTCGGATTTCCCAACCTGCTCGCCGGCAGCACCTGGGCCTGGCGCAGCAATATCCTGCTCCGCAGCCGGACCAGGAATCCCGCCGACGGCGTCTTTTTCGACAGCGTCGTCCGCGATGTCTTCGGACAGGCCCGTGACCTGGTTCCCAGTCCCAAGATCCCGTTCCTGGAGATCAGCCGTATTCCCACCGCGGGTATCGAGGTGGACGGTGTGCAGTACATGAGCATGATGTCGGTGAAGAGCTGGGACAAGGTCGGCCAGTGGACCACCAACTTCTCCGGTCTGGCCGCCTCCGCCGACAACGGCGAGACCTGGGCGGACCTGGCCGGGACCCGGCGCCCCAACGACGGGGGGCACACCAACTTCCAGATGAACGCCTTCCTGAAGGACGGTGGCTACGTCTACCAGTACGGCACGAGGGCGGGACGTAACAACGCCGCCTATGTCTCCCGGGTGCGCGGGCGCGACATCCAGGACCTGACCGCCTACGAGTACTGGGACGGACGGGGCTGGCGGCGCGGCGATGTCAACGTCGCGGCGCCGATCATGCACGGTGTCGGGGAACTGTCGGTGATGTACAACGAATATCTCGGCCAGTTCGTCTCGCTCACCACCGACCTGTGGAATTCCGTGGTGATGCGCACCGCCTCGGCTCCGGAGGGCCCGTGGAGCCCGCCGCGGGTGCTGATCGATACCCGGGAGTTGCCCACCGCGTACGCCCCGTCGATCTTCCCGTACCAGACCGGACCCGATCTGTACTTCCTCACCACGGTGCACAGCCAGTACAACGTGATCCTGATGCGAACGCGGTTGTGACCGCTATCTCCCGACGCCCGTCTCCGCCTTGACCTAAACCATTGTTCGGGTATGAGGCTTGGTGGGCAGACGCCGAGATCTCGGGAGGACCCAGTGACAACCAGATCGACCCTCACCGCCACAGCCGACGATGCCGCGGTGCGCGCGTGGCTGCGCACCGCGGCGCATCCCCTCACCGGCACCGACGCCGAGCACACCGACACCGACCTGGAACCGCTGATCGAACGTCTGGCCGGTGCGACCGTGATCGGCCTCGGGGAGTCCACACGCTTCTCCCATCAGACCTACGGGGTGCGCGAGCGTATCTTCCGCATCCTGGTCGAAGAGCACGGTTTCCGCGCGCTGGCCATCCAGGACAGCGCGCGCTCCGGCGAACGCCTCGACGCCTACGCCCGATACGGCACGGGCGACCCGCACGCCGTCCTCGCCGGGGCCTGGCGGCCGTGGCGCACCGCGGAAACCGTCGCCACCCTCGAATGGATCCGTGCCTACAACGAGCGGCATCCCGACGACCAGGTGAGCGTGTTCGGCGTGGAACCGCCCGCCGCGGAACCGACCGACTACGACGCGGTGCTCGACTATGTCCAGGACATCGCTCCCGATCGACTCACGGAACTGCGGGGACATCTGGCCCCGATCCGTACCGCGCATCGGATCGACGAGCACGTGCAACGCCACCAGGGCATCCACCCCGGACGCCCGTTCGTCGAACACGCCCGGGACGCCCTGGCCCTGGTGGAATCGCTGTCCGACCCGCGGGCCGAGGCGGCGGTGTCCGGCGAGAGCCTCGCCCACCGCCACACCACGGCGCTGGACCGGGTCCGGCTCATCGTGGCCTTCCACGAGAACAGTGTCGCCGGCCAGGGTGGTTTCGCCCGGGACGAGAAACCGTCGGCCGACACTATCGTCTCCTGGTACGACCGCATCGGGGCGCGGATCGTCTACTGGGACGGTCTCGCTCATACGAGTGCCCTCTCGGCGCGCATGGGAGGCTCCGCTCCCGCCATCTTCCGCGGTACGGGCAGCCACCTGCGCGCGTATTTCGGTCCACGCTATCTGTCGGTGGCGATCGGCTTCCACCACGGCGACCTCGGCATGGCCGTTGCGCCCGACCCGGCGCCGGACCTGCTCGACGCCGCCTTGGCCGCGGTCGACCTGCCTGCCTTCTACCTCGACCTGTCCGTCGAGGCTCCCGCCGCGGTGCGGCGGTGGCTGGACGAGCCGGTGCCGGTTCGCGTGATCAGCGGCGTCTACGACCCCGCCCAGGACGACCTGGCACGGTTCCAACCGGATTCACTGGCGGGCGCCTTCGACGCGCTGGTCCATATCCGGCAGACCACGCCCGTGCGGTGGCTGCCGGAGCCCCACCCCGCCTGAACCGGATTCGGCCGCCCGATCCCGGAGTCCGATGACCGGTCGCGTCCATAGACTCGACGATATGGACGCAGCCGTGTGGGACGAGCGGTACTCACAAAGCGAATTGGTATGGGGCGAACCGCCCAACAGCACCGTCGTGGAGCACGTGCACGGCCTGGACCGACGTACCCCCTTGTTCCCGGGCCCCGACGGGCTGATCCCCGATCTGCCGCGTGCCCTCGATCTGGCCTGCGGGGAGGGGCGCAACGCGTTGTGGCTGGCCACGCACGGGTGGCGGGTGCACGCGGTCGACTTCTCGCAGGTGGGGATCGATAAGGCGCGTACCGTGGCGTCCCGGTTGTCACGTTCGGTACGGGGACGCCTCGACTGGCAGTGCGCCGATCTCGCCGATGCCGAGACCGACCTCGGCGGTCCTTATGAACTGGTGTTGATGGTTTTCCTCCACCTGCCCGCGTCCCGACGTCGCGCACTCCTGCACCGCGTGACGCGGTTGCTCTCGCCCGGCGGTACCCTGCTGGTCCTCGGTCACGACGCCGTCAATCTCACCGAGGGGCACGGCGGCCCGCAGGACCCATCGATCCTGTTCACGCCCGAGGACATCACCGCCGATCTCGGGGCGGATTCGGGTCTGGACATCCATATCGCGCATCGCGTCACCCGTCCGACGGAGGCCGGAAACGCCATCGACGCCCTGGTCGTAGCCACCAAACACACCAGCCCGCAACCTCCGCCCCACGGCTGAGACCCCTTCGCGACGCGCGGGCCGCGCTTCTCGCCACGGGTCGCGGCTCACCCGCACCAGCGGTCGAGCCATGGGGTGATCGTTTCCCCGATGACGTCGAACCCCTTCCGGAACGAGTGGTGCTGGCCCGGAACCACCCGGACCTCGGCCGCGTCGTCGGGATCGGGAATACCGAACGGATCGCTGCCGCCGTTGATCACCACGACATCGATATCCGCGGCGGCAAGGAGTTCCACGCGTCGGGACCGTTCCGGCTTGCCGGGCGGATGCAGTGGGAAGGACAGCGCGATCACGCCGCGAGCCCCCGCCGCCGCGGCGGTGCGGCAGGCCACGCGGGCGCCATTGCTGCGCCCGCCCTGGATCAGTGGTAGATCCTCGCCGACCTTCGCCCGCAGCGCGGCGACGATTTCCAACCAGGTCGCGTCTTGGGGGCCGGACGAGCCGGGTGCGCGTCTGCCCGCGACCCGATAGGGCTGGAGCGCCAGGGCCACCGCCCCGCCCGCGGCGAGGGCGGTATCGCGGACGGTCAGGATGTCCTGTGAGTCCACGCCGCCGCCCGCGCCGTGTGTGAATACCAGGAGGAACGCGGGTTGGGCGGGAATCTCCAAGTCGATCTCGGCGGGGCCGGTGCTCGTCTCGATCCGCATGTCTCACCGTATCCGTTCGACTCGGTCCGAAACCGCCGTGTTCGACAGATCACAATGCGTGATCTTGCCTTTGCCTACTTCTTTACTCATCGGTAATATAGAGCGTAAGTTACCCGCGAGTAGTCTGCCATTGCTCGGCAGGGCTACCCGTATGGCAAGACGGGCGGGAACGGCGACCACCGACCGCACCAACTCAACGGAGAGTGAGTACTGAAATGGGTCACTACAAGAGCAACGTCCGCGACCTGGAATTCAACCTCTTCGAGGTACTCGGCCTGGGCAGCGTCCTGGAGACCGGCGCATACGGGGATCTGGACGTCGACACCATCAAAGAGATGCTCAACGAGGTGCGTCGCCTGGCCGAAGGCCCACTGGGTGAATCCTTCGCCGACGCCGACCGCAACCCGCCGGTCTTCGACCCTGAAACTCACTCGGTCACCCTGCCCGAGTCGTTCAAGAAGAGCTACCGCACCTTGCAGGAAGGCGGCTGGGACACCTACTCCGTCGATCCCGAACTGGGCGGTATCCCGGTCCCGCGCGCCGCGTACTGGGCCATCGCCGAACTGATCCTGGGCGCTCAGCCCGCGGCCTTCATGTACGCCGCCGGCCCCGGTTTCGCGAACATCTTCTTCAACAACGCCACCGAAGAGCAGAAGAAGTGGGCCAAGATCGCGGTCGAGCAGGGCTGGGGCGCCACCATGGTGCTCACCGAACCCGACGCCGGTTCCGATGTGGGCGCCGGCCGCACCAAGGCCATCGAGCAGGAGGACGGCTCCTGGCATATCGAGGGCGTGAAGCGCTTCATCACCTCGGCCGACTCCGACGACCTGTTCCCGAACATCATGCACCTGGTGCTGGCCCGCCCCGAGGGGGCCGGCCCCGGCACCAAGGGGCTGTCACTGTTCTTCGTGCCGAAGTTCCACTTCGACCCCGAGACCGGTGAACTGGGCGAGCGCAACGGCGTCTTCGTCACCAATGTCGAACACAAGATGGGCCTGAAGGCCTCGGCCACCTGTGAGGTCACCTTCGGTGGCCACGGTATCCCGGCCAAGGGCCGGCTCGTCGGCGAGGTGCACAACGGTATCGCGCAGATGTTCGAGGTCATCGAGCACGCGCGCATGATGGTCGGCACCAAGGCCATCGCCACCCTGTCCACCGGCTATCTGAACGCACTCGACTACGCCAAACAGCGCGTCCAGGGCGCCGACCTGACCCGAATGGCCGACAAGACCGCGCCGCGCGTCACCATCACCCACCACCCGGACGTGCGCCGCAGCCTGGCTACGCAGAAGGCCTACGCCGAGGGCCTGCGCGCGGTGTACCTCTACACCGCCGCCCACCAGAACGCCGACGTCGCCGAGCTGGTATCCGGCGCCGACGCCGAGCTCGCGGCCCGCGTCAACGACCTGCTGCTGCCGATCGTCAAGGGTGTCGGCTCCGAGCGGGCCTACCAGTACCTGACCGAATCGCTGCAGACCCTGGGCGGCTCCGGCTTCCTGCAGGACTACCCGATCGAGCAGTACATTCGCGATGCCAAGATCGACTCGCTGTACGAGGGCACCACCGCCATCCAGGCGCAGGACTTCTTCTTCCGCAAGATCGCCCGCGACCGCGGGGTGGCGATGGCCCATGTGGCCGGCCAGATCCAGAAGTTCATCGACTCCGAGGCCGGTAACGGCCGGCTGAAGGGCGAGCGCAAGCTGCTGGCCACCGCGCTCGAGGACGTGCAGGCCATGGCCGCCACCCTCACCGGGCATCTGATGGGCGCCCAGGAACAGCCGAACGAGCTGTACAAGGTGGGTCTGGGTTCGGTGCGCTTCCTGCTCTCCGTGGGCGACCTGCTCATCGGCTGGCAGCTGCTGCGCCAGGCCGAGGTCGCCGGGGCGGCGCTGGACGCCGGCGCCGAAGGCGCGGATCGGGCCTTCTACCAGGGCAAGGTCGGCGTGGCGCAGTTCTTCGCCCGCAATGTCCTGCCGGAGCTGACCGCCACCCGCGCCATCCTGGCCAACCTGGACAACGACATCATGGAGCTGGACGAAGCAGCGTTCTGACGCGACATGACATCCGAGTAAGGCGGCCGGGATCGATCCCGGCCGCCTTACTCGTCGATCCGCTACCGCTCAGGGGTCAGCCGGTAGAACCGCCAGAAACCGAAGTCCTCGATCGGCAGCACCTCGACACCGGCGAAACCGGCCTCCCGCGCGTAACGGCGCAGGGTATCCGAACGCATCACGGTGCCGGTCCCCACGGAACCGGGGTGCGAGAGCCCGTCCGGCAGACAGATCAGCAGGCTGAACCCGTACATCAGCCGGTCCACCTCGTCGGCGGGCGCGCGGAATTTCTCCGCCACCGCCTCATCCATGACGATCACCGATCCACCCGGCCGCAGCGCTCGTCGCGCCCCGACCAACACCTCCACCGGACGCGGCATATCGTGCAGACATTCGAAGGCGAACACAAGGTCGTAACCCCCCGCCTGCAGATCGGTGGCCGCGTCGGCCCGCTGAAACCGCACCCGATCCGACACCCCCGCCGCGTACGCATGCAGGGTCGCCATCTCCACCGACGGCGCATCCACCTCGTAGCCGTCGACGCGCAGATCCGGATACGCCTCGGCGAGGGCGAGGGACGACCAACCCCCGCCGAAACCGATATCCGCGACCCGCGCCCCGGGCCGCCTCAACCGCTCGTGCACTGTGGCGATCCCGGCCAGATCATCGGCGAGCCGCCGCTGGAACCACGGCCGGTTCATATCCGACTGCGCTTCCCGCATGTCGATACCGTAGGTCGCCCAGTCGACACCACCACCCTTGCGATACGCCCGCACCAGGGCCGGCATCTGCACGGCCGCCGCGGCCAACATACGCGCCAACGGCGCCAGATAATTCAGACTGTCCGGATCGGTGAGGACTTCGGCGGCCCCGGCGGGCAGTTCGAAACGCCCATCGGAATGGGCGGTCAGAATCCCGGCCGCGGCCTGCTGCTCGAGCCACTCCCTGGCGTACCGCTCCCGGCCCAGCCCGTATTCGACCAGTTCGGCCGAGTTGAGCGGGCCACGCTCGGCCAAGGTCCGATACCACCCCATCCGATCACCCAGATGTACGGCGAGTATATCGATGGTGCCCAGCGCCGCGGTCACCAGGCGCTCGGCGAACTGTTCTGCCGTGACGGCTCCGACGCTCATATCGCCCCCTCCTCCCGTCGAGGTCGTGGACGAGCCCGCCCACGGATTGGTTGCGTTGCAGGATCGCGGTCCTCGTCCAGGGCGTTAACGGGCACGGCCGCAGGCGAGCCCCTCATCCCGGCAGAAGGCCGGTGCCCGTGGCAAAATACCGGCAGACCGCACCCTGGAGGGATCATTCAGATGAGCCGTTCGCTGTCCGCACTCGCTCGTATCGGCGTACTCGGCGCAACCGCGGCGATGGTGTTGGCGGGACCGGCCCTGGCCGACCCCAACAATGTCAACCCCATCCCGGGGATCAACGGCCAACCGCGCGGCCTGCCCCGCCTGCCCGGCCCTACCGAGGCGGTGTTCCAGGTGACCGGCATGGACAGTCCGAACCAGACCCAGCAGGTGAACGTGCTCGGCACCGACCTGGGCATCATGTGGGACGACGGAAACGGCACCCTGCTCACCGCCTTCGGCGACAGCGCGGGCCTCGGCGTGCCCAACCTCCTCGCCGGCAGCGTCTGGGCCTGGACCAGCAATGTGATCTTCCGCAGCCACACCAAGGACCCGTCCGGTGGCATCCTTTTCGACAGCATCGTCCCGAACCCCCTGCCCAGCCCCAAGATTCCGGGTATCGAGATCAGCCTCATCCCCACCGCCGGCGTATCGGTGGGCGGCACCCAGTTCATGAGCCTGATGTCGGTGAAGGAATGGGGCGACCACGGCAAGTGGATCACCAACTTCTCCACCCTCGCCGCCTCCGGCGACGGTGGCCAGACCTGGTCCCAGCTGCCCACCACCCGACGGGCCAATATCGACGGCCACGAACGGTTCCAGCAGAACTCCTTCCTGAAGGACGACGGTTATGTCTACCGCTACGGGACTCCGGCCGGGCGGAACAACCTGGGGTTCATCTCCCGGGTCAAGGAAGCCGATATCGCGAATATCGATGCGTACGAGTACTGGGACGGGAAGGTCTGGAAACTCAACGACCCCAAGGCGTCCGCGCCGGTCATCGAGGGTGTCGCCGAGTTGTCGGTGCAGTGGAACGAACACCTGGGTCGCTACATCATGCTGACCACCGATCCCGCCAACTCGGTGGTGATGCGCACCGCCGAGAAACCGGAAGGTCCGTGGAGTCCGCCGCGCGTGCTGATCGATACGGCGGCACTGCCTTCCGCGTACGCGCCGATGATCTTCCCGTATCAGACCGGGAGCGATCTGTACTTCCTGCTGACGGTGCATCACCAGTACAACGTGCTGCTCATGCGGACCCCGCTGTAGCGAGGGGGGGCCGGGCGTTCCGTATCGTGACGGCACGATCTCGGCTCGAGGGATCGGAGCATCACCGTTGCTGAGGTGCTCAGCGTAAAACCCTGCGGGGCGGAGGGTCCGTAGACCTCGGGCGGAGAGCTCGTAGACCATTGGACACCGGAGGGTGATGTCAGCCTTTGGCGAGGATTTGTCGGTGTCGAGAGCGGGCCAGGCCCTTGCTGTTCGAACGACCGCGAAGTGACCCATGGCAGTGCGAAGCGGTATCGTGTCGGTCGCCGGGGCGGTGCTATCTCCGTCTTGCGAACCGGCCGGGAAGGAGCCGTCGATGATCACGGATCCAACACTTCTCCGGATCGGCGAGGCGGTGCAGCTCAATCACGGAGGCGAGCGAGAAGCCGCCCGCCTCTTGTTCGCCGAGATCTGGGACGAGATCGGCGGCGAGGACGGAGACCCGCTGCACCGCTGCACGCTCGCCCATGCGATGGCCGACGCGCAAGAAGACGGGCAACAAGAACTGATATGGGACCAGCGAGCACTGGCGGCTGCCGATCTACTGACCGATACGCACCTGGCGCAGGCCGGAGTGACGCTTCCGGCGGCCGGCTTGTATCCGTCGCTGCATTTGAACCTGAGTGACTGCTACCGCAAGCTGGGCGATCTCGACCGAGCCCGTGAACACCTGCATCATGCGCAGGACACCATCGGCACGCTCGGCGATGACGAGTACGGACGGCTGATCAAAGACGGCCTGGAGCGACTGACCGAACAACTCCGCTGACTCGACGGCTCATTCGACCACGAGAAGGCATCGGTGACGATGAAGGGTCTACGCGCGGCCCGATCGCTGTCCCTATGGGAGGCGCGATGCACTCGGGCGGCTCCGCCCAGCCTTCGACCTTTCATCAACCGATCCTTTCCTGGACGCAGAGAGTCGGATGTCATCGCTGGTCAACGATGATTTCATTTCAGCGTTTGCCTAGAAACACCCTTTGGTGAACATGCGGTTCGAACGAGCCGCTCATACTTGCCTGAAGGAGATAGGAATTCCGGCCACGTGTCGGAGCCCTCGCCCCCACCCGGTATCCCGTAGAGCGCATCGTCCAGGTTCATATTCGTTCGCTGGTTCCGCCACGAAACCATCAGGTTTTGCCCGCTCGGACAAGGATTGTGCCAATGGATGGTCGTTATCGCCGCCAACATGCCGTTGTCGGTCCACCACCACCGGCCGCACCCCCGTCCCACTACACCGGCTGCCCCGACTCATCCGATCGCTGAACTGAACCATGCCTGCGACGCCGACCCGGCCGCGGCCCACCGCGAGCACCTCCACTTTCTCGATGAACTCGCAGGGTTCGAGTTCATCGGACAGTGTCTGCTCGATTCGCATCCCCAAGAGCTGTCCACTCCAGCAGCCGGTGACCCTCGCTTATCGGGGCTCAGGAACCGCACGGGCGGTTCGTGAGAAGTCTTGCCGAAAGCGCCTACCGGGACCCCTTGGCTATGGGTCGATTGCACATCGAGGCGCCGTCCACACCGATGTGCTCCCGTCAGTGGTCGTGGCCGAGTGCTTCGGCGATGGTGGGCCAGGAACGGGCCAGTTCGTCGGCCCAGTACGGCCAGGAGTGCGTGCCGGTGGGCCGCAGATTCACCGTCGCGGGGATCTGCAATTGAGCCAGCCGGGCGGCAAGGGCGTGAGCGCATTCGTAGGCTCCGGCTTCGAGGGGGCCTCCGACGGTGATGGCGTCGGGGAGTTCGACCTGGCCGGGTACGTCGTGTTCGCCGGGGATCCCGCTGCCGCTGGACAGGTAGATCGCGGTGCCGCGCAGGGCTTCGGCGTGCAGCATGGTGTCGTGGGCGAGCCAGTCCGGGTCGTCCGGTGGGCCGAACATATTGTCCGGATTGCCACCATAGGTTTTGACGATGGAGCGAGCCTGGGCCTGGCCGGTGCCGGAGGCGACGGTGTAGCAGCCGCTATGGGCCGCGACGACGGAGTACAGGCCCGGAGTTCGGAAGGTGAGCATCATCGCGGCCTCGGCGCCCATCGAGACTCCTTGGATCCCATTGCGACCGTTGCCTTCGAAGCGCGCGTCGATCAGTGGCGGTAGTTCGCGGGTGAGGAACGTCTCCCATTTGTTGGTGCCCAGGACAGGGTCGCGGCGCTGCCAGTCGGTGTAGAGATTGGCCGGACCGCCGGTGGTGAACACGACGTTGACGTTCTTGTCGGCGAAGAACTCCACCGCATGCCCGTGCTCGGTCCAACTGCTGCTTTTCTCGGGGGCACCGCGGCCATCGAGCATGTACAGGGTGGGTCGCGGCCGGCTACGGTCGGCCGGCAGGAGCACCTGCACCTGCACGACCCGGTTCATCGCGGGCGAGGTCACAAATACCCGAAGCCAACGATCGGTGATCGGCTCGATACGGTCGATGACCGGTCGGACCGCAAGGTCGGAGCTCTCGGCCGGGGCCTGGTAGCCCTCGGACGACCCGGTATCCGCGCCGGAGGTCGGAGGCTCGGCGACAGCCACCCCAGGAGTCATCGCCAGAGCTCCCAATACCACCACTGCGGGCGCAACCACCTCGGCAACCCATCGCGTCGGTAAGCGCCGACTCTCGGGGCGCACCGCGGCAGACGAGTCCGAACCGCCTTGCTTCACCGGCCACCTCCTGCCGGACGACGGTTTCGACCGACGCTTTCTTGCCGACCGACACCAGCGACCCGAGCCGCGGGCATCCCGAAGACGTCACACACCTGTTCAGTAAACCGCAACGAGGTCGTGTCTGTCAGAGCGGGGTATCAGCGACGTCGATACGAACGCGTGAGCGTGCCATAGGGCTCGCCTGGTGGAGTGATGGTCGACGACGAGATGGTTGCCGGCTTGGGGTTCTGCCGTGAACTTCTCGGCCGGAGCCGCTTTCGACTTGCCTCGGCAGCCGAAAACCGACCGGACCGCCACTAGGCTACTTTGCGGCTCGGGCCGGCTTCGGGAGTCCAGGGCCCTGTCGGCTAGACTGGTCGAAACGCGACAGTTCGCTGAGCTGTCGATGCACTGGACGGAACGCAGGTCTCGTCCAGCGTCGTAGGCGGCATTCTCTGCGCGACCGGCTCCGCTGCGTTGCAGCGCTATTCCTACGGCGCTCGATTTTGCCTCTCGGCAATCTCGCCATCTCGTGCTCCCGGCGCGGACCCGCGTCCACAGCCAGTTGCGGCACAACCCGATGCCCGAAAGGCGCAGCCCACAGACATGAACACTGATTCCCCGTCGTTCGCCCTGCTCGGCGTCCGCGCACCGCTCGCCCGCGCCCTGGCGCGCGCGGGTATCACCGCCCCCTTCCCGATCCAGGCCGACACCCTGCCCGATTCGCTCGCCGGCCGGAGCGTTCTCGGCCGCGGACGCACCGGCAGCGGCAAGACGCTCGCCTTCGCCATCCCGATGATCGACCGGCTCGGCGGCGCCGGGCGGGCCGCACCGAACCGCCCGACCGGGCTGGTCCTGGCGCCGACCCGGGAACTGGCCATGCAGATCGCGGCAGCGATGGAACCCCTGGCCGCGGTGTACGGGATGAGGGTCACCACCATCTTCGGCGGTGTACCGCAACAGCGTCAGGTGCGTTCGCTGCGGCACGGCGTCGATATCGTCGTCGCCTGTCCCGGCCGGCTCGAGGATCTGATGAAGCAGAGGCTCATCGCTCTCGACGCCATCGAGATCACCGTGATCGACGAGGCCGACCACATGGCCGATCTCGGGTTCCTGCCCGCGGTCACCCGCATCCTGGCGGCCACCCCGGCGGGAGGTCAGCGCCTGCTCTTCTCGGCCACCCTGGACAAGAGCGTCAACCGGCTGGTCGAGCGCTTCCTGTCGGGCGCGGTCCGGCATTCGGTAGGCGAGGCGGATTCGCCGGTCGCGACGATGACACATCACATCTTCGAGACAGTCGACGTCACCGCCAAGAAGGCGCTCGTGCACCGACTCGCATCCGGCATCGGTCGACGGATCCTGTTCACCCGCACCAAACACCAGGCACGCAAGTTGGCGAGGCAATTGACCGCCGCGGGCATTCCCGCCGTGGATCTGCACGGCAACCTGGCACAGAGCGCCCGCGACCGTAACCTGGCGGCATTCGCGGCCGGTACCGCGAAGGTTCTGGTCGCCACCGACGTCGCCGCCCGCGGTGTGCACGTCGACAATGTCGAACTCGTGGTCCACGTCGATCCGCCGGCGGAACACAAAGCGTATCTGCACCGTTCGGGCCGCACCGCGCGAGCCGGCGGAACCGGCGACGTCGTCACGCTGATCCTGCCCGCCGAACGCGGTGATGTCGCGACCTTGTTGCGCAAGGCCGGTATCGACGCCACACCGCAGCATGTTTCGGCGGACTCGTCCGCGGTGTCGCGGCTCGTAGGTCGTGTCGCCCCCCTCGTCGCTGCTTCGTCGGAGCAGGACGTACCGGCGGATAGGGTCAACCGGAACGGGACTGCGGCACAACGACCCATGCGCGCGAAGCAGCCCCGGCGAAGCGGCGGCACCCAGACCGGCACCGACGGCGGTCCGGCAAACGGTGGCAGTCGGCACCGCACCGACGGCAGCCGTTCCACCGGGCGGCGCGGCACTCGCGGACGTGGTCACGGGGTTGCGCCCGCGGGCAGCACCGGTGGCCGGGCCGGCTTCTCGCGTACCGGTGGCGGTGGACGCGGTCGCTGACGGCGTGCGCAATCCGGCGCCGGTGCCGGATCGCGCACGCCGGGTCCAGGGCGTCCGGACCTCAACCCTCGACCCGCAGCACTACCGTCTCCGGACCTGGTCGGACCAACCGCGCCGATACCAAGAAATCCGAGTGCCAATGGGGCCGGTCGCTCACTCGGTGTCGTCCTGCTCGTCCTCGTCGAGGAGTTCGGCGGGGTCGACCGGGAATCCGTCGTCGCCGAGGTATCTGATGTGGCCGTCGTTGTCGATCAGCACACCCCGGTACTTGTCGCCCTTGCTCACAGCGCCTCCCGTTCGGGGGCGTGCAGCTGCGCCCGCAGGTGTTCGACGATCCGGGTGAGGATGATCGAGTGGGGTACGCAGTGCAGAAACGATGTCCGCCCCTTTTCGTCCGAGGGCAGTGCAGTCCGTCGGGGCAGCGTCATCACACCACCGCCGAGGAGTAGGTAAGCCCATCAAGGAAGCGCCGGCAGCCATGTCCGGCGTGGAAGGACAGCGCGAACCGGGCGGGCTCAATGCTCACCGAGGGGACGCGGTCGTCGCACTTCTCCATGCGCCACCGGTTGATCAGCTCAACCGGGGCTATGGGGGTCATGACCTTCTCCCGTTGTCCGGGACGAGCTCGCCGGCGTCGATAAGGGTCTGCCAGGCGGCGCGTTTACGGGCGCAGGACAAGGTGTCGCAGTCCATATGCGCCTGCATGGCTGCGTAGGCCTCGTACCTGGTGAACGGTTCGTCTGGTGCTTCATGGGGCAGTTCGGCGCCCACATTCCCGACCGCGCCTCGGCGGTGGGGTCGATGCTGATCTCTGTCATCGGAGACCTCGGTGTCGTGTTGTTGTGGTGTTGTGTGGTGGCGAACCACCCCCGCGCCGGAAAGGGTCGGGGGTCCGGGACCGGCGCTAGGGGTGGTAGAGGAAAGGTAAACCGGGTTACATTGGTCAAGGGGGGACGTCCTGTCCCCCTTTTTCGGGAATTTCTCGGTACCCTCGCCATAGAAGGGGCTCACCGGAAGGTCAACCATGGAACACGACACCCTCGGCCAGCGGATCCGCCGCTACCGGGGCAAGAGACTGACGCAGAAGCAGCTCGCCGAACAGGCCGGAGTCAGCCTGGACCTCATCAAGAAACTCGAACAGGAAGTCCGGACAGGGGCGAGCATCGCCAGCCTCCAGAAGATCGCCCGCGCACTGGACATCGACATTGCCGACCTGGTCGGGAAACGGTACGGCATCCCCTCCGAGGATCCGGACGCCGGTGTCGTGGCGATCCGCCGCGCCCTCACCAATGTCGACGACCTCATCGGGCTCGACTCCGACGAACCACCTGTCTCGCTGCGGGAAGCCCAGCGGGCAGTGGATTATGCGTGGGGCGCCTACTGGGGCGGCCGGTACGAGGTGCTCACCTCCATCCTCCCGCCGGGTATCTCACAGCTGCGGGCGACCGCACACGCCGCCCAGGCCGAGACCGTGGCGCCGGCCCATGAACTCCTGGCGCGCATGTACTGGGTGACCGGGTGCACGCTCGTGCATCTGGGGCAGGCCGACCCGGCGTTCACGGCGATCCGGTCGGCGCTGTCGGCGGCCGAACGCGGTAACGATCCCCTCCTGGCCGCTACCCTGCGCGGGTCGGTGGCGTGGCAGCTCCTGGTGCAGGGCCGCTATGAGGAGTCGCACAAGGTGGCGTTGAAGGCCGCGGCCGGTGTCGAGCCGACCGGAGACGCATCCAACGCAGAGTTGGCGGTGTACGGGTCGCTGGTGCTGCAGGGCGCGACGGCCGCAGGGCGGGACCAGAACACTCCCGAAGCCCTGGACTTGGCCAGCGTCGCGGGAGAGGTGGCCGGCCGGATCGGTGTGGACACCAGGGACTACGAATGCAACTTCGGCCCGTCGCAGGTGGTGATGCAGACCGTCGACATCAATGTCTCGAGCGAGCGGTATTCGAAGGCGTTGAAGGCGGCGAAGGGGATGCCGAACCGAGGTGCCGGCCTCACCCAGGTGAGTCAGGCCCGGCATTTGTTGGACCAGGCCGCCGCGTTGACCCGCACCGGTCAGCATCAGCGGGCGCTGGACATGCTGCTCACCGCAGAGCGGGTCGGGGGCCCGGAGTGGGTGCGGTATCAGACCCTGTTGAAGCAGGTGGTGGGGGAGTTGTTGGAGAAGGACCGGCAGAGCAGTCTGCGCGCGTTCGCGGAACGTGTCGGGGTGCGCTGATACCCTCCGGGTAGGTTGCTCGACCAGCTCTGGTTAGCCTTCGGCCCCGCCTTCGGACGGGGTCGTTGTGCGTTCGGGGGTGAAACGAAGAGAAGGCGCCACAGTGGGCGCCTTCCTCGAAGTTATACGGTCAGCAGATCTGCCGGCTGAACCTCTGCGCGGTATCTGTCTTCCCGTAGGTCCTCCTCGGCGCGTTCCTCCCAGTCTTGGAGTGCGCCGCTACGGTGGATCGCCTCGGCGAGTGCGTTTTCTGCGCGGCTGATCGCCTCGAACTTGGTGCCGGCTTCAACGTACATGGCGACATCGACGCGGCCGGTCTCGAGGGAAACAGTGACATCGGGGTCGCTAATGCCGGCAACGGTCATCAGCGCCTCCTGTAGTGCGTCCGTCGCTTTCTCGAGTTCATCCAACGGGTACGCCTTGAAGGTCAGGACGACGAAGTAGTTGCGAACGGTCTCGGTCGGTGGCTTGTCCTCGGCTACTTCTCTGCTCACGCGCCGGCCGATCATTGTCTCGTAGTTGGCGCGCTCCCGATCGGCTGAGCTTCTCCGCCTCATCTCGAAGCTCAGCTCATACCCCAGTGCATGCATCATGCGGGCGAGGCTGCGCAAGGTGAGGTTGCGATGTCCGCTCAGCCTTTGGCTGATCTCGGAGGGCCGCACCCCGATCAATTTGGCCAGGTCTTTCTTGCTCAGACCGGACTCTGCGATGGCCTCGTGCACCAGCTCCGTGGCGGATAGCACAAGCCTCTCCTCGGAAAAGAGGGCTTCAGCCTCGGGTGTGTGCCGGATCCAGGTTGTCATCCTTCTCGAGTCTCCTCCCAGATTCCCCGTGCTCGCTCGGCTTCGATGCATACCTTCCGCTTCGCGGGCTTCTTCGTTCCATGCGTGGCGACCCAGTCTCGCTCGCTTCTCGCCACATACATTCGGTAACCACTGTTCACCTTGATCTCGTAAACCGGAGGCCGCCCCGGGCACTGAAGGTCGTTGAACTGGTCCGAAATGCGCAGATAACCCACGGTGGTCAGTTGATCGATCCGCGCCCTGAACTGAACGTTAGCTTTGGTATCCAAGCCCTGTAGCCAGGTCACCGCCGGACATTCACCCTTGACCACGGCTCCGTACAACGTCAGCGCTGGCCCTGCATAGATAACCTCCAAGCTGAATGAAGTCATAACTTAACTCCACTCGATTAGAGTGTAGGCCGAACCGCCCCCGTTCGTGTCGGTTCGTGCCGAATCTGTAATAGGTCTTCCGGGCAAAACACTTCCCCTCTGGTGCTGCGTGGCGGTAGGCAGGCTGCGAAAAGCGGCCGCCGAGCGCGTATTCCGGCTCAACGGCTGCTATACGTCCGTAGTCTGGGACTGTTACCTACGTCTCAGCGTGTCGTGGTCTTGTCGTCGTACATCCCGATCGCCACCCACGCCATCCGGGCGTGTAGGGATTCGAACCGGCCGGACCGAGCTTGGGCGGCCAGTTCGTCAAAGGTGCAGCCCGCACATTCGAGCCCCACCTGGATCATGGCCTCGGCCCTGGTGGGGGCCGTGACGGTTTCGAGCGGTCCAATCATCTGAGGATCCACTGCATGTCCGGGCAGGTCACGTCGACCATGAGCCGCAGCGCTCGCCCTTCCTGGTAGCCCTCGAAGTGCCCCGCCTCGACGAGATGACGGAAAAGCGGCCCTTCCCCGTCCACGTCGGATCGTTGCGGAGGATGACGCACATCTCGCCGGCGGCCTGAACGATCTCGTCCTGGAACTGCCTGTTGACCCCGGTGGCCTACAAGAGGAATTCATCTGTTGTCCCTCGGTCCAGCCCGGCCACGAGACGGTGTAGCCGTCGCCGTCATGGACGCCGGAGACCGACTGGGGGATCTCGGGAGTGAGTTCAGTCGCTGCGGTGCCGGAGGCGATGGTGGTGGCGGCGATGGCGAGTAGCGCTGTGGTAGCGAACTTCTGAAGCCTCAACAACGGGAATCCGTTGGCTACAATATTGGCTACAGCGCTGATCTTGGGCGGCTGCCCGATCGTTGGCTCGTGCTGGTGATGGGCGGTTTGATGTGGAGCCGATGACGGGAATCGAACCCGCGCTCTCAGCTTGGGAAGCTGATGTTCTACCATTGAACTACATCGGCAGCGCCCATATAGGGGCGTGGGGGAGCATAGCAGAGTAGGCATCCAGGTGCGAAACCCGTCGGTTCGTCGAGGAGCGTCGCATTGCTTGCGTGGACCGAGTAAACCTGACAAAGGATGTCACGGTCGGCTGACACGGTGGTGACATGAGAACTCAGTACTACACCGCGACCAGCCTCGACGGATACATCGCCGACCCGGACAACTCGCTCGACTGGTTGCTCGAAATCGCCGATGACGGCGGCGCCGAGTCGGATATCTCCCGGTTCCTGAGTGAAGTCGGCGCCATGTGTATGGGAGCGACCACATACGAGTGGATCGTCGCGAACCAGTCACCGGAGGACTGGAAGAAGAGCTACGGCGACCTCCCGTGCTGGGTGTTCACCCATCGTGAGCTGTCCCCGATCCCGGGCGCGAACCTGCGTTTCGTGTCCGGTGACGTCGAGCCGGTGCACAAGCAGATGGCGGAGGTGGCGGATGCACGGAACATCTGGGTCGTCGGCGGGGGTGGCCTGGCCGGGCAGTTCGCCGACGCGGGACTGCTCGACGAGGTCATCGCGAGCGTCGCACCGGTAACTTTGGGCAGTGGTGCGCCACTGCTGCCGCGTCGGATCCTGTCGGCGCGGATGAGGCTTGTCGATGTCGGCCGGTTCGGCCAGTTCGCCCAGTTGACCTATCGCCTCGGTTAGACCGTGCCTCGAGGGGAAGTGAGGGCGGGCCGGTGGCCTGCCCTCACTTCCGTTACCGGCATGGGTGGTGAGTCTCAGAGGTACGCTCCCGCGGTCGAGCGGTGTGCCCGGGTTATGAGGCTTCCGTCCAGACGCCCAGTTCGTTCCCGCTGGGGTCGGTGAAATGGAAGCGGCGTCCGCCGGGGAATTCGAAGGGGCCTTCCGTCACCGTTCCGCCCGCGTTCCGCACCGCGGTCACCGAGGCTTCCAGGTCGTCCGAGTACAGCAGTACCCTCGGCCCACCGGTATGGACCTCGGTGCCTGGAGCCAGGCCACCCGCCTCCCCCTCCGAACCGTCGAAACGACGGATACCGGAGTAGGCGGATCCATAGTCGTTGAACTGCCAGCCGAAGGCGGCGGAGTAGAAGCGTTTGGCCGCCTCGAGGTCGGTGACGGTGAGTTCTATGTAATCGATGCCGTGGTGGACGTGTGCGCTCGTATCGGACATGGGCGCAGTGTGCCCGGCGGGTACGACAGGAGAGGGCGCCGAGCGCGGCTGCGGGGCCGGGACGAGCGGGCGCTACGCTCGTCCACGTGCTGCTTTCCGATCGTGATATCCGGGCGGAGATCGCCGCGGGGCGTCTCGCACTCGATCCGTTCGCGGACAATCTGGTGCAGCCGTCCAGTATCGATGTGCGGCTGGATCGGATGTTCCGGGTCTTCAACAACACCCGCTACACCCATATCGATCCGGCCCAGCGTCAGGACGAGCTGACCAGTCCGGTGGAGCCGGCGGACGGTGAGCCGTTCGTGCTACATCCGGGCGAGTTCGTGCTCGGGTCCACGCTGGAGGTGTGCACTCTGCCCGATGACCTGGCGGGACGGTTGGAGGGTAAGTCCAGTCTCGGCAGGCTGGGGCTGCTCACGCATTCCACGGCAGGGTTCATCGACCCGGGGTTCAGCGGGCACATCACGCTCGAGCTGTCCAATGTCGCGAATCTGCCGATCACTTTGTGGCCGGGGATGAAGATCGGTCAGCTGTGTCTGTTCCGGCTGACGAGCCCGGCGCAACATCCGTACGGGAGTTCGGTGGCCGGCTCGAAATACCAGGGGCAACGTGGCCCGACCCCTTCCCGGGCATACCTGAATTTTCCGTTGCCCGGGTAGCGGCCGGACCACGCCCGACCCCGCTCAGGCTGTGTTCGATATGCCTGGGCGGGGCGGCCTACGTGGTTACGCTGCGCTACCGCCTCCGGCCGCTGACCCGCTCAGGCCGTGTCCGTGCCGCCGACCATGAGTGCCGCGTTGACCACTGCGGACAGCGGTGGCAGCAGTTCGTCACGGTCGGGTGGTACGACCCAGTGGCATCCTTCCCTGTTCCAGCGTCCGAGCCCGGTCGGCAGCATCACCGCGCTGCCCACCCCGGGGATGCAGATACCGATCCGGTCGAGCATCTGCACTACATCCGGGTTCGGCCTGCGGTCCGGGCGGGCAAGGAAACTCCAGCGAACCTTCCTGGCCAGCAAGGGCACTCGGGTGCCCTGTGAATCCAGTAGGGAGCGCGTCTTTTCCGCGTGTGTCGTGGGTAGATGGACGACGCATACGCGGTCGGTGACGGGCAGCATGACGAATCCCGCGCGTTCGGTGACGGGCAGTCCGAATTCGTGACGGTAGTAGGCGGCCCAATCGTCGACCGTCCTGAGCTTTTCCACGTTCACGTGAAACCCCTTGCCTGGCTGGAGTACAGAGTTGCGGTCGGTTCGGAACCGTCCGCGTCTTCGGCTCCTGTCTCAAGGATGGGGGCAATGCCGGTATGCCGGAATCGCCCGTATGCCAGCCTTTTACTGCCATTGCGCTGCCTGACCGCGGTGCGATGCCGCCGCTTGTGGTTGATCTCACAAACCGCTCGTACTCTGGAGGGGAAATCGTTCGAAGGGGTGACAACGTGGTCGGCCAATGGTCCGGTAGGGAGGCTCGGGCGCTGCGCGAGGCCAAGCGGATGAGCATCCGCGAATTCGCCGCGCATCTGGGTGTGCACGAACGCCTGGTGTCCAAATGGGAGGCCGGTGGGGAAGGGATTCATCCGCGTCCGGTCAACCAGGCCGCCCTCGATACCTGTCTGGCGCGGTCCGACGAGATCGTGCAGGCGCGGTTCGCGGAACTGACCGCCGCGCGGGCGGTATCCGCTGTCGATTCACCGGCCGCCGCGGCGCGGTCCCGGTTACGCGGTGGCTATTACAGCGACGCCGAACTCTTGGCCCTCATCGATTCCGGTGCGGTGCGAGGTGATGCGTCAGCAGCGATTTCGGAGAGGGATCTGATTATGGCGGCTGCCCACGAGGCGAGCGAACACGCGGAGAAGGCCGAGAGCACCAATGTCGGTGCCGCCACGCTGGAGCAGCTCGATGCGGATGTCACCCGTATCGCCAATGACTACGTGCATATTCCGCCGATGCCGATGATGGTGGAGATGCTGCGGGTACGCCGCCGGGTCTACCGGCTGTTGGAGGGCCATCAGCGACCGGCCGACACCAGCCATCTGTACCTGCTGGCGGGCACGCTGTCGGGTTTGCTCGCCAACGCGAGTACCGATCTGGGCTACCTGGACGCTGCCGGTGAGCAGATCCGCGCCGCCTGGGCGTATGCCGAACTGTGCGGGCACAATGGCCTGCGCGCCTGGGCGCGGGGTATGCACGCGCTCATCGAATACTGGTCGGAGCGGCCGCACCGGGCGCTGCAGTTGGCGCAGAGCGGACAGCAGTACACCGATTCGGCGACCGCTGCCGTGCGGTTGCACAGTATCGAGGCCCGTATCTGGTCCAAGATCGGCAGCGTCTCCGACACCGAACGCTGTATCCGGGCCGCTGAGGAGGCCCGCGACCGGTCGGGTGTCGACAGCCTGCACGACGGGGTGGGCGGGGTGTTCGGTTTCCCCGAGGCGAAGGCCGGCTATTACGCGGGCGCCACCTATATCCATCTGGGCATGGCCGAGCCGGCCCTGGAGGCCACCCGGCGCACGATCGAGTTGTATGCGAGCGGACCGTCCCGGCAGCGCTCTTACGGTGCCGAGTCGCTGGCCCGGGTCGACTCGGCGGCCGCGCATCTGATCAACGGCAGCCTCGACGGCGCCGCCGAGGCGTTGCGGCCGGTGCTCGATCTCGACGAGGACAAACGTATCGCCCAGTTGGAGGAGCGGTTGACCGGATTGCGGCGCCGGATCTGTGCCCCGGCGTTTCGCGGGGCCGCGGAGGCGCGGGCGCTGGACGAGCGGATCGAGGAGTTCTGCGGCGCCACCGCGGCGCGGGGCCTACCGCCGGGTAGGGGGTAGGCGGGTGACGGAGTGACCAGGGCGACAGCGTCGCGCACCGCCGGAAAGCTACTGGTCGGTCAAGTGGCACCATGGAGCAGGTGAGTATCGGCCAGCATCGTCCATCGCCGCGGGTCCTGGAGCAGTCCAAGAAGCTCCAGAACGTCGTATACGAGATTCGCGGACCGGTACACGCGCACGCGGCGCGGCTGGAGGCCGAGGGGCATCGCATTCTGAAACTGAATATCGGCAATCCTGCCCCGTTCGGTTTCGACGCGCCCGACGTGATCATGCGCGATATGATCGCCGCCCTGCCGTATGCCCAGGGCTACTCCGATTCGCAGGGCGTACTGTCCGCGCGTCGTGCCATCGTCACCCGCTACGAACTGGTGCCCGGTTTCCCGGAGCTGGACGTGGACAGCGTTTACCTGGGTAACGGTGTCTCGGAGCTGATCACCATCACCATGCAGGCGCTGCTGGACAACGGCGACGAGGTGTTGATCCCGGCTCCGGACTACCCGCTGTGGACCGCCATGACCAGTCTGGCCGGCGGGACACCGGTGCACTATCTGTGCGACGAGACCAATGGCTGGCAGCCCGATATCGCCGATATCGAGTCGAAGATCACCGACAACACCAAGGCGCTGCTGGTGATCAACCCCAACAATCCGACCGGTGCGGTGTATTCGGCGGAGGTGCTGCAGGAGCTGGTGGATCTGGCCCGTAAGCACCGCTTGTTGCTGTTGGCCGATGAGATCTACGACAAGATCCTCTACGACGACGCCAAGCACGTCTCGCTGGCGACCCTGGCCTCGGATCTGCTGTGTTTGACCTTCAACGGTCTGTCCAAGGCGTACCGGGTGGCGGGGTACCGGTCCGGCTGGCTGGCGATCACCGGGCCGAAGGACCATGCGGCCGGATTTCTGGAAGGTATCGATCTGCTCGCCTCGTCGCGGCTGTGTCCGAACGTGCCGGCGCAGCACGCCATTCAGGTGGCGTTGGGCGGCCATCAGAGCATCGAGGATCTGATCCTGCCCGGCGGTCGGCTGTTGGAACAGCGCGATGTGGCCTGGGAGAGGTTGAACATGATTCCCGGGGTGTCGTGTGTGAAGCCGAAGGGCGCGCTGTACGCGTTCCCGCGGCTGGATCCGAACGTGTACGAGATCTACGACGATTCGAAACTGGTCCTGGATCTGCTGCTGCAGGAGAAGATCCTGATGGTGCAGGGCACCGGATTCAACTGGCCGCATCACGACCATCTGCGGATCGTGACCCTGCCGTGGGCTCGTGATCTGGCGGTGGCGATCGAGCGTTTCGGTAATTTTCTCGCGAGTTACCGCCAGTAGGAGCGGTCGAGCGCCCACGGTGCCGGGGCGGAAAACATACCTTGTGTATGGATACGCACCTTTTTTGCGAACACGCTGGCGTAAAAGAGCGTCGTTTGTGTACAGTGGGGTTCGGCACTTCGAGTGCCCGGCCGGGTTGTCTACCCCCCCTGGGCAACCTGGCCCCAGGTTAGGCCGCCTACCCCCCTGGGCCGCCAACCTGTCGGGCGGCGGAGACATCCCCCTGCTCTCCGCCGCCCCTCCCGGATCCCCTCTGAACTGGTGGTATTCCTCTTTTGGCCGGGGTTCGCGCATGCGCTGGCAACAGCGGAATCCTTGTAGGCTCTCCGGCGTGAGCGACCACCATCACCACCACCACGACCATTCAGGGCCGATCGCCATCGGTGCGACCGCGGCTCGGGTCGTCGTCGGACTGCTCATCCTCATCGGTGTCGTTATCGTGCTCGCCACCATCTGGCTGTGGCCGAGCAGCCAGCACGTCGAGATACCGCTGCCCATGCAGAACACGGGAGGTGGTGCGATGGTCACCGAAGCGGGAACCGTGGTCCGTCAGGATATCGGACCGTGCGGCAGTTCCTCGATGGGCAGGGTCTTCCCCGGTGAACCCGAACCGCCGACCGTCAGCGCCTACGAATGCCAGCGCAGCCTGATCGCGATCGAATCGGGACCGCACAAGGGCAACAACACCCTCTTCGAGATCTCGCCCAGCCCCGGTCAGCCGAATCTGCACGCGGGTGATGAGATCCGCATCGTCCGCCAGTCCGACCCGTCCGGCGCACCCCTGTACGGGTTCGACGACTACGCGCGGGGCCTGCCGCTCGCGCTGATATCCGCCCTCTTCGTACTGGTCATCGTGGTGGTGGCCCGGTGGCGCGGGCTGCGCGCGCTGATCGGGCTGGGGTTTGCGTTCGCGGTGGTGGTGATGTTTTTGCTGCCCGCCCTGCTGGACGGTAAACCGGCGGTTCCGGTGGCGCTGGTGTCCGGCTCACTGATTCTGTACGCGGTGCTGTACCTGGCGCACGGGGTGAATCTGCGCACCAGCTCGGCCCTGCTCGGCACGCTCACCTCGATGGTCATCGCGGCGGTACTGTCCTGGGCGGCGATCGAGATGACCCACCTGACCGGGTTGTCCGAAGAACAGAACACCAATGTGGCCACCTACCTGGAGCATGTCAGCATCACCGGACTGCTGTTGGCGGGGTTCATCATCGGTTCACTGGGTGTGCTCAACGATGTGACCATCACCCAGGCCTCGGCGGCGTTCGAACTCGCCGCCCTGGACAAGAAGGCGTCCCGCTCGGAGATCTTCGCGGCGGCGATGCGGGTCGGCCGTGACCATATCGCCAGCACGGTCTACACGCTGGTGCTCGCCTACGCCGGTGGCGCACTGCCGCTGCTGCTGCTGTTCAGCGTGGCGGGTCGGTCGATCCGGGATGTCCTGGTCGGTGACGCGGTCGCCATCGAGATCGCGCGCTCCGCCGTCGGCGGTATCTGCCTGGCGCTGTCGGTACCGTTGACCACGGGTATCGCGGTACTGCTCGCGCGCCCCTTCAGGGCCGGGCGAACCGAGCCGGACCGCCCCGCCGGAGCGCGTCGACGCACCGGGCCGGTTCCCGCGGCGCGGCAGGCATCAGGACAACCGCGCCCCCGGCCCGGCCGATCCGCGCAGCAGGGCAGCCAGGAACGGCGGCCATCCGCCGAACGCGGGGCAGGGGGGCAGTGGCCGCGAACGGGGGAGAACCCGACGGTGCAGCGGTCGCGCCCCAGGGAGAACCCGTCGCGGCCGCGAACCGGGGAGGATCCGGCGATGCGGCGGCGCCCGCAATGGCCCGAGCCGCCGGAGCCCGGCCCCCGCCACTCGCGGTAACGACACCTCGTCAGCGCGGCGGCGGCGGAAAGGGGAACGGGGGAAGCGGGAGGGTCGGAACCACGACCGGCGGTAGACCGGGCACCACGATAGTGTTCGGTCCCGGCGGGGGCGGTGTTGTGGTCTCCTCCGTTTCGCGCACGGGTGGGGGTGGTTCGGCGAGCGAGGCGTGTTCGGTGGTCATCGGTGTCACCGCGACCTGTTGCGGGCCGACCGTGGTGGTGGGGCTCGGCGAGGTCGGCAGCACCGAGGTGCCTTCCCCGCTGCTGTGGGAGTCCTCTTCCAGGACCTGTCGGCCATAGCCGAGACCCAATCCGAGCGCGGCCACGACGGCGAGCGCGGTCACGGTGAGCGCCGCACCGCTGATCGCCCGGCGATCCTGCCGCCGTGGCGACGGCCCCGACAGCCAGGACGGCGTCAGCCGTTCGTCGTATTCGGGAGCCGCCGGTTCGACCGCCGGGCGGGCCGGCCGCGCTGGGCGGGCCAGCAGGGCCGCACCCCGCGCGGTCACCGTTTCCGGATCCTCGGGCACGATCACCGGAAGACCGAGGTGATGGCCCAGTACCCGGCCGACCAGAGGGATACGCGCGCCGCCGCCGATCGCCAGCACGGCCTGCACCGGCCGGTAGGCGTGCCGGAGCGCCTCGGCGGTCATCCGCGCCGCGGACTCGATCGCCAAGCCGATCAGCGCTTCGAAATTCTCCCGAGAGAGCAGCACCAGGCCGTGTTCGCTGGGCAGTGCGACCGCGGTATGCGTCGCGAGCCGCTCCTTGGCCGCGCGGCACAGCGCGTCCAGCTGCTCCAACTGGCTCGGGTCCTGGGGATGGGCGATACGGCCCGCGTTGATCTGCTGCTCTCGGATGAGCGAATCCAGATAGTCGCCGCTGATATCGCTGGTTCGCTCGGTGTGCAGAATCGTTCGGGAAGACAGGTCCGCCACCGATATCGACAGCCCGGTACTGCCCAGGTCGTATACCGCCAGGGTCGACACACCCCGAAAATCGTCGGAGCACGCGGCGAACTCCATGGCGGCACCGACTTCGGGGACCAGCTCGTAATTGGTGAGCTGCTGGCGTGCCATCGCCGTGCGCAGTGCCTTGGCGCGCTGGTCGCCGCGATAGGCGATGGCGGTGGCGGCGATTTCGGGGGTGGTCTCGAACGTCACGCCGACGGTTTCGGCCACTAATTCCTCGACCTGCTTATCGGATGAAATCGGTATGTTCTGTAGATCGAACGATTCCGGGGCTCCTCGCCAGGAGGGCGGTCTACCGCCGTACGGGCGCGCCAGCCGGACGGAGCATGCCCCCACCGACACTCCCAGTACCGAACTCATCAGCTGCCCATCTCATATTCTGCCGCGCGGTGGGGGAGCGCATCACCGAGCGGTGCCGGCTCGTCCCCCAACCAGGTATCCACATCGACAGTACCGATCGAGAACATCGATACCGGCGGCAGGACGGTTGAGCAGGGGTCCGGCCACATCTTTGTGGCACTTTACGGGGTGCCCATGCCCGCGTATACCCATCCGGCCGTCCGCCATCGGGCGCGATCGAGACAGTTGCGTCCGTCGATGATCGAGCGGGCGCGCACCACCGAATCGAGATCCTCCGGTCGCAACGCGAGGAATTCGTCCCATTCGGTGAGCACCAGGACCACATCTGCGCGTTCACACGCTTCGACCATCGAGGTGGCGTAGTTGAGCGTCGGGAAGACCCGCCGCGAGTTCTCCAGCGCCTTGGGGTCGTAGACGGTCACCACGGCTCCGTGCAGCTGGATCATGCCCGCGACATTGAGCGCGGGGGAATCGCGGACATCGTCGGATTCAGGTTTGAAGGCCGCGCCCAACACCGCCACATTGGCCCCGAGCAGGGAACCGCCGCAGGCCCGGGTGGCCAGGTCCACCACTTTGGTGCGGCGGCGCATATTGATGTTGTCGACCTCGCGAAGGAAGGACAGGGCGTGATCGGCGCCGAGTTCACCGGCGCGGGCCATGAACGCGCGAATGTCCTTGGGCAGGCAGCCTCCGCCGAATCCGAGGCCGGCGTTGAGGAAACGTCGGCCGATACGCTCGTCGTAGCCGAGGGCGTCGGCCAGCATGGTGATATCGGCGCCGGTGGCCTCGCATACTTCCGAGACCGCGTTGATGAACGAGATCTTGGTGGCGAGAAAGGCATTGGCGGACACCTTTACCAGTTCGGCGGTCGCCAGATCGGTGAGCAGGAAGGGGATCCGCGCCTCGATCGGTTCGGCGTAGACCTCGCGGACCAGGTCTTCCACCCACCCCGCCCGGGGCCGGTCGGCGTCCACGCCGAGGACCAGTCGGTCCGGCCGCAGGGTGTCGCGCACCGCGAAGCCCTCGCGGAGGAACTCCGGGTTCCACGCCACCTCGACCTCCACCGGGGCCAGTGCGCGGGCGCGTTCCCCCAGTGCCGTCGCGGTGCCCACCGGGACGGTGGATTTCCCGACGATCGCCGCCGGACGCCGCAGCAGGGGCGCGAGATCGTCCACCACGGCGTGCACATATTTGAGGTCCGCGGCGTATTCGCCCTTCTTCTGCGGGGTGCCGACGCCGAGGAAGTGTAGGTCGGCATGGTCGGCTGCCTCGGCGTAGGACGTGGTGAACCGCAGTCGTCCGGCATCGAGGTTGCGGCGTAGCACTGCCTCCAGGCCGGGTTCGTAGAAGGGCGTCACTCCGTCGGACAGTTTCGCGATCTTGCCCGGGTCGATGTCGACCCCGACCACGTCGTGCCCGATTTCTGCCATACACGCTGCGTGCGTGGCCCCCAGGTACCCGGTTCCGAAGACTGTGCATCGCATGATCGATTGGTAGGCCCCGACGGTGGACACACCACCAAACCGAGGCAAGGGGCCGGGCAACAGGAGATGTACACCAGGCGACATGGGCGGTGTCATGGCGGTAGCGGTCCGGAGCGCGCCGGGTTCCGGCGGCGTGGCCTGCGGTCCCCGGCCGGTCGGCAAGTAGCATCTGCCCACGATGGGTCGCCGGATCGTCTGGACCGTGCTCGGTTTCGCCGTCGTCGTCACGGTGGCGGTGACCGCGCTCTGGCCGGTGTATGTCGCGCCCCGTACGGACGAGCCCGCGCCCGCCGATGCCATTCTGGTACTCGGCGGCGCGCATGACGGCCGGGAGCAGCTCGCATTGCGTCTGGCCCGGGCCGGGTATGCGCCGTTGGTGCTCGTCTCCGACCCCTACGAGGGTGAAAGCGGTCTGATCAACTGGATCTGCCACGACACCTACGACTTCGAGGTGGTCTGCTTCGATCCCGAGCCGCGGACCACCGCCGGCGAGGCACGGTATCTGGCCGAGCAGGCCCGCCTACACGGGTGGCGGCGGGTCATCGTGGTCACCTTCACACCGCATATCACGCGGTCCCGCTACGTTCTCGGCAAGTGCTGGGACGGTGAGGCGCTGTTCGTCGATCCGCGGCCGCGCCTGTCGGTGCCGCGTTGGGCCTATGACTACCTGTACCAGTCCATCGCGTTTGTGAAGGCGGTTTTCCAGGACTGCTGATAGATTTGAGGGCAGGCGATGTCAGTTTGGTCCGGCGCGCGGGCCGGCTACATTCACCCCCTGTATCGGCGGTCGTCGGACGGGACCGCCAACCGGATGAAAGCCCTCGGGAGCGTGTATGGATTACGACTGGTCGGAGGCCGACAAGGCCTTCCGGGATGAGGTGCGGGCGTTTCTCGCCGAGAAGCTGACCCCCGAACTACGCACGGCCGGCCGGCTGATGACAAGCGTCTACTCCGACCACGAGGCCAGTATGGAGTGGCAGCGGATCCTGCACGAGCGCGGCTGGGCCGCGCCGAGTTGGCCAATCGAGTACGGGGGCTGCGACTGGACGCTGAACCGGCACTACATCTTCAACCGGGAACTGACCCTGGCGGGCGCGCCCGCGCTGTCGCCGATGGGTATCCGCATGGTCGCCCCGGCCATCATCGCTTTCGGCACCGACGAGCAGAAGAACTTCTTCCTGCCCCGGATCCTCACCGGTGAGGTCTTCTTCTGCCAGGGCTACTCCGAACCGGAGGCCGGCTCCGACTTGGCCGCGCTGAGTATGGCCGCGGTCGACGACGGCGACGATTTCGTCTGCAGCGGCAGCAAGATCTGGACCACCCACGCCACCGAGGCGAACTGGATGTTCTGCCTGGTGCGCACCTCGCGCGAGGGCAAGAAGCAGCAGGGCATCACCTTCCTGCTGATGGATATGACCGTGGGCGGCGTCGAGGTCCGGCCGCTGGTGATGAGCTCCGGCGAGCAGGTGCAGAATCAGGTCTTCTTCGACAATGTGCGCGTGCCCAAGAGCAATGTGCTCGGGCAGATCGATCACGGCTGGACCGTGGCGAAATACCTCCTGGTGCACGAGCGCGGAGGCGCGGCCGCACCCGCACTGCAGGCCATGGCCGCGCAGATCGCCGAGGCCGCGGCCACGCAGCCGGGGCGCGCCGGTGAACCGCTCGCCGACGACCCCGTCTTCGCGGCGAAACTCGCCGAGGCGCAGATCCGCACCGAGGTGCTCGAAGTGTTGGAATTCCGCACTCTGGCCGCCATGGCGGCCGGCCGTGATCTCGGGCCGTCGTCGTCGATGCTGAAGATCCTGTCCACCGAGCTCGGCCAGAAACTCACCGAACTGGCGCTGGAGGCGGCCGGTCCGCGCGGGCGGATCTTCCAGCCGCACGCGACCGCACCCGGTGGGCCGATCGCCGACTACCTCCCGCCCGCCGACGGATATGTCAGCGGTGCGGACTGGCAGGCGGTCGCACCGCTGCGCTACTTCAACGACCGTGCCGGCTCGATCTATGCGGGCAGCAACGAAATCCAGCGAAACATTCTCGCCAAGGCAGCATTGGGGCTCTAGAGATGGACTTCACCTTCACCGACGAACAGCAGATGCTGCGTGAGGCCGTCGCCGGTTTTCTCGCTGCCCGTTACGATCTGGAGAAGAGCCGCAGCGCCGTGAAGACCGGGGCCGGCGGGCAGCCCGAGATCTGGCGCGGCCTGGCCGAACTGGATATCCTCGGCGTGACCCTGCCGGAGCGATTCGGCGGGATGGACGGCGGGCCGCTCGAGAGCATGATCCTCGCCGAGGAACTGGGCCGGGCGCTGGTCGTCGAGCCCTATGTGGACACCGTGGTGGTCGGCGGCGGACTGCTGCGCCGGTCCGGTGGGGAACGCGCCGAGCGGGTACTGGCCGAGATCCCCGGCGGTGCGGTCCGGATCGCCTTCGCCGCGCTGGAACCGACCTCGGGCGAGACCCGCCACGATGTCTCGGTCACCGCGCGCCGCGATGGCGACGACTGGGTGCTCGACGGCACCAAGATCGCGGTCACCGGCGTGCCGTTGGCCACACATGTGATCGTGTCCGCCCGTACCTCCGGTGAGCGGCGTGATACCGACGGGATCTCGCTGTTCCTGGTCGAGTTCGATTCGTCCGCCCTGCCCGCGGGGGTCGAGATGCACAGCTACCGCACCATCGACGACCGGGTTGGCGCCGACCTGGTCTTCTCCGGTTTCCGGTTGCCGGCCGACGCGCTGCTCGGTGCCGAGGGAGAGGCCTGGCAGGTTATCGAGGCCGCCGTCGACGAGGGGATTGCCGCGATCGCTTCCGAAGCGGTGGGCCTTATGCGCAAGGTGCTCGACGACACCGTCGAATACACCAAACGGCGGCAGCAGTTCGGTGTACCGATCGGCAGCTTCCAGGTGCTACAACACCGGATGGTCGATATGTACATCGAATTGGAGCAGAGTATCGCCGCCGCCTATCTGGCGGCCTATGCGGTGCACGCCGATCCGATCGAGCCCGCCGAACGCGCCCGTTCGGTCTCGGCGGCCAAGGTCACCATCGCCCGGGCGGCCCGTTTCGTCGGGCAGAACGCCGTTCAGCTGCACGGCGCCATGGGTATGACCGAAGAACTGGCCATCGGCCACTATTTCAAGCGACTCACCGCCATCGAATACGAATTCGGTTCCGGTGACGATCATCTCGCCCGTTATATCGCGCTGACGAAGCCCTGATCCACGGTGTATCGGGCCGGTGCCTTCCCGCCGCCGGCCCGGTATCCGGTGTGAGGCACACGCCCTGATGCCACCGCTACTCGTTGGGCGAGAGCACGGCGATGACCGCGTCGGCGACCGTGTCTGTGAAGTGGGGCAGTTTCTCGGTACCTCCGGTGAACACCCACCGCCCGCGGCCCACCACATCATCGAGCGTCCAATGCAGCCGCGAGGTATCGGCCGCGGCCACGAACGGAGGATCGGAATAGTCCGGCCGGGCTCGCGATGGACGGAATAGCCACCACCGAACCCGACTTGGATGTGGATATGACCACCACTGAGTTCGATCCGCGCCACTTGCTCGCGGAAAGTCGGCTGGGCGTTCTCGCCACGATCAAATCGAACGGGTTACCTCAACTTTCGCCGGTGACCCCCTACTACGACCGTGAAGCAGACATCGTCTACGTGTCGATGACGGAAGGACGGGCCAAGACCGTGAACCTGCGCCGTGACCCGCGGGCGGCGCTGGAGGTGACCAGCTCCGACGGGTGGGCATGGGCCACCGCCGAAGGCACCGTGACGCTGACGGGCCCGGGGACCGACCCGCACGGGCCCGAGGTCGAGGCATTGGTCGACTACTACCGCAAGGCCGCCGGGGAGCATCCGGACTGGAGCGAATACCGGTCTGTCATGGTGTCCGACCGCCGGGTGCTCATGAGAATGACGGTCGAGCATGTCTACGGCGCCAAGCTCCGCTGATCCGGAGTATCCCGAATACAGCGGTGGCCCAGGTCGGACATACCCGGGCCACCGCTGTTGTGCTCGTCCGGCTGCTCGTCAGCTCTTGCGGCCGGGAGCCTTGGCTCCGGTCCTGAAGCCGAGCGCACCCGGTTTGGCCTGCGGCGTGGCCGCGGTGCCGTTTCCGGAGGTACCGTTCGCGGGCTGCTCGCCGGTGGGCTCGGTCGACGGTGTCTCGGTTTCGTCGGCGGTGCCAGCCGCGTCCGCCTCGGGCGCGGTCTGCTCCGGTTTCGGCTGCGCAGAGGTCGTCCCGGTGGCCCCGGGGGCCTTGGCGCCGGGTCGTTTGAAGCCGGACTTCATGGCCAGGCCCTTGGCGGGAACCGTGGGCTTGGTCTCGGTCGGGCCGTCGGGCGCCTCGGCGACCGGAGCCGCGGATTCTGCGGCGGGTTCGGCCGGTGATTCCACGGGCGCGGATTCGGCAGGGGCAGACGCCGCCGCGACCTTGGCGCCCGGAGCCTTCGCTCCGGGTCGTTTGAAGCCCGATTTCATGGCCAGGCCCTTGGCGGGAACCGTGGGCTTGGTCTCGGCGGGGGCGGAGGTGGTCTCGGCCTCGGCGGTTTCCTGCTTCGGTTCGGCCTTCGGCGCCGCTTCGGCGGCAGCCTTCGCGCCGGGTGCCTTGGCGGCGCCCTTCATGGCCAGGCCCTTACCGCCGGGTGCCTTACCGCCGCCCTTCATGGCCAGACCCTTGGCAGGCACGGCGGGAGCCTCCGTTTCCGCGTCGGCCGCGAGTGCCTTGGCGCCGGGTGCCTTGGCACCGCCTTTCATCCCGAGGCCTTTACCCGGTGCCTTGGCCGGGCCCTTCATGGCCAGGCCGCCGCCCTTCGGGGCGGCCTTCTCGGCCGCCGGGGCCGCGGCTTCGGCGACCGGTTCGGGCTCGGCCACCGGTTCCGGTTCGGGTTCCTCGGCGGGGGCCTTCGGTTTCTGGACGACGGTCAGGTTCTCGGTCAGCTGGGCCGGTTCGACCCGATCGATGGCGTCCAGCATGAGCTGGGCGACGTCGATGACCTCGACACCCTCGCCCTGGCCGCTCTCCTGACGGGCGGTCACACCGTCGGTGAGCATGACACGGCAGAACGGGCAGCCGGTGGCGATCTTCGCCGGGGAAGTGGTCAGCGCCTCGTCCACCCGGTCGATATTGATGCGCTTGCCCAGCTGCTCTTCCATCCACATCCGGGCACCACCGGCACCGCAGCACATGGACCGTTCACCGTGACGCGGCATCTCCACCAGCTTCGAGCCGGAGGCGGCCATCAGCTCACGCGGAGCGTTGTAGACCTTGTTGTGCCGGCCCAGATAGCAGGGATCGTGGTAGGTGACGTTCTGTGCGACCGGCGATACCGGCACCAGTTGCTTGGCGCGCACCAGCCGGTTCAGCAGCTGGGTGTGGTGGACAACCTCGTAGGTGCCGCCGACCTGCGGGTACTCGTTGCTCAGCGCATTGAAGCAGTGCGCGCAGGTGACGACGATTTTCTTCTTGCGATCCTCCACGCCCTCGAACACCGAGTTCAGCGCTTCGATGTTCTGCATGGCCAGCTGCTGGAACAGGAACTCGTTACCCGCGCGGCGCGCCGGGTCACCGGTGCAGGCCTCCTCCTGACCCAGCACCATGAATTTCACGCCCGCGGTGGCCAGCAGCTCGGCGACTGCCTTGGTGGTCTTCTTGGCCCGGTCCTCGTAGGCGCCGGCGCAGCCGACCCAGAACAGGTACTCGTATCCGTCGAAGCTGTCGGCGTCCTTGCCGAAGACCGGGATGTCGAAGTCGAGTTCGTTGATCCAGTTGAGCCGGTCCTTGGCGTTCTGGCCCCACGGATTGCCCTTGTTCTCCAGGTTCTTGAACAGGCCGGCGAGCTCGGACGGGAACTCCGATTCGATCAGCACCTGGTAGCGGCGCATATCGATGATGTGGTCGACGTGCTCGATATCCACCGGGCACTGCTCCACGCAGGCGCCGCAGGTGGTGCAGCTCCACAGCACCTCGGGATCGATGATCCCGTTGACCTCGGCGTCGCCCACGAGCGGGCGCTCGGCCTCGGCGCGGGCGGCCTCGGAGACCTTGGCCAGCTTCGCCTCGTCCGGCTTGCCGTCGGCGCCGACCAGACCGATCTCGTCGCCGCCCATATCCTTGCGGCCACCGGCCAGCAGATACGGCGCCTTGGCAGTGGCGTGGTCGCGCAGCGATGTGATGAGCAGTTTCGGTGACAGCGGCTTACCGGTGTTCCAGGCCGGGCACTGGGACTGGCAGCGCCCGCATTCGGTGCAGGTGGTGAAGTCCAGCCAGCCCTTCCAGGTGAAGTCCTCGATCCGGCCGGCACCCAGGGTGTCGGTGTCGGGGTCCACGTTCTCCATGTCCAGGGCGCGGCCCTTCGACATCATCGGCCTGGCAGCGCCCAGTGCCACGCCGCCGTCGTCCTCGCGCTTGAAGTAGATGTTGAAGAACGCCGAGAACCGGTGCCAGGCCACACCCCAGTCGAGGTTGCGGCCGACGACGTACAGGAACAGGCTGCCGGACATCAGCTTGACCAACGCGAAGAGCGAGATCAGCGTCGGACTGGCGGGCAGCAGCTTGGCGACCTGCATGGTGAAGAAGTCGGTGGCGGCGTTCGCGTGCCCGTAGGTCGCGATCTTGCCCGCCTTGACGAAGATCATGCCCAGGCCCTCGAGCAGCACGATGGCCTCGATGGTGTAGGCCGCGCCGAACTTCGAGCCGGCGAAGCGGGACAGCCGTTCGGGCACCCTCGGGTGGTTCAGCTGCCGGATGACGATCAGTGTGACGATACCCACCACGGTGCCGATACCGAGGAGTTCGTCCCAGAGGTGGTATACCGCCAGATCGCCGATGAGTGGCCAGTGGAATGCCGGATCGAAGGTTTGGCCGTATGCCTCGAGGAAGAGGGTGATGCCGCCGAGGAAGCCGATCATCACCAGCCAGTGCGCCCAGCCCACCGTGCGGAATTTGTTCATCCGCGTATGCGCGAGGAACTCGATGAGCATCTGCTTGAACCGCGGGAAGAACGGGTGCCAGCGGTCCGGTGCGGGCTGGCCGACCATGATCGCGCGAACAAGGTTGCGGACGCCGCCGAAGAACGACGCCCAACACAGCAAGCTGAGCAACGTCCCCAGCGTGCCCAGCGTCACTGTCAGGGCATTCATGTCGCGACCTTTCTTTCGAGGCAACACGAGGCGCGAGATGGTATGCGCCTCGCCCGGCTCGTATCCTAACTGCCAGTAAGTTACCCGTCAGTAACTATTGGTGTCCACTGTACGATCTGCGGTTTGTCGGTGGAATATCCGCCCTGGTGTGCCGCCGATGTCGCTGTGATATATCTCATGTTTTCGGTTTATGGGCCTGAATGTAATCGGGCTGATCAGCACCGTAAAGTGCGCTCCGACTCGGCCCCGAGTTAAGGGCATGCTCAGTAGCTTTTTGCCGCCTCCTTGCCCTATTTCTCACGGTGGGGAAACAATCTTTAGGCATTCAAACCGTATCTCGGTTAATATCCCTTCGACCTATCGGTCGCGCCGCGACTTCACAACGCTCGGGGAGGATTTCGGGTCTCGTGGGGACCGTATGCGTGGGCTCGCGTGCGTCGTGGCGCCTGACATTGATGGATTGGACACCGAATGAAATTGCGCAAATCCGCCGTGGGTGCCGCGATGGTCGCCGCGGCGCTGACGCTGGGCGTCGGCACCGCTCATGCCGATCCGGCCCCGACCCCGGCGGAGCACATCAACTACGCCGTGCAAATGGTGGGCAAGACGGTTGTCACGACCCTGCAGGGCGGTACCTTCGCGATCACCGAGCAATCGGCGGAAACGCCCGAGGGGCAACCGATCAGCGAGGCCCCCAAGGAGAAATTCGTCGAGGTCAAGGATCCCCACGGCAATGTCGTCATGTCCTGGCCGGTGGACTTCAAGGTCGGTGATATCAGTGTTCCGGTCACGCCCGTCCTGAAGAACGACGACAAGGTTCTCGAGCTGACCCCCCAGCAGACCGGCGTTCCGGTGGCCCAGCCGGTCAACACCGTGAGCCTGACCGCCAAGCCGATCGCCTCGCCCAGTGAGAACCAGAGGGCGATGCAGGAGTTCGGCACCCAGTTCGGCCTCGCCACCTCGGTGGGCGGCTTCCTCGGCACCGCGGTGGGTGTCGTCGCGGGCGGCCTCATCGGCTGCATTCTCGGCCTGCCGCTGCTGGGTGTCGGTTGTATTCCGGCTGCCATCGCGGGCGCCGGTATCGGCGGCATTCTCGGTACCGTCGCCGTCGGTGGTCCTACGCTGGCCATCGCCGGTATGGAACTGCTCAACACCATGCAGGCGGCTCCGGGCACCAGCAAGTGGGCCAACGACGGTAAGCCGAAGTAATCCACCTCTGCCTTCACGTATTTCGATCGGCCCGTCCCTTTTCCTGGGGCGGGCCGATCCGCGTTCCGGGTCCGGGTGGCTGTGTGTCGGGTCGGCGGTCCCGCTCCGGCTCTCCTCCGGGAGCTGCCGGTCCCACAGTAATGAGTTCGGGGCGTATGGCCGTTGAACGCCGCCGGTCGGGTCTTGTGGAGTACGACCGGTCCGTAGTCGGCGCGGCATACATGTTCGGACAGAGAGTGTTTGCAGGCGATGGGAACAGCTCTCTCTGTAGGCGAGCATGCAGGACCGTGACAGGCGGTGCCCGGGACTCCGCAGCGCCCACACTCCCCCGGGCGTGGACAATCCCCACCCATATCCCATATACGGCGAGAGGCCCGACAGCGTGAACGCTGTCGGGCCTCTCGTTGCTCGTTGCCGTACGTACCTGTACCGCTAGCCGGTCCGGACCCGCAGGCCGGGATTATCGGACAGCACCACGCTCACCGGCTGCGCGAACAGCTGCGGAGCGTTACCGGTGAGCAGACCCAGCAGCTGTGGGATCTCGCAGATGGGGTAGTCGGCCACCGAGGAAGCGCTGGAGATACCCAACGCCTGCCGTCCGGTGACGATCGGACCGCCGCTGTCGCCCGGCAGGGCGCAGATATTGGCCGAGAAACTCTGGGTGAGCTGACGATCGCCGACCTGGACGGTCTGGTCGACTGCGTTGACCACGCCGCAGCTGAAGCCGGTGCGCGAACCGGACTTGCAGACCGGCGCGCCGACCACAGGGGTGGCCACGCCGTCGATCGTGACCGGCGCGGCCCCGGGCACCCGGACGGCATTGTTGTTGAAGCGATTCACGGCGGCATCGGCGACGCGGATGATCGAGTAGTCCTGGTTGCCGAGTACCGACTTCTGGAAGGTGCCGAGGCGTGCGCCGAGGTTGTCGCCGGGCAGCAGTTCGTGGATGCTCGCGGCGCCCGCGGTGCCGGCGGTGCCCACATCGGGGTTGCAGTGTCCGGCGGTGATGTTGACGGTGTTGCCGTTGCGGTCGACGCCGTTGAAACCGAACGAGCAGCGCAGCGACATATCCCCGGCGATCGAGGCGTATCCGTCGCCGCCCGCCAGGGCGCCACCGCCCTGATTCTCGGCGATGTTCTCGGCCGTGGGGAGCCTCTCGCCCGCGACCGGGGGAGCCATCACGATGACCCGGGACGGATCGATGAAGTTCGGCATCGGCAGGCCTGGCTTGTCCACCCGCACCGCGATGCTGTTGTTCACGGGATCGATCACGACACCGCGCACCAGCGCCGACACCGCCTCGGGCTGTCCATCCAGCCACCGCTCGAACGCGCTCTTCTCGCCGCGCAGCGTGGATTCGCTCTTGGCCACGTTGCGGACGGTGAATCCGCCGGCCTCCGCGGCGGCCCGAGCCTCGTCGGCCCCGGGGCCGGGGGCAAGGGCCACAATGCCCTTACCCGCCTCGTCGAGCCAAGTACCGGCGAAAACTTGCGGGAACTGTCGCTGCGCGGTGGTACCGAACGCGGCGATCTGCTGGGCCAGATCCGCGCGCCGCAGATACTCCTGCGGAGAAATTCGCAGATCGCGCTGCACCGCGGCGACGAGTTCGGCGGGCAGACCGAGATCGGGTTCGGCCACCGTCACCGCGGTGGTGGGTCCGAACAGCAGGAATGCGGCCGACGCGGCGACTGCGGCGGAGCGGATTCCCGTGCTGGTCCGGGTCGTTCGAGCCCGGGATTTACCTATGCGTGGCAGGAGCATGGAGAGACTATATCGGGCTCAGCCGGCATTCGGCCGGGTTCGTACGGTGAGGCCGTTTCCGGCGTCGGCGAGGATGGCGCGGATGGGAATGCCCAGGGTGGCGGTGCCGCCGTACTGGACCATGGCGATATTGGCTTCGGCGCAATCGGGCGCGTCGGCGGCATTGGAGCCGCTGGTGATGCCGAGTGCCAACGTTCCGGTAACGATTGCGCCGCCGCTGTCCCCGCCGAGAGTGCACGCGCTGCTGGCGAAGCCACGGACCACCTTGGGTTCGCCTTCGGCGGTGAACAGCTGGGTCTCCACCCGGTCGGCGATGACGAAACCACAGGTGAAGGTGGACGACTGCCCCGATTTGCAGATCGGCGCCCCGATCACCGGATCGGCCGTCCCGGTGATGGTGAGGGTGGTGCCGTTGGCGCCGCGCACCAGGGGCCGGTCCATTCCGGCCCGCACCGCCCGGTCGTTCAGTTGGATCACCGAGTAGTCCAGCGCGCTCTCGCCGCCCAGTTTCGACCGGACGAAGGTGCCGAGTTCGGGGCTGGCCGGGATATCGCGCGTATTGGGCAGGTAGACCGCGGCGCGCTGGTCGCTCTTGTCGAGATTGGGATTGCAGTGTCCGGCGCTGATATTGAGGGCGTTACCCGCCGCGTCGGTGCTGTTGAAACCGAAGGAGCAGACGTCGACCGAGCGCAGCGAGGCATCGCTGAGCGAAGTGGCGGCGCTGATATAGGTGTCACCGCCCATCGGGCGGTTCTCGACCGGGCCTCCGCCGTCGGGCGACAGCACGACCTTCACATTGGCGATCAGGGTTGGCAGGTTCAGCGCGTGGCCGATCGGAGTGTTCGCCACATTGAGCACGATCTGGCTGTTGAGGAAGTCGATGGCGACCGAGTTGATGGCCTGCGCGATATCCCGCGGCAGCCCGGTGATCCACTGGTTGAGCTGTGCCAGCGACGATTCCAGGCCGTTGGCGTTGATCGGGGACAAGCGGGTCTGATATCCGTCGGCCGCCGCGATCCGGGCCGCCTCGTCGGAGGTGACCGCGATAACGGATTTGCCCTCTGCCGTCATCCAGGCGCCGGCGAAGGCTTCCGGGTGTTGGGCGCGGAAGTCGGAGGCGTAGCTTCTCAGCTGCTGGGCGCGGGCGGCGCGGTCCAGATACTCGGCCGGAGTCATCTGTAGATCGCGGGATATGGCCTCGACCAACTCGGCGGGCAGGTCGGTCGGCGCCGGCTGCTGCGGTGCCGGCTCCGCCACCGCGGGTGCCGAATTGAACACGGGGGCCAAGAGGACGGTCGAGGCGAGAACGGCAGCCTTGACCGCGGCGCGACGCGCCACCGACTTGCGCATGGAGTCCCTTCATGGGCACGGGTGTGCCGGGTCGTCCGTGGTCACGGGCGACCCGTGACGCACAGCTGTGGCCGAGCTATGACCGAGATAACAAGACCGGTCAGCGGAACACTTTAGGGTACGAACCGCGGTTTGGTCTCATCTTGTGACCCCGTTCCCGGGAAATCGATCGATGGCACCGGTAGCGGGATGGGTAGATAGTCGAGCGGCGAGGTCGTCGTCTCGCTGGGCTCGGATGTGGTGCTTGTCACATCCGTGGTGGTGGGACTATCGGAAGTGCTCGGATCGAGGGGGCGACCGGTGGGGGTGATGGTGGCCGAGGGCTCGGTGGACGAGGGTGGCAGGTCGGTGGGTTCCGGTGTCGCCGAGGGTTCCGGATCCACGGTGGTTTCCGGTATCGCCGTGGGCTCCAACTCCACCGGGGCCGGTGGCTCGGAGGTGATCGGTGGCACCGGTGGAGCCGCGGGGGTGACGGTCGACGACAGGGACGGGTCGTCCTCCGTCGCCTGGTCGGGGTCCGCCGTACCCCGCAGAACCGCGGCCACGCCGACAGCGCCCACCAGCAGGCCGAGCAGTGCCGCGGCGATGGCGATCGGCACGGCACGGCCGCCCATGCGCCGGGAAGCCTCGGATCGGGTGGAAACGGGGGCGGCGGCGGTCGCCGCCGAGGTGCCCGTACCGAGCGCGGCGGTGCCGACCGTGGCCGGCGGCGCGGTGTCCGAGACATCGGTGTCCAGCGCGGTGGAAGCGGGATCGACGGTCGGCTGGAGCGCCGAATATGCCTGTGCCAGAGCGGTGGGGTCCGGGATGGCCGGCATGATGACGGTGTCGAGGGTGGCGTTCTCGGCCGTGGTCGGATCCGGTGGTGTCGTTCCCGCCGGCGTCTCCAGGACCGCGGCCAGCGCGGCGCGAGCGGCACCCTCCGCGTATCCCCGGCCCCTGCCGGCGGCGGAATCGTTCGTGGTCACGGCAGGGATCTCGTTCTCGCCGACGAGTGCCACCGACCGCAGGCCCAGATAGTCCAGCGCTTCGCGCAGGGCCCGCACCTGCTGTTCCGGCCACCGTGCGGGGTGGGTGGCGAAGAATTCCGCAGGGCCGCTGAGGTATTCGGCCGACAGATTGATCAGGCAGAACAGGGCGGTGGCGAGTAGGTCTTCGGCGCGGTAGGCCGCGCCGTCGTCGACCGTGATACCCGCGGGATTGCCCACCGCGCCCACGAAACCGGTGATGGTGTGGTTATGCCCCGGGGGTGCCTCGCCGCCCAGTGCGGCGTCGCCCTCGTCGGACATGTGCAGGACCGGTTCGCGGAAAACGAAATACGGCTCGCCGTCGTCGCGCGCGATTGCCGCGGTGCATCCGTCCTCGGCGATGTGCAGGCCCACCCCTGTGGCCATCGTCGTTCCTCGCTTGTCGATCTACGGCGCTCCGGGACGCCATGGTTCAGGCAGGTGGCATCCCTTGTCCCATGGCGCGGAGCATTGACAATAACTCCGAGCGCGAACCGGCGCCGATCCGACGCCGGATACGCGCGACGTGATGTTCCACGGTTTTGGCCGAGATGTAGAGCCGTGCCCCTATTTCCCGATAGGTGAGTCCGAGCAGCACCAATTCGCCGATCTCGTATTCCCGTTCGGTCAACCGTGTGCTCGGTTCGGCCTCCGGTTTCGCTCGAGGCCGTTCGGGATCGCCGAGACCGGGCGGCTCGTCGGATGGTGCGGTGTGGCCGCCGCCGGCGCAATGTGTGACGAGATCGGTGTCGGCGCCGCCGGCGACGGCGGCCGCGGCATAGCGGGCGGCTTCGGTGCCCGCTCGTTCGGCGGCGGTGGCGAGTAGTTCGGCGAGCCGACTGTCCCGTACCCCGGATTCGGCCAGAGTCAAGGCGGTGTGCGTACCCAGCCGGCCCGACTCCAGCCGGGTGGTGAACAACCGGTGCAGGACTGCGAGGAACCGTTGTTCGCCGAGCGTTTCCCGTAGCGGGGCGACGGCGTCGGCGAGCAGCAGGTCGGCATCGGTCACCAGGGCGGTGGCCCGGGCCCGGTCGATGAGTTCCTGGGCGGCGCGGGATTCGACACCGAACACCTCGCCCAGGTCGTCGGGATCGAAACCGGCGCCGGTGGCGACCACGGCAAGGGTGCCCAACAGCGTCGGGTCCAGCGCCGCCAGTTGTGTCCGCATCCAGCCGTACACCGCCGCGTCGACGGCGCCCACCATATCGTCGCGGCGGGCCGCGCAGGCCGCCCGCAGGGCGACGATCACACCGCCGCGGATACCACCGGTCCGCCGGTGGATCCGGTCGGCCACCCAGGCCGGTACCAGTAGGCCGAGCTCCCGGGCGAACGGTGTCATATCGGACGGACTCAGGGGTCGCAGTTCCACGATCCGACCGTGCCGGTCCACCGTCGCGGCCAGTTCGCGTAGGCCGGGATGGTGTGGTCGGGGCTGGGCCGCGGCGACCACCGGGAGGTCGTGCGCTTCGGTCGCAGCGTGTAGTCGGACCAAGTGGTGCGGCGCCAACAGGTGCGCATCGTCGACGATGAGGGCCTGCTGCCCGGTCGGTGCCGCGGTCAGCGCCTCCGGATGGTCGAGGGTTCGGATACCGCGGGCGGCGAGTCGGCGGCGGATGGCGGTGAGCAGGGCGGTCTTGCCGGTACCCGAGCGTCCGCGGACGAGGCATACGACAGGGTGGTGAGCGGGCGAGTCCAGTTCCAGGAAGATGTCGTGGGTCCCGGCCAGGGAGCCGAAGGCGACGCCGTCGGGTCCGAACGGCAGCTCGGGGTTCCGGCGCGTCGGATGCGGTGTCCGCGTCGGCGTCGGGCGCTGTGTTCGTGGCATCTGGTAACCCCGTTCGCGACTGTGCTGGGTCCGTGGGGCTTCGGAGCAGGGCCTCGTGTGGGCCCACCGTGCTTCCACCGCCCGTTCCGACGTGCTCCCGGTCGGAGACCGATTACCGGTTCTTTCGGCCGTTGTCCGCGTGGTGTTACCGGAGGGGGTGAGGTCGTGCTGCCGAGTCGGCGGCGGGTGCCGACGGCGGTGGGAACAACGGCGGACACGGGTTCGGTCGCGATAGGGCCCGGTCGGGAGGCGGGCCGGGAATAGATCGGCATCGCTCTTGGTTGGGTCGATCGACAACATTGAGCGACTTGGACTCAAGTTTGACTTGACTCCCCCCGGGGTCGTATGCAGGATTGAGTCGACCACGCTCAGTGTTGCTGGGACCGTGCTCCGTGCAGTGTCAGGGGCCTGGTCCGGCGCCCGAGGGCGCAGCGGGCCCACCGGCCCTGACATCACACATGCAGTCGAAATGAGGAGGAACCCCAATGGCTCGTGCGGTCGGAATCGACCTCGGGACCACGAACTCGGTCGTCGCCGTTCTCGAAGGTGGTGAGCCGGTCGTCGTCGCCAACTCCGAGGGATCGCGTACCACTCCCTCTGTTGTCGCGTTCGCCAAGAACGGCGAGGTACTGGTCGGCCAGCCGGCCAAGAACCAGGCGGTCACCAATGTCGACCGCACCATCCGCTCGGTCAAGCGCCACATCGGCACCGATTGGGCGGTGGAGATCGACGACAAGAAGTACACCCCGCAGGAGATCAGCGCGCGCACGCTGATGAAGCTGAAGCGCGACGCCGAGGCCTACCTCGGTGAGGAGATCACCGACGCGGTCATCACCGTTCCCGCCTACTTCGAGGACGCCCAGCGCCAGGCCACCAAGGAAGCCGGCCAGATCGCCGGTATGAACGTGCTGCGCATCGTCAACGAGCCGACCGCGGCCGCCCTGGCCTACGGTCTGGACAAGGGCGACAAGGAGCAGACCATCCTGGTCTTCGACCTCGGTGGCGGCACCTTCGACGTCTCACTGCTGGAAATCGGCGAGGGCGTCGTCGAGGTTCGCGCCACCTCCGGTGACAACCACCTCGGTGGTGACGACTGGGACCAGCGCATCGTGAACTGGCTGGTGGACAAGTTCAAGGGCAGCACCGGCATCGACCTCACCAAGGACAAGATGGCGATGCAGCGGCTGCGTGAGGCGGCCGAGAAGGCCAAGATCGAGCTGAGCTCCTCGCAGAGCACCTCGATCAACCTGCCCTACATCACCGTCGACGCGGAGAAGAACCCGCTGTTCCTCGACGAGCAGCTCTCTCGCGCCGAGTTCCAGAAGATCACCTCGGATCTGCTCGACCGTACCCGTGCGCCGTTCCAGCAGGTCGTCAAGGACGCCGGCATCAAGGTCTCCGATATCGACCACGTGGTGCTGGTCGGCGGGTCGACCCGTATGCCCGCGGTGACCGATCTGGTGCGCGAACTGACCGGCGGCAAGGAGCCGAACAAGGGCGTCAACCCGGACGAGGTCGTCGCCGTCGGGGCCGCGCTGCAGGCCGGTGTGCTCAAGGGCGAGGTCAAGGACGTCCTGCTGCTCGACGTGACCCCGCTGTCGCTGGGTATCGAGACCAAGGGCGGCGTGATGACCAGGCTCATCGAACGCAACACCACCATCCCCACCAAGCGTTCGGAGACCTTCACCACCGCCGACGACAACCAGCCGTCGGTGCAGATCCAGGTCTTCCAGGGCGAGCGCGAAATCGCCTCGCACAACAAGCTGCTCGGCTCGTTCGAGCTGACCGGTATCCCACCGGCTCCGCGGGGTGTGCCGCAGATCGAGGTCACCTTCGATATCGACGCCAACGGTATCGTGCACGTGACCGCGAAGGACAAGGGCACCGGCAAGGAGAACACGATCAAGATCCAGGATGGCTCCGGCCTGTCCAAGGAAGAGATCGACCGGATGGTCAAGGACGCCGAACAGCACGCGGCCGAAGACAAGGCGCGGCGTGAGGAGGCGGAGACCCGCAACCAGGCCGAATCGCTGGTGCACCAGACCGAGAAGTTCATCAAGGAGAACGAGGACAAGGTGCCGGCGGACGTCAAGTCCAAGGTCGAGGCGGCCGTCGCCGAGGCCAAGGAGGCCCTCGAGGGTACCGACGTCGCCGCGGTGAAGGCGGCCATGGAGAAGCTGGCCACCGAATCGCAGGCCCTGGGCCAGGCGATATACGAGGCGTCGGCGGCGGACGCGGCGGCCTCCGGCAACGGGACGAGCGCGAACGCCGATGACGACCAAGTGGTCGACGCCGAAGTTGTGGACGAACCGGTTGACACGGAGAAGAAGTGACGAACGCGAACGCCGGCAATCCAGAAAGGCCTGAGGAGCCGATCGGCTTCGTCGACAAGCGCAAGGTCGATCCCGAAACGGGTGAGGTCCGGCAGTCGGGCGGGGCGGACAACGGTGCCGCTCCGTTCGGGGCCGACAGCACCGCTGTCGACGGATCGGGACCGGACGCGGCGGCCGAGAACGGCGCCGCGCCGGCCGGCACCGGGGAAACCGAAACCGGTGCCGCCACGGGCGATCCGACCACCGCACTGGCCGAGCGCACCGCCGACCTGCAGCGGCTGACCGCGGAATACGCCAATTACCGACGTCGGGTGGAACGCGATCGCAAAACCGCGATCGATACCGCCAAGGCCGCCGTGGTCACCGAACTGCTCGGTGTACTCGACGACCTGGATCGTGCCAGGGCGCACGGCGACCTGGAATCCGGTCCACTGCGTTCGGTGGCCGACAAACTCACCGATGCCCTGCGTAAACAGGGTTTGGAGGAATTCGGTATCGAGGGCGAGCCGTTCGATCCCACCCTGCACGAGGCGGTACAGCACGAGGGCTCCGGGCACGAATCGGTGATCGGTGTCGTCATGCGCAAGGGCTACCGCTTCGGCGACCGGGTGTTGCGGCACGCGATGGTCGGAGTGACCGATGGCCCGTCGGACGGCGCCGGGAACGCTGACGCTTCCGGCGGTGTGAGCGCCCCGGAAGCGACCGCCGAAGGCCCCGGACAGGTGGATACGGCGACCGATTCCGTGGCATCGGATACCGATGCCGGCGCGGACGGCCGTTAGCCCGATGGCGCCCGAAGGCGCCCGCGGGCTTCGCATATCGGAGACAGCGAAAGGAGGAGATGCCCGGTGAGCCAACGGGAGTGGATCGAAAAGGACTTCTACAAGGAGCTGGGCGTTTCCTCCAGCGCCTCGACGGACGAGATCAAGAAGGCGTACCGCAAACTCGCCCGTGATCTGCACCCGGACGCCAATCCCGGTGACGCCAAGGCCGAGGAGCGGTTCAAGGCCGTCAGCGAGGCGCACGCCGTGCTGTCCGACCCGGCCAAGCGCAAGGAGTACGACGAGACCCGCCGGCTGTTCACGGCCGGCGGGTACGGCCGCGGCGGATTCACTCCCGGTGCGGGTGGCGGATTCTCGCAGGGGTTCGATCTCGGCGATATCTTCGGCGCGGCGAGCGGCGGCGACGGCGGTCTCGGTGATCTGTTCGGCGGTTTGTTCAACCGCGGTTCCACCCGGACCTCGCACCGTCCCCGGCGCGGGGCCGATGTGGAAACCGAGACCACACTCGGTTTCCGAGAGGCCGCCCAAGGAGCGACGGTACCGCTGCGACTGACCAGTCCGTCGCCGTGCACCACCTGTCACGGCAGTGGCGCCAAGCCGGGGACCAGTCCTCGGGTCTGCCCCGTGTGCAACGGTGCCGGTGTGGTGAGCCGGAACCAGGGCGCGTTCGGTTTCAGCGAACCGTGCGACGAATGCCGCGGCACCGGGTCGATCATCGATAACCCGTGCGTGGACTGCCACGGCAGCGGTACCCAGAACCGCACCCGCACCATCACCGTCCGGATTCCGCCGGGAGTCGCGGACGGGCAGCGGATCCGATTGGCCGGTCAGGGCGAGGCGGGACTACGGGGTGCCCCCTCGGGGGACCTCTATGTCACCGTGCACGTCGGCCAGGACAAGGTTTTCGGCCGTGCCGGCGATGACCTGACCTTGGTGTTACCGGTCAGTTACAGTGAGCTGGTGCTCGGTACGACCGTATCGGTGCCGACGCTGCAGGGCCGGGTCGGGGTGAAGGTGCCTCCGGGAACCGCGGATGGCCGCATCCTGCGGGTGCGCGGGCGTGGGGTGTCCAAACGTGGTGGTGGGGCCGGTGATCTGCTCGTCACCGTGAAAGTCGCCGTGCCACAGAAACTGGACGACGAGGCCACCGCGGCACTGCGTGCCTACCAGGAGGCGGAGAAGGCCAGCGGCTTCGATCCACGAGCAGGATGGGCAGGTGCGTGATGTCCAACGATCCGAAGCAGGCGTCCGGCGGTGCGTCGCGCACCGAGTACTTCATGATCTCGGTGGCGGCGCAGCTCGCCGGTATGCACGCGCAGACCCTGCGCACCTATGACCGGCTGGGACTGGTTACCCCGCAACGCACGTCGGGCGGGGGCCGCCGCTACTCGACGCGGGATGTGGAGTTGCTGCGCGAGGTGCAGCGGCTGTCCCAGGACGAGGGCGTCAACCTGGCCGGGATCAAGCGCATCATCGAGCTCACCAATCAGGTGGAGGAACTGCAACGGCAGGTGTCCGAGCTGACCTCCGAGCTGGAGCGGGTACGGGCGGCGGCCTACCGTCCCGATCTCACGCCGGTGCCCCAGCGCAGTACCGCACTCGTGGTGTGGCGGCCGCGGAATCGGCGGAACTAGCCGCGCGTGCTCGGCACGCTGCGTCCTCCGGCACCGACGCTCGGCCGCGGTATTGGCCGGGCGGCCGAGCGGTGCCTGCGTGGTCGTGCTGCGCTGCTTCTCCGGCGCCGTGCTCAGCCGCCTTCGAATTGGATGCGTTCGGGTGGGGTGCCGGTGTCGAGCAGTCTTTCGACGGTTGCCCGGGTCATGGCCGGGGAGCCGCAGACCAGTACCTGGTGCCGGTCGAACGCGCCGTAAGAGCCGACCACCTCCGCCAGCGTGCCCTGGAGCAGATCGTCGGTGTCGAAGCCGATATCCACTCGGGAGCGCTCATACCATTCGTCGGGCCGGCCCGGGTCCTCGAGGTCCTCCACCACCGGAACCACGGTGAGCCAGGGTAATTCGGCGGTCAGGATGGTGAGCATATCGCCGGCGTACAGGTCTCGCGGTGAGGAACCGCCGACGAACAGATAGGTTTTCGGCGGGGATTCGTGGCGGGCCAGTTCCAGGATCTGCGAACGCATCGGCGCCAGACCGGTACCGCCCGCGATCATCACCACTTCCTCGCCCTCGGGGTCGACGGTGAACATGCCGGCCGGGGCGCTGATGATCCATTCATCTCCCGGCGAGGTATCGGCGACGATGGAGCTGCTGCACCAGCCGCCCGGTACCGTCCGCACATGGAATTCCAGCTTTCCGTCCAGCGAGGGCGGTAGGGCCGGGGAGAACCGGCGACGCAGCCCCGGGAGCTGCGGCACCCGTACCTCGACGGACTGTCCCGCGGTGAAGGGGACGAATTCGCCGATCAATCGAATCACCGCGAGATCGTGTCGCAATCGGTGATGCCCCACGACGGTCGAAGTCCATTCCTGCGGCGGCGCTCCGTCGCCGAAGGTGTGCGGGTCGATGCTCATACCTCTCTCACAGGGTCGGATTCCTAGGGTCGGCCGCGGTTTTCGGCCTTCCGGCCGGGCGTGGATCGACGTGTGACCGCGCCCGTCAGACCGGATCGGCGCTGATGATCGATTCCGGGGTGCCGACCGCGAGGAGGGCGCGCCGGGTGTCGGCGATCATCTTCGGCGAGCCGGCGATCTGGATCTGCCGATCCTCCCAGGCGCCGAAACTGGCCACGACCGCACCGAGATTACCGACCAGCCGTCGGTGCATGCCGTAGGGAGCGTCTGTGGTCGGATGCGGATACCACCACGGGTTGGTCTTGTGCTCGCAGACCGGGACGACGGTGAGCCAGGGGTTGCTCTGCGAGAGCTGCCACATGTTCTCCACGTCATACAGGTCGCAGGGGTAGACGCCCCCGATGAAGAAATGCACCCGGGGATTGATACCGCGCCGGCCCATCTCGATCAGTTGCGCACGCAGCGGCGCGATGCCGGTGCCCGAGCCGATCATCAGAACGTCGCGCCCGCTTTCGTGGTCCACCTGGAGCCCACCGAGCGGTCCACCGATCAGCCAGCGGTCGCCGACCTTGCTCTCGTTGACGATGGCCGGACTCACCCATCCGCCGCGGATCTTGCGCACATGGAACTCGATCTCGCCGTAGGGGTTGGAGGGGATGGCCGGGGACAGGTATCGCCACATCTTCGGCCGCTGTGGCACGCTGACCGGCACGTACTGTCCGGCCAGGTACGGGATCGGCTCGTCGGACTGCAGGCGGACGATGGCCAGGTCCTCCAGCACGTGCCGGTGGCCGACCACGGTCGCCTCCCAGTAGGGCGGGGAGTCGTCGGAATTGGCGCCGATGGCCATGGCGGCGGAGATCAGCAGGCAGATATCGCGCCAGCCCTCGGCGAGTTCATGGGTCCAGGCGGCCCCGTTGTAGGCGTGGAAGGCGGCGTAGAGCGCCCGGCCGGCCATATCGTAGTGCGATGCCTCGACGCCGAATTTGCGGTGGTCACGGGCCAGTTGCTCGAGGAATTTCTGGGCCCGGTCCCAGTCTTCGAGGTGATCGAGCATGTACTGGATCGCGGTGACGACCCGTTTGGGCTGCATATCCATGGCAGGCGGGAACAGTTCCCGTAGTCGGGGATTCTCGGCGAACAGATAGCCATAAAACGCACTGACCAACCGCTCGGGTCCATTCGGTGCATCGAGTACCGACTGGAAATTGGCGCGGACCAGCGCTGCCGAACGCGCATCCACGGCGTGGAGCTTCCTTTCCCTCAAATCTGCCCGAAGGGCGTATCCGTTACCGGTCGTCCTCCGCTGACAAGTATTGCCGAAAATCGTGATATGTGCAGGTGTTGGGTTTGGATCGGCCCCATCGAGGGTATAGGTGGTGGCCGGTCGGTGTGGTGGAATCCGGTCACCGTAGCGGAGACGACGTCCATTCGGGGGCCGCGGTGTGCGGGATGGGGCGCGAATGGCAAACTTGAGCGGAACAGACTCAACCTTTCGAACGTTGGACAGATGAGAACGGCACGAGACACCCCTGTGCAATCGGTCGCACAGCCGACACCGTGCCAAACCGACATCGACTAGCAGGAAGGTGCTTCGTGGACTCCTTCAATCCCACCACCAAAACCCAGGCGGCGCTCACCGCCGCCCTCCAGGCCGCCTCGACCGCGGGTAACCCGGAGATCCGTCCGGCGCATCTGCTGGTGGCATTGCTGGACCAGACCGACGGTATCGCCGGCCCGCTGCTGAAGGCCGTCGGAACCGATCCGGCCGCCATACGGCGGGAGGCGCAGGAGCTCGTCGACCGGCTGCCTCGGGCCACCGGTGCCACCACTACCCCGCAGCTCGGCCGGGAAGCGCTCGCCGCGCTCACCGCGGGCCAGCAGCTGGCCACCGAGCTCGGCGACGAATACGTCTCGACCGAACACGTCATGGTCGGGCTGGCCGACGGCGATACGGACGTGGCCAAACTGCTCACGCAGTACGGTGCCACGGCCGCGGCGCTGCGCGAGGCGTTCACCGTGGTACGTGGAAGCGCCCGGGTCACCAACCCGGACCCGGAGGGCAGCTACCAAGCGCTGGAGAAGTACTCCACCGATCTCACCGCCGCCGCGCGCGCCGGGAAACTGGATCCGGTGATCGGACGCGACACCGAGATCCGCCGGGTGGTGCAAGTGCTGTCCCGGCGCACCAAGAACAACCCGGTGCTCATCGGCGAACCCGGCGTCGGCAAGACCGCCATCGTGGAGGGCCTCGCCCAGCGCATCGTCGCCGGCGACGTCCCCGAATCGCTGCGCGGTAAAACCGTGATCACCCTCGACCTGGGTGCCATGGTCGCCGGCGCGAAATATCGCGGTGAGTTCGAGGAACGGCTCAAGGCCGTGCTGGAGGAGATCAAAGCCGGTGCGGGCCAGATCATCACGTTTATCGACGAACTGCACACCATCGTCGGCGCCGGCGCGACCGGCGAGTCCGCCATGGACGCGGGCAACATGATCAAGCCCATGCTGGCCCGCGGTGAACTGCGCCTGGTCGGCGCCACCACGCTCGAGGAATATCGCAAGCACATCGAGAAGGACGCCGCCCTGGAACGCCGCTTCCAGCAGGTGCTGGTGGGGGAACCGTCGGTGGAGGACACCATCGGCATCCTGCGCGGGATCAAGGAACGCTACGAGGTGCACCACGGTGTACGCATCACCGACTCCGCCCTGGTCGCCGCGGCGAGCCTGAGCGACCGCTACATCACCTCCCGGTTCCTGCCGGACAAGGCGATCGACCTGGTCGACGAGTCCGCCTCACGGCTGCGCATGGAGATCGATTCCCGTCCCGTCGAGATCGACGAGGTGGAGCGGGCGGTGCGCCGGCTCGAGATCGAAGAGGTGGCGCTGAGCAAGGAAACCGATGAGGCGTCCAAACAGCGCCTGGCCAAACTGCGCGCCGAACTGGCCGACGACCGGGAGAAGCTGAACCAGCTGACGACCCGCTGGCAGAACGAGAAGAAGGCCATCGATCAGGTCCGGGCTCTCAAAGAGGAGCTGGAATCGCTGCGCGGTGAATCGGAGCGGGCCGAACGCGACGGCGACCTGGGCAAGGCGGCCGAACTGCGCTACGGTCGTATCCCGGCCCTGGAGAAACAGCTCACCGAGGCCGAACGGGTGTCCGGTGCGGCCGCGGACGGTGAGGTGATGCTCAAGGAGGAGGTCGGCCCCGACGATATCGCCGAAGTGATCTCGGCGTGGACCGGTATCCCGGTGGGCCGCCTGCTGGAGGGCGAGACGCAGAAGCTGCTGCGGATGGAAGCCGAACTCGGACGGCGGGTGGTCGGCCAGACCGCGGCCGTGCAGGCGGTAGCGGACGCGGTTCGCCGAGCGCGCGCCGGGGTCGCCGACCCCAACCGGCCGACCGGCTCGTTCATGTTCGTCGGCCCCACCGGCGTCGGTAAGACCGAGCTGGCCAAGGCGCTCGCGGACTTCCTGTTCGACGACGAACGCGCCATGGTGCGCATCGATATGAGCGAGTACAGCGAGAAGCACTCCGTGGCCCGGCTGGTCGGCGCCCCGCCCGGATACATCGGCTACGACCAGGGCGGCCAGCTCACCGAGGCGGTCCGGCGCAGGCCGTACACGGTGGTGCTGTTCGACGAGATCGAGAAGGCGCACCCGGATGTGTTCGACATCCTGCTCGCCGTCCTCGACGAGGGCCGGCTCACCGACGGCCAGGGCCGCACGGTCGACTTCCGCAACACCATCCTCATCCTCACGTCGAATCTGGGTTCGGGTGGTGACGACGAGTTCGTGATGAACGCGGTGCGGGCGGCTTTCAAACCGGAGTTCCTGAACCGCCTCGACGATGTGGTCATGTTCCACGCTCTCGACGAGGATCAGCTCGAGCAGATCGTCGATATCCAGCTGGACCAGTTGCAGAAGCGGCTGGCGCAGCGCCGACTGCAGCTGGACGTCAGCGCGTCGGCCCGGTTCTGGCTGGCGGTGCGCGGCTACGACCCGGTTTACGGTGCCCGTCCGCTGCGCCGGCTGATCCAGCAGGCCATCGGCGATACGCTCGCCAAGGAGTTGCTGGCGGGCAAGATCACCGACGGCGACACCGTGAAGGTCACCGTCACTCCCGACGGGGACGGCCTGAAGGTCGGGAGCTGAATTCCCGACGCGCGGAGTCTCGCCGGGGCGTCGCCGACCGGGCACGGAGTAGCCGAGTTCCGCACTCCGTGCCCGGCGACGACCTACTGTGGGAGATATGACCAACCCGAACGATCCCTGGGCCCGGCCGGACGAGACCCCGACCGAACACCTGGGTCGGCCGGGGAAATCGGGCACCGAGTCGCTGCGCACCGAGGATTACACGGCGGCGTACGGGGAACCGACCACGGCCTATCCCGGTAACGGCCCCTACGACGCCTGGGCGCAGGGGCCGAACCCGACCCGGGAGTTGCCGACCTACGACAGCCGATGGGACACCTACGGCGTCCACGGACAGCCGTCGTATCCGACCGGCTATCCCGACGGCACCTGGTCGGCCGGACAAACGCCGGGGCAGCCGCCGGGGGAACCGCCCCGACCGCCCGAACGCCGGACCGGACTGTGGATCGGGATCGGACTCGCGGTTGTGGTGCTGGTCGGACTGGCCGGGGTGGCCGCGGGCCTGTTGTTCGGCGGCGGCGATTCGTCCACGTCGGCGAGCGACAGGGGAATCAGTACCGTACCCGGCCGGCGGGCGCCGACCGGTTCACTCGAGCCGAGCGGGCGGCCGCCGACGTTGCCGAGTATTCCGGGCATGCCCGGCCTCGACGACCCTGTCCCCTCCGGCACCACGATGGGCACCATCACCGCGAACGACGGCGTCACACTGACCATCAGCTCGATCGGCGGGTCGGATGTCATCGTGCACACCGCCTCCGACACCCAGGTGATTTCGCTGTCGGGCACCACGGTCGGCGACCTCCCCGAGGGAGATCTGATCCTCGTCCAGGGTGACAAGGCCCCTGACGGTTCGATCACGGCGAAGGTCATCATCAGCACCGCCATGCCCGGAGGCGGGCGGTGACATGTTTCCCGCGCGTCCGTGTGTCCGTACCTCCGTATTCGCTCCGGCCATGCGCGGGCTAATGACGGACGATGCCCGGTTGCACCGTTAGGCTAGGCGACGATGACGGCAATGTGGTTCGGGCTGGCGGCAATCACCCTGGTGGGTGCGATTGTGCTGCTGTACTTCGACCGGCGCCAGCGGCAGCGGACCGGTCATGCGCGCCAGGTGTGGGCGAAGGCTCAGGGATACACCTACGTGTCGGTGGAACCGGCACTGGCTTCGACATGGCGGCGTGGAGCGCTGGCCAAGTTGGGCTATCTGACGGCGGTCGACGTGGTGACCGGTATCCGCAAGGGCGAGAAGTTCGTCCTGCTGGACCTGGAGGATTCCGCGACGCTGGTCGCCGTGCGCCGGCAGATCGGGTCGGATATCGACGTGGACATGCGGTTGAAAACCGCATCCCCGCCCAAGGACGCCGATCTGGAACTGCTCGGCGCCATCGGCGACCGGGTCGTCTTCGCCACCAATCCGGAGATCGCGCGGCATGCCGTGGACCAGCGGATGGTGGCGTTCATCGAATCGCTGCCCGATACCGTGCAGATGCTCTGGAGCGAGGGCAACTGGACGCTGGGCATGCTCCCGGTCGGCACCGCGGCGAAGGACTGGGAGACCGGGATCGATGCCGTATTGCGGCTGTCCGGGTTGCTGCACGTACTGCCGCCCGTAGCCGACCCGCCGGCCGACCGCGAGCCTGCCCGACCGCATCCGCGAGCTCGCATCCGCTCCGGCGAATACGACGAGGACCGGGACGCGTCCGCCCCGCGGCGCGGCGACGACAAGGCCGGGCGCGACCCCGACGAGGACCACGGGCGCGGGGAGAAGCGTCCCGCGCCCCCCGCCGCGGGTCTGCGGTTCCGGGGGGAGGGCGATTCGGCCGGCCCGGACGGTGGTGATGACATCGACGGTCCGGGTGACGCCGGGCAGTCCCGCCGGCCCAGTCTGGCGCTGGTTCCCGACATCCGGTCCGAGGACCGACCGTCCTCGCGGATGAGTGACCATCCCGCTTCCGGTGACCGTGCCGGTGAAGACCGTACGGGTTCGTCCGACGACACCGACTCCTCCGCACCCGACCGTCCCCGCGACGACGCCCAGCGCCTGCCGGGCGGCCCCTTTCACCCGGGTTTCCGGCCGTACCAGGGACCGGTGCCGAGGTAGTTCCTCCGCGCCCGCGCGTGGCCGAGCTACCTGTGCTTCCATCGACCGGGCGCCGAGCTCGGCGCCTGTGGGCCAGGCCTTGCCCGCCGCGACGTACACCGTATTCTGCTGGTAGGGGCGGCGAAGGTTTCGCCGGAACCCCGGCGCGAGCGAGGCGGGCTCATGCTTGAAAGGACACGGATGATCGACCGGGCAGCAACCGATCGGGACAGCTTGGCCGCGCTGGTGCGCGAACTCGCCGTGGTGCACGGCAGGGTGACCCTGTCGTCCGGTAAGGAGGCCGACTACTACGTCGACCTGCGCCGCGCGACCCTGCATCACCGGGCGGGCCCACTGATCGGGAAACTGCTGCGCGATCTGGTCGCGGACTGGGACTTCGCCGCGGTGGGCGGGCTGACCATGGGCGCCGATCCGGTCGCGCTGGCCATGATGCACGCCCCTGGCCGCCCGATCGATGCCTTCGTGGTGCGTAAAGCCGCCAAGACGCACGGTATGCAACGGCAGATCGAAGGTCCGGATGTGGCGGGTAAGCGGGTTCTCGTCGTCGAGGACACCACCACCACCGGCAATTCCCCGCTCACGGCGGTGCGCGCGCTGCGGACCGCGGGCGCGACGGTGGTCGGGGTGGCGACGGTTGTCGATCGGGAAACAGGCGCCGACCAGGTCATCGCCGCGGAAGGGTTGGAATACCGTTCTATCCTCGGATTGAAGGATCTGGCTCTGGGCTGAGGTTTTGCCGGGACTTTGCTCTCGGTAGCCTGGTGCCTGTTTTGTTAGGTTTGTGAAGGGTCGTGAGCTCATGGTGAGCATTGCCGGCAAAAAGGGGCATGACAACGTCGCAATGCTCGGTATCGGGGCCTACCGGCCACGGCGCGTCGTGAGCAACGACGAAGTGTGTCAGGTTCTCGATTCCACCGGCCAATGGATCTATGAGCGCACCGGTATCCGCAACCGGCGCTGGATCAGTGGCGACGAGACGTTGCGGTCGATCTCGGCGGCCGCGGGGAAACGTGCCCTGGCCAACAGCGGTATCGACCGGTCCGAGATCGGCATGTTGATCCTGTGCACCTCCAGCTGGCTCAAGCTGACCCCGCACGGCGCTCCCATCGTCGCCTCCGATCTCGGGATGAACGGTATCCCCGCCTTCGATCTCACCTCCGGATGCGGAGGTTTCGGCTACGGCCTCGGTATCGCCGCCGACCTGATCCGCGCGGGCTCCGCCGACTATGTGCTGGTGATCGGCGCAGAGACCATGACCGTTGGTCTCGACCCCACCGACCGCGGAACCGCCATGATCTTCGGGGACGGTGCGGGCGCGGTCGTGGTCGGACCCAGCGAGGAGAACGGTATCTCCCCGACGGTCTGGGGCAGTGACGGCGAGAACGCCGAGGCCATCGCGCAGGACGTCGACTTCCTCGAGTACATGCACCGGGCCCAGGCTCTCCAGGGCACCGATCCCGCGGTGGAACCGGTGGGCCGGATGGCACTGCGTATGGAGGGCCCCCGCGTTTTCCGGTGGGCGGCGGTCACGCTGCCCCGGGCGTTGTCGAGCACACTCGAGGTCTCCGGGGTCTCCAAGGACGATATCGAGGTCTTTGTCCCGCACCAGGCCAATGCCCGGATCAACGAGCTGATGAAGAAGAACCTCGGGCTGGCCGACGAGATCCCGATGGCGAACGATATCGAGAACACCGGCAATACCTCCGCCGCGTCGATTCCGCTGGCCATGGAGGAGATGCTGGTCACCGGTAAGGCCAAGGGCGGGCAGTTGGCGCTGCTGCTCGGTTTCGGCGCGGGCCTGAGTTACGCAGGCCAGGTGGTGACGTTACCGCCCGTGCCCGCCGAGCCGAGTTTCTGATATGCGCCCGTTCCGGCTCGGTTTCCTGGCGGCCACCACGGTGACCGTGCTCGCCGCGCTCACCGGTCGCGACCGGCTCCAATGGGTGTCCAAACCGCTGATGATGCCGCTGCTGGCGGCCGATATCGCCACCGCTGGTGTCGAGCTCGGGACCAGCGACCGGACACTGCTGCTGGGTTTGCTCGGCGCCGCCACCGTAGGCGATGTGCTGCTGATCGAGCCGGACGACGACCGCCGGCTGGTCGCGGGCGCGTCGTCGTTCGCGGTGATGCAGGCAGGATACGCCGCTCTGTGGGCCCGGCACGGCGGCCGACCTCGGCCGGCGGTCGCTTTCCCCCGGGTACTGGCCTGGCTCGGCGCGGGTGCGCTGCTGCGCGCCGAGGCCCCCGCCCTCGCCGCGCCGCTCACCGCCTACGGTGCCATGCTGGGAACGGCGGGTGTGCTGGCCGGCGATCCCGACCTGGCCCCCGGCGCGCGTCGGGTCGCCGGGGTGAATGTGCCGAACGCCGATCCGCGTAGTCGGGTGGGGCTGGGTTCGCTGCTGTTCACGGTGTCCGACGGATTGATCGTGCTGCGCCGGCTGTACGTCCGGGGAACCCGGGCCCGACGGGTGGCCGAAGCCGTCATCCTGGGCACCTACGGCGCGGCGCAGTACCTGCTCGCCGATCCTGCCGTGCATGCCCGCGACAACGGTCGGGTGGTCGTACCGCGCTGATTACTATCGTCGAATGGATTACCCGCCACCTCGATACGGTTACCCGGCCTACGGTCCGCCGCCGCCGGACCATCCGCAGGCCACCACCGTCCTGATTCTCGGCCTGCTCGGGGTTGTGTTCTGCCAGCTCGTCGCGCCGTTTGCGTGGGTGATGGGCAAGCGGGCGCTCAACGAGATCGACGCCTCCGGCGGCACGGTCGGTGGGCGTAACTCGGTCATGGCGGGGTATGTCTGCGGGATCATCGGCACGGTCTTCATCGTGCTGGCCGTTATCGGCGTGATCGTCTGGCTCGTGGCTCTCTTCGCCGCCATCGGAACCTCGGGCACCACCGTCGACTCCCGATGGTGAACCGGCCCGGTAGAAGGGCTATCCGCCGCCGGGTGTGTGGGGAACACGCCTTAGCATCGTCGGAGTGACCACATCAGTACCGGCGGAGGCGGGGCCGCCCGCCGCCGCGGAACACCGGTCGGAGCCGGACGACCCCGCCGAACCCGGGCCCGGCCCCACCGAATGGGGCGAGCACCCCCGCGGGGTGGGGCCGTGGGCGCAGGAGTACGGCACCGCGCCGCCGGATGACGACCGGCTGGACCCGGTACTGCTCGCCGAGGGCGACCGCCGCAATGTGGTGGACGCCTACCGCTACTGGACTCGCGAGGCGATCGTCGCGGATATCGACCGGCGCCGGCATCCTTTCCATATCGCCATCGAGAACTTCGGTCACGATGCCAATATCGGCGCCGTGGTGCGCACGGCGAACGCCTTCGCCGCGGCCGCGGTACATATCGTCGGCCGGCGCCGCTGGAACCGCCGCGGTGCCATGGTGACCGACCGATATCAGCACATCGTCCATCATCCCGATATCGAGGCCCTGCTCGAATTCGTCCGGGCGCGGGACCTGACGGTGGTCGCGGTGGACAATGTCCCCGGCTCAATCCCCTTGGAAACCGTTCGGCTGCCCCGCAGCTGTCTGCTGCTCTTCGGGCAGGAGGGCCCGGGTGTCACGACGGCCGCCCGGGAGGCGGCCGTGCTCACGGTGTCCATCGCTCAGTTCGGGTCCACTCGCAGTATCAATGCCGGGGTGGCCGCGGGGATTGCCATGCATACCTGGATTCGCCAGCATGCCGACCTGACCACCGCGTGGTGAACGGCCGCCGAACGGGTCGGCTCGGCGGGCCGGGCGCCGGAGTGGGCGCTCTTTGCGTTAACCCCTATTGACGCGCTGCCGTTCCGTTTCCGCGCGTGTGGCCGGTACCGATTCCGAACAGACGGCGACACGATGGCCGGCAAGCGAACGATTCCGCGTCGACTTCATAACAATCGAACAGCATGAAACCGGACCTTCCTGGCACCATGGCCCTATGACCTCGCGGAGCGACGATCTCGACGTACCGCGGCCCGTTTCCGTGCCGCAGCAACCGAAACGGTCGGGCACGACCTCCGCGGTGTGGTCCGAACGCGCCGATATAGCCGAAGCAGCGGTACTGTCGCGGCACCTGCGGACTCTGTGGTGTCTCCCCGGCACCGCGCTGGCGGTGGTGGGTTGGCCGCCGACCCGGCGGGAACGATTCTTCCTGACCTGGCACTACTGGTGGCAGGCGCATCTGATCGACTGCGCCGTCGACGCCGCGAACCGAGCGTCGACGCCGGCGCGACGCCGGCGCATCGCCACCGTCATCCGTGCCCATCGCATTCGCAACATCACCGGTTGGACCAATCGGTACTACGACGACATGGCCTGGCTGGTCCTGGCCCTGGAACGCGCTCGGCGCACCCAGGGGATCGACGAGGCGCGCGGTGGACTGGCCCCGCTGGAGCGCGAACTGTACGACGCCTGGGCCCCGGAGCAGGGCGGCGGTATCCCGTGGCGCGTCGGCGTGGACTTCTACAATGCGCCCGCCAACGGCCCCGCCGGTATCGCGCTGGCCCGGCTCGGCCGCTACGAGCGGGCCGTCGAGATGGCCGACTGGATCGATGCGACGCTGCGCGACCCCGACACCGGTCTGATCTTCGACGGTATCCACCTGCCCTCCGGAGAGACCGAACGCCCGATCTACACCTACTGCCAGGGTGTGGTGCTGGGCCTGGAAACCGAGCTCGCGGCCCGTACCGCCGAACCCGGGCACCGCGACCGGGTGCATCGATTACTTCACGCGGTGGAGGAGAACCTGACCACCGACGGCGTCGTGCACGGCGGCAGCGGCGGAGACGGTGGCCTGTTCAACGGGATTCTGATCCGGTATCTCGCGCAGGTCGCGCTCATGCTCCCGGGGGACGGCCACGACCAGGTGGGCGATCGGCGGATCGCGGCACGGATCGTCCTGGAATCGGCGGCCGCCGCCTGGGCGAACCGCCTGGAGGTGGACGGCGAGCCGCTGTTCGGCCACGACTGGTCCCGCCCGGCCGAACTGCCCGCCGGAAGCGCGAGAGCGGGCGAGCTGTCCCCGGGCGGTTCGGTCACCTCCTCCTGGATGCCGGCTCGCGACCTGTCGGTGCAGCTGTCGGGGTGGATGCTCATGGAGGCCGCCCACCTGGTCGGTGCGGCGGGGCTGTAACCCTCGCCGGCCGTCAGCTCTCGGCCGGCTGGGCCGAGTCGAGGTCGAAGTCCTCGGCCGGCTGCGACATCTCCTGCCGATACCGCAGGACCCCGATCACCGTGCCGATAACCAGTCCGAGTATCAGCAGCCCGATCACCACCGGCATCAGCCACGACACGCGCTGGATGAAGCTGCCCGCGTAGTACCCGATCAGCAGGAGGACCGGTGCCCAGATAATCGCCCCGAGGGTACTGGCCACGGTGTACCGGCGATGGTCCATACCGGCCGCTCCCGCCACCATGGGGCACAGCGTCCGCACCCACGGAATCCAGCGGGCGATCAAAACGGCGACGAAACCGTGCCGTTGCAGCAACTCGGTCACCCGGGCCAGGTTTCGGGTATTGACGATGCGCCCGTTACGGCGGGCGACCAGATGATGGCCGGTGCGCTGACCCACGGCATAACCGACCTGATTGCCCACGATGGCCGCGGCCATGGCCCCCACCGACAGCAGCCATACCTGGGTTTCGCCGGTGCTGTGCGAGGCCATTACGACTCCCGCGGTGAGCAGCATCGAGTCCCCGGGCAGAAACAGCCCGATGATGAACGCGCACTCGAGGAAGACGAAGGTCAGCACCACCGTCCAGACAAGCGCGGGCCCGGCGGAGATAAGCGGTTCGAAGCTCCCCATGGCCCGAATCTCGGAACTTGCCATGCAGTGGAGCGAGGATGTCGTCGACGCCACCACTACCGGATAGGGGTCTCGCTCGCAGTGGTCATCCCTGCCCTCTCGGCGTTCACCGCCGGCAAGGGCCGGGTGTTGGGCAGCGGTTCCCTCGCGTCACCCACCGCCGGCAGTTCGGCGGTCGTGATCAGGTCTTGGTCGACGTCGGATTCGTCGGTGGACCCGGCCGGGGCATCCCGGTCCAACAGTTTGCGCGCGATAGCGCTGATCCCCGGCAGGATCGAGATGAACACGATGAGCAGGAAGATCGCTTCGACATGATCGCGGATGAACGCGACATTGCCCAGGAAGTATCCGAGCACGGTCACCCCGCCACCCCACAGCACCGCGCCGACGATGTCGAAGGCGATGTACCGGCGGTAGCTCATCTGCGAGACGCCCGCCAGCACCGGCATGAAGGTGCGGGCGACCGGCACGAACCGGGCCAGGACGATGGCCTTCGGCCCGTGCTTTTCGAAGAATTCGTGGGTCTCGGTGATGTAGCGCTTCTTGAAGAAACGGGTGTCCTCCTTGTGGAACAGCCGTGGACCGATCGACCGTCCGATCCAGTAGGCGCACTGGTCACCGGCGAACGCCACGGCGGCGACCGCGGGCACCAGCACCCAGACCGATGTGGGGGGGCTCGGCTGTGCCGCCAGCAGACCGCCGGTGAACAGCAGTGAATCGCCGGGAAGGAGGGGGAACAGCAGACCGGTCTCGATGAAGACGATCACCAGAATGGCCGGGAGCACGGCACTCTTCAGCCAGGTCTCGGTGAGCAGGTGCATAGGGTCGAGCAGTTCGGTCAGAGCCAGATTGCTCGTCACCGCGTCGGAGGCTGCCAGCGCAATCACCCGGCCCACAGTACCGGTTCATCGTCCACTCGGCCCGGCGCGTCGCCGGATTCGTCCCCCGCCGGGGGCTACCGGACGACGCGGCCGACGCCCCTGGTACCGGAGGGAATGGGCCTGCCTTAGGGTATGGGCGGAAACGGACATTTGTCTGCAGCACTACACGGAGGTCTTCACAGTGCCGATCGCGACTCCGGAGGTCTACGCCGAGATGCTCGGTCGGGCCAAGGCGAACTCCTTCGCCTACCCGGCCATCAACTGCACTTCGTCGGAGACGATCAACGCGGCCATCAAAGGCTTCGCCGACGCGGGCAGCGATGGCATCATCCAGTTCTCGACCGGCGGCTCGGAGTTCGGTTCCGGTCAGGGCGTCAAGGATATGGTGACCGGTGCGGTGGCGCTGGCCGAGTTCGCGCATGTGGTGGCCGCCAAATACGACGTCACCATCGCGCTGCACACCGACCACTGCCCCAAGGACAAGCTGGACGGTTTCGTGCGGCCGCTGCTGGTCCTCTCCCAGGAGCGGGTCAACGCCGGTAAGAACCCGTTGTTCCAGTCACATATGTGGGACGGCTCGGCGATCCCGATCGACGAGAACCTACAGATCGCCCAAGAGCTGCTGAAGCTCAGCAAGGCGGCCAACATCATCCTCGAGGTCGAGATCGGCGTCGTCGGCGGTGAGGAGGACGGTGTCGAGGCGGAGATCAACGAGAAGCTCTACACCTCCCCCGCGGACTTCGAGAAGACCATCGACGCCCTCGGCGCCGGGGAGAACGGCAAGTATCTGCTCGCCGCCACCTTCGGCAATGTGCACGGCGTGTACAAGCCCGGCAATGTGGTGCTGCGGCCCGAGGTGCTGGCCGAGGGCCAGCGGGTGGCGGCCGCCAAGCTCGGCCTGGCCGCCGATGCGCAGCCGTTCGATTTCGTCTTCCACGGCGGATCGGGCTCGCTGAAGTCGGAGATCGACGACTCGCTGCGCTACGGCGTGGTGAAGATGAACGTCGACACCGACACCCAGTACGCGTTCACCCGGCCGGTCGCCGCCCATATGTTCACCAACTACGACGGTGTGCTGAAGGTGGATGGCGAGGTCGGCAACAAGAAGGCCTACGATCCGCGCAGCTACCTGAAGAAGGCCGAACTGTCGATGGCCGAGCGGGTCGTGGAGGCCTGTAACGACCTGAGGTCCGCGGGTCGCTCGATCAGCGCCTGACCGGCAGCCTTCGATCCGCGGTACGTGAATGCGTCTCGAGGTGCGTGTGCTCGGGCCCGTCCGGCTGTTCGTCGACGGTGAGCCGATAGCGGTCGGCGGGCCGAAGCCACGGGCCTTGGTGGCGGCACTGGCGGTGAATCGGCGACGTGCCGTGTCGTCGGTCGCCTTGGCCGATATGGTCTGGAACGAGGACCCGCCCGATTCCTACGCCGCCAGCCTGCAGGTGTTCATCTCGAACATCCGCAAGGCGCTGCGCAACGCGGGCGTGGACGCGGCGGCGGTGTTGCGCACCGAGTCGGCGGGTTATCGGCTGGAGATCGACGATGATGCCTGCGACCTGGGCCGGTTCGCGGCCGCCCGGGACGCGGGTGTCCGAGCGGCCGAGGCGGGTGATCATGTCTTCGCCGCGCGGCTGTTCGCCACCGCGTTACGCGAATGGGACGGTCGGGCACTGGCCGATCTCGTCGGGTTCGGATTCGCGGACAGTTTCGCCATTGCCATGGACGAAGAGCGGCTGCTCGCCGCGTCCGCGCGGATCGACGCCGAAATCGCCTGCGGCCGAGCGTCGTCGGTAATCGGTGAGCTGGTCGCGATGACCACCGAGCACCCCCTGCGGGAGCCGCTGTGGGGGCAGCTCATCACCGCGCTGTACCTGTCCGGGCGGCAGGCCGACGCCCTCGACGCCTGTCGTCGGGTGCGTACGGTCCTGGCCGACCAACTCGGTATCGATCCGGGTCCGGACCTCATCGAGTTGGAACGGCGGGTCCTGCGACAGGAGCCGATCGATACCGTCGAACTGAAGCGTGTCGGGCGGGTCGCCGCGGCGATGGACGAAACCGTCACCGAGGAACCGCGTATGGTGCGCAGCGGCCAACTGCGGCTACCGGACGGCCGGGTGGTCGTGGTCGCGCCCACCGGGCTTCGGATCGGCCGGATGACCGATAACGATCTGGTGCTCGAGGACCCCAAGGCCAGCCGATATCACGCGCAGATCATCCCAGGGCGGGTCGGTCTGCTGATCAAGGATCTGCATTCGGCCAACGGGGTCTATGTCAATGAGCGGCCGATCGACGAGCCCGTCGCCCTCGTCGATGGCGATTCGATCCGGATCGGCTCGACGGTACTGGAATTCCGGGCCGCGCGCTGAAGCCGCGCCACAGATTCCAATCGGCACAGCCGGGCGTACGCCCGATGGACACAGCCGGACGCAGGGGACCGACACTCTCGAACTTCTGGAATACCGTTCAGCCGCGGTCAGCGAGCGCCAATGCGCGGGTGACGGCTTCTTCCGGGGTTTCGGTGCGTATGGCCGCACCGACTTCGCTGCCATCGACGTCGGTAGCGCGCCATCCACCGATGGAGGTCACGGGCACGCCGCCGCGTCTGTTGGCGAGCGCCAGTTCGGAGAGCGTTCCCCATGAGCCGCCGACGGTGATCACCGCATCGGCAGACCAGATGAGCACAGCATTGCGGGCCTCGCCCATTCCCCCGCTACGCCATCGTCGCCCTGGATGGCGAGCGTGTTGCCGGCTCGACCGACATCCGGTCACCAACGCCCAGTTCGCCGAGTTCGTCGACGACACCGGATGGGTTACCGCCGCACAGCAGCGCGGCGCCGGCCTGGTGTACGGCCCGGACTACTGGAGGGAGATCCCGGGGATTTCGTGGCTGCACCCGCACCCCGATATCGAGGCGGTCCGCGACCGCCCCGATCACCCGGTGGTGCACGTAGACCACGCCGACGCCATCGCGTATGCCCGGTGGGCGGGCAAACGCCTGCCCACCGAGACCGAATGGGAGTATGCAGCCCACGGCCCGCAGTGGCGCGCATGGCCGTGGGGCTCAACCTGGTCGGTGACGGCGGCCAATACCGCCGAGCACTGGGCCAGGTGTGAGCTACGGTCACTCGCGGACTGGAAGGACTGGTACGCGAAGCACTGGCGCGAGCACGGCCCCGCACCAGCGACTACCCCGGTCTGCCGGTTCCCCGAGTCCGTCTCTCCGTTCGGATGCCACGACATGACAGGCAACGTCACCGAGTGGACCTCGAGTCACTACCGTCCGTACGGGCCGCATAGCTACGCCGCCGGGTTCGAAACCGCGGCACGCTTGGGTTATATCGTTGCCCGCGGCGGGTCCTGGAAAATGATGCGCTTGCAGACCCGGACCAGTGAACGGATATGCGGCGTACCCGATTACGAAGCATACGACCTCGGATTCCGCTGCGCCGCCGACCTGCCCGCTCTCCCTTCACGACCCGCTGTCGATGCCGCATCCGCCGATCATGAGGAGTAGCCACATGCCTGAAGGTTCCAACATCATCCTCCGCAACTCCAACAACGAGGTGTTGTTCTTTCTGCGGGACGACAAGCCCGACATCCCGTGCCCCGGCATGTGGGCGTTGCTCGGCGGCTACCGCGAGCCAGGGGAAACCCCGCTCGAGTGCGTTATTCGCGAGATCAAGGAAGAGATTGGGGTTGTCCTGGATCCGGCAGAGGTCACCCACCACTGCACGCGCAGGCGGCCCTGGGGCCTACTCGAACACACCTTCACCGCCCACCGCGATCTCGACCTGGACCAGACCACCCTCACCGAGGGACAAAAACTGAAGTGGTTCAGCCAGACCGAATGCGCGGAGACAACGCTGGGGTTCGAGGAGAACGAGATGATGGCCGCGTACTTCGCCGGCGAACAGCACCCGGTGAGCTGATCAGCAGACCAGACGACCGGTGCGTCCCAACCGATGCACCGGCTGTTGGCGACGTACGCCTGGCATGGGCGATTACTTGGGCTGTGAGTCCCCTGGAGAAGAGCTGGTGTCGACTTCAATCCTCGCGGACGGCACGCGATGAGAAGGCCCGCTCGCGGTATTCGTCTCGGGTATGGTCTGTCCTGGCGTGTACCCACGCCGTACAGGGCTGTACCGGGTATTTCGAAATACCGAGGGGAGCAATGACGGTGAGGCGGGTGCTGGCCGCGCTGGGCGCGGTGGTGTTGGGAGCCGGCGGGTTTCACCATGCGGCGCCGCCGTGGGCCGGTGCGGTTCCGTCGGTGGTGCCGACCGGGGTCGCGGGCAGTGGAGCGTGCGCGACCGACCCGAAACCGGTGCATGAATCGCTGGTTCCGAAAACTCTCGAGATGCCGGTCTCGTATCCCGTTGTCACCGTTGTCCCGCCCGAACCGCCCGAACCGGAACCGGTGCGCACGACGATGACCCTGCCGGCCGATCCGTGCACCGATCCCTGTCCGGACCTCACCGCCGAGACGGCCCCTGCGCCGAGCCTGGCCAACCGCCTCGGTATTCCCGAAATCCTGTTGAAGCCCAAGCCTTTCTACTTCGCACTGCCGGGGCCGGGGCCGGATCCCGGCACGGTACCGCCCCCGCCGCCGCGCCTCACCCCCGATGTCGAAGCGGCTCCGGTTGCGCCGCAGCGTCCCGCGCCCCGGGTCGGCGCGGTCCGAGAGGTCGCCAAACAGACGGGGGCGCATTCGGTGAACCGCACCGATAAACGCTGGCAGGTGCACGGCACCGATCTGGGCATCATGTGGGAAAGCGCACCGGGCGAGATCGCCACCGTCTTCGGCGATACCATCGGCCGCGGTTTCCATCCGCCGGGCGGTATGGGCGGTGACTGGCGCAGCAACGTGCTCGCCTTCAGCACCGACCGAGAGCTCGCCGACGGAATGAGCTACGACCGGATGGTCACCGACGGTCGCTGCCACGCCGCCGAGATACTGGCGAGCCGCAAACTCGACAATATCGAGATCACCACCATCCCCACTTCGGGCTTCGCGCTCGGCGGCCGGCAGTACCTGAGCTATATGTCGATCCGCACCTGGCAGAGCATCCCGGGCACCTTCTACACCAACTACGGAGGTATCGCCTATTCCGACGACGGTGGACAGACCTGGGTCAAGGATCCGCACGTCCGCTGGGAGAATATTTTCGGGCTGGCGAATTTCCAGGTCAGCGCCATGGTTCCGCACGGCGACCACGTGTACATGTTCGGGACCCCCAATACCCGACTGGGTTCGGTCGGGCTGGCCCGGGTGGCCAGGGACGAAATCCTCAACACCACGGCCTACCAGTACTGGCGTGACGGCGCGTGGACCCCGGTCGGGGGCGCCGCCACCGCGACACCGATCGTCGACGGACCCGTGGGCGAGCTCTCGGTCCGCTACGACACGAGTCGTGGAGTGTGGCAGATGAGCTATCTCGATACCGCCAAGGCCGCGATCGTGCTGCGTGAATCGGATACTCCGCAAGGGGTGTGGTCCCCAGGGACGCCGACAGTGAGCGTGCTCGACTACCCGGAACTGTACGGCGGTTTCATCCACCCCTGGTCCTCGGATGCGGATCTGTACTTCACGATCAGCACTTGGAGCGACTACAACGTCTACCTGATGCACGCCGAACTGGAGTAGCCGGACGGTGCCGCGGCTCAGCTCAGCCGCACCTCCGCGATGGCGCGGCCGAACAATTTGCGACCGGCGGACCTGCCGTCCAGTAGGATCGTCGCCATTCGGTGGTCGGGATCGAGTGACTTGATCCGTCCGGACAATTCGATGATGCCCGCCTCGTTGGCGGGAACCGGGACGAAGCCCGCGAACCGCACACTGAACTTCTCGATCGCGGTGGGGTTACCCAGCCAGTCGGTGAGCCTGCCCGCGACCAAACCCATGGTCAGCAGCCCGTGCGCGACGACTCCCGGCAATCCGGCCGGCCGAGCCACATGATCGCTGAAGTGGATCGGGTTGGTATCGCCGGAGACACCCGCGTAGTTCACCAGATCCCCGCGGGTAAGCCGCACCGTATGCACAGGAAGCCGATCACCGACCGCCAGCGAGTCGAACACGGGAACGGTCTGCACGGGCGGGCGCGGGGGTACCGGCGGCGGTGTCCCGGCCGGCAGTGGGGCCAGTTCCTCCAAAAGGTCGAGTTCGTCGAGCCGGACTCGCTCGTCGGCGGGGCGGCCCGGCATCGAGACGTTCTCGATGGTGGCCGCCAGCTCCGGATCGATCCGCGCGTTTCGACGGGCCACCAGGGTCGTCGAACCGGTCACGGCCACCTCGCCGCGCTGATTGCGCAGGATGAACGGGGCATGGATGAAATCGCCTTCGCCGAATCGGCGAATGGACTCGATCGCGATCTCGCTGACGATCGAATCACCCGCCACGATCGGCCGATGCGCATGGAAGACCTGATCGGTCTGCACCATCTGGGCCAGGTCGTATTCGGTGAGCACGGTGTCCAGCAGCGAGCGGGTGCCGGTCATCCCGATCACCGCGGCGAAGGTCGGCGGGGCGATGAGACCCGGATAGCCGAGCCGGTGCGCGGCGTCCTCGTATCGGTGCACGGGGTGATCGTTGCGCACCGCCCGAGCGAATTCACGGATCTTCTCGCGGCCGACCTCGTAATGGTCACGAACCCGGAACCGGCGTCCGGGCAGCGTCGCCGACTGCACTGCCGTCTCGTCGGCCGGCGATGGAGTTGCTTGTTCGGAGCCCATGATCAGCCGCAATCGTACTGCCCTCCCGGACCGGTGACCAGGTGTGCGATGTCACTCCACTTGATGCCGGTACGAGGAGCGCCGTTCGTCACGGGGTACCGCTGGTCGGTTCGCACACCTTCCAGCCGTCCTCGGTCCGCTGTAGGTCGAAGGTGCGTGCAGAGTTCTCCTGGTTGTTCTCGCCCTTCACGGTGGCCTGGGCCAGAGCCGTATCCCCGGTGATCTGGATGGCGTCGACACCGGTCACCACCGGCAGGGTGCCCTCGTCCTTCGCCTGCCGGTGCACACCGTCGAACTGTTCGGCGGACATGCCCTGGTAGTAGTCGTGCAGCTCGCCGCAGGTGGCCGACTGCAATGCCGCCAGGTCGCCGTTGGTGAGCGCGCGGGTGTAGTCACCGATCACCGCACGGATCTGCGCCTGCGGGGAATCGTCCTCGGATCCCACCATGACGGCCACCACGATCAGGACGAGGACCAGCGCAGCGGCCGCGGCGACCGCGAGCAGCCACCGCTTGGGCCGCCCCGGCGCCGGCGGTGCCGCCGCGGCGTCCGGCTGGACGCGCTGCGGTGGGGCGAGCCCCGGGGTGCCGACACGCTGATCGGCCACGGTCGGTTTCGTATCGGCAGGCGAGGGCGCCCCACCCACGGGCCGCGGGGGAGCGGGATGACGCGCCGGCGGCTGTCCGCCACCCGGGCGCGGTCCGCGCTGATCCGGACCCGACGGCCCCTGGGGGCCGGGCTGTCTCGGTCCCGCCGTGGAGCGGGGAGTGCTCGGCGGCTTGGCCAGTGGCCGACGGGTACCCGCATCGACCCGGTCGGTGCCGCCCGGCGCCTTCTCACCAGGGTTCGCGGCCTTCTTCAGGTCGGCCATGTTGATGCGCTCGGTGGGCGCGTTCTCGGGTTTCTGCGCGGGCATGGCGGTGGTCGGTGGGTCGTCCGATTTCCGCGGGGCGGGAATCTTCTGGGTCTTCGCATCCGGCCCGGTGCCGCCTCGCCCGGACGTATCGGCCGGCCGATGCCCACCTCGCTTCGGCGCGGCCTTCTTCAGGTCGGCCATGTTGATGCGCTCGGTGGGCGCGTTCTCGGGTTTCTGTCCCGACAGTGGGGAGGCGGGGGCGTTCGGCCGCTGCGCGAGGGAGATACGTTCCGTCTTCGCGTCCGGCCCGGCGGCAGCGGACTTCCCGGAGCCGGTGGCGGTATCGGAAGGTCGGGCCTTGTCGGTGTCGCCGGCTGTACCCCGCTCGCCGGGTTGCCGATTGACGGCCTTCTTCAGATCGGCCATGTCAACACGTTCGGTGGGTGCGTTGTCGGGTGCCTGCCCGGGCGGTGCGACGGTAGGCGCGTCCTCCGGTTTCGACGCGACGAGCGTCTCCTCCTCCGGTTCGGACACGGTGGGCGTCGTCCTGTCATCCGGTTCGGACGCGGCGGGTGTCTCCCCGCTCGGTTGGGGTGCGGCGGGTGTCTTCTCGTCCGGTTGGGGCGCGGTGGATGTCTTCTCGCTCGACTCGGACGGGGCGGGTGTTTTCCCGCTCGGCTCCGACATGCCGGACACGTCCTCGTCCGCTTCCGGCGCACCGGAGGTCTTCGCGTCCGTGTCGACCTCGGCGGCCGCGGCAGCCTCCGGTGTGGAGATGTTCTCCGGTGCCTCGGTGCTCGTCTCCGTGGCCGAGGTGGTCTCCCCGTCCAGCGGGACGGCCTCGGCCGACGCGGCGGTGTCGGCCCGTTCGTCCACATGGACGGATTCCGTCTCCGCGCCGACGGGCTTCTCTTCCGTCTTCGGGGACTCGGATTCGTCCTCGCCCGTCTCGGTATCGGACGCGCCCGACGCGGCTGCGACCTCGGTCTCCGAATCCCCGTCGGCAACCGTGTCGCCGGGGTCACCCTTCTCGGTGCCGGGGGAGGTGCCGAGGCCGGAACCATCGCTCTCGGCGGTGTCCTCCGATCCGCCGCGCTGTTCGGAATCCGGTGTCGGTGTCCCGGTCCGGGGGGTGGCCTCCGCACCTTTCGCATCGCCACCCCGCTCCGTGGCATCCGGGTCGCCTTCGGCGCCGGGATCGGAGAGTCCGGCCTCGGATGTCGGCGAGTCGTCCGCGTGTCCCCCTTCGCCGTTGCGGTCCTCGTCCGGGCCACCGTTCGGGTCCGCGTCGGCGGCGCCGTTCGGCTTCGGCTCCCGGGCCCGCGCGGTCTCGGCTTCGTTCGCCGTACCGTCCTCGGACGGTGTCGAGGTGTCGGCCGCGGCGCCCTCGCCCACGCGCCCCGAATCGGATGTGTCCGCGTCCGGCTTTCCGGAAGCGGGTTCGGGAGTGTCGATGGCTGTTCCCTGTTCGGCGGACGGGGCCCTGCGCTGGTCGTCGGGCGCGGACGGTTCTCGATCGTTCGAGGCGCGTTTCGGGTTCTTGTCGTCGTTCGGGTGGGACACCACAACCCCTCGCTCGGCAGTTCACGGATGACGTAGACAAGCCAGCCTATCGAGCATTCCGGTCGGCGGTGCACAATGAACCGCATGACCTCGTTCGGTGACCTGCTCGGCCCCCAGCCGGTACTCCTGCCAGAAATCCAGGACGCGGAAGAAGCGCTGCGCAGCGGCACCGATCCGGTGCGGGTCGCGGCCGCCCATCCGGCGGCTTCGATCGCCTGGGCGCAGCTGGCCGAGGACGCTCTCGCCCGGGCGGAGCAGGCGGACGAACCCGTCAATTCCGATAGCGTCGCTGCCTACGCCTTCGCCCGCACCGGTTACCACCGCGGCCTCGACCTGCTGCGTCGTAACGGCTGGAAAGGGTTCGGTCCGGTGCCGTGGAGCCACGAGCCCAACCGCGGCTTCCTGCGCAGTGTCGCGGCACTGGCCAAGGCCGCCCGAACCATCGGCGAATCCGACGAATATGCTCGCTGTCTGGATCTGCTGGAAGACTGCGATCCCCGAGCCGCGAGCGAGCTCGGCCTGGACTGACCCGATATACGTTTCACTTGACCGCTCCGAATTCTCGTACAGCATTCACCGGGATCGGGGGCGCCGCTCGGTTGCGGCGCTCCTGGGCCCGTTTGCGGCTGTCGGCGCTGCCGATTCTGCAGTGTTCGATCGCCGCCGCATTGGCCTGGTTCCTGGCCCGCCATGTCGTCGGTCACGAGCTGCCGTTCTTCGCGCCCACCGCCGCGGTGGTCTCGATCGGGGTCTCTTTCGGCGCGCGGTTGCGGCGGTCGGTGGAGTTGGTGGTCGGTGTCGCGGTCGGTATCGGTATCGGTGATGTGTTCATCACTTACGCCGGGACCGGCACCTGGCAGATCGCGTTGGTCGTCGCGGTGGCCACGGCGCTGGCGGTGTTCCTGGACGGGGGCAGCGTCATCACCATGCAGGCCGCCGGCTCGGCCGTCCTGGTGGCCACGCTCATGCCGCCGGGGGTGGGTGGCAGCTTCAGCCGCATGATCGATGCCTTGGTCGGCGGGCTGGTGGGGGTGGTGGTCGTCGCCGCAATCCCGTTGCATCCGGTGCGGCGCGCCCGCGACCAGGCCGGTGCCGTCCTCCACACCATGGCCACGGCGCTCACCGACTGCGCCGACGGCCTGCTCGAACAGGATCCGGGCAAGATCCACCAGGCCCTGACCGCCGTCCGCGGCACCCAGTCGCAGCTGGAATCCCTGCGTAAAACCCTGGAGGGCGGCCGGGAGATCAGCCGGATCGCACCGCTGTACTGGAATTCCCGGGGCCGTCTCGAGACTCTGCGTTCGGCCGCGGACCCGCTCGACAACGCCGTCCGCAATACCAGGGTGTTGCTGCGGCGTTCGCTCACCTTGGTACGTGACGACGAAATCCTCGATCCGCGGCTGATCGAGGAGGTGCAGCAGCTGTCCCAGGCTGTGGGCGTGGTCCGCAAGATGGTGCTCGCCGACCCCGGCGAACAACCCGACCGCGCCGAGGCCGCGCGGGTACTGCGTTCGGTGGCGAAGCAGGCACGGCCGGAACTGGTGGACGGTGCCGGGCTTTCCGCGCATGTGGTGTTCGCCCAGCTCCGCTCCACACTGGTGGATCTCATGCAGGTCTGCGGGGTGCAGCGGATCTCGGCGATCGCGCTGTTGCCGCCGACGGTCCCCAATCCTTTTGTCACACCGCAGAAGTGATGTACCGCCGGGAACCGCGTGGCTCCCGACACGGAGTGAGTACGTCGAATCGGTGATCTCCGGGTAGTCGACTACTCGGGTGGCCCACTCCTGTCGCCTCTACCGTGACACCGCGACCGGAGCCGGCGAGGGGTGGTTTCGGTCGGATACTTCGCCCGTACACCGCGCATTCGCCCGTCCCGGCCGATATGGCGACGCCGCGGCGTCAGGTCCAGAACCGGGTCAGGTAGCTGCCGTAACGCGACCAGTTCGACGGCACCCCGGACACCTCGTACAGCGCGTAGACGGCGTCGAAGAACACCTGGTTGATCGCCGGGGTGAACAACAGGGCGAACAGGATCAGCATGCCGAACGGTTTGAACTGCTCCAGTGCGCGCCTGGTCCGGTAGCTCAGCGACGGTTCCACGATCCCGTATCCGTCCAGCCCGGGAATCGGCAACAGATTCAGCAGTGTCGCGGTGATCTGCAGGAACGCCAGAAAGCTCAGGCCGAACCAGAACACCGGATGTTCACCGGCACTGCCGAACAGCCGCACCACCACCAGCAGCGCCACCGCGCAGACCGCGTTCACCGCCGGACCCGCCCCGCTGATCAGCCGCTGCGTCCGGGCCGGCACCTGATGTGCGTGCACGTACACCGCGCCACCCGGCAACCCGATTCCGCCGAGGGCGATGAACATCATCGGCAGGACGATCGACAGCAGCGGGTGGCTGTACTTCAGCGGATTCAACGTCAGGTATCCGCGCAGCTCCACCTCGCGGTCCCCGGCCCGCCACGCCGTATAGGCGTGCGCGAACTCGTGCAGGCACAGGGTGACGATCCAGCCGGCGACCACCAGGACGAATACCGCGGCCTTGGCCCGTATCGAATCGAACTCGGCGTCCCAGGCCAACACCCCGCCCGCGATCGTCACGGCGAGCACCAGCAGAAACACCGGGCTCGGCCGCACCGCGCCCCGACGTAGCGCCGACCCCGGGAAACTCATCGGACCAGCAGCCAGGGTTCGTGGTGCCGGTAGAAACTCGACCGCGGCACCGGCCGCTCGTCGGCGATCCCGTCCCGGGTGACCAGCGCGCTGGGGGTGCCCAGCTGCGCGGCCCGACCGGAGACCCACCGCCGCCGGCGGAACCGCCGGGGTACGGCCGCCCGCACCCCCGGCTGTTCCAGGGACGGGGAGACCAGCATGGTGGGGACCCGACCGGAGAACAGCCGCGTATCGTCCACATACGCCTCGCCTTCCAGGCGGTCGCCGTCGGGTCCGGTGATCTTGGCCCGGCCCACCAGCACCCGCCCGGTGTCGTCGCGGATCAGCGGTGCCTTCTCGGCCTTGCCCTGCAGTGCCTGTTTGGCCGCGGCGTTACCGGTGGCGAGCTGATACGCCCGCGACGCGTAGGTCTTCTCCAGCGGCACATAACCGACCTCGACGTGCAGTCGTTCGGTGCGCATCAGATGGGTCAGCACGGTCGCCAGCGCGGCATCGGAGCCCAATACGATCAGCCGGGGCAGGCTGTCGGCGGACAGTACCGGCAGCAGTTCGTCGATCTGGTCGGTATCCGGAATCGCGCCCGTCTGGCTGGCCGACTGTGCGGCGAGGGCGATGGGCACCGGGACATCGGCACAGCGGAGAACGTGGTTACTCAACCTGCCGCACACCCTCCTAGCCCGTGGGCCTTCAGTCTAAAGGGCATCCCGGGGTATCTCCCGCAGTGGGCTCACCGGAACACCGTGGCCGGGTCCGGTTCGGGGGGTCGGCTAGACTGTGCTTCCGGCTTCCTCCCCGTTACGGCAGGTAGCTGCAGCACAGGATGTGTTGCGCGTCGAACCGTAGGAGACACGACCATGCCGGCAATCGTCCTCATCGGCGCCCAGTGGGGCGACGAGGGCAAGGGCAAAGCGACCGACCTGCTCGGTGGCCGCGTCCAGTGGGTGGTGCGGTACCAGGGCGGTAACAATGCCGGCCACACGGTGGTGCTGCCCAATGGCGAGAACTTCGCGCTGCACCTCATCCCCTCCGGCATACTCACCCCGGGCGTCACCAATGTCATCGGCAACGGTGTCGTGGTCGATCCGGGCGTACTGCTCACGGAGTTGGCCGGGTTGGACGAACGCGGTGTCGACACCTCGCGGCTGCTGCTGTCGGCCGACGCGCATCTGATCATGCCGTATCACGTGGCCATCGATAAGGTGACCGAACGCTTTCTGGGCAACAAGAAGATCGGCACCACGGGGCGCGGGATCGGACCCTGTTATCAGGACAAGGTCGCCCGGGTCGGGGTGCGGGCCGCCGATGTGTTGGACGAGAAGATCCTCACCCAGAAGGTGGAGGCCGCCCTGGAGTTCAAGAACCAGGTGCTGGTGAAGATCTACAATCGGCGGGCGCTGGATCCACAGCAGGTCGTCGACGAGGTCCTCGGTCAGGCCGAGAAGTTCGCGCACCGGATCGCCGATACCCGGCTGCGGCTGAACGAGGCGCTGGAACGCGGGGAGACCGTACTGCTGGAGGGTTCACAGGGCACCCTGCTCGATGTGGATCACGGCACCTACCCGTATGTGACCTCCTCGAACCCGACCTCCGGCGGCGCCGCGGTCGGCGCGGGTATCGGTCCCAACCGGATCAATACGGTCCTGGGCATCCTCAAGTGCTACACCACCCGCGTGGGCTCGGGACCGTTCCCCACCGAACTGTTCGACGAGCACGGCGCCTACCTGGCCAAGACCGGTGGGGAGGTGGGTGTCACCACCGGGCGCGCCCGACGGTGCGGCTGGTTCGACGCGGTGATCGCCCGCTACGCCACCCGGGTCAATGGGATCACCGACTACTTCCTCACCAAACTCGATGTGCTGTCGAGTCTGGACCGGGTGCCGATCTGTGTGGCCTACGAGATCGACGGACGGCGGGTCGAGCACATGCCGACCACACAGACCGAATTCCATCACGCCAAGCCGATTTTCGAGGAGATGCCCGGCTGGTGGGAGGATATTTCCGGGGCGCGCAGCTTCGCGGACCTGCCGGCGAACGCGCAGGCGTATGTGCATCGGTTGGAGGAGCTTTCGGGCGCCCGGATCTCCTGTATCGGTGTCGGTCCGGGACGTGATCAGACCATCGTCCGGCACGACGTTCTCGCCTGAACCGGTTCGAACTTTCCCGGATCCGGCGACGGAATCACGCACGTCGGGAACCGTTCCGTTCTATATTCGCCGTTCCCCCTGAGGAATACGGCCATTTAAAGTAAGAGCACGGCTCGGAACCGGCCGATGATCCGACGCGCGAGCGAGTTCGAGGCTATCCGTACGGCGCTCATCGGCACCGACCAGGTAGGCGCGGTCCTTACCGGCGAGGCCTGCGTGGGCAAGACCACCTTGGCGCGGCAGACGGCGACCGCCGTCGGCGGCAATATCCGTTGGGTCGCCGGCACCGAACCGGCACGCGGTATTCCGCTGGGTGTTTTCGCGCATATGGTCGGGGGGTACACCGCGCGCCGGTTGCGTGGTCGGCTGTACTCGGCGGTGGAAGGACACCTCTACCGGGTCTGCCCCAAACTGGATGTCACCGACCGTGAGTCCCTGGCGGCCCTGCTGCGCGGCGAATCCAGGCCCTGCACCGGGCGGATGGCTGCCGCGAGGACCGCGGGCCTGCCGTCGCGCGCGGTATCGGATACGCTGGCCGCCCGGTGTCGAACACCTGGTGCAGGAGGTGACCATGCTCCACCCATTCCGTCGTACCGCGGTACTGCCGGCTCTTTCCGCCGCGCTGCTGGCCCTCTCGGCCGTGCTTGCCGGCTGCGGTGTGCCGGACCGGCCCGAACCGGTGGTGTCCGCCTCGGTCACCGGGGCCCCGTCGCCCACCGAGAGCCCGCAGCAGCGCGATCGCCGTATCCGGGACGAGCTCGTCGAACTCGGCTGCGATACCAATTCGTGTATCCAGACCTACTTCGCCTGCCGCGACGGGTATCTCTCCGGCGAGATGTGCGATTTCTACCGGAAACACCCGTTGGAGTGAGCGGGCGGGACTATCAACCAGTCCAGATGGAAAAACTGGACTGGTATCAATTCACCCTTCGCTGTGGCTCCGCGTACACGGGCCCCTCGGCCCCGTCGCTTCGCCGCGACTCGGCCTGTCCCTTCGCCGCGCTCGGATCGAGGTACCAGCGGACGTCCCCGTGGGGCGATTCGGGGAGATCCGCGATCGGACCGCGGGGCCGATAGTGTTCGATGAGCTCGGGAATCCGTGATTCCCGCAGGTATCGGTACGCGAAAGTGGTGAACACGGCCAGGACGATCAGGGTCACGAGAAGGTTCATGGACTCAGCATGCGACAACTGGACTTGTTCTTGAATAGCCACTGACCCAATACTGGACTTATGGCACTGCGAGCGATCAGCGCAACCGGACTGGCCCGCGACCTAGGGCGCTGGCGGCATATCGACGATCCGGCGGGCAATGGCGCCGCACGCAAGACCGGCCGCCCCGCCTACCTGGCCCTGGCCGAAGGTATCCGGCTGCTGATTCACGACGGCCGCGCACCCCTGGGGGTGGCGCTGCCGAGCGAACGCGAGCTGGCCACCGTCCTCGGCGTGAGTCGCACGACCGTGACGACCTGCTACGCGCTGCTGCGGGAACACGGCTATCTCATCACCCGCCAGGGCTCGCGCAGTACGGTCGCCCTGCCCCCAACGGTTCAGCACGACGGTCGTAAGGCCACCCGAAGCCTCTTGGTGGGCATGGGCGAACCGGAGCAGCCGGCCGTGGACCTCACCTATGCCGCCATGGCCGCGCCCCCGGAGATGTCGGACGCGTATTCATATGCGCTCCAAGGACTTCGGTCCTACCTGGGGAGTCACGGTATGGACCCTGTCGGTGTACTCGCCCTCCGCGAGGCCCTCGCCCGCCGCTACACCCGCCGCGGACTTCCCACCGAACCGGACCAACTCCTGGTCACCCTCGGCGCCCAGCACGGTCTGCGTCTGCTGCTCAACGCCCTGGCCCCACCGATGTCCCGGGTGCTGATCGACCATCCCACCTATCCCAATGCCATCGAGGCCATCCGCGATGTGGGCGCCCGCCCGATCCCGGTGCCGCTGCGTCCGGAATTTCCCGACGCCGGCTGGGACCTCGACGGTATCCGCAGCGCCGCACGACAGACCGCGGCCACCCTGGCCTACCTGGTACCCGACCACAACAACCCCACCGGCTTGCTCATGGGGGCCGCCGACCGCGCCGAGTTGGTCGCCATCGCCCGCGAGACCCGCATGACGGTCATCGTCGACGAATCCATGGCGGATCTGACCCTCACCGACGCCCCCCCGCCGCCACCCGTGGCGTCTTTCGCCCAGGGCAGCGAGGTGATCACCATCGGTTCGGCCTCCAAATCCTTCTGGGGAGGCCTGCGGGTGGGTTGGATACGCGCCGGCCGGTCGCTGATCACCCGGCTTCTCGGTATTCGCTCCACCGTCGACCTGGGCACCCCGCTCATGGATCAGCTGGCCGCCACCCACCTGTTCGAGCACGCGGATTCCATCCTCGCCCGCCGCCGCGAACAGTTGGGCGCCCAACGCGCCGCCTTGCTCGACGCGCTGGCCACCGAGCTCCCCGACTGGCGCGTCGGCCCCGGGGTGGGCGGTATGTCGGTATGGGTCCAACTTCCCGCGCCGGTTTCCACGTCCCTGGCCGCCACGGCCCCCAATCACGGCGTACTCCTGGCCGCCGGCCCGCGTTTCGGCGTCCAGGGTTCCTTCGAACGGTTCCTCCGTATTCCTTACACCCACCCCGAGGCCGACCTCCGCCGCGCGGCCACCGCCATCGCCTCCGCCTACGCGACTCTCGGCCCCCACGCCGCCGAGCCTCTACAGCCGCTTACGTGCTACTGAGCCCTGGTCGGCAGGTTCGGCTCGGTCGGTTCCTCACCGGATGCCAGGTCGAGCCGGTTGGCCTCGAGGTCGCCGAAGCCGCAGGAATCCTGTGCGGTAAAGCCGGGACCGCGGACATGGTGGATGCCACTGTCGTTGTCATGGCGGCAGGTCTCGGTGCCCTCATCCGGACCTCGGATCCGAACGATATTCGCAAACTGATCGATGCCCTGGGCAGCAAACCCGCCCCGGTCGTACGGACGGTGTAACGGAGCCTGTCTTCCGACAATTCGATGGTGCTGCGCTTCGTGACAGGAAGCATGCCTTGTCGCACGGCCATACGTAGCGCTCGGAAGGGAGGGGGTCGGCCCTGCCCCGCGGAGCGAAGTCGACCCCGTGCCTCAGTCCGCCCAGATGTTCTCGATCGGGGTTGCTTCCGTCGGGGGCGGTGTGGGTGCGCCGTTCGGGGTACGGGAGAACCGGGGTGCCGGGGCGTGCTGGGTGATGTCCTCCAGTTCGAGCAGTGAGCCGCGGGCGGCGATGTGCTCGTTGTGGGTGGCTTCCTCGAAGGTCAGCACCGGGCTCACGCAGGCGTCCGTGCCGGCGAAGATCTCGGTCCACTCGTCCCGGGTCCTACTGCGGAACTTCTCGGCGAACAGCTTCTTCAGGCTGTCCTGACCGGCGGGATCGAGCTGGTGGGGCAGGCCCTCGGGATCGATGTCCAGCCCGGCGAGCAGCTGGGCGTAGAACTGCGGTTCGATGGCGCCCACGGCCATGTACCTGCCATCGGCGGTCTCGTAGGTGTCGTAGAAGGACATGCCGGTGTCGAGGAGGTTCACCCCGCGCTCCTCCGACCAGGTGCCCATACCGCGCATACCCCAGATCATGTGCGAGAGGGCGAGCGCGCCGTCCACCATGGCGGAGTCGATGATCTGACCCTTACCGGAGGTCTGCCGTTCGACCAGGGCGGCGAGGATACCGAATACCAGGAACATCGAACCGCCGCCGAAATCACCGACCATGTTCAGCGGTGGCACCGGACGTTCGCCCCTACGGCCGATGGCGTGCAGGACACCGGTGATGCTGATGTAGTTGATGTCGTGGCCGGCGCGATCGGCCAGCGGGCCGTGCTGACCCCAACCGGTCATCCGCCCGTAGACCAGACGCGGGTTGCGTTCCAGCGCGACCTCGGGGCCGAGGCCCATACGCTCGGTGACGCCGGGCCGAAAGCCCTCGATGAGCACGTCGGCCTTCTCCACCAGACCGAGCACCTTCTCTACATCGGCCGGGTCCTTCAGGTTGGCCTCGACGATTGTGCGCCCGCGCAGCTGGGGCCGGTCGAAACCGCCGGGCAGCTGCCCGGCCCGCTGGATGCGGACGACATCGGCGCCGAGGTCGGCGAGCAGCAGCGCGGCGTGCGGCCCCGGCCCGATCCCGGCCAGTTCGATAACCCGAATGCCCGCGAGCGGGCCCTGCTCGGTGGCGGTGGATGGTGTGCTCACGCCTTACCTCGGTTCGTCGTCGATCCTGTGTCTGCCCGCAGCACCTGCGAACATATTGACAGTATGACAATAGCCATGGCGTCCGCGAGGGTCGGAGGACTCCCGCTCGGATTGTCGGTGGCCGGCGGCAGACTGTCGGTATGCCGGGTAGTGTGGGCGCTCCCATCGATACGACGCTGTTCGACACCGCTATCGGCCGCTGCGCCATAGCGTGGCGCGATGATATCGTCGTGCGGTTCCGCCTCCCCGAGAACGGCCCGGGCGCACCTCCGGGCCAGGACAGCACCCGGCTGCGGCCGGAACCCGAGGCCGGGCCGCGAGCGGAGGCGATCGCGGGTATCCGCGCCCACCTGGACGGCGACCTGGACGATCTGCGCTGGATCCCGGTGGATATAACGGGTGTGCCCGAATTCCACCGCGCGGTGTACGCCGTCACGCGCGCCATCGACCCCGGCCACACCCTCGGCTACGGTGCCGTCGCCGAACGGGCCGGCGCGCCGGGCGCGGCCCAGGCGGTCGGTCAGGCGCTGGGCCGCAACCCGATCCCGCTCATCATCCCGTGCCACCGGGTGCTGTCCGCCGATCACGCCCTGCACGGCTTCTCGGCGCCGGGCGGCATCGACACCAAACTCCGGTTGCTGGTCATCGAACGCACCTCAGGTTTCGGCGAGCCGACCCTGTTCTGATCGCGGTATTCCCTCGGGCGTTCGGTCGATCAGGCGGAGTCGGCCGTGCGGCGGGGGCGCGGCACTCTCGCCCGCGCCGGCTCGGGAGCTCCTCGCGAGCCCGGTGGTGAGGGTGAACCTCTCGACGCGACTTCCCTGTCCACCGGCGGGAACCTCGGCTCCACGATCGGCGCGCGACTCGTGTTTGGCTGTCGGATGTGAAGTGGGCAGTGAACCGGCCAGAGGTGGTCGCCAAGCTTGCGTGGATCGCCACACTGGTCGGAGTCGCAGGGGTCGTCCTGCACTTCAGTCCGCGGTGGCTCCCCACGGTGGTCCCGTGGTTGTTCCCCCTCGTGGTCTCGGCCGTGTCGGTCGCTCCGTACCTGATGAGTTCCGCGCTCGCGGGGGCGGCGATCTTCGCCGTCCTGCGGCGTTGGATCGGTGCGGGCATGGCGATCGCTGTCTTCGCGGCCGCGTTCTGGACCCAGGCCCCGCTCTACGTCGGCCGCATGGTCGGTGACGACGGGCACGCGGTGATGGCGATGCAGGCCAATCTGCTGTTCGACGGAGCCGATCCCGCGTCGCTCGTCGACGAAGTACGTGCGCGGAATATCGCTGTGCTCACCGTCAACGAGCTCACCCCGGCGGCGGTCGAGGATCTCGGCCGAGCGGGGCTCGACCGGGTGTTGCCGCACCGATATCTGCGCCCTGGAAACGCCGCGAGCGGCACGGGGATCTGGAGTAGTTACCCGCTATCCGACACCGTCGAGTACGACGGCTTCATGTTCAACCAGATTTCGGCGGCGGCCGATGTTCCGAGCATCGGACCGGTCGCGGTGTACGCCTTCCATCCGGTCCCGCCGATCGTCCACGCCCAGGTCTGGGCCGACGAGTTGTCCCGTCTGCACGACATCCTCGACCGAGCGCCGTCGGATCGACCGGTGATCGTCGGCGGCGATTTCAATGCCACCTACGATCATTCGCAGTTCCGGGCCCTGGTGTCCGGGCGCTTCGGCGACGCGGCCGAACAGGCGGGTGCCGGACACTTGATCACCTACCCGACCGACAAGTGGCCGGCGCCCTTGGTCGGCATCGACCACATCCTCACCGCCGGGGCCTGCGCGGTCGCGGCGGAGACGGTGGACCTACCGGGTTCCGATCACCGTGCCGTGGTGGCTCGGCTGCGTCTGGGTCGTGAGTGCTGAGATAGCGATCCCGATATGGGCGTCTCGATAGTGGAGGGCGGCGGATTCGGTGAAACGGTTTCCGACCGGGTGGAGATCCGCCACTGCGGGTCGGCCCGTCCGTGATGCCGTGTCGGTTCCGGAGTCGAGGACGAGGCCGGGCCGGTGGTCCACCCGACCGAGGTCGCCACGACAGTGCATCACAGCCACGCAGCACGAGGAGGTGAACGGGGTTTGATACCGGCCTTGGTGCTTCGTGATCGCGTTGACCCCGGTCGGGAGGTGGACTAACCTCTTAGCTAAGGAGGTGGCATGTCAGGCAGTGCGGCCGAGCAGTTCAACATTCATGAGGCCAAGACCAACCTGTCGCGGATCATCGAGCGAGTCGAGCACGGCGAAGAGATCGTCATCAGTCGGGCCGGGCACCCGGTCGCCAAAGTTGTGCCGCTCGTCCGCAGGGCCGGCCGTACCGGCCGCGGATCATTGCGCGGCAAGCTCACACTCGGCCCCAACTGGGACTCCGCGGAAACCAATGCCGCGATTGCCGCGGACTTCGGTCTGTTGTCATGAGTCTTCTGCTGGACACCCACGTGGTGCTGTGGTGGTTGAACGACGACTCCACGCTGCCGGAAGATCTCAAAGACCGGCTCGATCACGATCCTGATGTGTATGTGAGCGCCGTGACGCTGTGGGAAGTGGCCATCAAACAGGCCACGGGAAAACTGATCGGGCCCGATGATCTGCCCGAACGTATCCGAGACAGTGGGTTTATCGCACTGCCCGTCAATCACGACCATGCGATAACCGCCGGGCGCCTTCCACCGATACACCGCGATCCCTTCGACCGCATGCTGGTGGCACAGGCCCAGCGAGAAGACCTCACACTGGTCACCCGAGACCCCCACTGCCAGAAGTACGAGGTCGCCATACTGGCGGTCTAGGGTCCAGGCCGAAACATTCACCCTCGCTCGTCCGCATACGGAAGAATTCGGGCAGCGTCGACTGTGGAGGAATCGTGAGCATATGGGGTGAAGTCGTCGTCGGCCTGGTGATCCTGGTCGGTCTGGTCGGGATCGTCGTCCCGGTGCTGCCGGGCGTGATCCTGGTCTTCGGGGCCATCGCGGTATGGGCATTCCTCACCGGTGGGGCCGTGGCGTGGACGGTATTCGCGATCGGCACCGTGCTGCTGATCGTTTCGGGGGTGGTGAAGTACGCCTGGCCGGGGCGGAAGTTGAAAGAGGCGGGGGTGCCGAACCGGACGCTGCTGCTCGGCGGTATCGCCGGAATAGTCGGGTTCTTCCTGATCCCGGTCGTCGGCCTGTTCGTGGGATTCGTGGTGGGGGTTCATCTTTCGGAGTGGCAGCGGCTGCCCGGGCAGCGACAAGCGTGGGAGTCGAGCAAGCACGCCATCAAGGGCGTGGGGCTGTCCATGCTGGTCGAACTGCTGGGGGCGTTGTTGGCCAGTGGCGTGTGGGTGGCCGGGGCGATCGCGGCATAGGCTGCCCGGCGTTCAAGCCGACGGTGGTATCCGGAGGCCGCTATTCCACGATCGGTAAGGGACGGGTGTCGCCGTCATTCGGACCCGGACCCGCCTCCGGGATCGGCGGGAGCAGCAGCGGCAGTGTCGGGTTCGGGTCGTCGATGGGCCGCTCGATCGCGGGCAGACCGTAGAAGGCGCGGGCGTTGTCCTCCAGGACGGCGTGCATATCGCTGCCCACGACATCGCAGATCAACTCCACGTCTCCGTCGCGGAACGGTCGGTGGGCGCGGGTGCCGGGGAGGTCGGTGCCGAACATGAGGGCCTCCGGGTTCACCGCGTGGATGCGGCTCAGTGTGGTGGCGACGTCCATCTCGACCCGACCGAACCCGGTCGCCTTCACCCGCGCACCGCGGTCCACCAGATCGAGAAGATATGGCAGGCCCTCGTCCGACATGCCGAGATGGTCGACCGACACCTTGGGCAGTTTCATGATCACCGGTTGCAGGGAGGCGAGCATCTGCCCGTCGACATAGATCTCCACATGCCAGCCCGCCAGGTCATAGGCGCGCAGTGCCTGCCGGGTCATGGACGCGATATCGGCGGCGGCGCGCTTGAGATTGAAACGTACCGCGCGTACCCCGGCCCGGTGCAGGTCGAGGATCTCCTCGTCCGTGGCGTCCAGGTCGAGCCGGGTCACCCCCACCCAGCCGGGGCCCAATTCGGCGAGCGCGGCACGCAGGTAGCTCTGGTCGTTGTCCTGGAAGGACGCGCTGACCACGGCGCCGCCGCTCAACTCGAAACGGGACATGCGCTGCCGGTAGTTCGCGATGGTGTACGGCTTCGGTAGGTAGCCCTCGTTCTCGATCAGCGGGAACCGCGGATCGATGATGTGCACATGGGCGTCGAACACGGATACAGAATGCCTCAGTATTTGATGGCGCCACCAGAGGTGGCGCTGTCGGGACCCTCGTGACCCCGGGTCTTCCCTCCCTCCGCGAATCCGCTGACGCGAATTCGCTCCGGTCGGTCCGGACCCGGGGCGGGCCCCGCCTGTGTCGGATTGCGCCACTTGGCGGCGGTGCGGGTCGGTTCGTCCGCGGATTCGCGCATAACCGAGTGGTCGCCGCGGAGATACCTAGACCTTGTGCGGCTCGCTGGCACGCAGCATGTCCTCACGCTCGACCACCTTGACCCGTTCGCGGCCCTCCGGCTCGCCGAGGGCACGCTCGTGGGCGTCGAGGCGGTACCAGCCCTGCCAGGTGGTGTAGGGGATGCCCTTGCCCTCCAGGAACTCCACGACCGATTCCGGATCGGGGCTGGCGGCGGGAGCGAAGCCGGAGCTGTCGTCGAGCAGGCAGGCCACCGTCTCGTTGGCGTCGCCCTTGGTATGCCCGATCAGGCCGACCGGGCCGCGTTTGATCCAGCCGGTGACGTAGGTGGCGGGCAGATAGCGGGCCGCGCCGTCGGCGTCCTCGTCGGCCAGGACGCGGCCGGCCTCGTTGGGCACGGTGCCGGCCTGGTCGTCGAAGGGCAGTTCGGAGATGTTCTGTGACAGGTAGCCCACGGCCCGGTAGACCGCCTGCACATCCCAGTCCTTGAACTCCCCGGTGCCCTTGACGTTGCCGGTGCCGTCCAGTTGGGTGCGTTCGGTGCGCAGTCCCACGACCTTGCCGTCGGCGCCCAGGATCTCGGCGGGGGATTCGAAGAAGTGCAAAAACAGCTTGTGCGGCCGGTTGCCCTGATCACGGATCGCCCACTGTTCGAGGGTGTTGGCGACCATATCGACCTGCTTGGAATGCCGCCGCGCCGCCTCCGAGCCGGCGTCGTAGTCGATGTCTTCGGGATCGACGATCACCTCGATGGTCGGCGAATGATCCAATTCGCGCAGCTCCAGCGGGGTGAACTTGGCCTGGGCCGGGCCACGACGACCGAACACGTGCACCTCGACGGCCTTGTTGGCCTTCAACCCGGAATACACGTTCGGCGGGATCTCGGTGGGCAACAGCTCGTCGCCGGTCTTGGCCAGCACTCGCGCCACGTCGAGGGCGACATTGCCGACGCCGAGGACGGCGACCTTCTCCGCCTCCAGCGGCCAGCTGCGCGGCACATCCGGGTGCCCGTCGTACCAGGACACGAAATCGGCCGCACCGTAGGAGCCGTCCAGGTCGATGCCGGGGATGGGCAGCGCCCGGTCGGCGTTGGCGCCGGTGGAGAAGATCACCGCGTCGTAGAAGCGGCGCAGATCCTCGAGGGTGATGTCGGTGCCGTAGTCGATATTGCCCAGCAGTCGCACCTGCGGTTTGTCCAGCACCTTGTGCAGGGCGGTGACGATGCCCTTGATGCGGGGGTGGTCGGGGGCGACACCGTAGCGGATCAGTCCGAACGGGGCGGGCATCCGCTCGAACAGATCAATGCTCACCTCGGCATCGGATTTCATCAATGCGTCGGCGGCGTAGATCCCGGCGGGGCCGGCACCCACGATCGCGATCCGGAGCGGGCGGGTCGCCTCAATCTGTTCGGTCATCTGTTACGCGCACCCTTGTCGGTCGAAAGAATCTATGGGTCTGACTCAGCTCGAGCTGTCTTTATTAGCTTAGGCTAAGTTGACGCGCGGCTGATACGCACCGTCGCGGTGCCACGCGGGCGCGGCCACTACGGCCGGGCATCGGTATGGCGGCGCCGCACTCCCGTGCCATCACGGCGTTCTGCTTCGGAGCAGGGCCGCGATCAGCTCCGATTCTATCGGGGTGGCGGGCCCGCCCGCCGTGGGCACCGGGGATCATCGTCGTCATGAACGATGCGCAGCCCGCGAAACCGTCCGGCGAACCCGCTGACCCGGCCGGACCCACCGAACGCGAGGCCGAGATCCGCCGCGGTCGACGACGCCGTTCGTACTGGCAGCGGTTATCGCGGCCCTGGTGACGGGTGTCACCGTGATCGCCGCCGTCACGGCACCCGTTGAGAAAAATGTCACAGAGACCGATCGGGTCGCCGCCGCCGTGTACGAATTCGCCGATATGAGCGGCCGCTCCGGCCTCGTCCCACCCGAGGACGCGGTGTGCCCGGATTCCTACCCGTCCCGTCCCCCGCCGGCCGGTCGGCTCGGGGAAGGCGAATCCGGAAAGACCGTCACCGTCGACGAACTCGATGAATTGCGGGTTTCCGGGGACGAGGCCACGGTCGAGGTCACCGGCACGGTAGACGGTCGGGCGGTGACCGACACCTGGCGTCCGGTCCGCTCCGATGACCACAGGCGGGTCTGTAACCAGCTGATTCGCTCCTGGCCAGACCCCGTTATCGGTGGTTTGACACGGCAACCCCGGTCCGGGCAATCTCATCGCAGGGTCATGAGTGCCAGCGTCAAGCCCCGGCTAGCCGGCCGGCAACCCTCCTCCGCGGTGGGGTGCTCCGGGTGACGACCCGGCGTGCGTCAGAACCCGACGCACGCAAGTGCGGGTTCGCAGGGAGGTGCCATCAATGAGTTACGCAGGCGATATCGACCCGCGGCGGGCATGGGAGATATTGCGTGACAATCCCGACGCCGTGCTGGTGGATGTACGGACCGAGGCGGAGTGGCGGTTCGTCGGAATTCCCGACACCAGCGCACTCGACCGGCCGACGGTGCTGGTCGAATGGGTCGACGGCACCGGAGCCCCGAATTCCCGATTCCTGGACCAGTTGGGCGAAGCGCTCGACGGCCGCAAACCGGACACGCCCGTACTCTTCCTCTGTCGTTCCGGCCAGCGCTCCGCGCATGCCGCCGCGGCCGCCACGCGCGCGGGCATCGAACCCGCCTACAACGTGAGCGATGGTTTCGAAGGACCACTCGACGAACACGGGCATCGCGGTCACGCCGGCTGGCGGGCCCTCGGATTGCCCTGGCGGCAGTCATGATCGGCGGCGGAGCGTTCGAGCGTGCGCTGCCGGAGGGCGTCGGCCCCGCCACCCTCGGCGTCCGCGGCGGATTGCAGCGGTCCGGATTCGAGGAAACCACCGAGGCGCTGTACCTGACCTCCGGGTTCGTCTACTCCAGCGCGGAAGCGGCCGAGGCGGCGTTCACCGGGGAGATCCCCCATTTCGTCTACTCTCGTTACGGCAATCCCACCGTGGCCACCTTCCAGGAGCGGATGCGGCTCATCGACGGCGCCGAGGCGTGTTTCGCCACCGCCAGCGGTATGGCGGCCGTATTCACCGCCCTGGGCGCGCTGTTGGGCGCGGGCGACCGGCTGGTCGCCGCGCGCAGCCTGTTCGGCTCCTGTTTCGTGGTGTGCAACGAGATCCTGCCGCGCTGGGGCGTGGAGACGGTCTTCGTCGACGGCGAGGACCTCGACCAGTGGGAGCGGGCGCTGTCGGTGCCCACCACCGCGGTGTTCTTCGAAACCCCCGCCAACCCGATGCAGACCCTGGTCGACGTGCGGCGGGTATCCGAAATGGCGCATGTCGCGGGCGCGAAGGTGGTGCTGGACAATGTGTTCGCCACCTCGTTGCTGCAGCGCGGATTCGAACTCGGCGCCGACGTGGTGGTGTACTCCGGCACCAAGCACATCGACGGCCAGGGCCGAGTGCTCGGCGGCGCCATCCTGGGCTCCGCGGACTACATCGAGGGTCCGGTGAAAAACCTCATGCGGCACACCGGTCCCGCGTTGAGCCCGTTCAACGCCTGGACCCTGCTCAAAGGCCTGGAGACCATGCCGCTGCGGGTACACCACTCCACGGCCTCGGCCCTGCGGATCGCGCGGTACCTGGAGGGGCATCCCCGGGTGAGCTGGGTGCGTTATCCCTTCCTGGAGACGCATCCGCAATACGATCTGGCGACCGCGCAGATGAGCGGCGGCGGGACGGTGGTGACCTTCGAGGTGGCCGCGCCCGAGCACGAGGCGAAGAAACGCGCGTTCGAGGTGCTCAACCGGCTGCGGATCGTCGATATCTCCAACAATCTGGGCGACGCCAAAACCCTTGTAACCCACCCGGCGACCACCACGCACCGGGCCATGGGACCGGAAGGGCGGGCCGGAATCGGATTGTCCGACGGTGTCGTGCGGATCTCGGTGGGCCTGGAGGACGTGGAAGACCTGCTCGCGGACCTCGACCAGGCGCTCGGCTGATAGAGATCACACGTCGAACGGTCTCGAAGTACGCCCGACCAGGTCCGCGACGGAGTCGACGACCATGGTCGGGCGATACGGGTAGTGCTCGACCGAAGCCCTGGTGGAGATGCCCGAGGTGACCAGGATGGTGCGCATACCCGCCTCCATGCCGGAGATGACGTCGGTGTCCATCCGGTCGCCGATCATCACGCTGGTCTGCGAATGCGCGCCGATACGCCGCAGCGCCGAACGCATCATCAGCGGATTGGGTTTGCCGATGTAGTAGGGGTCGCGGCCGGTGGCGCGGGTGATGAGGGCCGCCACGGAGCCGGTGGCGGGTAGTACGCCCTCACGGGAGGGTCCGGTGGCGTCCGGGTTGGTGGCGATGAAACGCGCGCCCCGCTCGACCAGCCGGATCGCGGTGGTGATCGCTTCGAACGAATATGTGCGGGTCTCGCCGAGGACGACATAGTCGGGGTCGCTGTCGGTGAGTACGTATCCGATCTCGTGCAGCGCGGTGGTCAGGCCCGATTCGCCGACCACGTAGGCGGTGCCGTTCGGGCGCTGGTCGTTCAGGAAGGCGGCGGTGGCCAGGGCGGAGGTCCAGATGGCGGATTCGGGGATGTCGAGACCGGTATGCCGCAGGCGGGCCTGCAGGTCGCGCGGAGTGCGGATCGAATTGTTGGTCAGTACCAGGAACGGGATTTCCTTCTCGCGCAGTTCGGCGAGGAATTCGTCGGCACCGGGCACCAGTTGGTCCTCGTGCACCAGCACCCCGTCCATATCGGTGAGGTAGGACAGAATCCGGTTATCGGCGGTGGTCACTTCGATCATTCTGCGCTATTCGAGCCGACGAGCCGGCCCGTGTCCGTGCTCGGACGCGGGCCGTCGACGGTCCGGCAGATGCTGTCGGCGCACGTCGGACCGGTCGATACGGCACACCGTCCGGCGCTCCGCGGACCACGGAGTGAGACCGATAACACAGCGGTCGGGCCGGCCGGCTATGGTCGAATGCGGACGGGTGAAACGGTCACGCGGCGTCGTGGTCACCGCGGCGTGGGAACAACCGTCCGGCCGCAACGGGTTGCGACCGGTGATGTTCGGACGACAACTGCAGCGATAGGAGTGGCGCAGATGGATGAGCTCAAGCTCGGGTACAAGGCGTCGGCGGAGCAGTTCGGGCCGCGGGAGCTGGTGGAGTTGGCGGTACAGGTCGAGGAACACGGCCTCGACAGCGCGGTCATCAGCGATCACTTCCAACCGTGGCGGCACAAGGGTGGGCACGCGCCGTTCTCGCTGGCCTGGCTGGCCGCCGTGGGTGAACGCACCCGGCGCATCCAGCTCGGCACCTCGGTGCTCACCCCGACCTTCCGCTACAACCCCGCGGTGATCGCGCAGGCCTTCGCCACCATGGGCTGTCTGTATCCGGGCCGGGTGATGCTCGGTATCGGCACCGGTGAGGCGCTGAACGAGATCGCCACCGGATATCTCGGCGAATGGCCGGAATTCAAGGAACGGTTCGCCCGGCTGCGCGAGGCGGTCGACCTGATGCGACAGCTGTGGACCGGCGACCGGGTGGACTTCGACGGGCAGTACTACAAGACCGTCGGCGCGTCCATCTACGACGTCCCCGAAGGCGGTATCCCGGTCTACATCGCGGCCGGCGGCCCGCTGGTGGCCCGATACGCAGGCCGGGCCGGCGACGGTTTCATCTGCACCTCGGGCAAGGGGATGGACCTCTACACCGACAAACTCATGCCCGCCCTCGCCGAGGGTGCGGCCAAGGCCGACCGCACGGTCGACGATATCGACCGGATGATCGAGATCAAGATCTCCTACGACACCGATCCGGAACTCGCGCTGCAGAACACCCGGTTCTGGGCGCCGCTGTCACTGACCCCGGAACAGAAGCACAGCATCACCGACCCGATCGAGATGGAGGCCGCCGCCGACGCGCTGCCGATCGAGCAGATCGCCAAGCGGTGGATCGTGGCCAGTGACCCGGATCAGGCCGTCGAGCAGATCAAGCCCTACCTGGACGCCGGGCTGAACCACCTGGTCTTCCACGCCCCCGGCCACGACCAGCGCCGGTTCCTGGACCTCTTCGCCCGCGATCTGGCCCCCCGCCTGCGAGAGAGTGTTTGATGGCTGTGTTTGATGGCGCCGCCTTCGGCGGCGCGGGTCGGGGCCCTCGTGACCCCGGGTCTTCCCTCCCTCCGCGAATCCGCTGACGCGAATTCGCTCCGGTCGGTCCAGACCCGGGGCGGGCCCCGACCGTGGGGTGATGTGCCTCCTGAGGGTTGTGGTGGTCCGGTGTTCCTCGTGATCGGGGTCTGCTCTTTCTCCGCGAATCCGTCGGCGCGGATTCGCTCCGGTCGGGCCGGACCCGGGGCGGGCTCCGGCCTCGAAAAAGGGGTGGTAGCGGCGGCGCTGCGGCGGGGTGGGCCGGTCCGGCCGTCGGCGGCCGGGTGACCGAACACCGCTAGGCTGCTGGGTATGGCCGAGGTTGATGCGTCCAGTGTGTATATCGCGTCCCCCGAGGGCGATACCGGCAAATCGACGGTCGCGCTGGGAGTGCTGCAGATGCTGTGCGCGACCACGGCGCGGGTGGGCGTGTTCCGGCCGATAACGCGGTCGGCCACCGAACCCGACTACATCCTGGAGTTACTGCTCGAGCACAGCACCGCCGATATCGACTACGGCCAGGCGGTCGGCGTGACCTATGAGCAGGTTCACGCCGACCCCGATGCCGCCATCAGCGAGATCGTCATGCGGTACCATGAGGTCGCGCAGGTATGCGATGCCGTGGTGGTGGTCGGCAGCGATTACACCGATGTGGCCAGTCCGAGCGAGCTGCGGTTCAATGCCCGGATCGCGGTGAATCTGGGCGCCCCGATGCTGTTGGTGTTGCGCGGCGCGGACCGCGGTCCCGGCGAGGTGGGCCGGCTGGCCGAAGTATGTGCCGCCGAGCTGGCCCAGGAACACGCGCAGTTGGTCGCGATCATCGCCAACCGCTGCGCGCCGAAGGATTTGGCCGATGTCGGTTCCGTCCTGGCCGGATTCGGGGTTCCGTCGTGGACCCTGCCGGAGGTGCCGCTGCTGATCGCGCCGACCATGGCCGAGCTGTGCGAGGCGGTGGAGGGCGAAATGTACAGCGGCGATCCGGAATTGCTGCACCGGGAGGCGCTGCAGGTACTGGTCGGCGGGATGACGGCCGAACACATTCTGGAGCGATTGTCCGACGGGGTGGTGGTGATCTCGCCCGGGGACCGGTCGGATGTGCTGCTCAGCGTGGTGAACGCCCACGAGGCGGAGGGGTTTCCTTCGCTGTCGGGGGTCATCATGAACGGCGGCCTGCTCCCGCATCCGGCGGTGGCGCGGCTCATGTCGGGTTTGAAACCGCGGCTGCCGATTCTCACCACCGCGCTCGGCACCTACGAGACCGCGGGTGCCGCGCACCGCACCCGCGGGCGGATGGCGCTCGGCAATCCGCGCAAGGTGGATACCGCGCTGGCGTTGATGGAACAACATGTCGACGCCGCGGATTTCCTGCGCCGCCTGCAGGTTCCGCTGTCCGATGTGGTCACCCCGCAGATGTTCGAATACCAGCTCATCGAGCGGGCGCGGGCGGACCGGAAACGGATCGTGCTGCCCGAAGGTGGCGACGACCGTATCCTGCGGGCCGCGGGGCGGGTATTGCAGCGCAAGATCGCGGACCTGATCATTCTCGGCGATGAATCCCTGATTCGGGCCCGGGCCGCCGAACTCGGGGTGGATATCTCCGACGCCGAGGTCCTGGATCCGCGCGGTTCGGAATATCTGGACGAATTCGCCCGCGAATACGCCGAATTGCGCAAACACAAGAGTATGAGGCCCGAACGTGCCCGGGAAATGGTCGTCGATATCTCGTATTTCGGAACGATGATGGTGCACCGTGGGTTGGCCGACGGGATGGTCTCCGGCGCCGCGCACACCACCGCGCACACCATCCGGCCCTCGTTCGAGATCATCAAAACCGTGCCCGGCGTCTCCACCGTCTCGAGCGTTTTCCTCATGTGCCTGGCCGACCGGGTGCTCGCCTACGGTGACTGCGCCGTCGTCCCCGACCCGACATCCGAACAGTTGGCCGATATCGCCATCTCCTCGGCGGCCACCGCGGGGCGGTTCGGTATCGAGCCGCGGGTGGCCATGCTCTCCTACTCCACCGGCGAATCGGGCAGCGGCGCCGACGTGGACAAGGTGCGGGTGGCGACCGAACTGGTCCGCGAGCGCGCGCCGAAGCTCCCGGTGGAGGGCCCGATCCAATACGACGCCGCCATCGAGCCGACGGTCGCCGACGCCAAACTGCCCAACTCCGAGGTGGCCGGTCGGGCGACGGTTTTCGTCTTCCCCGATCTCAATACCGGCAACAACACCTACAAGGCGGTACAGCGCAGCGCGGGCGCCGTCGCGATCGGGCCGGTGCTGCAGGGTCTGCGCAAACCGGTGAACGACCTGTCCCGGGGCGCACTGGTCGCCGATATCGTGAACACCGTGGCCATCACCGCGATACAGGCACAGGGAGAATGACCCACATCCCGCGCTCGGGCGGGCCGTCGGGGTTCGTCACCGTGTGCGCCGGCGGGCAGGTAGGAGCGTAATGAGCAACAACCCGGTACTGGTCGTGAACTCCGGTTCCTCGTCGATCAAATATCGGCTACTGGAACCCGATACGGGTGCCGTGGCGGCGTCCGGGCTGGTCGAGCGAATCGGCGAGCCCGACGGGGCGATCGAACACCATGGTGGGGGCCGGACCCTCACCCAACGGAAACCGATCCCCGACCACACCGCCGGGCTGCAGCTGGCGTTCGCGAAATTCGCCGAGACCGGTCACGACCTGGCCGATGCCGGGATCAGGGTTGTGGGACACCGGGTCGTACACGGCGGGGAGGTGTTCTACCGGCCCACCCTGATCGATGACCGAGTGGTGACGACGATCCGTGAACTGTCCTCCCTGGCACCGCTGCACAATCCGGCGAACGCGCTGGGCATCGAGGCGGTGCGCACATTGCTACCGGATATCCCCCAGGTCGCGGTTTTCGACACCGCGTTCTTCCACAACCTGCCCGATGCCGCCAAAACCTACGCCATCGACGCGGAGGTCGCCGACACGCACGGTATCCGCCGCTATGGTTTCCACGGCACCTCGCACGAGTACGTATCGGGCCGTGCCGCCCAATTGGTCGGTCGAGCGGCGGAATCGGTGAACCAGATCGTCTTCCACCTCGGCAACGGCGCCTCCGCCTCGGCCATCCGCGGCGGCCGGCCGGTCGATACGACCATGGGCCTGACCCCGTTGGAGGGCCTGGTCATGGGTACCCGCTCCGGCGATCTGGACCCCGGCATCATCCCCCACCTCATGCGCACGGCCGGGCTGGATATCGACGATATCGATCGGCTGTTGAACCGCGACTCCGGTCTGCGGGGGATGGCCGGGGTGAACGACTTCCGCGAACTGCGTCGCCTCATCGGTGAGGGTGACCGCGCGGCCCGGCTCGCCTACGACGTCTATATCCATCGACTGCGCCGCTATCTGGGCGCCTACCTGGTCGGGCTGGGTGCCGTCGATGTCATCACCTTCACCGCGGGTGTCGGTGAGAACGCTCCCGATGTCCGGGCCGACACCCTTGCGGGCCTGTCCCGTTTCGGTATCGCCGTCGACCCGGAGCGCAATACCGCCGAAGATCGCTCCGCGCGCTTCATCTCGCCACCGGACGCGGAGGTGGCCGTATTGGTCGTGCCGACCAATGAGGAACTCGCCATTGCCCGTGCGGCCGTGGCCGTGGCCGAACGCACCCGCGCCACCGATTCGGACATGCGCGCGTCGTCGACGGACGAACGTTCGGCCGGACCGGCCGCATGACCCGCCCGTTCGTGGTGTTGTCCGTGGCGGTGAGCGTCGACGGATATATCGATGACGCCGGTCCGGAGCGGTTGTTGTTGTCGAACGCGGCCGATTTCGACCGGGTCGACCAGGTACGGGCCGAGTCGGACGCCATCCTCGTCGGCGCCGAGACCGTGCGCCGCGACAACCCCCGGCTGATCGTGCGGGCCGCACATCGCCGAGACGCCCGGGTAGCGGCCGGTCGCCCGGCATATCCGCGGAAGGTCACCGTGACGGCCAGCGGAGATCTGGACCCGGCCGCGGCGTTCTGGCATCACGGCACCGAGGGGCAGCGACCGCTCGTCTACACCACCGGGACGGGAGCCGAGAAGCTGGCCGTTCCCGCCGATCTCGCCGAGATCGTCGTGCTCGGCGAGGGCCTCGACTTCGGTGCTCTGCTCGACGATCTCGGCGGTCGCGGGATCGATCGGTTGATGGTGGAAGGCGGTAGTCGTATCCATACCGCTTTCCTGTCCGCCGGCCTCGTCGACGAATTGCATCTCGCGATCGGACCTACTCTGGTGGGTGATCCGCACGCACCGCGGTTCCTCGAGCCGGCGGCCTTCCCCGGCGGATCCGCCCGCCGTATGCGTCTGCTCGATATCACCCGTCTCGGTGATGTCGCACTGCTGCGCTACCGACCGAAGGAGAGTTCGTGACCGAGCACGACCACCACTACTGGATGACTCGGGCCATAGAGCTCGCCCGGCTCAGTCCGGCCGTTACCGGGGCGTTCTCGGTCGGGGCGGTGATCGTCGCCGACGGAGTGGAGATATCCAACGGATACTCGCGGGAGACCGATCCCAAGGTGCATGCCGAGGAATCCGCGCTCGACAAACTCGAGCCGAACGATCCCCGGCTGAGCCGTGCCACCATCTACAGCACCCTCGAACCCTGTTCCGAGCGCGCCACCGCGACCCGGCCGCCATGCACCGACCGCATTATCACCGCCGGTATCCCCACCATTGTCATCGCGTGGCGGGAACCGGCGACCTTCGTCGAGAACTGTGTCGGGGTGGAGAAACTGAGACGGCACGGGCGGACGGTGATCGAACTCCCCGAGCTGGCCGAGGCCGCCATGGAGATGAATCGGCACCTCGATCTATCGTAACCGCCGAGCTCACCGGCGCTGTGGCGGCTCAAAGGTTCTCGCGGACACCCACCGGATTCCACAGGTATACTCTGCCCGTCTGCGCACTGGACAGTGTCTGCACGTTGTACAGCTGATGGTAGCCGTCGATGCCTTTCTGCCACGCGTCCAGGAATCCGTTCGTCCGGTCGTAGTGGCAGACGATATCGCCCCGCCCGTACGGGCTGCCGAACAGCAGCATATGGCGGCTCCCCCAGGCATCGGGTTCGGTGGGCAGCCGGAAGACGTCCGGACACGGGCAGAAGTACCGGCCGCAATCCTCGATGGGCGGCCATGCGGCGCTCGCGGGTGGAGCGGGAATGGGCGCGGGGGCCGGCCCGTCCGCTGCGGCCGGCGGAGCGAATACGGACAGGACACCGGCGATCAGCACGGCAGCGCCGGTGAGCACGGTGAGGTCGATGACTCCTCCTTCGAACGGCGATCGTGACTGCGGCCGTTCGATCATCTGCCGGCTCGGGGGACATGTGAGGGATCTGCCCCGGCAGGTCACGGAATTCCGCAACCGGCTCGCACTCGGGAGGGTCGGTCCCGCTCGGTGATGCGGTCAGCCGGCGGTGAGCCGGTAGATGCGCAGATCCTCGGGAACACCGTTGAGTGGAGCGCTGAAGAAGCTCCGGCGCAAGGGGCGCACCGTATACCCCAGGTCGGTCAAGGTTTCCGGGGACAACGCGTCCAGGGTGGCCTCGGAGATCATGGTGCGGCCGTTGCCGCCTGCCTCCATGACACGGGCGGCGATGGTGACGTCGACACCCAGCCAGTCGCCGCCGATTTCCCGGGGGGAACCGGTGTGCAGACCGATGCGCATACGGGGCCGGTAATCGTCGACACAGATATCGGCCAGGTTGCGCTTGGCGGCGACGGCCGCGTGGACGGCATCGTCTGCCGAGCAGAATACCGCCATGGCACCGTCACCCATTCGTTTGACGAGATGACCGCCGTGTTCGCCGATGGGGGGTTCGATCGCCCCGGCAACCCGGCGCAGCAGCGCAAGGGTGGCCTCGTCGCCCGCGGTGAGCGACCAGCCGGAAAAGGCGACCAGGTCGGTGAACATCACGGTCATCTCTTGTTCGCCCTTACCGCGGCCGAGACGCTCCAGGAACGCCTGCCACACCTGGAGGGCACCGAAGCCGATCTCGCGGGCCGCGCTGGGCGTACCACCGACCAATTTGTCCGCCGCGCGGGCGACGGCGCGGGCACCGCCGGGACCGGAGACGGACAGCGGATCACCGAAGGACGGGTCGCCGGGTAGTTGTTCGCGCGCCCTGCGCAGGACGCCGATCACGTCCGCGTGTTCGTTCGCTTTTTTGACCAGCGCCGACAGTGGACGACCGATATACGAGCGGGAATCGTGGTGTCCTGCCGTGCCCTCGGTCTCCGGGACGGGCCGCAGCTCTATTACCGGAATCTCATCGGATTCGAGGGCCGCGGCATCGACCGTACCGGCGATATCGATGGAGTGGGACTCGGATTCATCGACTTCCGGCTCCGGTGCGGGGGCAGCACGGCCGGAAGCTTTATCGTTCACGCCATGAGCGTATCTCAGCGCTTTCGACGTGGGAGGAGTGCCGATGATCGCCACCTGTCACCTCTCTATCGGACGGGTGCGGCCACACCATTGGGCCCGCCGATCGGTTAACGTGTGGTGCCGTTTCGATGCTAGTCGGCGTTCGGCTCGAAAAGACAACTGGCCGTTACAGTTAATGCGACGTTCATGTGCGAACCCGGGTCTCCCCCGCCCGACCGGGTCCGATGCGGAATGTGAGAACCGCCACCGGCCCGGCGCGCACCACGCGCCGGGCCGGCGTGCGCCCCGTCGGCCGGGCAGTGACCGACGGTGCGAGGGGTGGACCGACCTTCCGACAAGGTCGCCTCACCGGCAACCCGAGTGGCGAGGGAAAGCGGCTCGGGTTGTCTTCTCAGGCGTCGCGCACGTTCACCACGTATAGCGCGGCACCGAAAACCACAACGGTGAAACCGATGAAGTAGAACAGGCTGCCCCACACTCCCCAATGCCAGTCCACCATCACCATGGACGACTGGTCCATGGTCAGGAAACGACCGGCGTTCTGGAACGGCAGGAAGGCGCTGATATCGCGGCCCACGCTGCCGAGTACGCCGACGAGCGGTTCGATGATGAGCGGCCACAGCACCAGCAGCGAGATGGCCGCCGCCGACTGCCGCACCAGCGCGCCGACACCGATGGCCAGCATCACATGGAGTACGGCCATGATAGGGATGGCGTAGACGGCCCGCCAGTTCCCTTCGAACACCAGCGAGCCGGCCATATCGCCGCCGACCGCCTTCGCCACCGCGAATGCCCCGAAGGCGAGCACAGTGGTGAGTACGGCCCCGAACACGCCGATCAGGCCCGCCTTGGCGATCAGGACGAGCGAACGGTTCGGCATCGCCTGAAAGGTCGTCCGGATGATGCCGAAGCGGTATTCGCTCGTCACGGTCAGGGTGGCCAGGATCATCAGAACCATCATCCCGAAACCGCTGAGGCCGAGGAAGGCCGTGTCGACCGTCAGTGCCGGGGCGTTCGCCTCGGGCTGGTCGGCCGCGATCCGTGTGATGAACGCCATGAGAGCGGCGAAGCCGAGCGCGAGGGCCACCACGACCGCCGAACACCACCACGGCGACTTGGTCGAGGTGAGTTTGATACGTTCCGCCGCCAGCACGCCCATCACAGCGCACCTCCCATTGCCTCGTCCCGGTCCATCCGATCCGGGAGTGTCTCGGTTTGTCCGTGGTACTGGACCTCGCCACCGGTCATTCGCATGAACGCCTCCTCCAGTGAGGCGTGCATGGGCGCGAGCTCGAACAGGGTGATGTCGTTGGCGCCGGCCAGCTTGCCGACCGCGTCGCTGGTCACACCGGTCACCACGATCGCCGAGCCGTCGGTGTCGGTGCCGTCCTCCCGGACGGTCATCCCATTGGAGGTGAGCAGGCTGCGCAGCTGGTCCAACTGCGGGCTGCGCACCCGCACCGACGCCTCGGACGCGCGGGCGATGAACTCCTTGGTGGTGGAATCGGAGATCAGCCGTCCCCGTCCGATCACCACCAGGTGCTCGGCGGTCTGTGCCATCTCCGACAGTAGGTGACTGGACACCAGCACGGTGCGGCCCTCGGCGGCCAGTCGCTGCATGAACCGGCGGATCCACAGGATGCCCTCCGGGTCCAGGCCGTTGACCGGCTCGTCGAACAGCAGTACCTTCGGATCACCGAGCAGCGCACCGGCCAGGCCGAGCCGCTGGGACATCCCCAGGGAGAATCCGCCCGCCTTCTTGCCCGCCACCTCCGACAGGCCGACCAGCCGCAGTACCTCCTCCACCCGCGATTTCGGGATGCCGTTGGAGGCCGCCATCCACTGCAGATGGGCCCGGGCGGAACGGTTCGGATGCACCCATTTCGCGTCCAGCAGGGCGCCCACCTCGCGAAGCGGATGCTTCAACTGCCGATACGGCATGCCGCCGATCAAGGCGGTACCGGCCGTGGGTTTGTCCAGTCCGAGGATCATCCGCATAGTGGTGGACTTACCGGCGCCGTTCGGCCCGAGGAAACCTGTCACCTGTCCGGGGCGCACGGTGAAGGTCAGATCCTGAACCGCGACGGTCTGCCCGTAATGTTTGGTCAGGCCCTTCAGCTCGATCATGAGCACAGCATGCCGTATCACCGTCGGCGGCGCGTCGCTCGGTGGTCTTGTCGCCGGTCATCCTCGAGGATGATCCGACCCCGACAGCGGTGGGACCGAAGGCCAGGGGACACCCTTACCGCTGCGGGGACGACGCCTGCGCCCAGAACCGCTTCGGAATACGGCCCGCGACTCGCGCCCGATACCCCGCGCGCACCGCGTCCGCCATGGCCGCGGCCATCAGCGCCGGTTCGCGGGCCCGGGTCACCGCGGTGGCCAGCAGTACCGCCGAACAGCCGAGCTCCATGGCGAGCGCGGCGTCGCTGGCGGTGCCGATACCGGCGTCGAGGATCACCGGGACCTGCGCGCGGGCCACGATCATCTCGATATTGTGCGGATTGCCGATACCGAGACCGGTGCCGATCGGCGCGCCCAATGGCATCACCGCCGCACAACCGGCGTCCTCGAGGCGCCGGGCCAACACCGGATCGTCATTGGTGTAGGGCAGGACCACGAAACCCGCGTCCACCAGCTGCTCGGCGGCGTCGAGCAGTTCGACCGGGTCGGGCAGCAGGGTGCGCTCGTCGGCCACCACCTCCAGCTTCACCCAGTTGGTGTCCAGGGCCTCGGCCGCCAGGCGCGCGGTGAGCACCGCCTCCGCGGCGGTCCGACAGCCCGCGGTATTGGGGAGGGGGGCGATATCCAGCCGTTTCAACAGGTCGAGCACCCCCGTACCACCCGCGGCGTCCACCCGGCGCATGGCGACCGTGGTCAGTTCGGTACCGGACGCCACCAGCGCGTCCTCCAGGACGGCGAGATTCTCCGCCCCGCCCGTGCCCATGATGAGCCGGGAGCCGAACTGTCTGCCCGCGATCTCGAGCCGCTGCTCAGCCACCCTGAACCGCCGTCAGCACATCGATCTCCCAGCCCCGCTCGACCTGCTCGTCCCAGCGGGATTTCGGGAACACCGCACCGTTCACCGCCAGCGCCACCCCTTGACAGGGCAACTCCAGCCGTTCGAGCAGTTCGCGCACCGTGAGAGGTGCGGCGAATTCGTGGTCGTGCCCGTTCACGGTGACACCCACCGGTACCGACGACGCGGTCATCGAACTCCTCCTGTGTCCAATTGCCCGCGCGTTCGCACGGGCGGGTTGGTGACCCCCTGCTGTCCCGGGTCATCGCTTCCGCGCTCGGTCGCTCCGGGTTCGGGACAGGCCGTGGACCGAGCATGTGTGGCCGATGACGTCGAGAAGCGATGGGGGTCGGCGACCCGGGCCGCGGCCAGGGGTCGATCGGCCAGTTCGGCGAGCACGGCCTCGGCGGTGAGCGCGACGGTCAGCATGCCGTTGCGACCGTGCCCGGTGGCGGCCACCACCCGATCGGTCAGCCGGCCGATGAGCGGCAGATTGTCCGGGGTGGCGGGTCGGGAACCGGCGTTCGTCTCGGCCAACTCGTATTCGCCGATACCGGGCAGAATCGTCTCGGCGTCGGCGATCAGATCACGCACACCGGCAACGGTCACGGCGGTGTCGAACCCGGCCTCGTACTGGGTCGCGCCCACCACGATCCCCTCCGCGCGGGGTACGAAGTACACGGGTCGGCCGTGCACCCGCGCCCGGATCACCCGGGTGGGCGGTGGTTGGGCGCCGGGCCGGTGCCGCAGGCGCAGAATCTCCCCCTTCACCGGACGTACCGGCAGGTCCGGCCACAGCCGCGCCGAGAACGCGCCCGCGGCCAATACCACCTGTTCGTGCGGCAGCTCCTCGAGTTGGCACACCGACTCCGCGCGCAGCGTCACTCCGGCCGCGACCGCGGCGGTCCGCAGCGCGGTGACCAGCAGCCGGTTGTCCACGGCGGGTTCGGCGGGGGCGAGCAGACCGGCCCGGACGGTACGGGCCAGCGCCGGTTCGAGGGCGCGTACCCCCGCCCGGTCGAGAACGCGCATATCGTGGCCGTGGCCGCCCACCCATTCGGCGACCGTACGCAGGTCGGCGGCGTCGGCGGTGTCCTGCGCCACGGTCAGTGTCTCGTTCGCGACGAACACCCGGATTCCGGTCGCGGCCTCGATACGTGCGCCGAACCGCGGCCAGCGCGCCAGCGCGGCGGCCCCGAACGCCAGGACGGCGTCTTCACCGGGCCAGCCTTCCGACAGCGGGGCCAGCATCCCCCCGGCCACCCAGGAGGCGCCCGAGCCCACCTCGGGGTCGTAGAGCGTCACCGCCCACCCGTTCTCGGCGGCGCACCACGCCACTGCGAGCCCGATGGCACCACCGCCCACGACTGCCAGCGTCCGCACTGTTGGTCCACCTCCTGCTCGCTTCCCCACGGTAGCGCGGCTACGGTCATAGGCGTGCAACCGTCCCACGCCCGCCGAGCGCTGCCGCCGCGAGACCGGTTGGCCACCGCGCGTCTGTACCTGTGCACCGATGCCCGCCGGGAGAAGGGCGACCTCGCCGAGTTCGCCGAGGCCGCGCTGGCCGGCGGAGTGGATATCATCCAGCTTCGCGACAAGGGCTCCCCGGGGGAGGCGAAGTTCGGACCGCTGGAGGCGAAGGCCGAACTCGGAGCGCTCGCCGAACTCAAGGCCGCCGCGCGCCGGTACGGCGCCCTGTTCGCGGTGAACGACCGCGCCGATCTGGCACTGGCCGCCGGAGCCGACGTGCTGCACCTGGGGCAAGAGGACCTGCCGCCCTGGTACGCCCGCCGTATCCTGGGCCCGGACGTGGTGATCGGCCGCTCCACCCACGACCGTTCCCAGGCCGGCCCGGCCGCCGTCGACGAGAACATCGACTACTTCTGCACCGGCCCGGTCTGGGCCACCCCCACCAAGCCGGGCCGTCCGGCCGCCGGTCTGGAGCTGGTCCGGGCCACTGCCGACTCCCGACCGACCCGTCCGTGGTTCGCCATCGGCGGTATCGACCACGGCACGCTGCCGGAGGTCCTCGCGGCGGGAGCTACCCGTGTGGTCGTGGTCCGCGCGATCGCCGCGGCCGATGATCCGGAAGCCGCTGCCCGCGAGCTGAAAACCGCGCTGTTGGAAGCCGACTGAACCGGCGCGGACTCCCGGCTCAGAACCAGGTGGTGGCGCGGATGTAATTGGCCAGGTCCACCAGCTTGTAGCGGTGGCGGCGGTCCGGGGCCATCCGAGCGAGGGTGCGCAGGCCGGCTTCGGCGCCGTCGCGCAGGTCGCGTTCGGTGAAGCCGCTGCCGAGCAGGCCGGTGCGGGGGCGTCGCGGTGTGTTGCCCGCCCGCAGCCAGGCGAGAGCGCTGCCGAGGACCATGACGCGCAGCTGTATCGTTCGGCGTTCCTCGGCGGGAAGGGCCGCGGTTCTGGCCGCGGCGTCGTGCAGGGTGGCTTCGGGGAGACCGGCGACGGGGGCCGAGGTGAGCAGCAGCAGGATGGCCGTCATTCGGGCGGTGGTGAAGTACCGCGAGGTCGATGGCACCTCGTCCAGGGCGCCGACCGCCTCGTCGACCCGTCCGGCAGCGGCGAGCTGTCGGGACAGGCCGAAGGCCGCGCTCACCACGCTGCGGTCGGTGCGCCAGACGGTCGCGTAAAACCGCTCGGCGTGACCGCGCCAGACCTCAGGCTCGTCGGTATCCCCCTGCTGCAGGACGAGTTCCGCGGTACCGGCGAGGGCGAGTTTGGGCGCGATCTCGCCGGGCAGCGCCCACAGCACGGCGTCGAAGGCGCTGTAAGCGTTCTCGTAGTCCCGTCGCCACAGCGCGGCCAGGCCGGAGTACCAGTCGATACGCCAATCCCGCGGATCGGCATCCGGGATCGCGGCCGGCAACTCGGTGGCGGCGTCGGTGTCGCCGCGGTCCAAGCGGATCCGGGCCTCGGCCAGCCGAATCTCTAGTGCCAGGGTGTCGGGCACGGAATCGGGGTCGGCTTCGGCACGTTCGCGGGCCGCGCGCAGTTCCTCCAACGCGTGGTCCGGGTCGGGGTGGCCGGTGCCGGCCAGAATCGTGGCGGCCGGATTGCCCGGGTCGATCAGGGGCAGCGGTAGCGCCGCGGCGATAGCTGCGGCATTCAGCAGGGGACTGCGCGCGATACCGTCGGCGAGCGCATCGATCTGCGTGATCGGCTCGTCGGTGCCGTATGTCCTGCGCTGCCGCCCGAATACCGTGGACGATTGGGGATGTTCGACGCCGCTGTCCTGGGCCAGGATTTCCCGCAGCACCCCGGACAGTTGCGCGGCCATGGCGCGGGCGGAGGGGAAGCGTCGCCGCGGGTCGGGGTCGGTCGCGCGCACCAGCAATCGGTGGAAGTACTCGTAGCGGGCCAGAACCGGCTCCTGCCCCGGATCGGGGAGACCATCCAGATAGTGCCCGCGGTCGGTGGGCATATTCAGGGTCAGCACGGCGAGGGTGCGGCCCACGGTGTAGATATCGGAGGCGACCGTGGGACCGGTATCGGCGATCTCGGGAGCCTGGAAGCCCTTGGTTCCGTACAGGTTCCCGTAGGCCTCGATGGGAGCGACCGCGCCGAGGTCGATAAGCTTGACCTGGTCCTCGGTCACCATCACGTTGTCGGGTTTGAGGTCGTTGTAGGAGAGCCCGGTGGAGTGCAGATAGTCCAGGGCGGGCAGGATCTCCAGTATGTAGGCGATGGCCTCGGGGACCGGCATCCGCTCGGGACGCGGATGCGCGTCGAGCAGTTTCCGCAGCGAGCGGCCGCCGACATATTCCATGACGATGAAGCCGATCGGCTCGCCGTCGCGGTCGCGGTGCTCGACGAAATTGTGGATTTTGACAATGGTGGGATGGGCCACCTCGGCGAGGAATTCGCGTTCGGCCACCGCGACCGCGCGTGCCTCGGCGTCCCCGGAATGCAGTAGCCCTTTGAGCACCACCCAGCGGTCGCTGACATTGCGGTCGATCGCCAGATAGATCCAGCCCAGGCCGCCGTGTGCGAGACAGCCCTGGACCTCATACTGGCCGGCCACCATATCGCCCGGCTCCAGTGCGGGGCGGAAATCGTAGAAAGCACCGCATTTTCCGCAGTATCCGCTGGTGGTGGCCGCTCCGGTAGTGCCGGCGCGCCCGACGGGATTACCGCAGCGCCAGCAGGATCGCTTGCTTTCGGCAACCACCGGATCGGTCAGGACGGCGGCACTCGGATCGACGGGATCGACGGTGGGGATCTCGACCAGTCCCTCACCCAGGGTCCGGACCGCGGGACGGGCGCGGACGGTGCGGGTGCTGCGGCCCGTGGTCCGCATCGACGGCATCGAGCCCCGCTGCGATGTTCCCGGCCGCGAACCGGCCGCCGTCGCGTCGGGTGTCGCCGTGGTACCCGGCATCGCCGCCGTTCCGGCGACCGCGGCGGTTCCCGGGCCGTCCAACGGCGCCGCCCGCGCTCTGCGGCCGGAATCCGTTCGGCGGCCGCCGTCGATTCCGGCGGTCGGTGTGCGTCGGGTCGCTTGCCCGGCCGCGGTCCGCGGATCGGCCGTATCGTCGGATTCGTGGACGGCGTCGGACGAGACCCGCGGATCCGGGGAATCTCCGGAGTCCGTGGGCGAGCGCCCGAGTTCTTCCGCCGACACGAGGTCAATCCCGATAGGTCGGCGGCGGAGGTCCGGGCGAGTTCCCCAGTAGCGACAGCCAGCGGTTGTAGAGGCGGTTCCAGGTGCCGTCGGCGCGGATACGGTCGAGGGTGCCGTTCACGAACCGCACCACATCGTCGTGCCCCATGGGGATGCCGATTCCGTACGGCTCCACGCTGATACTCGGACCGACCAACTCGGTGTAGGGGTCCTGCACGGCCAGACCGGCCAGGATCGCGTCGTCGGTACTGACGGCGTCCACCTGCCGCTGCTGTAGGACGACGAGGCAGTCGGCCCAGGTGGGGACGGTGAGCACCTCCGCCTCGGGTTGGATACGGTGAATATGTTCCAGCGAGGTGGTGCCGCGTACCGTGCAGACCCGCTTGCCCGCCAGGTCGCCGAAACCACGGATACCGGAGTCCTTCACCGCCAGCACCCGCTGGTGCGCGTGCAGGTAGACGGTGGAGAACGTCACCTTCTCCCGCCGTTCGCAGGTGATACTCATGGTCTTGACGACCATATCGACCGTGCGGTTGACCAGTGCCCGTTCCCGGTCCTCCGAACCGAGGCTGCGGTATTCGATCAGATCGGGATTGCCGAAGAGATCGCGGGCCACCTCGCGGGCGATATCGGCGTCGAAGCCGACGATCACACCGCTGACCGGATCGCGGAAGCTGAACAGGTTACTGCCCGCGTCCAATCCGACCACCAGTCGTCCCCGGGCCCGGATGGCGTCCAGATTGAGCCCGCGCGGATCGGCGATGGGCCGCAGACTGGCGGTGGGGTCACCGCACTCGGAGTCGCCGGGGCCGGACAGCGGATCGTCCTTGTCCACCGGAATCGCCTGTGCCGGTAGCGGAGGTTCGGTATAGCTGAGGTGTCCCGGGTCTTCGCCGGGGTCCGGCCCGGTGGCGCAGCCGCCCAACAGCATTACCGCGGTGAGTGCGAACAGGGTCCGCGAGACGCGGGTTCGTGAGGGGCGTGCCGGTATTCGCGGTGTCGGTGTATGCGCGGCGGTCATTGGTACTCCCGCAGTCTGGGCCAGATACCGAATACGATGTAGCCTGCGGCGGCGATACCGAGGATCGCCGCTCCGGGCGCCAGATAGTCGAAGACTCGGGCACTTCGGGAGATCTTGTCGCGCAAGGTGTCACGCGCCTCGGAGATTCCCTGGCCGAGCGCCTGATCCAATTCCTCGACATGGATGGTGGCGTTCACCGCGCCGGGACCGGTGGCCGATGTGGCGGCGCGGGCGAAATCTCCCCGGTTCAGGGCGTCGTTCATGCGCCGGTGCGCACCGAGCCACCGGTCCAGCGCCGAGCGGGCGGTGGTGGACGCGGGGTCGTCGTGTTCGGACAGCAATTCGTTCAGTCTGGTGATGTTGGCGTCGAAGGTGCGATCGTAATCGCCGGAGGTATCGCGGCGCACCAGCTTCAGCGTTTCCGCCGAGCGCGCCTGCTGGGCCAGGATTCGGCTCTCGATGAGCCGGGCCGACAGGACCGCGTCGTCGGCGCGCGCACCGGCCATGGACGCCGCCGCGATGGCGCCCGCGAACACCGTCCAGGCCAATAGGATCAGCATCGCCCCGGATGCCAGCAGCAGTCCGGGGTTGAAGGTCCGGTGCCAGTGTCGGGCCAGCAGGATCTGTGCCCAGATCAGCGTGCCCAGGGCCGCGAGCAGCAACAGGAATGCGAGCCAGGGCGGCCGAATCTGGTGGCGTTGGGCGTCGTCCACCGCGGCGGCACGCCGCTGGTGCAGTTGTTCGGCCATCGGCAGCAGAACGGTCTGCATCTGGTTGGACGCCTCGCTCAAGTAGGCGGCGCCCACGGGATGTCCGGCGCGGTTGTTCGCCCGGGCGGTTTCCACGAGTCCGGAGTAGACCGGCAGTCCGGCGGCGATCCCCATGCGCTGCCGTAGATCCTCGCCGTCGTTGCCGGACAGCCGCACCAGTTCCGCCGCGCCCTCGCCCATGGCCTGGCTGTATCGGTCGCGCACGGCCTGCGGTTCCAGGCCGCCGGAGATGAAGGCCGTACTGGCGGCGGCGTCGGCGACCGACAGCGAGGTGTAGAGGTGGTGTGCCGCATTGGCATCCGGTTCGATATCGGTGAGCAGGAGGTCCAGACCGTGCTGCCGGTCGTTCACCGAGGCCGCGCTCACCACTCCGGCCGCCAGGCACAGGCCGACCAGAAGTAGGCCGATACCGATGAGCCGTCCCGGCGACGACTGCGCGAACGACCGTAACCGACCGATTGCGAGTCGTTCCCGGACCGTCGCCACGCGAGGGCGTAGCGGAAATAGTTGCCCGGTCCTGCTCGACGGTTCAGGGCCGGCCGTCGACTCGGGTTCGACCGCCACCCGATCCGCTGCCACCCGCGTCATGTCCACCTCCCCGCTCGGGGCGCCGTGTGCGCTGTGTCGAGCGTATTCGGTTATGCCCCGTCGCGCGCTTCGACGGTGTATTCCGACGTTATCCTCCCGCACCACCACGCCATCTGCTGTCCGGTTTGCGGCAGGATGGGATGGGGTCGGTTGACGAGGACGGTACGAGATGCGCGGTGATGGTGACGGCTGGGCGCTGAGCCCGGGAGGGGTGCGGCACTGGGGTCGGTTCGGTGCGGCGGGGTTGCTGCTGCGTGCGCCGCTGGAAGGCGGTGGGTCGGCGGTGCTGCTGCAGCACCGTGCCCTCTGGAGCCATCAAGGCGGAACATGGGCACTGCCCGGTGGAGCGCGGGACAGTGACGAGACAGCGGTGCACACCGCTGTCCGTGAGGCCGAAGAGGAAGCCGGTATCGCGGCCGACGACGTACAGGTGCGGGCCGAGCGGCTGACCGCCACCGCACCCAGTGGTTGGACGTACACCACCGTGGTCGCCGATGCCGCCACACCATTGCCGACCAGCGCCAACCAGGAGAGCACCGCATTGGCGTGGGTGCCGGAGCGCGAGGTGGAGCGCCATCCATTGCATCCCGGTTTCGCCGCGGCCTGGCCGTCGCTGCGCGCGCTTCAGGCCCGGATCGATCTGAGCGGTCTCGCGGAGGAGACGGCCACCGAACTGGTGAAGGTCCTGCCGCGGACCATCGAGTCGGCCGAACATGGTTTCGTCTGGTTGCACGCCCATCCCGACGGCCCCGGCGGTCGGGCCGCCCTCGACCTGCTCGTCGTCGATGCGCCCGAGCGGGCGGTCCTTCCGGGGGCGGATGCGCCCGGCGTACCGCCGTTCGCGCTCACGGTGACGCGTGAGCAGTTGCTGTCTCGAGCGGATCTGTTCGATTGAGGACGGAAATGTCCTGAGGAGTGCTTAACTTCGGCGGCATGACGAGCATCGAGCCCTTCCGAATCGCCATCCCGCAATCCGCCATCGACGACTTGAACACCCGGCTGGCCGCTACCCGCTGGCCGGACGAACTGCCCGATGTCGGTTGGAGCCATGGCATACCGACTGGTTATGTGCGCGAATTCGCCGAGTACTGGCGAACCCGCTACGACTGGCGCGCACACGAGGCCGCGCGCAATGCGTACGAGCAGTTCGTCACGGAAATCGACGGGGAGCGGATGCACTTCGTGCACGTTCGCTCACCCGAACCGGACGCCGTACCGCTGGTGCTCGTGCAGGGCTGGCCGTTCACCGATTTCACCGAGGTCATCGGCCCGCTTGCGAATCCGCGCTCCCACGGCGCGGATCCGGCCGACGCGTTCCACCTGGTGATACCGACTCTGCCCGGTATCGGCTTCTCGGGTCCGACGCGGACACCCGGCGCGGCCGCCACCGAGCGCAGCGCCGAACGGATCGTGACCCTGATGCGACGCCTGGACTATCGGCGCTACGGCCTGCAGGGCGGTGACGCGGGGTCGTTCATCGCGCCGCAGGTCGGCCGTATCGCGACCGAACAGGTGATCGGGGTGCATCTCAACGACCCGATCACCATTCCGGCCCGGGACGACGACGGCGCCGGTTACAGCGAGGACGATCGGGCGAGGCTGCGGGAGTTGCGGGACTGGTCGTCTTCGCAGACCTCCGGTTACGCGGCCATCCACTCCACTCGTCCGCAGACCCTCGCGCCGGCGCTGAGCGATTCCCCGGCGGGCATGCTGGCCTGGATCGTGGATGTGGTGCGCAGCTATATCGACCCGTCCAAAACGCTGCCCGAGGAATCCATGGACAGGGACATGCTGCTGACCAACCTCGCGATCCTCTGGCTCACCAATACCGCCGGATCGTCGCTGCGGCTGTACAAGGAATCAGAGCAGTGGGGCGCCGAATTGCCCGATTCCGGGGTGCCGACCGGGGTGGCGGTATTCCCGGGCGGCAGGACGATCCGCGGTATCGCGGAGAAGCAGAACACCGTGGTGCAGTGGTCGCATTTCGACCGCGGCGGCCATTTCGCGGCCATGGAGGCGCCGGATCTGTTCGTTCGGGATGTGCGGGAGTTCTTCGGCAAGCTGCGCTGAGCCCTCTCGGCGGGTTGCCCTCACAGCAGCCAGACGATGGCGCCGATCGCCGCCAGGACGGCGCAGACGCCGAGGCCGATCGCGAGGGGGCGGACGTTCTTCCAGGTGGTGAAGGCGCCGCCGAGGAGGAAGCCGGTCAAGGCGACGAGGAGGACTACCGTGACGTCGGAGGACATGGGTCCATCTTGGCGGGTACGGCGCGGGTGGACGGATGAGGAGCGCCGGCGCTATTAACAAGCACGCATGCTTGATTTTTTCTTGTGGGGCTGTGATGCTGGTTACGTACGTGGGCGGTCACGTACGGACCATGGCGTATGCGCCTGTGTCGCAGTAGGAGGCAGATCCACTGATGAATGGACTGGCGGCCGATCCGAACGTCATACGGATAGGCAACTGTTCCGGGTTCTACGGTGACCGGCACAGCGCCATGCGGGAGATGCTCGAGGCCGGGCAGCTCGATGTGCTCACCGGCGACTATCTCGCCGAACTGACCATGCTGATCCTAGGCCGGGACCGGATGAAGGACGCGGGGCTCGGCTATGCCAAGACCTTCCTCCGGCAGCTCGAGGACTGTCTCGGACTGGCGTTGGAGCGCAATGTTCAGATCGTCACCAATGCCGGTGGGTTGAATCCGGCCGGGCTCGCGGACAAGGTGCGAGAACTGGCCGACCGGCTGGGACTGCGGGTGCGGGTCGGATATGTGGAAGGGGACGACCTCACCGCCCGGGCCGCGGAACTCGGGCTCGGCAAGCCGCTGACCGCCAATGCCTACCTCGGGGCCTGGGGCATTGTGGAATGCCTGAACGCCGGTGCCGATGTGGTGGTCACCGGGCGTGTCACCGACGCCTCGCTGGTTGTCGGCCCCGCCGCCGCCCACTTCGGCTGGAGTCGCGCCGACTATCACCGGCTGGCCGGCGCGGTGGTCGCCGGACACGTGGTCGAATGCGGGACCCAGGCCACCGGAGGCAATTTCGCGTTCTTCACCGAGATCCCCGATCCGGTCCGGCCGGGGTTCCCGATCGCCGAGGTGTATGCCGACGGTAGCAGCGTTATCACCAAACACGAGACCACCGGTGGCGCGGTCACCGTCGATACGGTGCGAGCGCAGTTGATGTACGAGATCCAGGGCGCCCGCTACGCCGGTCCCGACGTCACGGCTCGCCTGGACACCGTCCGGCTGGAATCGGCCGGTCCCGACCGGGTGTTGATCAGCGGCGTGGAGGGTGAGGCACCGCCACCCCGGCTGAAAGTCTCGCTCAACACCCTCGACGGTTTCCGCAACGAGATGGGTTTCATCCTCACCGGCCTCGATATCGAGGCCAAGGCCGACCTGGCGAGGCGGCAGTTGGAGGCCTGGATGCCGCGCAAACCCGCCGAACTGGAATGGACCCTGGCACGCCTGGACCGTCCGGACGCCGACACCGAGGAACAGGCCAGCGCGCTGCTGCGCTGTGTGGTCCGCGATCCCGACCCGAATGTGGTGGGACGGGCCTTCTCGAGTGTCGCGGTCGAACTGGCTCTGGCGAGCTATCCGGGCTGTAGTTTCACCGCGCCGCCGGGAAACGGCTCGCCGTACGGGGTGTTCGGTCCCGGATACGTCGACGCGGAGAAGGTGCCGCATACCGCCGTGCTCCCGGACGCCTGCCGGGTCCTGGTCGGCGCCCCGGGTGAAACCCGGGAATTGGCCGAGGTTCCGGAACCGCCGCTGCCCGCACCGTTCCCGGTCGGAGAGACCTGCCGGCTTCCCCTGGGTACCATCGCCCTGGCGCGCAGCGGCGACAAGGGCGGGGACGCCAATATCGGCGTCTGGGTCCGCACCGATGAGCAGTGGCGCTGGCTGGCGCACACCCTCACGGTCGACCTGCTCCGGGAACTACTACCGGAAACTGCCCCGCTCACGGTCACCCGGCATGTGCTGCCGAACCTGCGGGCGCTCAATTTCATCGTATCCGGCCTGCTCGGTAAGGGCGTGGCCTATCAGGCGCGGTTCGATCCCCAGGCCAAGGGTCTCGGGGAATGGCTGCGGTCCCGTCATCTCGACATCCCTGTGGAGTTATTGCCGTGAGCACTGTGTGGAACACCCCGGAGCGGCGCGAACTGCGTGCCACCGTCCGCGGGTTCGTGGAACGCGAAATCCTGCCCTACCTGGACGAATGGGAGCGGGTGGGCGAGATCCCGCGGGAATTGCACAAGAAGGCCGGGGCGCTCGGACTGCTCGGCATCCAGTTTCCCGAGCATGCGGGCGGCGCGGGCGGCGACGGTATCGACGCGGCGATCGTCTGTGAGGAGATGCACCAGGCCGGGGCCTCCGGAGGTTTGTTCGCCTCCCTGTTCACCTGCGGTATCGCGGTTCCCCATCTCATCGCCGCCGGCGATTCCGCACAGATCGAACGCTGGGTGAAACCGACACTGGCCGGGGAGAGGATCGGCTCACTCGCCATCACCGAGCCCGGCGGTGGTTCCGACGTCGGACATCTCACCACCACCGCGCGTCGCGACGGTGACCACTACATCGTCAATGGCGCCAAGACCTACATCACCTCCGGCTGCCGCGCCGATTTCGTGGTCACCGCGGTACGCACCGGCGGGGAGGGCGCCTCCGGCATCTCGCTGCTGGTGGTGGAACGCGGCACCTCCGGGTTCACGGTGAGCCGCAAACTGGACAAGATGGGTTGGCGCGCCTCCGATACCGCCGAACTGTCCTACCAGGATGTGCGGGTTCCGGTATCGAACCTGGTGGGTCCGGAGAATTCCGGCTTCGCCCAGATCGCTGCGGCATTCGTCAGCGAACGCGTCGGTCTGGCGGTGCAGGCGTATTCGAGCGCGCAGCGCTGCCTGGATCTGACCCTGGACTGGGTACGCAACCGGGAGACGTTCGGCCGCCCGTTGATCGGCCGGCAGGCGGTGCAGAACACCGTCACCGAAATGGCCCGCCGTATCGATGTCGCTCGCGTCTACACCCGCGAGGTGGCCGCCCGCGCCGCCGCCGGGGAAACCGACCTGATCGCCGAAGTGTGTTTCGCCAAGAACACCGCCGTCGAGGCCGGCGAATGGGTGGCCAACCAGGCCGTGCAGTTGTTCGGTGGACTCGGCTATATGCGCGAATCCGAGGTGGAACGCCAGTACCGGGATATGCGGATTCTCTGTATCGGCGGCGGTACCACCGAAATCCTCACCGGCCTGGCCGCCAAACGATTGGGGTATCAGTCGTGACGACGCTACGCAGCACCCTCGACACCGATTCGCCCGAGTACCTCGCCGCGGCCGAGGCCATGACGGCCAAACTCGCCGAACTGGATGCCGAATTCGCGAAGGTCATCGCGGGCGGCGGCCCGGAGAAACTGGCCCGGCACCGCAAACGCGGCAAACTCACCGCGCGGGAGCGGATCGAACTGCTCATCGACGAGGATTCGCCGTTCCTGGAACTGTGCCCTCTGGCCGCCTGGGGTAGCGAATTCCACGTCGGCGCGAGCACGGTAGCCGGTATCGGCGTGGTGGAGGGCGTGGAATGCATGATCGTCGCGCCCGATCCAACGGTGCGCGGCGGCACCTCCAATCCGTGGACGCTGCGAAAAACGCTGCGCATCAACGATATCGTTCGGGAGAACCGACTTCCGGTGATCTCCCTGGTCGAATCCGGCGGTGCCGATCTGCCCACGCAGAAGGAAGTTTTCGTGCCGGGCGGCCGGATGTTCCGCGACCTCACCCAGGCCTCGGCGGCCGGTATCCCCACCATCGCCCTGGTTTTCGGCAATTCCACCGCGGGCGGCGCGTATATCCCCGGTATGTCCGACCACGTGGTGATGATCAAGGAACGCTCCAAGGTGTTCCTCGGCGGTCCGCCGCTGGTCAAGATGGCCACCGGTGAGGAATCCGACGACGAATCGCTCGGCGGGGCCGATATGCATGCCCGGGTGTCCGGTCTGGCCGACTATTACGCGGTCGACGAACAGGACGCCATCCGGATCGGACGCCGGATCGTCAAGCGGCTGAACCGGCGCAAACAGGGACCGGCGCCGCGAGCCGATATCCGGGAACCGCTGTACGACGCCGAGGACCTGCTCGGTATCGTTCCGCCGGATCTGCGAATCCCGTTCGACCCGCGCGAGGTGGTCGCCCGGATCGTCGACGGTTCCGACTTCGACGAATTCAAACCGCTCTACGGTTCCAGCCTGGTCACCGGCTGGGCGGAACTGCACGGTTACCCGATCGGCATTCTGGCCAATGCCCGTGGCGTGTTGTTCTCCGAGGAATCGCAGAAGGCCACCCAGTTCATCCAGCTGGCCAACAAAACCGATACGCCGCTGCTGTTCCTGCACAACACCACCGGCTATATGGTCGGCAAGGAATACGAGCAGAAGGGCATCATCAAGCACGGCTCGATGATGATCAACGCCGTATCCAATTCGAAGGTCCCGCATATCTCGGTGCTCATGGGCGCCTCCTACGGCGCCGGGCACTACGGTATGTGCGGTCGCGCCTACGACCCGCGGTTCGTCTTCGCCTGGCCCAGCGCGAAATCCGCGGTGATGGGTGGCGCGCAATTGGCAGGCGTCATCTCCATCGTCGGCCGCGCCGCCGCCGAGGCCCGGGGGCAGGCATTCGACGAGGAAGCCGATGCCGGTATGCGGGCCATGGTCGAGGCGCAGATCGAGGCCGAATCGCTGGCCATGTTCATGTCCGGGCGGCTGTACGACGACGGGGTCATCGATCCGCGCGATACCCGAACGGTGCTGGGTATGGCCCTGTCGGCCGTCCACACCGCTCCGATCAAGGGCGCCGAGGGCTTCGGCGTCTTCCGAATGTGAGGCCGGCCGTGACCGATTCGCAGATCATCACCAGTGTCCTGGTCGCCAATCGCGGCGAGATCGCCCGGCGGGTTTTCGCGACCTGTCGGCGAATGGGCCTGGGTACCGTCGCGGTGTATTCCGACGCCGATGCCGATTCCCCGCATGTGGCGGAGGCGGACGCCGCCGTCCGACTGCCGGGCAACACGCCTTCGGAAACCTATCTGCGGGCCGATCTCCTCATCGCCGCCGCACGGGCCACCGGGGCGGACGCGATCCACCCCGGCTATGGATTCCTCTCCGAGAACGCCGAATTCGCTCGGGCCGTGCGGGAAGCCGGTCTGGTGTGGGTGGGACCGCCGGTGGCCGCCATCGAGGAGATGGGGTCCAAGGTCGCGGCCAAGAAGATGATGGACGCGGCCGGAGTTCCGGTACTGGCCGAGCTGAACCCGGACGAGGTCACCGAGGACCTGCTTCCCGTGCTGATCAAGGCGTCGGCCGGCGGTGGCGGGCGGGGTATGCGCGTGGTGCGTGACCTGGCCGAACTGCCCGCCCAGCTCGAGGTGGCGCGGCGGGAGGCGGAATCGGCGTTCGGCGACCCGACGGTGTTCTGCGAACGCTACCTGGAGACCGGCCGCCATATCGAGGTGCAGGTGATGGCCGATACGCACGGCACCATCTGGGCGGTCGGCGAGCGGGAGTGCTCGATTCAGCGCCGGCACCAGAAGGTTCTCGAGGAGGCACCGTCACCGCTGGTGGAGCGGATCGATGCCGCGCGCGGTCAGGGGCCGGAGACGGTAGCGGAGCGTGACCATGGAGGCCCTCCGCGCGCGGCCGATGATGCTGCCGCGCGCGGTCGGGGGTCGGCGGAGCCCGGTATGCGGGACCGGCTGTTCGAGACGGCCCGCAAGGCGGCCGCCGCCATCGGCTACACCGGTGCGGGCACCGTCGAGTTCCTGGCCGACGAGACGGGCGAGTTCTTCTTCCTGGAGATGAACACCCGACTGCAGGTCGAACACCCGGTCACCGAATGCACCACCGGATTGGACCTGGTGCAACTGCAACTGGAGATCGCCCAAGGTGCCGCGCTGGACGTCGAACCGCCCGCCGCGCGGGGACATTCGATCGAGGCGCGGCTCTACGCCGAGGATCCGGCACAGGACTGGCAGCCGCAGAGCGGGACCGTGCACCTTCTCGATATCCCCTCGGTGGAAACGGAATTCGATCTCCTGACCCGGCCCGGTGTGCGGCTCGACAGCGGTGTGGTGGCCGGCTCGGAGGTCGGGGTGCACTACGACCCCATGCTGGCCAAACTCATCTCCTATGGCCGCACCCGCGACGAGGCCGCCCGGCTGCTGGCCGCGGCGCTGCACCGCGCCCGAATCCACGGCCTGGCCACCAGCCGGGATCTGTTGGTCCGGGTGCTGCGGCATCCGGCGTTCCTGGCCGGCGACACCGATACCGCGTTCTTCACCACCCATGGCCTGGACGCCCTGTCCGCGCCGGTGGTGTCGGAGGCGGACGAGGCGCTGTCGGTGGTGGCCGCCGCCCTCGCCGACGCGGCGGCCAACCGCGCCGCGGCCCGGGTCGTCGGCGGGGTGCCGAGCGGCTGGCGAAACCTGTCCTCGCAGTCGCAGCGCAAGTCCTACGAGAGCCGCGCCACCGGAAAACACGAGGTCGGCTACCGGTTCACCCGCAGCGGTGTGGTGGTGGACGGTTTCGACGGTCTCGAACTGATCGAAGCCGCCCCGGACACCGTGGTACTCGCGGTCCCCGGCGAACACGGCCCGGTCCGCCGGCGGTTCACGGTGGCCCGGTACGGCGATCTGGTATGCGTCGATTCGCCGCTGGGCCCGGTGAGCGTGCGCCGGCTGCCGCGCTTCACCGATCCCGCCGACCAGGTGGCCACCGGATCGCTGCTGGCCCCCATGCCGGGCAGTGTGATCCGGTTGGGTGCCGAGGTGGGCAGCGCCGTCGAAGCGGGACAGCCGATTCTGTGGCTGGAGGCGATGAAGATGGAACACACCATCGCCGCCCCCGCCACGGGTGTGCTCACCGCCGTCAATGTCTCCGTCGGCTCGCAGGTCGATGTCGGCACCGTCCTTGCCGTGGTGGAACCCATCGGCGACAACACAGCGGCCGAGCGTTAGCGCCGGAGGAGGCAGCGCAGCGTGACCACGCAGGCGCAGCTCGACCGCCCATTCAACCAGGAGTGATCATGAGCTTCATCGAATCCGAGGAACGCAAGCAGTTGCGGGCCGCCGTCGCCGCGCTGGCCGCCAAGTACACCTACCGCGACTATGTGCTGCCCCGGGCACGCAAGAACGAGCCGCTCACCGAATTGTGGGACGAGGCCGGGAAACTCGGTTTCCTGGGCGTGAACCTGCCGGAAGAGTACGGCGGCGGTGGCGCCGGAATGTACGAGCTGGCGCTGGTGATGGAGGAACTGTCCGCGCAGGGCGCGGGGCTGCTGCTCATGGTGGTGTCCCCGGCGATCTGCGGCACCATCATCACCCGGTACGGCACCGACGAGCAGAAGGCCACCTGGCTGCCCAAACTCGCCGACGGCTCCACCAAGATGGTCTTCGGTATCACCGAACCCGACGCGGGTTCCAATTCGCACCAGATCACCACCACCGCCCGCCGTGACGGCGACGACTGGGTCCTCAACGGCCGCAAGATCTTCATCTCCGGCGTGGACCAGGCCGAGGCGGTGCTGATCGTGGCACGCACCGAGGACCACAAAACCGGCAAGCTCGAGCCGGCGCTGTTCATCGTGCCCACCGACGCGCCCGGCTTCGTGAAGACGCCGCAGGACATGGACATCATCGAACCGGACCACCAGTTCACCCTGTTCCTCGACGATATCCGGCTGCCCGCGAAAGCCCTGGTCGGCAAGGAGGACGCCGCGTTGATGCAGCTGTTCGCGGGCCTGAACCCGGAACGCATCATGGGTGCGGCCATGGCCGTCGGCGTCGGCCGGTATGCCATCGACAAGGCCGTCGAATACGCCAAGGAGCGCACCGTCTGGAAGACCCCGATCGGCGCGCACCAGGGCATCGCGCATCCGCTGGCGGCGGTGAAGGTGGAGCTGGAAATGGCCAAGCTGATGATGCAGAAGGCCGCCACCCTCTACGACGCGGGCGACGAGATGGGCGCCGCGGAGGCGGCGAATATGGCCAAATACGCCGCCGGTGAAGCGAGTATCAAGGCGCTCGACCAGGCCATCCAGACCCACGGCGGCGCCGGACTGACCGCGGAATACGGTCTGGCCGCCATGCTCGGGGCGGCGCGGATCGCCCGGATCGCCCCGGTCAGCCGGGAGATGGTGCTCAACTTCGTGGCCCAGCATTCGCTCGGCCTGCCGAAGTCGTACTGATCGGAGGGACCGTGACGGATACCCCTACCACCGGCCCCTTTGTCGGCTACGCGGCCGAGGACGGCTTCGCCACCCTCACCCTGGACTCCCCGCACAATCGCAACGCCATCTCCTCCCGGCTGGTCACCGAACTGCTCGACGGGTTGGCCCGCGCCGCCGCCGATCCGGCGGTGCGGGGGGTGGTACTCACCCACACCGGCAACACCTTCTGCGCCGGCGCGGACCTGAAGGAAGCGGTGGACGCCGACCCGGCCGTGGCCGCCGACCAGCGCACCCGGTGGATGGTGCGGTTGCTGCGGGCGGTCCTGGAACTGCCGAAACCGGTGATCGCGCAGGTCGACGGCAATGTCCGGGCCGGTGGTATGGGAATCCTGGCGGCCTGCGATATCGCCGTCGCCGGCCGCGGCAGCAGTTTCGCTCTCACCGAGGCCCGGCTCGGCCTCGCACCGTTCGTCATCTCCCTGACCCTGCTGCCCCGGATGCGCACGCGCGCCGCCGACCGGTACTTCCTGACCGGTGAGAAATTCGACGCCGACACGGCCGAACGCATCGGCCTGATCACCCTCGCCGTCGACGACCCGGCCGCCGAGGTGGCGCGGCTGCGTGCCGAACTCCGCAAGGGTTCCCCACAGGGGCTGGCCGAGAGCAAACGCCTCACCACCGCCGCGATCCTGGCCGAATTCGACCGATCCGCCGAGGAGCTCGCCGCCCGCTCCGGCAGGTTCTTCGGCACTCCCGAGGTGATCGAGGGGGCGACCGCCTTCTTGCAGAAGCGTCCGCCCACTTGGGCACAATAGGCTCGCTATGACGACACTGAACGAACCCAAACAGGACCGCAGCCGGGCCACGCGGCAGCGGCTACTCGAGGCGACCATCGACTGTCTGGCCGAAATGGGCTGGTCGGCGGCCACGGTCGCGGTGGTGGCCGAGCGGGCCGGGGTTTCGCGCGGCGCCGCCCAGCATCACTTCCCGACCCGCGAAGACCTGATCACCGCGGCCCTGACCTATATGTTCGACACCCGCACCGAGCAGGCCCTGGATCCCGCGGTCACCGCCACCGGCCGGGCGCGCACCGAGGCGGTGGTCACCGGCCTGGTCGAGTCCTACACCAGTCCGCTGTTCAAGGCGGCCCTCCAGGTGTGGACCCATGCCGCCGCCGACCCGGTACTCCGAGAACGCATCGTCCCCTTGGAGGCCCGTTTCGGCCGCGGCGCCCACCGACGTGCCGTCGCGGCCCTCGGCGTGGACGACTCCGACCCGGTCACCCACCGGCTCGTGCAGGCCACCCTCGACCTGGCCCGCGGTTTGGGCCTGGCCGATGTGCTCACCGACGACTCGGCCCGCCGCAAGGAAATCGTCGCCCAGTGGGCGGCGACCTTGCACGAAGCCCTGGAAGCCAGGCGGTAGCCGAAGCGGCTCAGGCCGAGAGTGAATCGTCCCGGGTTCCGTACCTTCCTGCTCTGGCCTGGCTTCGGCCTCGTGAACTCGCCCGAACCGGGTTCGGAGCTCGAAATTTCCACGTCAAGGACTCCACGAGACGGGAGCATCGGACTGTGCCATCATTACCGACTGCTGGTGGCTGTCTGTACCCGAGGGGAGCGGGCGGCGATTTCGAGGTTCGGGGGTTTCGATGATGAGGACGATCTCCGCCACCGGTTGTCTGGTGGTGGGTGTGGTGGCATTGGTCGCCTGTTCTGGTGGTTCCACCGGCCAGGGTGCGAAAACGGCGGTTTCGGCGACCGCCTCGCCGACGGCGTCCGCGGGGACGAGCGTCTCCGTGAGGGTGAATGTCCCACCCGCGCCGGTGCAGACCGGCGCGAAGCCGGTTCGGTTCGACCCATGTGTGAGTGTGGGCGATGATCTGGTGACCAGGGCGGGATTCGACCCGGGAACCCGGGAAAGAGCCACTGCCGAAGGCGTTGGTATCTTCACGGAAATCGGCTGCCAGTTCTGGCGTGAAACGCTGGTCGATGGCGAGAAGTACCCCACCGGGGCGGTTTCGGTGACGTCGAGCGATCTGACTCTCGACGATATACGAAAGAACGCCGGACACGAGGTTTTCAACTCGGATCCGATCGGCGGGCGAGAGGCCGTTCTGTACCGGACCCCGGCGAATGCCGGCGCCTGCTCGGCGGCTGTCGAATCATCCGACGGGACCTTCAATGTGGGCATCATTGCGCTGCCGGCAGGTCCGGTCGAGACGCCTGCGCCCTGCGGCGAGATCCGCAGGGTGGCAGAAATTCTGAGCGAATCGCTCGGCACCGACTAGAACCCCCATTCGCCATAACGATCGGATGATTCGGTCGGCGCGAAGACAACGAAGAAGCGAACGGATTCAGAGGATATCGATGACCGAGACACTATCGGCGAATCCCAGCGAGATCGCTGGTCTGGGTGTTCTCCTCACCTCGATCGGGGCCGATCTCCTTTCGGCGTCGGATTTCGTGGCGAAGGAGGGAAAAGCGGCGGATTGGCTCCACGGGCCGATCATCGACACCCTGGTGGCCCCTGTCAACGATGCGGCGGATTGGATGTCGCAGCGACACCGGGTGCTCGCCGACACCATCACCGGCAGCGGTACGGAACTCAACAAGGCCGCCTGGATGTATCACGACCAGGACCAGAAGACCTATGCCGCGCTGAACGCGGCCACCGAGTCGGCCCTTCCGGGAGATGACAGCACCGAGGAGAGCGGCGCAACCGCGCAATACGCGAGTGCTGCCAACTATTCCAAGCCGGAGTCGTTCAAGCTCGAGGCGCCGGCCGCGAACAAAGAAGAGCTCGCCGGCCTCATCGGTGAAGTTTTCCCGGTGCTCCGCAGCGTGAACGAGTCCATCAAGAGCATCACCCGGGCCGCGGGAAACGAATTCGACCCGTTGGTTAAATGTCTGGAGCCGATTCCGGGGAATTGGTCCGAGATCCGCAGGCTCGGTGAGGTGTACAAGGCGGCCGGCAACGGGATCGAGGCATGTGGTAAAAACCTCGAATCCGGGTTGAAGCGGATCGACGGAAGTACGAACGGCCAACCCAATTGGGACGGCAAGGCCGCCATATCTTTCCATGATTGGGCGACCAGGCAGATCGCGGCGATGAAATGGGAAGGCCCGGTCGGCCGGGTCGTCAGCGATTGTGCGGGCGAGGTTGCCGACATGATCCGGGACGGCATCCGAACCATCCTCGACAAGCTCTGGGGGATGCTCAACAAGTATGTCGATTTCGACGACATCAAAGGCGCCCTCAAGTCGGTTGCGAACATCCTTTCCTCAGCGCTCCCGGGACTCGGAGCTGCCCGTATCGCCAAGCTGGTTGTGGATATCGGTATCCTCGTCAACTCTGCGATCAAGGTGGTCGACAAGATCAAAGAGCTTGCCGATGCCTTCAAGAGCCTCCTCGATATCCTCAAGGACCCGGTGGGCCAGTTGAGCGAGAACGCGAAACAGAAGCTGGAAGAGGTCATCGCGCCCATCACCAGTAAGATCGATAACGCGACCCGCGCGGCGGCCGTCGGCCAGGACATCGGGCAGATCGCGGATTACGGTGCCACCACCAACCGACCCACCCAGTCCTATGACGTGGGCTCCGGCACCGCACCGTGGGAGGACGCGTGAGCAAACCGCAATGGGGCAGCATGCGGGAGCCCGATATCGATCCCGCGGTGGAGGCTATCGCCCGGAAAGTCATGCAGGCGGTGGATAATCTGCGCACAGCCACGATTCGCTTGGCCGATATCGACGTCGAGGAACTTTTCGGCGGCCCCACCGAGGTAAACGAGGAATTCATCTCCCTGGTCGCCGGGATGGACACCGCGTCCCCGGCGCTCAAGGTGTATGCCGAACGAGTCGCCGGCGGCGAATGCCAATGGTGCGATATCGAAACCCTCGCCAATCCGGTGCCACCGGAAGTCGCCGAGATGAAGAACTCGCCGCAGTTCATCTGGAAGTGGACTCCGGAACCACCGCAAGTACCCGCATCGCCGCCGGCCCCCACATGGTCGCCGCATCGGTCCCCGACCCATCGGCCACGAACAGGCGAAGCCGTTGTCGGGCCCAGCGACTGGCCCGACGACTTCGAGGAATATCCCGGCGAGCGGCGGTGGCGTTGAGACGAATGCCGCCGTCGCTGTTCGTACCCGACCGCCGTTTCGGTCGATCGATCGCCGGCCGGCCGAGTGCGGGGAGTTGACATGGGACGGTCCCGGGAGATGCTCGGTCCGATGTCACTGGTGTGGACGCTGGGCGTCCCCATAGCGGCGGTGGCGTTCATGGCCGGCGCGCTGAACCTGGGTTCCGCTATCGCCCGGGCGACAGGTTCGGAAGTCGCCATGGCGCTATTCCTCCCAGTGAGCGTGGCGCTGGGTATCGTCGCGTGGATGCTCGTCCTGGCCGTGGCATGGCGGTTACGCCGGACATATCTGCGACGCGTCGGGAATGCGGTGTCCGCGGTGGTGGTCGAGTCCGATCTACGGCGCAAGAGCAATCGGGGACCGTTCGACCTCGACCTGTGGCGGGTACGGGTCGAAGTACGGTTCCCGTATCCGGGAACGGATAGCGAAACCCGCGTGCAGAAGCAATACTTTTACCCTCAGTTCCAGGGGGCGAAGGCACGCGCGCTGGCCGAACAGCTGAGTGCCGACGCCTCGGTTCCCGTCGTAGTCCACAGGAATTCCGCGCTGTTCGACATTCCCAAACGGCCGGTCTGGGCCGATATCTGGTAACCATCACCTATGGCCACCAGCTCGGCGAGTCCAACTCCTCACGCCGGCCACCGACCGACGAAGCGGTACTTCCCGAAGGGGGCAGGCGCCCTATGCCTGTGTCCAACCGCGAAGCGAGAAACCGAACCGTATCCGCTGTTCAAGCCTTTCTCTCGCCGGACCGGCCAACTCGACATTCAACTATGAAACGTGTTCTGGCAGGCCCCGGCAGGTACGAGCCGAGCGAATACAGATGGCGAAGAGGATAAGAAGGTGTCTCATGTGGGGATTTTCTGGTAGCAAATGAGCTCGGCAGCAAGGTCGACAAAGGCTGCGAACAGATGCCTGTGGCATTCGTAGCGGATGACCAATCGTCGGTATCCCGCGAGCCAGGCGAGGGGGCGTTCGATCTTCCAACGGTGGCGCCTGAGCTGGGTGGAGTTGTCGATGCCCACTTGTCGAGATCATCCCTCGCGGTGGTGATGGCTGAAATTGTCGATGGCGGTGACCCGGTCGCCGCGCTCGAGTAGGGCGCGGCACAGGTGCAAGCCGAGGAATCCGGCGCCGGGGACGACGATGTGGTTCCTGGTAGGGCTTTCTGCCGGTACGACCGGCGGGTGGGATCGGGGGTGAGGCAACCGTGCGCGATGAGCGTGGCGAAGGCGGCGCATTTGCGGGGACAGTCGTGGCCGCGGTGGCGGCGCATGGCGTTGTGGGCGTCGTCGATGCTCAACGGCACCCCCGGCAGCGCGCAGGTCCATTCCGTATCGGCGGCGACTGTCGTGGCCCGATGCCGTACCCGTGGCGGCCGCGCGCGGGCGGACGGTTCCAGTGAGTCGGCGGGCCAGGCGCACCCGAGGGCGACCACGGCGAATCCGGACAGGACAACGGTGACGACGATCGTGGACAGTGTGTTCCAGACACTCATATCGAGGTGACCCCCGTTCTTCCCAGCGGTGTACTGGGCTCCCAAACCAGGTGCGGACACACAGTTTCCAGGCGGTATCCGAGGTCGCAGATGAGCCGGGGTTGGTTGTTCACCTGGCCGAGATCGAAGGCGATGATCACCTGGGCGCCGAGTTCGGTCGCAAGAGCGCGGACGTAGGTGAGCGGGTTCGGTTCGTCGACCGGTGGGCGCACCGTATAGAGGTAGCGGTAGCCGGATTCGCGGGCGTGCCGCTGGATTTCGTCAGCGTGACGTGGCGCGTGGTGGGCGGAGAGTTCGAGGCGAACGAACCCGATTGCGATGGGTCCGGTATCCGCCGGCGGCTCATGGGCGTGCGTGTACGGCATTGTTCCTCCAGGAACCAGTGGTAGGCATGCGCTGAACGACGTCCTGCCACGACGCGCGACCGGTGAGGTGCGGTCGTGATGTTCGAGCGAGGTCGGTTGCTCGCTGCCGATGATGTCACCTGAACGCCTGCCCACAGCAGATCATGGGATATACGCTGGTCCAAGCCGAATCGGCCATCTCGAACCAGTTGGGGCGCAGCCCCAGAACGGGTTTCGAATTCAGATTCGGAATCGATTCGATTTCGGGGGTTCCAATGATTCGTTTTCGGATGGAGGGGCAGATATGACCAATGACGAGGGGGCGGAACCATCGACCCTTCCCCGGCGGCAGCTGGGCCGGTTCCTGCGCGAACACCGCGAGGCAATCGGATTGAGCCTGGCGAAGGCCGCCGCGCTGGCGGAGCTGAGCCAGGCGGCGCTACAGCGCATCGAGACCGCGAAGACGAAGAAGGTTCGCACGGTCGACATTCGCGCACTGTGTGACCTGTACGAGGTGTCGCGGGAGGAGACGGTACGCGCGTTGGATCTGGCTGAGCAGGCGAAGGTGACGTCGTGGTACACGGCGTTCGCCGGGCTCTACAGCGATCCGACGTTCAACATGTATGTGGAGCTGTCCGGCTCTGCGCAACAAATGATTTCGTACCAGGAGATCGTGTTCGGTCTCCTCCAGACACCTGATTACGCGCGTGCTTTGATCAGCAGTTTCTATCGGGACGACAGCCCGGAAGATATCGAGCGCAGGGTGGAACTGCGCATGAAACGACAGTCCATCGTGACGCGCAAGGCGGATCCGGTGCGACTCGAACTGCTGTTGCACGAGTCGGCATTGCATCGTGTCGTGGGCGGACCGAGGGTGATGGCACACCAGTTGAGACATCTGGCCGAGATCAGCAAGTTGCCGAACGTCACTTTACGTATCCACCCCTTCGCCGATGGGTGCTCGATGGGACTGTTTCATGGGCCGTTCGTGATTCTCGACTTCGGTGTAGATGGCAAGGGCAGGCCGGCGGAACCGCCACTCGTGTATTTGGAAGGGGCGATGCGGCCTGATCTGTACCTCGAACATGCCGATGACGTTCGGCGCTACCATGAACTTGCTTCGGCTATTCGGAGTACAGCATTGGATGAGACGCAATCGCGAGACCTGTTGAGGCGGGCAGCAAGGAGTTATGCGGCGTGAGCACTGATTTCGCTGGGGCCACATGGTTGAAGAGCAGCCATAGCGGAGGTCGGACCGACTGTGTCGAGGTGGCCTGGTTGCGCGACGGCAGCATCGGAGTCCGTGATTCCAAGGATCCGGTCGGTTCAGCGCTGGTTTTCGCTCCTGAAGCGTGGGCGGCGTTCACCTCCGGTGTCCGGAAGGCCGGCCCGACTCAACCGGCCTGACGCGCTCTGACCGGGGAAGGCTCGAGAACCACCTGGCGCGCACCCTCGCTTGGCGCATCCTTATCGCCATCTCGCTCGTCCCGTGCGGCAGTGGCTTGGAGATCGGATCCACCGCGTCACCCCGGAAAGCGGCGGCGGCCTGACCGCTCACCTCTGCAAGGTCTACGCAACCGCGCCGTGCGCGACCATCGCGAGGGCCAAGGACTCCGCTACGGCAAGCCGGCTGGAATTCCGGTTCGTTATATGTGGCAACCATCAGAAGACAGTCGGCTACCCGCCATGTTCGGTCGATGACGCGGAGGTCCCGGTAGTACGTGTTTCGTCCTCACCCGAAAGGTGGGGCGGAGTTATGTGGCACTTCAGGGCGGATCCACGCCGCTGTCGACCCAATGAGTTGCGCTTATAGCCGATATTTCCTTGCACTTATAAGTGCACAAGGGTTAGGGTAATGGTGCTTACCAGCAGTAATGCCGAGCGCAGAGTCGAAACGAGGACCATTGTGGACACGCTTCAGCGCGATGGGCGGGCCACCGTAGCGGTGAGCCCTCGCGAGCTCGAGCAAGCTCGGGCTGTGCGGGCATTCCTCGCCGGGACCGATGCGTCGTCCGCGGCGGTCACCATCGAGGGCGACGCCCGTCAGGGCCTGACAATCCCTACCGAGCTGACTTCCCTACTGCTGCACCTCCTCGATTTGGTCGGTCGCGGTTGTACCGTTACGGTCGGCGGCGTTCCCAACGAGGTCACCACTACGGTGGCCGCCGGCATGCTCGGTATATCGCGGCCCTCGCTGATGAAACTTGTTCGAGAGGGTGAACTCCCGGCCCACAAGGTGGGTTCGCACACTCGCCTGTACAGCAAGGACGTGCTGGCGTACCGGCGTAACCGGCTGGAACGGCAGAGCAAGGCATTCGATGAGTTGAGAGCCCTCGAGGAAGAGTGGGGTGTCGGCGACTGAGATCGTCGACACCATCTCTCGGCCGGGATGTTGCTCGTACCATTGCGGGCATGGCGGGTGGAGAGTTGACGAAAGTCCTTGTAGACGCGAATATCCTGTACTCGCATACACTTCGGGACTGGATCTGCCTCCTGTACTTACGAGGCGGCTCTGCCATGTTCCAGGTCTACTGGACCGAGGACATCATGGCCGAAACCTCTACCACCGCCGCAAGAGCAATCCGTTCCTGTCCGACGAACAAGTCGGCGGAATACGCCGCGGAATCGCCGAAACACTGGGTGGCGACAGCCTGATCACCGGCTACAGGATCGATAGCACTCTGGAGTATCCCGACGTATTCGATGCTCACGTGCACTGCGCTGCGGTGCATGGAGGAATGGATATCGTGCTGACGGCCAACTGCTCCGATTTCGAAGATCGCGACGACCTGGTCTACGAATTCTACAGCGCCGACGACTTCTTCCAGCTCATAGACGACTCCCATCCACTGCTCGTACGCCAGGTCATGCATGAACAATTGGCCTACTGGGTGCCCCGAAGCGGCAAATCCCTTCCCGAGGCCTTGCGGGAGGCCGGGGCGCATGTGTTCGCCGAGCGTATCCGAAGCTACCTGCAGACCACAGATGTCAACCGCGTGCTCACTCTCGAATCGAGAGGGTGACCTCTATCTGTCGACCCTCCGTCAGCGCCCTGTTTGCTCGGTGAGGCGGCGCGCGGCGCGGTGGTCGGCGCTCGGCTCCGCAGGCCGGGGTCATTGCGCGCCGGGGCTGTCGACCGGACGCATACTCAGATCGAATCGGCGGATACCGTCGTTGTCGTACCAACCGTCGAACCCGCGGCGGGTGTAGACGATGTTCCCGGCGCCGTCATAGAGGTGGTCCGGGAAGCCTTCGGTGCCCATGATGTCGCCACGTTGGCGCCACCGTTCGGCCCGCACGGGATCGAACGGTTCGGGGTTGGCGGCGAGGGCGGCTCTGCGCTCGCGGATTTCGGCATTGAGTTGATCGAATATGGCCTGATTACGGGCATATTCGTCGCTGTTGACGTATTCTTCGGCGCTGGGAATCGGCCTGTTTCCCTTCCCGGTGCGGCCGATGATTCGTTTGAACATGGAGCTTTCCTCAGATCTCGGTCATCTGGATGATGGTTTTTCCGTCCGGGGTCACGATCTTGTTGTGCACCATGAACGGTGTTCCGGATTGGAACAGGACTTCGTCGTCGAGTCCGGAGTGTTCCCCGACGGGCCGTCCGGTCTTGCTCACGATCTGGAATTCGACGTTCTGGGTGTCGGCGAACGCCGAATTGGTGCCTTCCGGTTTGAGGCTGGTCGAGAGGAAACCGTTTTCGGTGACCGGCTTGCCCGGTTCGTAGCGGGCGAGCTGTTCCGTGGACAGGTTCATATGCCGCACGAGGGGGCCCTCATGCGGCGGGATCTTGGCCAATGCCTGATTGAGCGCGTTGACCTGTTGTTGTTCTTCCGGAGTCAATTTCTCCCCCCGGTAGAGCAACTGGTTCAGGGTGGTGCCGTCGGGGCGGCGCGACATCTGCCCCGCCTGTAGGGCTTTCACGTCCTCGGGAGTCAGCGACCAGTTCGACGAGACGGGCCGCATCCCGTTGGGACTCTTCTTGTTGATCATGTCCCAGATCTGTTGCATGCGCTGCTTGTGGGTCGTCCAGTCGGGGACGTCCTTGAACCCACGTCCGAGCCCGCGCGCCTTGAAGATCTGGATGAACGGCCGGATCTTCGGCCCGTACTTCGCGCATAGCGCCGCCAGCCGGGACGCGCCGATCGCGGCGCCGATCGGGCTCGCGGCCCCGAAGGTGATGAACGAGGCGGCCACGGTGACCGCGGCCGTGACCGCGACCTCCACCGCGGAATCGATCACGAACTGGCGCAACAGATCCTCGATCTCCTTGCGCATGGCCTCCAGTTCGTCATGATGCTCGCTGGTGGTGGTGGCCATCGCGCCGAAACCGAGCACCGTTTCTCTCGCGGCGGCGGACAGTGCTTTCAGGTCTTCGTCGATATGGTCCAGTTCGGGTGCGGTGATGGGGGCGAACATTCCCGCGACCCGCTCGATTTCCGCGGCGAGCCCCGCGACCGCCGTGTCGGCTCCGATCTCGCGCCATATCGCCGCTACCGTCCACAGCTTGTCGGTGTCTCCGTCGGGGACGACGATGCCGATTTCCTCCAGCAGCCCGATCGCGCCCTCCACCAGGCCGTTACCGGGCCCGCCGACCGAGGGTAGCGGCGGCCGGCAGCCGACGAGCATCGTCAACGGCGGATAGACCGGTTCGGTCGGTGCCGGACCCGGGGTCATGTTGGCGTTGTGGTCGGCCAGCGCATGCAGCCAACCCAGTTCCAGCAGGACATTGCCGTAACCGTTGACGTTGTTCGCCAGCATTTTGACCTGCATGAGCAGGTCATTGGCTTTGGTGTCGTAGCCGGCCGCCCACGCTTTGGCCTCGTCGTAGGAGCCGGTCATGTTCTCGCCGGTATCGGCGAGCCTGGTCCATCTCGCGTCCACGGCCAGGATGAAATTGTCCGCGGCGGTGATCAGTGCGTTCCCGGCCTGGTTGTAGACGTCGGTATCGACGTCGGCAACCGTCACCGGGGGCTGCCGTTGGGGGCGGGGCCCCGATCGAGCCGTGCCAGGATCGCGGCGAACGCGGTGCTGTAGGAGTCGTGGGCGGTTTTGCTCGCGGCCTCCATTTCTGCCAGCCCGTCGCGCATCTTCTGCGCGCCGTTGGTCCAGGTGGTCATGGCGTCGCGGGCCGCGTCGGCGGTATCACCGGTCCACGGCGCGGTATCGCCGTCACCGTTGTGCAGCCGCTCCATCCGCTGCCGCAGCTGCACCAGCGCGTCCTCGGTGAAGCCGAGCAGGCCGCGCAACTGAATGGTGAGCGCGTCGAGTTGCTCGGTGTCGACATGATACTGAGACATCTGGGAACCGCTTCCGGTCAGAGGTTGAGTGAACTGGGGCGCGGGCCGGTATCGGCGAGGTCGGCGGCCAGGGTCTCGTCCACCGAGGCGAACTCGTCGCCCTGCACACCCAACAGGTCGGCCATGCTCTCCAGGGAGGACAGCAGCATGACCGCGCCGGCACTGGCTTCCCGCCATCCCGATTGGAATGCGGCCGCGGCCGGGCCACCCCAATAGGCCATGCCGTCGATCTCGGCGTCCATCCGACGGAATCCATCGCCCACGGCGGTGGCGATCTGGCGCAGAAACGCACCCGCGTCGGTGAGCGTCGTGGCGTCCACCGTGATCGGGTCTGGTGTCGTCGTCACAGCCCCCCGGCTCTCGTTCTCGTTGTTCGTTGGTCACCGATTCTCACAAACAATCCGACGCGCAGCACGGCGGATCGGTTCCGCCCTGGTGGGATACGCCGGCGGCGCGGTAGATTCCGCATCGGTATGGTCGGCCCCGCGGCCTGTCCGCGGAACTTTAGGGGACCCATGCCGCCGCCGGATGGACCACTCCCGGACCTGGACGAGGCCCGATGCGCCGGTGTGCCGATGGATATCGGGCTCCTCGAATATGAGTGAGACGAGACCGGTTCGCTGTCAAGGGTTTTGGGACGATGATGGCGGAGGCGCCGATGCCGGGTATATCCGGACCGCGGCATGAACCGGCGGAGCCGGTCCCGAGGTTCGAGAAGCGAACCTACGAGGTGTTCCTATCCCGAGCTACCTCCGGATCGCGGATGTCGACCGCGTACTCACTCCCGAATCGGGAGGGCGGTCTCATCTGCCGGACTTCCGTCAACGCACCGCTTGCTCGATGAGGCGGCGCGCGGCGCGGTCCGTACGTTCGGTGTCGCCGGTGACGAGGCGGTCCTGCAATATTCCGCGTAGCCCGGAGACCAGCAGGGTCGCCACCACTTCCGGGTCGTCGACGCCGTCGATTCCGCGCAGCCCCTCGGTGAGTGCGGCGACGAATGCGGTGATGGCGCCCCGTACGTAACCGGCATACGGTGCGTGTGCGGCGCAGGCCGCGCCGAGGACTTGGAGCATCACTTTGACGCTGACGGCACCGGATCCTGTGGTGTTCTCCCGCCAGAATTCCCACAGCCGCTCGCGCAGGCTCTCGGCGTCGGTGATATCCGCGAATACGGCGGCGATATCGGGACGCTGTCCGGTCAGTGCCTGGACCAGGAGTTCTTCCTTGGTTCCGAAGTAGTAGATCAGCATGCGCGAACTGGTGCCGAGCGCGGCGGCCAGCGGGCGCAGGGACAGGTCCGCGAGCCCGTGCTCGGCGATATAGCGCACCACCGCATCCAGTAGTTCGGTGCGTTTGGCGTGGTCGAGAGGGCGGGCCATGGGTTGACTGTAGCGAATGGTACAGGTATTCATGACCCCGTGACTGTAACAACCGCTTCAGAAACCCGGGTAGCTACGCCGGTGGTCGTCACGGCCTACGCGGCCACCACCTCGCTGGCCGACGATATGGACCTGACCTGGTCGCGGCTGCTGGACGGCCACACCGGCATCGCGGCACTCGACGACGATTTCATCGCCGAGTACGACCTGCCGGTACGTATCGGGGGCAAGCTGAAGTCCCATCCGGGCGCGCAACTCACCCGAGTGGAGCAGCGCAGGTATTCGTATGTGGAGCAGTTGGCTCTGGTGCTCGCCCGCCGCGTATGGGCCGAAGCCGGTACGCCGGAGGTGGACGGCGCGCGGCTGGCGGTCTCGATCGGAACCGGTCTCGGCGGTGGCGACGCGCTGGTCGCCGCCGTCGACGCCATGCGCGCGGGCGGTTACCGAAAGGTGTCACCGATGTCGGTGCCGATGGTCATGCCCAACGGGCCAGCCGCGGCCGTCAGCCTCGAAATCGGCGCCAAGGCAGGCGCTTTCGCACCGGTATCGGCCTGTTCTTCAGGGACCGAGGCAATCGCGCAGGCGTGGCGGCTGATCGCCACCGGCGAAGCCGAGGTGGTCGTGGCGGGCGGGGTCGAGGGGCATATCGACGCGGTCCCGATCGCGAGTTTCGCCATGATGCGCGCCATGAGCACCCGTAACGCCGAACCCGAGCGTGCCTCGCGCCCCTTCGACCGCGACCGGGACGGTTTCGTCTTCGGTGAGGCCGGCGCCCTACTGGTACTCGAATCCGAACGGCACGCCCGCGCCCGCGGCGCCCGCGTCCACGCCCGGGTGCTCGGCGCCGGTATCACCTCCGACGCCCACCACATCGTCGCCTCCGATCCGGCGGGCGAGGGCGCGGCCCGGGCCATGCGCAATGCGATCGCTACCGCGGGCCTCACCCTCGCCGATATCGGGCATGTGAACGCCCACGCCACTTCCACTTCCATCGGCGACGCCTCGGAAGCGGCCGCCATCACCGCCGTCACCCCCGACGCCTCGGTGTACGCCCCCAAATCCGCGCTCGGCCACTCCATCGGCGCCGTCGGCGCCCTGGAAACCATCCTCACCGCGCTCACCCTGCGCGACCAGGTCGTCCCACCCACTCTCAACCTCGAGCACCCCGATGTGGACCTCGACATCGTCCACGGCACGGCCCGCCCCCAGCGTGTCGACTACGCCCTCACCAATTCGTTCGGCTTCGGCGGGCACAATGTGACATTGGCCCTGGGGCGAGCGTGAAACACGCCGTCCCGGCGGCGGGTCTCCCCACACCGATGTCACAACCGTTGTAGCTGCGTCGTCTTCCTGATGAAGAGTTCGGAACGAGGAGGTAGGTAATGCGGATCGCGGTACTGGGGGCGAGCGGGCGGATCGGCCGCGAGGTGGCCGATGTGCTGAAGAACCAGGGGCACGAGGTCGTCGAGATCACCCGGTCGGCCGGCGTCGACGCCTACACCGGTGACGGTCTGGCCGCGGCGCTGACCGGGACACAGATCGTTGTGGACGCGACCAGCACCGAGACCACCGAGACCGCCGCGGTCACCGACTTCTTCCACACCATCGCCCGAAACGTCGGGCGTGCGGCGGCCGACGCCGGCGTGCGGTGGATCGCGGTGGTGTCGATCATCGGTATCGATGCGTTCACGGCCGGTCACTACGCCGGCAAACTCGCCCAGGAGCGGACCTACCGCGAAGGGCCGGTGCCGGTGCGGATTCTGCGCGCTGCCCAATTCCACGAATTCACCGAAATGATGCTCGACTGGACCACCCGCGGCGACACCGCCTACGTCCCGCGCGTGCGCACCCGCCTCGTCGCCGCCCGCACCGTCGCCGAAGAGCTGGCGAAGCTGGCCCTGGCCGATACGGCTCCCGAGTTGGTCGAGATCGCCGGTCCGCGGGAACTGAACCTCGCCGCCGCCACCGCACAACTGGCCGCGCGCCGCGGCGCCCCGGCGCGGGTCGAGGAAGTCGTCGACGCCACCGACCCCAACAGCGAAGTCCAGGCGGCGGGAGCCCTTCTCCCCGGTCCCGACGCCATCATCGCCGGTCCCACCTTCGACGCCTGGCTCGACCAGCACTACCCGGCGGATGGCGCCGGCAGCTGAAACGCGCTGTTCACCGACCCGTGCGGCGGCGTGGCGAGGATGCGGCCAAGAGGAGGGAACCATCGAGGCGCCGGCGGTAGCTCGACCGGTCGTGGCGTCCGATGAGTTTGCGGTGGTCGTCCGGTCTCCATGGACATGGAAACGACGAACCTCGCCACCCTCTACGATCTGCCCGCACTGGACTGGGCCGATATCCGGGCACGGCTCGAAGACGGCCTGCCTCAGGCGCCCGGCGCAGGCGGTCCGGGACGACACACCTGCTGGTTGTGCACGATCAACTCGGACGGCAGCCCACATATGACCGGGATCGGCGCGCTATGGGTCGACGGTGCCTTCTGGTTCGAAACCGGCGAGGGCACGCGGAAAGGGCGCAGCCTGGCTCGTGATGCCCGCTGCTCGCTCAGCGTCGCCACGCACGAGTTCGATCTCGTCGTCGAAGGCACGGCCACGCGGATCACCGATCCGGCGACGGTCGCCGATATGGCCGCCCGCTGGGCCGCCGGCGGCTGGCCGGCGCGGGTGGACGAGACGGGCCGAGCGCTCACCGCCGAGTTCAGCGCCCCCTCCGCGGGCCCGCCGCCGTGGCACGTGTACCGCATCACCCCGTACACCGCGACGGCCCTGGCCACCGTCGATCCGGGAGGGGCGACCCGCTGGCGGTTCGACAATGGGGTCGAGTGAAGCCTCACGACGAACCGTGTACGGGCCAGGGCGTGCGCACACGTCCCACCGTCGCCACCAACCCGGTTCATCGTCGGTGAACCGGTGCGTCCGGTATTCGAGGAAGATGCCCGAATGATGCGTCGACGGCCGAATGTGTCAACCGGCCTCTCGACCTTGCGCCGGCTCCGTAATTCGGGGAGCCACAGGTGGTCCCACTGTGGCTCCCCGAATCAACGGCATGTTCACCGAGGCCGATCCGCCTCAGCGGCTACGACACGACGGGCAGGTACACCTGCCCTCCTGATCGGGTGAACTCCGCCGACTTCTCCGCCATCCCTGCTTCGATGGCATCCACATCCGTCAACCGATGCTTCTCCGCGTACTCGCGCACATCCGCCGAGATCCGCATGGAGCAGAACTTCGGACCGCACATCGAGCAGAAGTGCGCGGTCTTCGCCGGTTCCGCGGGCAGCGTCTCGTCGTGGTACTCGCGCGCGGTATCCGGATCGAGGGAGAGGGCGAACTGGTCGCGCCAGCGGAATTCGAAACGCGCCTTGGACAATTCGTCGTCACGGCGCTGGGCGTGCGGATGTCCCTTGGCCAGGTCGGCGGCGTGGGCGGCGATCTTGTAGGTGATCACACCGGTTTTCACGTCGTCGCGGTTGGGCAGGCCGAGGTGTTCCTTCGGGGTGACATAGCACAGCATCGCGGTGCCGGCCTGGGCGATGATGGCCGCGCCGATGGCCGAGGTGATGTGGTCGTAGGCGGGTGCGATATCGGTGGCCAGCGGGCCGAGGGTGTAGAACGGTGCTTCCTCGCACAGTTCCTCCTCCAACCGCACGTTTTCCACGATCTTGTGCATGGGCACGTGGCCGGGGCCTTCGATCATCACCTGCACGCCATGGGATTTCGCGATCTTCGTCAATTCGCCGAGGGTGCGCAGTTCGGCGAACTGGGCCTCGTCATTGGCATCGGCGATGGAGCCCGGGCGCAGGCCGTCGCCGAGGGAGAAGGTGACGTCGTAGCGGGCCAGGATCTCACACAGTTCCTCGAAATGGGTGTAGAGGAACGATTCCTTGTGGTGGGCCAGGCACCAGGCGGCCATGATGGAACCGCCGCGGGAGACGATGCCGGTGACGCGTTTGGCGGTGAGCGGCACATACCGCAGCAGCACACCCGCGTGCACGGTCATATAGTCCACGCCCTGTTCGCACTGCTCGATCACCGTATCGCGGTAGATCTCCCAGGTGAGCTCGGTCGGGTCGCCGTTCACCTTCTCCAGCGCCTGGTAGATCGGCACCGTACCGACCGGGACCGGAGAGTTGCGCAGAATCCACTCCCGGGTTTCGTGGATGTTCTTGCCGGTGGACAGGTCCATGATGGTGTCCGCACCCCAACGGGTCGCCCACACCATCTTCTCCACTTCCTCCGCGATGGAGGACGAGACCGCCGAATTGCCGATATTGGCGTTGATCTTCACCAGGAACTTCTTGCCGATGATGGTCGGCTCCAGCTCCGGGTGTTTGTGGTTGGCCGGGATCACGGCGCGGCCGGCCGCGACCTCCGCGCGCACCAGTTCGGCGTCCATCCCTTCCCGGGCGGCGATGAACCGCATCTCCGGGGTGATGACACCCGCTCGCGCCCAGGCGAGCTGGGTGCGGGGCCCCTCGATATCCGGCTTGGTCCAGCCGTCGCGCAGCTTCGGCAGACCGGCCTCCAGGTCGATGGTCGCCGTCTCGTCGGTATACGGGCCCGAGGTGTCGTAGACATCGAAGTGCTCACCGTTGGTGAGGTTGATCCGGCGCACCGGAATACGCAGGCCGTCCACCTCGCGATAGTGCTTGACACTGCCCTCGATCGGTCCCGTGGTGACGGTGTCGACGGGTGCGGTCGTCATATTTCCTCCCTACGCCGGCATTACCCGGTCAGGTTCATACGGTCGACGGCCCTGATCCGCCCGTGGAATGGGCTAGCCGTCCTCTCAGCCCGCTGGTGCGAGCCCCCGTTGGCATGTGAATTTTTCCGCAGCCGACCATACCCGCCCATCCTCCGACCCGCCCGGGTATGGGCGAATCGGCCGCGTGTCCGGTCCGGACGCGACCGATACGGTTGCGCTGACCCGGTACCGGTCGCCGTATCGGAGGTGAACCGGTACCGTGCGCTCTTCCCGCACAGCAATCGGCCGATGCGGACGCGGTCCGGCCGGCCGGTCGCGCGCCCCGGGAACCGACCGGCTCACGCTGTCCGGACCCGGTATTGGCGGCCTTTCCGTAGCGCCGACAGGAAGTGTGACCTGCGCGCCCGCGGCAGTACGACGAACACGTAGTGTTACGCCGTGAAGTTCCTGCCGTTACCGCCCGCCGGCCGGACACCGGTGCGGGCGCTCACCATTGCCGGGACCGACTCCGGGGGCGGGGCCGGTATCCAGGCCGATACCCGAACCATGGCACTGTGCGGAGTGCACGCGCTGGTGGCGGTGGCCGCGGTAACCGTGCAGAACACGGTCGGAGTGTCCGGTTTCCACGAGATCCCGCCGCAGACGGTGGCGGATCAGGTCCGTGCGGTCGTAGGCGATATCGGCGTGGGGGCGGCCAAGACCGGCATGCTGGCCTCGACCGCGATCATCGAGGCCGTCGCGGATGTGTGCCGGGAGGTCGGGATAGGCCGGGACGGAGAGATGCCGCTGGTGGTGGATCCGGTCGCGGCCTCCATGCACGGGGATCCGCTATTGCACGCCGAGGCGCTCGATGCGCTCCGGTACACCCTGTTCCCCCTGGCCACGATCGTCACCCCGAATCTCGACGAGGTACGGCTGCTCACCGGGGTCGAGGTCACCGACGACGCGTCCGCGCGGCAGGCCGCCGAGGCGTTGCACGCGTTGGGTCCGCGATGGGTGGTGGTCAAGGGCGGGCATCTACGGTCCTCGCCCACCAGCACCGATCTGCTGTTCGACGGGGAGCGTTTCCTGGAGTTCGGCGCGGCGCGGATCGAGACCGGCAACGATCACGGCGGCGGTGACACGCTGGCCGCCGCCCTGGCGTGCGCGCTGGCCCATGGATACTCGGTGCCGGATGCCTTCGAGTTCGCCAAGGAGTGGACTCGTCGCTGTCTGGAAGCCTCCTATGACCTGGGGAAAGGCCACGGTCCGGTATCTCCGCTGTGGCGTCTTTCCTAGCCGGTTTTCTGTCGGTGGCAAGGGGCATACTGGCCATGTCGCGAACACCACCGACCGCAACGGCGCGGCAGGTGAGAACAACGAGGTTCGCGTGAACGCGACAGCTCACCGTGTCGGATGGGCGGCCGAGGCGCACCCGAGTGGAATGCCGGTCCACCTCCTCCGACGCCGAGATCGGACCGTTGTGGTGGCGTTCCGGACGAGATGAGGGGATGGCTATGGGAGTACCGCACCGATAACGAAACGTACGGCAGTTGCCGTGGGCCCGTACCGAGACGGGTAGGTTCCCAGGAACCTCACACTCTGCTCGGAGGTCTACGCCGGCCACGCATCCGAACGTGGTCCTATAACCGATATCGTGGCCGTCGCCGACACGGCGAAACTCCCGGAAACCCCATCGGCGCCACCGGTGCCGGATGTGGTCGTTCCCGTCTACAACGAGGAAGCGGACCTCGGTGTCCGTGTGCGTCGGCTGCACGAATACCTAGTACGGCGAGCGTTCGCGTGTGACCGGACCGACCGAAGCGGCGAGACTCATCGGTTCCTGGCGAAAGGGGAGGAATTCACCATCGTGTCGCCCACCGGCCGTTCCGCTCTGCCAGAGTCGGAAGGTATGAGTCCTGTGCGCCGGGCGGTCGGGGGATGCGCCGTACTGCTGAGTCTCGTGTTGGTCGCCGGATGCTCCGACGCGGCCGAGACGCCGCCCGGTGGAATACCGCTGATGTCCACCGACGATCTGCCCGTCGCCGAACCGGGCGAGGTGCATCTGTTCGGTTTCAACGATCTGCACGGTCATCTGCGGCCGCCGGAGGCGAGCAACGGGCTGATCGCGGACCATACCGCGGGTGGTGGCGGTTATCTGGCCGCCCACCTGGACCGGTTGCGTGAGGCGTACCCGGACAGTGCGGTGCTGTCGGCCGGCGACAATATCGGCGCGAGCCCGCTGGTGTCGTCGCTGTTTCACGATGAACCGACGATCGATTTCCTGAACGAGGTCGGGGTGGCCGCATCCGCGGTGGGCAACCACGAACTCGACCACGGTGTCCTGGAATTGGCGCGGCTGCGGCAGGGCGGATGCGCGCTCGACGGTTGTTCGCCGGGCGCGCCGTTCACCGGAGCCGACTTCCCGTTCCTGGCCGCCAACCTGACCGACGCCGAGGGTGGCCTGGTGCCCGGGGTGCGGGCCTGGACGATGCTGGAAGTGGGCGGGCACAGGATCGGGGTGGTCGGGACCGTCACCCCGGAGACCGAGCATCTGGTGTTTCCCGAGGGGATCCGCGGCTATACCTTCGGCGATCAGATCGAGGCCGTCAACAGGTATGTGCCCGATATGCGGAAGGCGGGTGCCGAAACCGTGGTGGCGCTGGTCCACGACGGCGGTGGGCAGCGGACGCCGGCGGCGTCCACCGACTACAACGGCTGCGCCGAGATCACCCCGGACATCCCCGAACTGGCCCGCCGCACCGATCCGATGGTGCGTACCATCCTCACCGGCCACAGCCGTCAAGCGTATGTGTCTCCATCGACGGCAAGGTGGTGACACAGGCCGGTTCCTACGGCCGGCTGATCACCGACATCACCTTGCGCTTCGGCGCCGGCGACGTCACCGTCTCCGCGGTGAACCGGGTGGTGACCCGTGATGTCGACACCGATCCCGAGGTCAATCGCATGGTCGACTTCTTCGCCGCACAGGCCGCGCCGCGCGCCGAGCGGGTGGTCGGCGCGGCCGCCGCGCCGCTGCCCCGTGCCGTGCGCGAGTCCGGTGAATCCCCACTCGGCGACGTCATCGCCGACGCCATGCTCGATGTCACCGACGAACCCGCGCAGTCGGTGACGGCGTTCGTTAATCCCGGTGGGGTGCGCGCCGATATCGGGCCCGGTCCCATCACCTTCGGCGCCATCTACGAGGCGCAGCCGTTCGGCAACCAGGTCGTCACTGTCACCCTGACGGGCAGCCGGATCCTGGACCTGCTGGAACAGCAGTGGGACAACCCGAGCAAACCGACGGTGCTGTCGGTGGCCGGTATCACGGGTCCGGGTAGTAATCGGCCAGGATTGAACGCTAAGCGCATTCATGCTGGTCAGAGTCCTGGTGCTGGTGGTTGATCACGCTTGGGGTGTGTGGCCTAGAGTCTTGGCCTAGGGTGGCGGCTCGTGTCGCATGAGTACTTGTCCGAGCGGCAGACTCTCCGGTATCGGTGTTTCGTGGAGGATCTGTCGCCGGGTGAGCTGGAGTTGTTTTCCGGATGGACTCCGCGACGGCGGAGTACGCGAGGGCGAAGCGCCGGCCGCACAACAAGGTGGGGTGGGCGGTGCAGTGGGGGACAGTACGGATGCTCGGCACGTTCTTGCCCACGCCGGCTGAGGTGCCCGATGTAGTCGCGGAGTTCATGGCCGAGCAGGTCGGGGTGGACGACCCGGCATGTGTGAAGCTGTACCCGGACCGGTTGCCGACCCAGCATGAACACGCCCGCGAGATCCAGGAATGGCTGGGCTACAAGGATTTCTGGGCTGCGGAGATAGGGCTGCGGTCTTTTGTGGCCTCGCGGGTGTGGAACTCGGTGGAGTCGCGGCGGGCGTTGTTCGACCGGGCGGTGGTGTGGTTTGTGCGGCAGCGGGTGTTGCTGTCGGGGATCTCGGTGCTGTCCCGGCTGGTCACCGAGGTGCGCTCGGGCGAGTACAACCGGATCCATGCCCTGGTCGCCGACGCCGCGGACGACGGTCTGCGGGCGGCGTTGGAGACCCTGCTGGAGGTACCCGACGGCGGGCATGTCTCGGGCTGGAGGCCATGCGGACTCCGGTAACGTCGATCAGCGGGCAGGGGATGCGGGACGCACTGGAGCGGGTGGCCGAGGTGCGGGTACTGAAGACCGGCGAGGTGGACCTGGCGCGGATCCCGCCGGTGAAGCTGGCAGAGCTGGGCCGACACACCGTCCGGCCCGACGTCACCCGCAGGGAGTGGGATGCCATACTCCGGGTCGCCGGTTCTCTGACGACGGGGAAGGGCCGGGCCTACGACCTGATCCGGATGATGTCCGCCGACGGCCGTCACACCAGCCTGGGTGAGGCGTTCGCGCATTACGGCCGCATCTTCAAGACCCTGCACGTCCTGCAATTCCTCCACGACGAGTCGTAGCGGCGGGCGATCAACACGCAGCTCAACCTGACCGAGGCCCGCCACGCCCTGGCCCGGCGGATCTTCTTCGGCAACCTCGGCGAGCTGCAGCAGAAGTACGTGACCGGCATGGAGGACCAATTGGGGGCGTTGGGATTGGGTCTCAACTGTGTGGCGTGGTGGAACTCTCTGTATATCGATGCCGCCGTCCATCGTCTGGAGGCCGACGGCATGGTGATCGCACCCGAGGTCAAAGCGCGGATCCACCCGCTGATGTTCGACCACATCAACTTCAACGGTCGCTACCCCATCATCCGACCCGATCTGGGTGGCGGGGGCCTGCGGCCCCTGCGCGAGCCCGGGGCTGACGCAGAAGACGGTTGAGGGGCAGAGCCGGGCGCAGAGGTCAGATAATGACGTATTATCCGACAACATCTGGTGGCGCTCCTGGAGAAACGCACCGCCGGACCACACCCCTTCCCGCCTGTTATCTGACAATCGAGGAGTCGGCTCGATGACCTCCACCCGGCATCTCGCTTCCGTCGCCGAGGCGGGCCGGATGGCGACGGCCGCGGCGCTGGCGCAGTACCTGCGGTGGCCGGCCGGGCACCGCGGGAAGTCGGGCCGGATCACCTCGCCGGAAGCGGTGCGCGCCTACACCTCTGCTCTGCCGCGGGCGTTCGCGGGGATCGGCGATGTCGCCGAACTCGACAATGAGTCCGGTAGGGCGCGGCTGCACCGCAACATCCGCACAGCGTGGAGCGCGAAGGTACCGGCGACGTTCAACGCCAAGCGCGCCGCGGTCGCCAGCGCCCTGGCCTACTTCCAGGTCCAGGAGTGGATCGCCGACGCGGGCGCGGTGCTGACCGGGGTCGGCCGCGAGCATCAGCCCAAGCCCGACTCCAACCGGGTGCGATCTCGGGAGGCGATCGACCGACTCGTCGGCGACAGGCGGTACCCGCTCGAGGATCGGGCTCTGTGGGCGATGCTCTATGCGAGCGCGGCCCGCGCCGAGGAAGTCCTTCGCCTGGATGTCGCGGACCTGGACCGCCTGAACCGGAGGGCTAGTGTCCCGCGCCAGGAATTCGTTGAAGATATGATTCGAGTCTGTCGAGGATCTCGTCGGAGGTCTTGGTCCAGGCGAACGGTTTCGGGTTCTCGTTCCAGTGGGCGATCCGGTCGCGGATGTCGCGCTCGAGGGCTTGGACCGACCGGTGTGTGCTGCGGCGCAGTTTCTTGTCGGTCAGCAGTCCGAACCAGCGTTCTACCTGATTCGGCCACGACGAGTAGGTGGGGGTGAAGTGCCTGTGGAAACGAGGATGCGCCGCAGGCCATTTCACGATGACCGGCGCCTTGTGAGTGCCGTAGTTGTCGCAGATCAGATGCACGTCCAGCTCGGGCGGCACCTGCTTGTCGAGTGTGACGAGGAATTTCTTGAACTCGGTCGCGCGATGACGGCGGTGGATCTGGCCGATCACCTCCCCGGTGGCGATGTCGAGGGCGGCGAACAGGGTGGTGATCCCGTGACGGATGTAGTCGTGAGTACGGCGTTCGGGCATGCCCGGCATCATCGGCAACACCGGCGCCGACCTGTCCAACGCCTGGATCTGCGACTTTTCATCGACACACAACACCAGCGCCTTCTCCGGCGGATTCGGATACAACCCGACCACGTCACAGACCTTGTCGACGAACTGCGGATCGTTGGAGATTTTGAACTCGTCGACCCGATGCGGGGCCAACCCGAACGCACGCCAGATCCGGCCCACCGTCGATTTGCTCAATCCGCTCTCGGCCGCCATCGAGGCCCGCGACCAGTGCGTGGCATCGGCGGGTTGGCGCTCCAACGTCGCCACCAACACCGACTCGACCTGCTCGTCGGTGATCGTGCGTGGCCCACCCGGACGCGGTTCGTCGACCAAACCCTCCAGCCGGCGCGCCACGAACCGGTTACGCCACTTACCCACCGTCTGCGGCCAGATCCCCAGATCAGCCGCCACCTCTTTATTGGATTTCCCCGCCGCGCACCCCAATACGATGCGGCACCGCTGCCCCAGCGCCTGCGACGACTTCGCCCGCCGCGCCCACCGCACGAGCGTCTGCCGTTCCTCATCGGTCAACACCACCTCGGCCACCGGCCGACCCATCCGCGCCACCAGGCGAGCCTACAACCTACTTACTCATCGAATTCCCGACGCGGGACACTAGCACCGTCCGAAAGGGCGGCCGACCGGATGAGCTGATGTACGACATCCGCACCGCCCGGCTGCTCGGCCAGCTGCTGGCCGGGCACCGGAACGGGCCGGTGTTCCTGCCCCGGCGAGTCGCTCCCGACGACGGCACCGCCGCGGCCGCCGATATCGACCCGGTCACACGACGTCGGCGCATGAGCTACCGCACCGCCGAACGGCACCTGGGCGCGGCTACCGGCGGGTGGAACCTGCACGACCTGCGCCATTCCCGGCTCACCCACGCCGGGGAGGACGGCGCCACCGAAGCCGATCTGATGCACCTGTCCGGGCACGAGGACCGCCATACCCTGCAGCGGTATCTGAAACCCAGCAAGGACTGCACTCACCGCCGGCTCGACGCCATCGACGCTTACCGCCGCACCTGGACACCCGGCGCGAACGAGATCGCCGCCTGCCTCACCGCGGCCGCACAGCCCGCGCCTGCCCCAGCGGTGTAGCGCGGGTGAGCAACGGTATGACCAGGATCCTCACCTGGGCCAAGGAAGAGCTGAAACGCCTGACCAGGAAGGAAACGGAAGCCTGGGGAGACACCGAAGAAAGCATGACTCGTCTTGTCAGGGAGGATGTCGATGAGAAGGTGCACCTCGACCAGGGCGGCGGCCGCGAGATCGAGGAAGCAGGTGAGGGGCTGGGAACGCAGGGACAGGGTACGGGGGCGGATCGTGCACCCGGCGCACGGGCTCAGGGCACTGACGCCGTCGAATTGAGTGTCAGCGGCAGACAGCTGCACGCGCTGGCGCAGAGCGACAACGCCACGCGCGAACAACTAAGGAAAATGCTCACGGAAAAGAGAATCAAGTCGAACAAGGCGTACGAAAAATCGAGCAGAGTGCGCGAGCAAATGCGGAATGCCATCCTGGCCGACGATCGGGAAGCGGTCAGGAAGATCATCACGAAAAACAAAATGTCTGGAGAAGAAACCGACGAGTTGCTGAGTTCCTTGGATGTCGACATTCCATTGAACAGGGTTATCAAAGAACCCAGGTACGACGGTGACTTCCTGAATTCTCTACCAAATTCCATTCGCCACACGGAAACGCCGACACGAAGCGGCACATACGTGATTCCAGGGCTCAGGACACGAGTCGAGGTTGATGTCGAAAAAAACACCGTCGAATTCTCTGTGAATCCATATCATCACAGGCCAGGGTGGGATGCCTGGGAACAGCGTGTAACACTGCCGCTACAGGAACAGCGCTTCCCCTGGGTAGCTCCTTCCGATATCTACGGCACACAAAGAGAAGCTTTCCGATCCCAGCTCGCTACGTTCGGCGCGCTGGCCGAACGTAGCAGTACAGTATACACACATATGACGGGCGAGCTGAATCTTCCTGGGATATTGACGAGCGAATCCTGGGGTACCACGCGATTGCGGGGTCCGGACGGCCTGGACGGGCTGAATGTCGAGCAAGCATCCCTGGGAGCTCCTGGAGACTATGCCGTAGCAATACGAGCCGCAGCCAACGGAGAGCCGATCAAAGCCCCGATCAAAAACGTCAGGGGTGAAGATTCGTTCGTCTCCTCGTACTACGTCACTCCGGGCTCGGCCCATCCGATCATTCTCTTCGACGAGTCCGTGACGGACCTCCGTCACACCATCCCCAACCCGGGTGGTATAGGAATCGTCGACAGAACCCGTTTCGATGACCCGAGCCTGATCGGGATATGGGTTCCGCCGACGTTCCGGGAAAACCTGCTGCACTGGATATCGGGGTGGCCAGAAGCCGAGGTGACACGGCTTTTCCGGGGCAGGTCACCCGAGTCGATCCTCATCTCCTCCGCCGAGCACCTACTCGAGCTACCGCGCGGCTGACGACAACTACCGTGAGCAGTGGCGAGATCACCGTGAATCAGGCTCGCGATCGAGGACAAAGGTCTGGATGGTGTTGTCCGTACTGACCGGAGCCCCGACGCAGGAGCCGACGGGCATGGCCCACCTCTTCCGAAAGTAGTTACCGCGCAACGATTCTGGAACAAAGCTTGCGAAACGACCTCCGGATCACTGCCGGGTAAACCCACACCGGTCTTCATATACCTGGCGGCACGATCCTTCCTTACCGGCACGACCAGCGTGAATGCGTTCAGCGTTCAATCCTGGCCGTTTTCTACCCGGACCCCTGTCACCTACGCCTACGATGACGCGGCGCCGCCGGACATAAGGTGTTCGACGACAGTGTCCGGGTCGGTGGGCAGCCGTTGAACAGGGTCGCGAGCTACCGGGTGACCACCAACAACTTCCTGGCCTCCGGGGGTGACGGATTCGATGTCTTCACCCGGGGTGTCGATATGACCGTCGGACCAACCGACCTGGACGCTCTCGAAACCTATCTCCGCGCCCGAGGGGCGATCGGGCCGCCCATGCCGCGGATCGAGCGGCGCTGAGCGATCCGATCCCGGGCGCCCGGTGCGGCGCGGTCGCCCCTCGAATACGGCCGTCGGCCCTCAGTTCGAGATTCCGGGCGTCTTGTGCAGGTAGGTGCGGTCGGTCACCTGGTCGAGCAGGAATTCCGCGATATCCGCGCGGGAGATCTTCAGGTCGAGTCCGCGTTCGTCGGCGGCGAAACCGTGCCGGTAGTTTCCGGTGCGGGGGCCGTCGGTGAAGGCGCTGGGTCGCACGATGGTCCAATCCAGATCGGCGGCCCGCACATATTCCTCCTGCTGTTCGTGGTCGGCGTGGGCCGGGCGCAGCAGTAGGCCGAACATGATGTATTTCCACAGGAAGTCGAGGTTGCCGCGGCTGTCGCCGGCGCCTAGGGTGGACTGGCAGACCAGCCGCTTCACCCCGTGCCGTTCCATGGCGGCGATGACCTGCCGGGTTCCCTCGGCTCGCACCACTCCCTTGCGGCCGTTGCCGAGCGTGACCAGTACCGCGTCCTGACCGGCCACGGTCCGTTCCACCGCGTCCGGATCCAGCACGTTCCCCTCGACCACGTGCGGCCGAGGACCGGTCCACGCGGCCCGGCCGGCGTCACGGGTGAGGACGGTGACCTCGTATCCGCGCTCGAATGCCTGCTCGACCACATGCCGTCCGATGGAACCGGTTGCGCCGAAAACTGCGATTCGCATGGTTGCTCCTGGTGTTCGAAACCCGTTGGCTTTGCGTTGAACCAGTACAGCAACCACAACCGAGACGAACCATCGTCAGAACTCTCGGCTGCATAAGCGTTCGTCTACATCTCCGGTCTGGCCCCTCCCGCGATCGGACCCGAACCGGGCAGCGGTTTCGGCCCGCGGTCCTACCCTCGTAGGCGTCCCGCATGGCCCGCACATCGATCTTCTTCATCGTGTACATGGCCTTCAGGGCGCGATCGACGGCCGCCGGATCGCCGCCGGCGAGAAGCCCATCGGCCTCGCCGAGCCAGGTCTGCCAGGGCACACCAGATTCGGCCGATGCCGGGCACCCACGGGCCGAGCCCCGCGGCCCGGGCTTCGGTGCCACGGTCTTCGGTACCGACTCGACGCCCAGCGAATCCCGGCCGCCGTTCCCGGTGAGGTCGACGGCCGGAAACCCGCTCCCCCAGACCATAGATCCCCGCTCGCCGCGGAAAACAAGGCCGGTTCGGCTACGTCTCCGAGCGGTCGGCACAGGCATCGGACGCCGTGGGAAGCGAAGCGCCCTCGACCCGTGCGGGCAGCACACGGCCGGCGACCTCGCCGAGTCCCAGCCGCGTGCCGACAGGACCGGGTGCTGTCGCGGTGATGGTGACCTCGTCGCCGTCGAGCAGGAAGCGGCGCTCCGCGCCGGCGACATGGACCGGTTCCCAACCACCCCAGGACAGTTCGATGAAGGAACCACACTGGTTCTTCGCCGGGCCGGAGACAGTACCCGAAGCGTACAGGTCGCCAGGACGGGTGCCGGCACCGTTGACGGTGAGATGGGCCAGCATCTGAGCCGGTGACCAATACATGCGGGAGTACGAGGGACGCGACACCTCCTCGCCGTTCCAGCGCACACACAGCTCGATATCCAGTCCCCAGTCCTGGTGGCCACGCAGATAGGGCAGGGGTTCGGGGGTCTGCGGGCCGAGCGGTATCCGGGCCGATGACAGCGCGTCGAGTGGAGTGATCCACGGCGCCATGGACGTGGCGAACGATTTGCTCAGGAACGGGCCCAACGGCCGGTACTCCCAAGCCTGGAGATCACGGGCGGACCAGTCGTTGACCAGCGCCACCCCGAAGACATGGTCGGCGAACTCGTCGACAGCCATCGGACGGTCCGAGCCGACCCCGATGACGAAACCCAGCTCGGCCTCGATATCCAGCTGCTGCGAGGGGCCGAGGACCGGAGCGCCGGTGTCGCCGCGCTGCTGTCCGCACGGCCGTACGATCTCGGTTCCCGACACCACCACGGTTCCGGCGCGCCCGTGATACCCCACCGGCAGATGACGCCAGTTCGGCAGCAGCGGCTCGGTGTCGGGGCGCAGCAACCTGCCCAAGTTCATCGCGTGGTCGATACTGGCGTAGAAGTCGACGTAGTCCCCGATCCGGACAGGCAGCGCCATCCGCACCTCCGCCGCCGGGAACAGGGCCGACGCCGCGATCTCCCCGTCGACCAGTTCCCGTACCCGGTCCCGCACCTGTCGCCACCGTCGCGGGCCCTGCGCCAGGAAGGCGTTCAGATCCGGGCGCCCGAAAACCTCGTCGTCCAGTACGGCGGCCAAGTCCAGAACGTGATCGCCGATCCGCACCCCGGCCCGGAACGGCGCGCCGCCCGGCGCGAACACCCCGTACGGCAGATTGTCGGGCCCGAAGAGGCAATCCCGCGGTACCTCGACCCGCACCTTCACCGCGGGCCCCGTCTCGACCAGGTCCACGCATACCCGGGGTCCTCACAGGCCAGCGCTCCCTCCCCGAGCTGTAGTGGCCGGAAGGTGTCCACCATGACCGCCAGTTCGTCGAAGAACTCCGCCCCGATACCGCCCTCGTAGGCACCTGGCTGCGGGCCGTGCGCGTATCCACCCGGATGCACCGACACCGAACCCGGGCCGATTCCCGAACCTCGCCGCGCCGCGTAGTCCCCGCCGCAGTAGAACATGATCTCGTCGGAATCCACATTCGAGTGGTAGTACGGCACCGGGATCGACAGCGGATGATAGTCGACCTTGCGCGGTACGAAATCGCACACCACGAAGTTGATTCCCTCGAAGGCCTGATGAACTGGCGGCGGCTGGTGTACCCGGCCGGTGATCGGCTCGAAATCGAAGATACCGAGGGTGAACGGATACAGGCACCCATCCCAGCCCACCACGTCGAACGGGTGGGTCGCGTACACCATCCGGGTGCCCACCACCTGCCCCGCCGCGCGATGCTTCACCAGTACCTCGATATCCGTTCCCTCCGCCGTCAGCGGTTCGACCGGACCGTGCAGATCGCGCTCACAATACGGCGAATTCTCCAGTAGCTGACCGAACCTCGACAGGTACCGACGCGGCGGCGTGATATGGCTCGATGCCTCGATCACATAGGCGCGCAGCGGTTCCGTCCCGTTCGGCACCCAGCGATGCGTGGTCGCACGCGGCAGGAGCACCTGATCGCCCTGCCGCACCGGGAGCACACCGAAAACCGTCTCCACTTCCGCCGCACCCGATTCCACGTACACCAGTTCGTCCCCGATGGCGTTCCGGTACAGCGGCGACGCACCCGAGGCGACCACGTACAGCAGCCGTACATCGGCATTGGCGAGCAACAGCCGCCGCCCGGTCACCGGGTCGGTGGCCGCCGGCGTATCCGTGGGGAACAGTTCGTGCAGCCGCAGATGGCGATGCCGTAGCGGATGATTCGGTGTCGTCGTCTGATCCGGCAGCTCCCACACCGTCGAGTCGACGATAGCCGGCGGCAGCTCCCGGTGATACAGCAGCGAGGAATCCCCGGAAAAGCCCTCTTCCCCCACCAGTTCCTCGTAGTAGAGCCGCCCTCGCCCGTCACGGTGCTGGGTATGCCGCTTCGGCGGCACCGCCCCCACCTGTCGATAGAAAGCCATGACACCTCCCGCAGAACGGACGGACAGCCACTGTCCATGGTAGGCCCGCCTCAGCTTCCGCTCCGGTCGTGCGCGAGGCGGTTCGGTGTCACGCTCGACGCCGAACCGCTCAGATACCGGACGTAACCACCGCGTCGCCGAATTCGGCGATCACCGGGGCGTGGTCGCTGGCGCCCTTGCCCTTGCGCTCCTCGCGGTCGACCTGCGAGTCGGTGACGGTGTCGGCCAGGGCGGGAGAGGCGAGGATGAAATCGATACGCATCCCCTCTTTCCGGGGGAAGCGCAGCTGGGTGTAGTCCCAATAGGTGTAGACGCCGGGGCCCGGAGCGAACGGGCGCATCACATCGGTGAAACCGGTGTCGAGAATGGCGGTGAAGGCGTCGCGTTCCGGTCGGGAGACGTGGGTCTTGCCGGCGAAGAACTCCGGCGACCACACATCCTCGTCGGTGGGGGCGATATTCCAGTCGCCGACCAGCGCGAGCCTGGCCCGTGGATCTTCCCGCAGCCAGCGTTCGGCGTTGCCGCGCAGGGCGGCGAGCCAGTCCAGTTTGTAGCGGTAGTGCGGATCGTCCAGGGCGCGACCGTTGGGCACGTACAGGCTCCACACGCGGATCCCGCCGCAGGTGGCGCCGATCGCCCGTGCTTCGACGACCGGGGTGCTGATCAGCGACTCCTCGGCGGCGCGGTCGAAACCGGGTTGGTCGGGGAAGGCGAGTTCCACGTCCTCGAGGCCGACCCGGGAAACGACGGCGACCCCGTTCCACTGGTTCAGGCCCACATGCGCCACCTCGTAGCCGAGCTCGTCGAACCGCTCGAACGGGAACTGGTCGTCCCGGCATTTGGTCTCCTGGATGGCCAGGACGTCGATGTCCTGGCGTTCCAGCCAGGCGGTCACCCGGTCCACGCGAGAGCGGATCGAGTTGACGTTCCAGGTGGCCAGGCGCACGGGGTGTTCCTTGTCTGTCGAGGGGGCGGTCTGCGGCTCGGCGGAGTTACCGGTCCGACGGCGGAGGTGTCCCGAGTACGGCGTAGCGGTAGCTGTGGTGGTCGAGGAAACCGAGATCGCGATACAGCGCGAGCGCGGCCGAGTTATCGGTGCCGACCTGCACATACGCATGTGTCGCCCCGCGGTCGCGACCCCAGCGGACCAGCTCCGCGCACACCAGACCGGCCAGACCGTGCCGTCGGTGCTCGGACGCTACCGCCACACACGACAGCCCGACCCAGCGCCGCCCGTCGGGGGCGTCGGTGACCGCTCCGCGGCCGATCGCGATCGGTTTCGGCAGTCCGAGCGCGGCGAAGCCCACCTCACCGCCGCGCACCGCGGTCAACACCTCCGGCAGCGGTACCGCGGGGAGATGCCCGCTCGGCTCGTCTCCGCGATACCGGTGCAGCTCCAACCAGGCCACATCCGGTGCCGGAGCGATCCGCACCATCGATGGCCCCTGCGGTAGGACGAAATTGTCCACGTCGATGCCGAGCACAGTGGTCTCGCCCCAGCTGTTCCATCCCGGGGGTACGGTGGCCAGCCGATCCGGCAGGGCCAGCTGTACCGGCAGCCCGTGCGCGGTGTACCAGGCGCCGATCCGGTGCAGTACGTCCGTGGTCAGTTGTGCCGGTCCCGACGAATCTCCCAGCGGAAGCGCGGAATTGGCACGTCGGGTGTAGCCGTGTCCGGCGCGCAGCAGCCAACCGCCGATCCAGGCGTGCTGGGTTCCCGGCCAGCCGTTCGCCGCCGCGGCCTCGAGGGCCCTGATCTCTCCGGTTCGGATGGGTCGGGGTGTCAATGCCTTCAACGCCACCACCTCATCCGGCGACACCGTCACCAGATTCCCGTCGGCGGCCCGGACGGTGGGCGGATCGAGCGAGGTGAGGATACCGATCACATCGGTGTACGACTGTGCGTAACCCGCGGGCAGCCGGTAGCGCAGCACGACCCGACGACCCAGCGGGATATCGGGCAGTCCACCCGTGGATTCGACGCTCCCCGGATCAGTCATGCCCGAACGGGTCCGGATCGGAACCGGGCAGCCAGCTCAGGCCGGGCACACCCCAGCCATTCCGTTTGATCGCCTTCTTCGCCGCCCGGGCGTTCCGGCCGATCAGCACATCCACATACAGCTGCCCATTCAGGTGTCCCACTTCGTGCTGGAGCATGCGGGCGAAAAACCCCTTGCCCTCGATCTGCACCGGATTGCCGTGTTCATCGGTCCCGCTGACCCGAGCCCAGTCGGCCCGACCGGTGGGGAACTGTTCGCCGGGCACCGACAGACAGCCCTCCTCGTCGTGATCCGGGTCCGGCATGGTCTCCGGGATCCCCGAGGTCTCCAGTTCCGGATTGATCACTGCCCCGCGGCGCCGGGTCACCGTACCGTCGTCGGCCTGATCGGGGCAGTCGTAGACGAACAAACGCTTGGGCACTCCCACCTGATTGGCGGCCAGCCCGACCCCGTTGGCGGCCTCCAGCGTCTCGTACATATCCGCGATCAGCCCGGCCAGTTCCTCCGGTGTCTCGGTCACCGGCTCGGTCGGGCGGTGTAGAACAGGATCGCCAACGATGACGATGGGCAGGATTGACATGAGGCAATTATTGCCGTGCCCGTCGGGATCCCGCCGAGCGCGGGTGGACACGCGTGGGGCGAGGAGGGCGTTTCTGTGGGACACGCGTGGTTCAATGTTTCGAGGCAGACAACACGGTGGCCGAGGAACGTAGCGCATAGCCCTCCGTGTTCGGGTGGAGGCCTACCGCATCTGGTACGCTCCAGAAACGTCGCCGCCGGGCCAGCGGAGACACGAAACGCCTGCGGAGCGGACATAAGACCGTGCAGGGCTCGCCCTGCCGGCTGCCTGCGATGAAACAGGAAACCCAACTCGCGAGGGTTGGGATCCCTCCTCTCCAGGAGGGGAGGAGGTCAATCGGCGAGGGAGCAAGATGGACGGCGCAGCGGCGCGGGATCTTCCCGCAACCCAGAGCAGCCCTTCAGCGGGTGCGGATGTCCCGAACCCGGCGCCCGGCGACGAGTACGACACCGGGCTGTCCCGCCGCGAACACGAGATCCTGGCCTTCGAGCGGCAGTGGTGGAAATACGCGGGCGCCAAGGAAGAGGCCATCCGCGAGCTGTTCGGTATGTCGCCGACCCGCTACTACCAGGTGCTCAATGCCCTGGTCGACCGCCCCGAGACGCTGGCCGCCGACCCAATGCTGGTCAAGCGTCTGCGCAGGCTCCGAGCGAGTAGGCAGAAGGCACGTGCCGCGCGGCGTCTCGGCTTCCAGGTCTGACGCGCTAGGCTCCACCAGGTGAGCAATTCGAACCCTGGCTCCGGTGGACCGCCGCTGCGTGCACTGGCGATGGTTCTGATCGCGTTGTCCATCACCTTTGCCGGTCTGGGCGCGATGTCGCTGACCAGTGCGGATTCCGAGAACTCGGACGACACCGAAGCCGCCGGACCGACGACCACCAGTGTGGTGCCCCAGGTACCCGCGCGCACCACGACCGGTGCGGCGGCGAGTACCACGGGCGGTTCGGTGACCGCGACCAGCACGCCCGGCGTGGCCGCCGAATCCCCCACCGACACGACGAGCACCACGGCGAGACCGTCGGCCTCAGGGGCGGACCGGGCCACACCGGTACGGATACTCAACAACAGCACGGTCGCCGGCCTGGCCGCCGATACCGCCTCCGAACTCGCCGGCCGCGGTTGGACCAATACCTCTACCGGCAACTATGCGGGTTCCATCATCCCGACCACCACCGTGTACTACGGCAGCGAACCGGGCGAGCGAGAGGCCGCGGAGGCAGTCGCGGCAGATCTCGGCGCCACCACGGCCCCCAAGATCCCCGGATTGAGCGACGGCACCGGGGTCGTGGTCGTGGTCACGGGCAGATGATCCGCGCCGCCGGCGGGCGGCATTGTCGAACATGGCATCATCGTGTCCGGTAAACGATCGTGTTCATCCCGTTCTGCTCGATAAACTCGGTACTCGTAAAGGAGTTCCCCGATGGCATCGTCCACAACTCGTCGCCCATCATGGCGGAGCGTGACCCCGGTGCTGGCTGTCGCGGCCTTCGGTCTCGTCGCCTGCTCCAACAGTCAGGAGTCCAGTGATGTCACGGGGACCACTCCACCGGTATGGACCAGCTCGCCCGCCCCGGCCGGGAGCGAGCACAGCACCGAGGAGGGTGCGCCGGGAGCCGGGGGCGCGAAGGTCGAGTTGCGCAATCCGTCCGGTTCGTCGGTCGGCACAGCACAGATCACCGAAGAGGGCGACCATGTGCGTCTCACGGTCGACGCGCACGGCCTCACCCCCGGTTTCCACGGTCTGCACTTCCATCAGAACGGTAAATGCGAGCCCAACTCCGCCCCGCCGGCCGGTGGGGCGCCCGGTGACTTCCTGTCCGCGGGTGGACACCTGCAGGTCGGTGCCACCAATGCCCACCCGTCCAGCGGCGATATGACCTCGCTGCAGGTCCGTGGCGACGGTAAGGGATACCTGGTCACCACCAGCGACGCGGTCACCCTGGACCAGCTGCGCGGCAAGGCGCTCATCGTCCACGCCGGCTCCGACAACTTCGGCAATATCCCCGGTCGTTACAACCGCGAAGGCGGTACCGGCCCCGATGAGAACACCCTCTCCACGGGAGACGCCGGCGGGCGCGTCGCCTGCGGTGTGGTCGAATAGGTTGGTGCGCGATGGCGGGTGGGGCACAGGTCGAACCGGTTGACTTCCGGGGGTCGCCTCGCCCGACCATCGGTATCGAATGGGAGATCGCGCTCGTCGACAAGGTGAGCCGTGACCTGTCCAATACCGCTGCGGCGGTCTTCGACGAGGTGGGCGAACTCCGCGCGCACGACGGCACCCCTCAGGTCACCAAGGAGCTGCTGCGCAATACGGTGGAGATCGTCAGCGGGGTGCACGACACCGTCGGTGCGGCCGTCGAGGACCTGCTCGGCACCATGCACACGGTACGTCGGGCCGCCGATCCGCTCGGAGTCGACCTCTTCTGCGCGGGCACCCATCCGTTCGCCCAATGGTCCACCCAGCAGCTCACCCGGACCGCGCACTACGACGAGCTGATCGAACGCACCCAGTGGTGGGGTCGGCAGATGCTGATCTGGGGTGTGCACGTCCATGTCGGAGTTTCGCACCGGGACAAGGTCTTTCCGATCCTGAACTCGCTACTGCTGTCGTATCCGCATCTGCTCGCCCTCTCGTCGTCCTCGCCCATGTGGTCAGGTTCCGATACCGGGTACGCCAGCAACCGCGCATTGATGTTCCAGCAGTTGCCCACCGCGGGCCTGCCGTTCCAGTTCGAGAACTGGCGCCAATTCGAGCATTTCGTGCACGACCAGTTGAAAACCGGTGTGTTCGAACAACTCGGGGGAATGCACTGGGATATCCGACCGGCGCCGAAATGGGGCACGATCGAGGTGCGGATCTGCGACGGTACCTCCACTGCCCGGGAATTGGCCGCGCTGGCCGCGTTCATCCACTGTCTGATCGTGGATCTGGACCGGCGGGTGGAGAACGGGGAGGAGTTGCCCATGCTGCCGCCGTGGCATGTGCAGGAGAACAAATGGCGGGCCGCGCGTTACGGTCTGGAGGCCATCGTCATCGTGGACTCCGACAGTAACGAGCGTCTGGTCACCGAGGATCTCGATGATCTGCTCGAACGGTTGGAACCGACCGCGCGGCGACTGGACTGTGTCGGCGAACTGGCCATGGTGGCCGAGATCCCCCGCCGCGGAGCGAACTACCAGCGGCAGCGCAAGGTGGCCGCCGCCTCCCAGGGGGACCTGGTGGCGGTGGTGGACGCGCTGGTCAAGGAACTGGAGCAATAAGCGGTCCGCCGGAGTGAAAGCTGCTGTTCAGCAGTGCGGGAAGGCTGCGTTCACCCGCCGTTTACGATAGGCGAGTGTTAGTCGAAGACCCGAATACCGACGCAGGATCCGCGGCGCGGAATTTACGCCTGTCGCCACGGGGAATTCGGGTTGTCACCGTCGCCGCCGTACCGGTGCTGTTGGTGGTGTTGCAATCGGTGGCGTTATGGCGGGGATACGAGGGGCCGCTGGAGAGCCTGTGGCGTGACTATGCGGGCACCCCCAAATCCATGACTGTGCCGTGGGCCGGGCTGGTGCTCGCGCTGATCGGCCTCTCGGTACGGGACCGGGTCGTCGCCCTGGCCGCCGCGGTGGGACTCGACGCGCTATATGCCGGAATCCGGTTCGCCGCCGGCGAACCGCTGACCGTCGGCAACGGGCCGGTGCTCGTGCTCACCGGACTGACGCTCGTGGCCTGGCTGCGGTGGCATGGTCGACGGCGGCGCACCGCTCTGCACGCGGCGGCCCTGGGGGCGCTGCTGATCCTTGCCACCAAGGTGGGCGATGTCTGGCTGCATCTCACCATCGACGTTCGGCCGACGGTACTCGACGAATACGTCATGTTGGCCGACCACGCGCTCGGGGACCCGTCCTGGGTGATGGGCCGGGTGCTGGAAACACTGGGACCGGCGGTGCAGGCGGTGCTGCACTGGGTCTATATCGAACTGCCGGTGGCCGCGATCGTGGTCGCCGTATGGCAGTTGCGCCGGGTGGCCGACGGCCGGCGGTGGCCGAGCCACTATCTGGTGCGCACCTTTCTGGTGCTCGGGCTGGTGGGGCCGCTGGTTTATCTGCTGTTCCCGGTGGTCGGGCCGATGTTCGTCTACGGTGCCGACGGGCACGGTCTCCAACTCGGCAACTACTGGCCGGGGGTGCTGCCGCCGATCGACCGTTATCCCGCGGCCCTGCCGTTCGATGCCGTGACCCCGCGCAACTGTATGCCGTCCATGCACACCGCCTGGGCGCTGGCGGTCTTTCTGCACACCCGTCGCGATATCGGCGGCACATCCGCGCCGCGGTGGTTGCGCTGGGGCGGCGCCTTCTGGCTTTTCGCCACCCTCGCGGCCACTTTGGGCTTCGGCTACCACTACGGGGTCGACCTGGTCGCGGGCGCGGTGCTGTGCCTGACGGTGGATTCGGCGCTGCGCGAACCGGAACGCGGGTGGGGCTGGTTCCGCATCCGGCTGGTGGGGGCCGGCGCGACGGTCCTGGCGGTGCTGCTGGTGAGCTACCGGTTCCTCGCGGTGTCGATGGCCGGTTACCCGGTCGTGGCCGGAACGGTGGTGTTGGCGCTGCCGGCCGGGGTGGCCGCCGGCTACTACACGACGTGGTTCGCCGGCCGGCGGACCGAACCCGGACCGCTCGACGGGCGGCTCACCGTGACCGGCGCTCCATCTCGTCCCCGAGTTCGTTGACCGCGAGCAGTCCGTCGCGGTGCCGCTGTTCCCGGTAGGCGGTGCGGCCGAGCAGGTGTGCGATCACCGGGGCGGTGAGTAGGGTGAACAGCCCCACCAGTACCAGCATCCAAACGTTCGGGTCGCCGTAGACCCGGATGATCGTGCCGATCAGCACCATTATCAGGCCGACGACCTGCGGTTTGGTGGCCGAATGCATTCGAAGGAGGGTGTCCGGGAAGCGGACGATGCCGATGGCCGCGGTCAGCGTCAGCAGGGCGCCGATGATGATGAGGGTGCCGGAGACCCAGGTCGATACGGTGCTCATCGGTCGTCCCGAACGCGGAAGCGGGTGACAGCGGCCGACCCGAGGAAACCGACCAGCGCCAGGGCCACGGTCCCGGGCACCACGGAGGTGTCCCGGCTGTAGGCGGCCCATACCGCCAGCCCGCAGATGGCCATGGCGATGAGGGAATCGATACCCACCACCCGGTCGAGGGTGTTCGGTCCCGCCAGGATGCGGTATGTGGTGATCAGAGCGGCCGCGCCGAGCAGGACCGCGGCCACCACGGCTACGACGATCATGGACTCACCTCCGGGGATGGACGTTCGAACGCGGCGATCAACAGCCGCTCCAACCGCCGGTTGGTGCGGACGAACTTCTCCACCGCCGCCTCGCTGCCGACATCGATGACATGGACGTACACCACACGGCGTTCCCGATCGACTTCCAGCACCATGGTGCCCGGGATCAGGTTCAGCAGGTTGATGCACAGCACCATCACCAGGTCCGAGGTGAAACGGAAGCGCACCCGCAGTACGCCCGGAATGGGCGGTGGAGTCGGGCGTATCGCGAACCAGGCCAGTTGCAGACTCGATTCGAGGGCGTAGTAGATACTCACCCCGGCCAGTTGGATCAGCGGCAACACCCGCACCCTGCCGCGCACCGGTACCCGCGGCAGCGGCAGGGCCACCATGATCACCAGGCCCACCGCCAGTCCGCCGAACACATTGGCGACGCTGACCTTTCCCCACAGCGCCACCCAGACCGCCGTCAGCCAGACCAGCACCCCGACCCATACCAGCTTTTCCCGGTTCACCGGCGGCTCCGTGGGTTCATCGCGGTTCTCCTCCGAGGACGGCACCGATATACGGGCTCCGGTCGCGCAGATCCGCGGCGGCCCGATCGGCGATACCGAGTATCGGGCCCGCCCACACCGTCAGCGACAGTCCCACGGCGACCAAGGCTGCCGTCGGAAGCACCATGAGCGCCGGCAACCGGCCGGGATCGACGCGTTCGTCATAGAGCACGTCCGTACTGTCCTCCACCAGCGAGGGAAGCGCGGCCGCGGCCAGATGGCCCTCCGGCGCCTGTTCGCGGGGGCGCCAGAACGCCTTGCTCCATACCCGGGCCATCACATACAGCGTGAGCAGGCTGGTCAGTACCGAACCGCCGACCAACACCCAGGCCAGTACGCTGCCGTTCTGCGCTCCGGCCTGCAGGAGCGCGACCTTGCCGATGAACCCGGAAAACGGTGGAATACCACCGAGGTTCAGCGCCGGCACGAGGAAGAGCAGTGCCAGTACGGGACTGGCCACGGCCAGGCCGCCGACCCGCCGCAGCGATGCCGACCCGGCCTGCCGTTCGATGATTCCGACCACCAGGAACAGCGCGGTCTGCACCAGAATGTGGTGTACGACGTAGTACACCGCGCCGGACAGTCCGGCCACCCCCGCAAGCCCCACCCCGAACATCATGTAGCCGATATGGCTGACCAGCGTGAACGACAGCAGTCGGCGGATATCGTTCTGCGCAAGTGCGCCGAGTGCGCCTATCAGCATCGTGAGCAGTCCGGTGATGAGCAGCACGGCGCCGAATCCGCCGTCCGGGAAGAGCAGAGTGTAGGTGCGGATGATGGCGTACACACCGACCTTGGTGAGCAATCCGGCGAACACCGCGGTGACCGGGGCGGGAGCGGTCGGGTAGGAGGCGGGCAGCCAGTTCGACAGCGGGAACACTGCCGCCTTGATTCCGAACGCCACCAGCAGCACCGCGTACACCGCGTAGCGCACCCCGTCCGGCAGAGTCGACATGCGCAGCGCCAAGTGGGCCAAGTTCAGGGTGCCGGTTGCCCCGTAGACGACGGCGAGACCGATGAGGAAGATCAGTGACGACACCATCGAAACCATCACATATGCCACACCCGCCCGGATACGTTCCGCGGTCGCGCCCAAGGTGAGCAGGACGAACGAGGCCACCAACAGGATTTCGAAGCCGACGAACAGGTTGAACAGGTCCCCGGCCAGGAAGGCCATCGACACACCGGCGCTGAGCACCAGATAGGTGGGCCAGAAGATGGAGGTGGGCTGTCGGGCGGCGCGGTCGCGGATATTCTGCCCCGCACCGTAAACGGCCACCGCGAGCAGCACGATCGACGACACCACCAGCATGGCGGCCGACAACCGATCCACCACGATGGTGATTCCGATCGGGGTTTCCCAGCCGCCCACCTGGACAGCGGTGGTGCCGTCCCGGTCTGCCGTATACAGCAGGAGACCGCAGACGGTGACCAGGATGCCGAGCGCGACCAGGGCCAGCAGCCGTTGGGTGTGCGGCCGGCGGCCGAACACCAGCGTGGCCGCGGCGGCCAGCAGCGGAACCAGCATCGGCAGCGGTGCCAGGCCGGCGAGCAGTTCGTGTGGCAGGCTCATTGTTCGGGGTCCTCCTGCTCGCGCCGGGTGCCGGTCTCGGCCTCCTCCGAATCACTGCCCGCCTGTTCGCTGGTGGTCAGGATGTAGGAGCGGTAGGCGAGGGCGAGCACGAACGCCGCCACCCCCATGGTGATCACGATCGCGGTCAGTACCAGGGCCTGGGCCAGCGGGTCGGCCATCTCGTGGTACTCGGCACCGGGTGGGGCGTCCTTGATCGGTGGTTTTCCGTCGGCGCCGCTCATGGTCAGGATCAGCAGGTTCACCGCATTACCGAGCAGCAGGATGCCGAGCAGCATTTTCGATACGGTCCGCTCGAGCAGCAGGTAGACCCCGCACGCCACCAACACGCCGATGACGACCAGCAGGGTCAGGTTCACACCGACCGGCTCGTAGCTCATGCTCGGTCGCCTTCCGTGCTCGCGCCGGCTGTTTCCTGCCGGTATCGGCCGCTCATGAGGGCGACAACTCGTCGTCGAGGCGCGCACCGAGACTGCGCAGCACGTCCAGGACCAGGCCGACCACGATCAGGTACACGCCCAGATCGAAGAACAGCGAGGTCACCAGCTTGATATGGCCGAGCAGCGGCAGCGTCACCTCCAGAATCGCCGAGGACAGCGGTGGCGCTCCCAGAAGCAGCGATACCGTGGCGGTGCCCGCGGCCAGGGTCAGCCCGGCACCGAGCAGATGACCGGCATCCACCGGCAGCGCCTCGCCCAACTCGTACCGTCCACCCGCGAGATAGCGCAGCACCAGCGCCAAACCGGCGGTGAGTCCGCCCGCGAAACCGCCGCCCGGGGCGTTGTGGCCGGAGAAGAAGAAGTACACCGACAGCACCATGATGGTGGGGAACATCAGTCGGGTGGTGATCTGCAGGACCATCGACCGCTCCCGTCGGTCCACCAATCGGCCCGCGGGCAGCCAGCTCACCAACTCGGGCCGGTAGCCCGGGGCGTCGGCGGCCCGGGGCGGTAGTCCGAAGCGCCGGCTGCGGAACACCAGTGACGCCACCCCGGTGGCCGCTACGACCAGGACCGATATCTCACCGAGGGTGTCCCAGGCGCGGATATCGACCAGCAGCACATTGACCGCGTTCTTCCCGCCGCCGTAGTCGTAGGCGGCGGCCGGGATACGCTGCCAGATCGGTTCGGTATCCCGGGCGGCGAAGGCGAAGGCACCGAGCACCGGCACCGCGATACCCACCGCGATCGCCAGCACGGCCCGCTGGAATTGGAACCCGGTCTGCCGTTCGGGGCCGATCTCGGCCGGGAAGGCCCGCAACACCAGGACGAACACCACCAGGGTGAGCGTCTCCACCAGGAACTGGGTCAATGCCAGGTCCGGCGCGCCGTACAACGCGAAGATCACCCCGCAGCCGTAGCCGGTGAGGCCGACCACCAGAACGGAGGCCAGCCGGTTGCGCAGGACGGTCGCCGCGCACGCCATGGCGATCATGACGGCCCCGATCACCAGTTGCAGCGGGGAGTCCCACAACCGCAGCCGCACCCCGGTCCGGGTGCCCGCCGCCAGTACGACGGAGGGCAGGATCACCAGGACGCCGAGGATGATCGACTGGTTGAGCGGCAGCGAACCCCGCTGCACCGAGCCGGTCAGGCGCAGCGATATCCGGTCCATGCCGTGCAGGACGGCGTCGTAGGCACGGTCGGCGTTGCCCAGCAGGGTCGAGGATTCGCCGAAGAGTCCGCGTATCGCGAACAGGGCGGCCCCGACGGCGACAATGCTCGCGGTGAGCACGAGCGGCCCGGTGAAACCGTGCCAGAGCGCAAGTTTCGCGGCCGGTATGCCCGGCAGCGTCGTCGCATACGGCCGCAGCAGCCGGTCCATCCACGGTGCGGCGAGACCGGCGCCGAGGCTCGCCACGGCGAGCAGCGCGGGTGGGGCGAACAGCCAGAGACCCGGGGGATGCCAGGACGTCGCGGGGGGTTCGCGGTCCGCGGAGACGTCGGTGCGGGTGGGTTTGTCGGCAAATGCTCCCCAGATGAACCGGGCGCTGTAGGCGACGGTCAGCATGGAACCGAACACCACGCCCGCGCAGAGCATGGTGCGGACCGGGAAGGTCAGTGTTTCGGCATCGAGGATCGCGCCCAATGCGCTCTCCTTGGCCACGAACCCCCACAGCGGTGGGATACCGGCCATACTCAGCGCGGCGAGCACCGCCACTCCGCACAGGAGCGGTGCGCGCCGGCCCAGTCCGCTGAGCTCGCGTAGGTCGCGGGTCCCCGCCCCGTGGTCGATGATGCCGACGACCAGGAACAGACACGCCTTGAACAGGGCGTGCGCCACGATCAGCGCGACACCCGCGAGTGCGGCCTCGGGGGTGCCGATACCCACCATCAGGACCAGAAACCCCAACTGGCTCACCGTGCCGAAGGCGAGTACCAGTTTCAGGTCGGAGACCTGCATGGCACGCAGGCCCGCCAGCACCATCGACGCCACTCCGAGGATCAGCACCAGCGGATGCCATACCGGGTCGTCGGCGAAGGCCGGCGCGAGCCGCGCCACGAGATACACACCCGCCTTCACCATGGCGGCGGCGTGAAGGTATGCGCTGACCGGAGTGGGCGCGGCCATGGCACCGGGCAACCAGAAGTGCAGCGGCACGATGGCGGATTTGCTCAGCGCGCCGACCAGGATCAGCACCACCGCGATATGCACCGCGACACCACCGGGCCGGTGTTCGGCCGCCAACAGATCCGAGAGCAGATAACTGCCGCCAGCCTGCCCGAGTATCACGATGCCGACCAGCATGGCCAGCCCGCCCGCGCCGGTCACCAGCAGTGCCCCGATGGCCGCCCGGCGACTGTCGGTACGTTCGGAATTATGCCCCACCAGCAGGAAGGACAGTACCGTCGTCGCTTCCCAGAAGATGTACAGCAGCAGCATGTTGTCGCTGGTCACCAGGCCGAACATGGCTCCGGCGAAGGCCACCAGCTGTCCCGCGAACGCGCCGAGCCGGGGTTCGTCGTCGTCGAAGTAGCGGGCGCAGTAGACCAGCACGAGTGCGCCGATGCCGAGCACCAGCGCGCACATGACGGCCGCCAATGAGTCGAACCGAAGGTCGAGGTTCAGTCGGATGGCCGGTGCCCAGGCCAACCGAACCTCGTGCGTTTCGTTCCAGTGCGTGGCCACCCAGGCCAGTCCGCCCAGCGGGACCAGTGCCAGCGGGAAGAAGACATTCCGCCCCAGGACCCGCACCCCGAGTGGAGTCGCCATCGCGGCCAGGGCATGGGCTAGCAGGATGGCGAGCAAACTTCACTCCGTCTGGTCGATACGGCGGGGTGGCGCGGTTTTCTTCGGCTTTCCCCAGCAATCCTATGCGCTGCCGGCGGCGTGGCCCCGGAAAATCTGGTGTGGGGATGGGCATAGCAACCCGGCAGCATGAATCGCCGACCGCGGGTCACCGCGTAGCGGGTATCGGGGTGCGGTGGGTCTCAGCTGCGGGTTTCGGCGTAGCGGCGCAGCGATTCCACCTGGTCAGGGTCCAGTGAGGGACGCACCGCTCGACGGGCAGCGGCGATATCGTCTGCTGTGATATCGGCCGCATCCACATCGCGGCGCATGGCGGCGAGCGCGGCCTCGCGCAGCAGCGCGGCGCAGTCGGCGGCCGAGTATCCGTCCAGTTCCTCGGCCAGCGTCGTCAGGTCCACCTCGGCGGCCAGGGGTACCGAGCGGCCCGCGGTGCGCAGGATGGCCAGCCGGGCCGCGGCGTCCGGCGGTGGAACGAAGACCAGCCGTTCCAGCCGGCCGGGCCGCAGCAGCGCCGGATCGATGAGTTCCGGCCGGTTGGTGGCCGCGAGCACCACCACATCGCGCAGCGGCTCCACCCCGTCGAGCTCGGTGAGCAGCGCGGCGACCACCCGATCGCCCACGCCGGAATCGGAACTCTGGCCACGCCGAGCCGCCAGCGCGTCCACCTCGTCCAGGAAGATCAGCGACGGCGCCGAGTCGCGGGCCCGCTGGAACAGCTCCCGCACCGCGCGTTCGGAGGAGCCGACCCATTTGTCCATCAGCTCGGCGCCCTTCACCGCGTGCACGCTGAGCTGGCCGCTTCCGGCCAGGGCTCGGACCAGGAAGGTCTTCCCGCAACCGGGCGGACCGTACAGCAGCACACCCCGCGGGGGTTCGATACCGAGTCGGGCGAACGAATCGGGGTGTCGCAGCGGCCACAGCACGGTTTCGGTGAGTGCCTGTTTGGTTTCCGCCATATCGCCGACGTCGTCGAGGCCGAGGCTGCCGATGGCCAGTTCTTCGGTGCACGACCGGGACAGCGGCCGAATCACCTCGAGCGCGCCGGCCAGATCCTCATGGGTCAGTTTCGGGGTGGCCTTCTCGCGGCTGGCCCGCGAGGCCGCCCGCAACGCCGCTTCCCGGCACAGCGCCGCCAGGTCAGCCACCACGAAGCCGGGGGTGCCGGCCGCGATCTCATCCAATCGCAGCTCGCCGGTCGGGACCTTGCGCAGCAACTGTTCCAGCAGGGCCTTGCGCACCGTCGTGTTCGGCAGGGGCAGGGTCAGTTCCCGATCGCACAGGTCGGGGGCGCGCAGCCGCGGATCCACCGAGGTGGGATGGGCGGTGGTGGCCAGCAGCGCGACGCACGGTTTGGCCACCGCCGCGCGCAGTTGGTCCAGGATGAGCGTGGCCACGGGCTCGGCCGGGTCGGGCAGCAGCGCGTCGATATCGGTGATGAGCAGGATTCCGCCCTGTCCGCTCCCGACCTCGGCGACCGCCGCGGCGACTTCGCGCAGACGTGCGCCGCTCTCGGCGGCCCCGACCGAGGGGCCGTCCAGTTCGACGATGCGCCGCGGTGCCGTGACCGCCCGCGCGAGGGTGGCCTTGCCGACCCCGGCCGGTCCGGTGATGAGAACCCCCAGATGCGGTGAGGCGCCGAGGGTTTTCAGCAGTTCCGGTTCGTCGAGTGCGAGACCGAGCCATTCGCCGAGTTTGGCCGCCTGGGTACGGACACCGGCCAGGTCGTCCACCGAGACCGGCGTCCCCGGGGATGTAGGCGTCGATATCGTTGGCGCCTCGGGGGATTCGGATACCCCGTTGCCCGCGGGACCGCCCGGGGCCGCCCGTCGCGCTGTCACACCCGTGGCGTCGTCGGGCAGGGGTGCGCCGGAAATCGCGCCCATGCTCCATTCGACGCAGGTATTGGGCTGGACGCTCACCGGCCCACCCGTCGGGTCGACGGTGACCACGGTGAGCAATTCGGACGTCCAGGCGATACCGAACGCCCGGGACAGCGCCAGGCTCGCGGCCGACGCCGGGATATCGGGGCCGAGATCGCGGGGGAGCAATGAGACGGTGTCGCCGACGGTCGCCACCTTGCCGAGTAGTGCCTGGCGCAGGGTCGCGGCCGGAATGGAGCGGGCGGCGTACCGCGATCCGCTCACCACGACGCGCTTGGCCCCGTAGACGGTCGCGGGTGACACCACCACGGTTGCGTTCTCCCGTAGCCCCGCGTTGGAGAGCGTCACATCGTCGAGCAGGACCGTCCCGGCGGGTGTCCCGGTCGGTGCCCGTCCGGCGACCGCGGCCGTGCGTCGCGATCCCACGAGGGTTATTCCGTCCCATTCGCGCAGCCCGAGGGCGGCCAGTACCTCTGGGTGCAGCCGGACCACGCCGCGGCGCGCATCGGCGGCGGAGGAGTTCAGTCGGGCGGTCAGTGCCAGTTCAGCCATCGTGACCATTCTGCCCGGACCCGGCCGGGAGGTGTCGCTAGTTTTCCGGGATCAGGCCCGCGGCGAGAGCCACCGGCGTATCGGTGAGGCCGCCGGCATTGCAGACCAGTTTCGCGGTACCGAGCGCGACGTTCGGGCTGCCCGCGAAGGAGCTTTCCGGGTGGTCGGCGAGAATCCGCTCGACCAGCGCCTTCTGTGCGTCTTCGTCCAGGGCCTTGAATTCGGCGCAGGTGGTGTCCGAGGCCGCGGCCGGGGTGTCCGCGTCCGTCTCGGTGGCCGGGGTCCGCGGTTCTTCGGCGTTCGCCGGTGGTTTCGGTTCGGATTCCGGCTCCGTCGATTCGCTCGGCCGTGTGGTATTCGAGGTATCGGCCGTTTCGGTGGTCGCGGTTACGCCCTTGCGCAGATCACTCGCCTCGCCGGCCTCCTCGTCCGATCCGCAACCGGCCAGCAGCAGTGCGAGTGCTGCAGTGGCCGAGACGACGACTGAAGAAATTCGCTTCATCACGTGCTTCCCGGTGGTTCGCGGCGCCGGAGCCTCCGACGCGTCCGCTGCAGAGTACCGGGTGGTCTCGGCGTCTTCCTTCGGGTAGTGGGGCCGGACCGGGCGGAAGCGATCAGTGGATATGGGCCTGCCAGTCGGCGGGTACCCGGCCGCGCGGACCCGGTACGCCCTGTTCGACAGGATGGTTGCGCGGCGGGACGAGCTCCGGCCCGCCGTGGTACATCTGTTCGGTCTGGTAGTTCCAGAACCAGTTCTCACCGGGCTCGTAACTCTGTACGAACGGGTGGCCGGTTTCTCGTGCGTGCGCGGTGGCATGTTGGGCAGGGGAGCTGTCGCAGCAGCCGATATGCCCGCATTCCGCGCATCGGCGCAGATGTACCCACCAGCCGTCGGTGGCCTCGCATTCCACACAGCCGGGGCCGCTGGGTGGTACGTCCGGGTCGATACCTGCGACGACTTGACTCATGACCGTCTCCTGGGAGGATGGATATCGGGCGCGGACCCGTGCGCGGCGTATACCAACGGTACCGACACGACGGTCCGATGACCACGGTATACGCGGCGGGTTCTCCCCCGATGCACATGGCGTCCGACGTGCGGACGTCGGACGCCATGATTTCGGATAGGACGTCTGGGTTCAGACGCGGTGCCGGAGCACCATATCCAATTCGGTGGGGGTGAGCAGCCGTTCCAGCCGCTCATCGATACGGTCTCGGGCTGCCTCCTCGGGCTCGATGACAGGCAGCTGCGGCAATGGCTCGGTGGATCGGCGGCGCAGTAGCGAGCGAAGGTTCACGGCCCATCACCTTACATTTGCTGAATGTTTGCCGGTGACTGTGTCTTGCTGGCGAAAGAACGCGGCAACCGAGTGGAGTGCCTTTTTCATTGTGCCCGCGGCGCCTGTTCGAGAGGTAGCCGACCGGCCGGAACGTGACCCATCCGTCGCCTGTCGCTACCCTTTCCGATACTTGCAGTTTCGCGTACCCGGAGGCAGCGTTGCCGAAGAACTTGGAAACCAGTATTGATATCGCCGCGTCCCCGGAGCGGGTTTGGGCTGTGGTGTCCGACCCGCGAAGGATGCCGGAATTCAGTCCGCAGTGCGTTCGGATGATCACCCTGGGCCGTCCGCGGGCCGGCACCTGGACGGTCAACCTCAACCGCGACGGATGGAAATTCTGGCCCACCACGGCCCGTATCGTGCGCTACGAGCCGAACCACGCCCTGGCCTTCCGGGTCAACCAGAACCGGTCGGTCTGGAGCTACACCTTGGAGCCCACCGAGACCGGTACCCGCCTGGTCGAGCGTCGGGACATGCCCAACGGGACCACGGCGTTCTCCCACAAGGCGATCGCCCTCGTGCTCGGTGGCGAGACCGCGTTCGAGGAGACGCTGCTGCGTGGAATGGACGAAACCCTCACCAAGATCAAGGCAGCGGCCGAGACGAACTGAACTCCGGTAGCGTCACCACCTGCGCGGCATAGGACAGCCCGGCGCCGAAGGCGATGAGCAGTGCGGTATCGCCCGGCTTCGACCGGCCGGTACGCAGCAGGGCCTCCATGGCCAATGGGATCGAGGCGGCGGAGGTGTTCCCCGTCTCCTCGATATCGTTGGCCAGCGCGCAGTTCTCCGGCAGTTTCAATACGCGCGCCATGATCTCGATGATCCGACCGTTGGCCTGGTGTGGGATCATCGCGTCCAATTCCTCGGTGGCCAGCCCGGCCCGGTCGATCGCGTCCCGACAGACCTTCTCCAGCGAATGTGCGGCCCAGCGGAATACCGCGGTGCCCTCCATCGCCAGATAGGGGCGCACCGCGTCCAGGCCCTTCTCCTCGATTTCGGTGAAGAACTCGAGCCAGTCCTTGTCCTGGCGGATGGCGCGGTGCTGGGTGCCGTCCGAACCCCAGACGGTGGGCCCGATGCCCTGGACCTCGGACGGGCCCACCACTACCGCGCCGGCGCCGTCGGCGAACAGGAAGGCGGTGGAGCGGTCTTTCGGGTTGACGGTGTCGGTGAGCTTCTCCACCCCGATGACCAGCACATGCGTGGAGGTGCCCGCCCGCACGAGGTCCGACGCCATGGCCAGGGCGTGGCAGAACCCGGCGCAGCCCGCCGAGATGTCGAAGGCCGCGGCGCCGTTCATCCCCAACTCGGTGGCGATACGCGGTGCCGCGGCGGGGGTGAGCAGTAGGTGGGTGGAGGTCGCGACGATAACGCAGTCGACCTGGTCGGTGGCGATACCGGCCGATTCCAGTGCGCCGCGGGCCGCCGCGACACTCATCGACCGGATGGTCTCGGTATCGTCGGCGAACCGTCGGGTGCGAATCCCCGACCGGGTGCGTATCCATTCGTCGCTGGAGTCGATCTGGCCGGCCACCTCGTCGTTCGTGACCACCCGAGCGGGGCGGTATACTCCCAGTCCCAGGATCGCGGTGTGCTGTGCCCCGGTCGTCTGGGCGAGTCGAGCGGCCATGATCGTCTCCTATGTACCTGCGGCGGTGCCGCCGGGTCGTCCCCGAGTTCGATGTGGTTCCTCACCTGGAGTCGGTGCGAACACCGGTGTTGGGCAATCCGTAGACATGAGGCACCCTCATATTAGCTCGAAGTTCGAACAGCGCAACGCGGTTTGTCTCATCCTCGCCGGGTATCCCCACAGTGCGCCCATCGCCGTGGCGTGACCCAACTAGTGTGGAGCGAGGACAATATGCTCGGTCTCGGTATCGTCGGGTGGATCATCATCGGCGGAATCGCCGGTTGGATCGCCAGCAAGATCATGAAAACCGACGCGCAGCAGGGCATTCTGCTCAATATCGTAGTCGGCATAGTAGGCGGCCTACTGGGCGGATTCCTGCTCAAGTTGCTCGGCGTCGACGTCGAGGGCGGTGGCTTGTGGTTCAGCTTCTTCACCTGCCTGGCCGGGGCGGTGATTCTGCTGTTCCTGGTGAAGTTGGTGACCGGACGTAGGCCGGTTGCCTGACGCGGGGTGCCACCGACTCGAAGCGCGTAAGGTGTGATCGCCTGCGCCTACCCGTACGGCCGGGTCGCCACCGCAATGGTGGTGTCCCGGCCGAACAGGCGCGGAGACCGCACCGAACACGAAAGAGGAGTCTGTGGCACGCCGTCCCACCCCGCCCGGCACGCCCGAACGCACCGGCCTCGGCCATGTGGTCGATCTGGTGCGCCATGCGATCCCGCCGCTGCATCCGGCCGGGCTGCCGTTCGTGGCAGCGCCGCTGGCCGCCGCGGTTCTCGGCGGTAAACGCCGCTGGGTGCGTCGGGCCGGATTGGTGGCCGCCGCCGCATGCGCGGCGTTCTTCCGCCACCCCCGCCGCGTGCCCCCCAACCGCCGCGGCGTGGTGGTCGCGCCCGCCGACGGAGAGGTCGCCCTGGTAGACACGGCCGTACCGCCCGCCGAACTGGGCCTGGGCGATCGTCCGCTGCCGCGCGTGAGCATCTTCCTCTCCGTATTGGACGTCCACGTTCAGCGAACCCCCGTATCGGGCACCATACGCGCCGTACGGCATCAGCGCGGACAGTTCCGTTCCGCGGACCTGCCCGAGGCCAGTACGGTGAACGAGCGCAACAGCATGGTCATCGAGACCATGACGGGGCAGCGGGTCGTGGTGGTGCAGATCGCCGGGCTGCTGGCCCGCCGGATCGTCTGCGACGCCGTACCGGGTGATGTGCTCACCATCGGCGACACCTATGGCCTGATCCGCTTCGGCTCACGGGTCGACACCTATTTCCCGGAAGGCACCGAACTGCTCGTCGATCTCGGGCAGCGCACCATCGGAGGGGAGACGGTGCTGGCGGTACTGCCGTCCGCCGACGCGTGATGGAGCAGATCATCGAGGGACGGCGGCGCCGATCGATCCGGCTGCTGCCGAGCATAATCACCATTCTGGCGCTGTGCTCCGGGCTGTCCGCGGTGAAATTCGGCCTGGAGGGACAGTGGGGGGTCGCGCTGGCCATGATCGGCGCCGCGGCCGTTCTGGACACCCTGGACGGGCGTCTGGCCCGGCTGTTGTCCGCCACGAGCAAGATCGGCGCCGAGCTGGATTCGCTGTCCGACGCGATCTCCTTCGGGGTGGCGCCGGCGCTCGTGCTGTATGTGGCGTTGCTCGACGAGGACAGCGGCGCCGGGTGGATCATCGCGCTGATGTTCGCGGTGAGCATCGTGCTGCGGCTGGCCCGGTTCAACACCCTGATGGACAACGACACCCGGCCGGACTGGGCACGCGATTACTTCGTCGGCGTTCCGGCGCCGGCGGGCGCGCTCATCGCCCTGGCGCCGATCGCGCTGTACCAGCAGTTGGGTGACGGGTGGTGGGCCAATTTCTATGTGGTGGCAACGTGGACCATCTGCACCGCCGCGCTGTGCGTGAGCACCATCCCGACATTGGCGCTGAAGTCGGTGTCGGTGGCACCGCAGGCCGCCGCCGGGCTGCTGGTGCTGGTCGCCCTGGCCGGGGCCGCGCTGGTGACCTATCCGGTGGTTCTCCTGCTGGTGTTGATCGTGCTGTATCTGGGGCATATCCCGTTCGCCTGGTATTCGCAGCGTTGGGTGGCGGCACGGCCGGAGACCTGGCAGCACAAACCCGCCGAACGGCGGGCGCAGCGGCGGGCCGATCGGCGTGCCGACGGACGGATAGCCGGGTTGCGCCGGCCGGCGCTACGCCGCCCGGATATCCGCCGGCCGGTGCTGCGCGGCGACTCGCGGTTGCGGTTGCGCCGGCCCGGAGGGAAACGCGATCGGGAGGACGTCGGACGCTGACTCCCTCTCGTCAACTCAGGGTTGACGGGAAGGCATGCGTCAACTTATGGTTGACGCATGTCTTCTTCTGTACGTTTGGACGACCTCATCGAGGCCATCAAGAAAGCCCGTCCCGACAATGTGCTCGAGCAACTCTCCGACGCCGTGGTCACCGCCGATCACCTCGGTGAGGTGGCCGACCATCTGATCGGCCACTTCGTCGACCAGGCCAGGCGCGCGGGCGCCTCCTGGACCGAGATCGGCGCGAGCATGGGGGTCAGTAAGCAGGCCGCGCAGAAGCGGTTCGTGCCGAAGGCGCCCAGTGATCCCGCGGCGGCGACAATGGATCCCAATGCCGGTTTCGCCAAGTTCACCGAGCGTGCCCGGGCCGTCGTCGTGGCCTCGCAGGAGGCCGCTGGTATCTCGGGCGGCAAACAGATCGGACCGGCACATCTTGTGCTGGGCCTGCTGTCCGAACCCGACGCCTTGGCCGCGCGGCTGATCTTCGATCAGGGGGTCTCGGCGGAGGCGCTCGGTTCCGCGGCCATCCGGGAGGCGCTGACGCCGGAGGCCGAGGCCGACGCGTCGGACAAGCTCACCGGTACGGCGCTGCGTGCCGCGACCACCTCGGGAGACATGCGGGGGCTCGTTCCGTTCGATATGGCGGCCAAGAAGACCCTGGAATTGACCTTCCGCGAGGCCCTGCGACTCGGGCACAACTACATCGGCACCGAACACATCCTGTTGGCGCTGCTCGAGAACGAGAACGGGACGGGATTGCTGTCCGGGCTCGGGCTGGAAAAATCGGCGATCGAATCGCGGCTGCTCGAGGTGCTCGGCCAGATCGTGGCGGAACGGGAGCGGGGTGCGGCCGCCGAGAAGTGACCCGGAGGGTGCACGGCGGCGGGGTGCATCGAAATACCCCGCCCTTCCGTCTGTGGCGCGCGCATTCACGTCGAGGCGCCCGGTAATCTATAGCAATGGCGGATGACACGGACTCCGACCTGGTGGCGGGGGAGCGCCGGGAGGATCTGCTGCGCGCGCTGTCGTATGTGTCGACGGAGTCGCGGGCCGATGGGAGCTATGTCGTCAACGGGGATCTGCCCCCGGAAGTGGCTCCACCGTTCATCCGGGCCATCATGCGAGTGGAAGCGGAGCTGTTGCTTCACGACGCCGAGTTCGTCACCGTGGAGGAAGGGGAACCGCGGACCCCGGAGGAGCGGCGCGCCGATGCCTTTCTGGCCTTGGCTCTGCGGGTCACCGACGTGCTATAGCGAGTCGCAACTACCTTGCACTCGCATCCCTCGAGTGCTAATAATGGCTTTGGCACTCTCGACTTGTGAGTGCCAGGTCGGGACGGTGAGATCGGGTACATGACACCCCGGTCGTCCGTCGCGGGCACCGAGCCTGGCCAAGCGAAGCTGGGGTGACCCGACAGGGCGGTCACTCTATGTGTCAGCCTCATTACTTGGAGGATCTCACCGCAATGGCCAAGACAATTGCGTACGACGAAGAGGCCCGTCGCGGCCTCGAGCGGGGCCTGAACAGCCTTGCCGACGCGGTCAAGGTGACGCTGGGCCCGAAGGGTCGCAACGTCGTTCTGGAGAAGAAGTGGGGCGCCCCCACGATCACCAACGATGGTGTGTCCATCGCCAAGGAGATCGAACTCGAGGATCCCTACGAGAAGATCGGCGCCGAGCTGGTCAAGGAAGTCGCCAAGAAGACCGACGATGTCGCGGGCGACGGCACCACCACCGCCACCGTGCTCGCCCAGGCGCTGGTGCGCGAGGGCCTGCGCAATGTCGCGGCCGGCGCGAACCCGCTGGGCCTGAAGCGCGGTATCGAGAAGGCCGTCGAGGCCGTCACCGCCAAGCTGCTCGACACCGCCAAGGAGGTCGAGACCAAGGAGCAGATCGCCGCCACCGCCGGTATCTCCGCGGGCGACGCGTCCATCGGTGAGCTGATCGCCGAGGCCATGGACAAGGTCGGCAAGGAAGGTGTTATCACCGTCGAGGAGAGCAACACCTTCGGCCTGCAGCTGGAGCTCACCGAGGGTATGCGCTTCGACAAGGGCTACATCTCGGGTTACTTCGTCACCGACCCGGAGCGTCAGGAAGCGGTCCTCGAGGACCCGTACATCCTGCTGGTCGGCTCGAAGGTCTCCACCGTCAAGGACCTGCTGCCCCTGCTGGAGAAAGTCATCCAGGCCGGTAAGCCGCTGCTGATCATCGCCGAGGACGTCGAGGGCGAGGCCCTGTCGACCCTGGTCGTGAACAAGATCCGCGGCACGTTCAAGTCCGTCGCCGTCAAGGCCCCGGGCTTCGGTGACCGCCGCAAGGCGCAGCTGGCCGATATCGCCATCCTGACCGGTGGCGAGGTCATCAGCGAAGAGGTCGGCCTCTCCCTGGAGACCGCCGGTGTCGAGCTGCTCGGCCAGGCTCGCAAGGTCGTCGTCACCAAGGACGAGACCACCATCGTCGAGGGCGCCGGCGACGCCGAGGCCATCAAGGGTCGGGTCGCACAGATCCGCACCGAGATCGAGAACTCCGATTCCGACTACGACCGTGAGAAGCTGCAGGAGCGGCTGGCCAAGCTGGCCGGCGGCGTCGCCGTCATCAAGGCGGGCGCGGCCACCGAGGTCGAGCTCAAGGAGCGCAAGCACCGCATCGAGGACGCCGTCCGCAACGCGAAGGCCGCCGTCGAAGAGGGCATCGTCGCCGGTGGCGGCGTGGCCCTGCTGCAGTCGGCCCCGGCGCTGGACGAGCTGAAGCTGGAAGGTGACGAGGCCACCGGCGCGAACATCGTGAAGGTCGCCCTGTCGGCTCCGCTGAAGCAGATCGCCTTCAATGCCGGCCTCGAGCCCGGCGTGGTCGCCGAGAAGGTCGCCGGCCTGCCCGCCGGCAACGGCCTGAACGCCGACTCCGGCGAATACGAGGATCTGCTGGCCGCCGGCGTCGCCGACCCGGTCAAGGTCACCCGTTCGGCCCTGCAGAACGCGGCCTCCATCGCGGCCCTGTTCCTGACCACCGAGGCCGTCGTCGCCGACAAGCCGGAGAAGAACGCGGCCCCGGCCGCCGACCCGACCGGCGGCATGGGCGGCATGGACTTCTGAGTCCCGCTTCCCGGCAACACCTTTCGAACCGAAGGCCGGTCCACCCTCCGAGGTGGGCCGGCCTTCGGGCATCCCGACATCGGCCTGGGCTTCGGCCTGGTCCATCGTCCGCTGATCGACCTGGCTCCTTCGGCGATCCCCCACGGATACGCCGGTGCGACGAGCACCGCCTCAGTATTGGGATATCCTAGGTGTCTATATCAGATATCGGAGATATCCTGAGGAAATGGGTGATCATGGGATTTTCCAAGACGCCGATCGAAATCGATGACGAAGCGCTGGCGATCGCCGCAGAGGTGCTCGGCACGAAGACCAAGAAGGACACGGTCAATGCCGCTCTGCGCGAAGTCGGCCAACGGCTGGTCCGCATGCGCGCTCTCGCCCGCCTCGGTGAGATGGCCGACCGAGGAGACTTCGACGAATTCCTCGCCAACAAGGCGGCCTACCGCCGGTGACCCCTGCCATCTACCTCATCGATACTTCCGGGCTATTCCGAATTCTCCAGGAACCCCACCGGAAGGCATGGGCCGACCAGCTGGCCGCAGGAGTGATCGCCACCTGCCCGATCGTGGAACTCGAATTCCTGTACTCGTCCCGATCGCTGACCGACCGACTCGAGAAGCGGCGATTACTGCGTGACCTGTTCGGCTGGACCCCGATGCCCGACCGGGCCTACGACCGTGCCGAGGAGATTCAGCAGCTGATGACCGAGCGGGGAACACACCGCTCGGCCGGTCCGGTGGACCTTCTCATTGCGGCGACCGCCGAACACAGCCGGCTCACAATCCTGTGCGAGGACAAGGATTTCGCGGCTATTGCCAGGCTTACCGGGCAACAGGTGGCGTTCGTGACCGGTACTTCCGGCTGACCGCCGAACACTTCGGTCACTCCGACCGTGTTCACTCGGTCTCATCGTGGTAGCGATACCGTTCTTTCTCGGTGCGCAGATACGCGACCGCCGGCACCCGATCCGGGTACGTCACGGCGTGCACGCCGGATGCGCCGCTCTCCAGCGGGTGATGACGCCGTCGACCTCCTGTTGGACACATGGGTCCATCTGTACGGCGAGGTGTATCGAGATTGCGGAGACCTGCGGCGATACGCTCTACTACGCTGCGGTCGTAGCATCGGCCCTCATTCCACAGGCGGAGGGCGGACGCCATCGCGCGGTTGGGCGGCGGCACTTCGACAGGTAGTGCTTCGGCGGCAGGGTCTGCGTGAAACTCGGTCATCGGGATTCGATCCTCAAAATATGGTGCGCTGGTGGTGTATCCACGTCACCACCTGGCGGGAGCTGTGGATACGGTTACGCCGGCTTCAAGGTCTGCTGGGCAAACCGAAGCCGCAGGGCTGAGGACATTGGGGACAACTGCCGCACGTTTGCCAGGTATGAACCCCGAACGAACCGCACCGGCCTCGTGCCGAGCGGGGCCTGAGCCTGCGCGAGTTGGCCGCGCAGACTTATTGCGATCACTCCTGGCGAGAACGATCGCGCCTGTGCGGACCCGCTACAACCCGATGGGGCACGAGACAGTGCGCGCACTGGCGCGTGCGTAGGCACGCAAGGTCGACACCGTGCACGGGTTCGCTGTGTGGTGCGGGATCACCGACCGGCTGCGAGTCGATCCGGCAGGCCCTTGGCGTGGCGGGCGTGAGGAACTCGATCCGGAAGTCGGCGACGTAATTGTCGCGCTGGTCGAGGAAGCAGCGGGTGTATGGAGCCACCATGGGTGGCCAGAGTACAGGGCTCGTAAGGCTCACCGTGGCTCGTGACGCCTGCGTCGAGATTCCGCGCCGGGACATATCGGAGCCGCGCACCCTGTAACGCTCGCCGCGGTCATGCGTATAGCAGAGATAGACGAGGACAACCGGGTGGCCGGTTGCTCCCACTCGTCTCCCGGATCGCCGTATCGTTCCCGGTATTTCATATATTGCAATAAGAAAATTATTCTAGTATTTCCCTCTAAAATAGGGCGCATCGGCGTAGCGGCCGGTATGGTCACATTGGTACGAATACGGCGACCCCATTGCGTCCGGCCGTTTTCGGTTGCGGCGCGGGGTCGTTGCTGCCCGGACAGGCCCGATCGGTGACGAGAAGATCGGGCCATTCTGTATTGTTTGCGTCGATGTCACAGGATGTGAATTCGGGGCGGAAGTACGCCGGACAGCCCGTAGAAGACCGGCAGCGGCAACGGCGTGCGCGTTTTTTGGAGTCCGGGCTGACGATTTTCGCTCGGGACGGCTATGCCAATAGCTCGGTCGGCGCCATCTGCAAGGACGCCGGACTATCGTCGCGTCAGTTCTACGAGGAGTTCACCGGGCGCGAGTCATTACTACTGGAACTGTTCGATCTGATCGATCGCGAGTCCCGGGACGCGGTACTGGCCGCGCTCGACGAGCACGCCGGAGCGAGCGCACGCGAGAACATCACCGCCGCGGTACGGGCCTATGTGCAGTCCATAGGAACCGATCCACGCCGGGCCAGGGTCGCGTTGGTCGAGGTGGTCGGCGCGGGCCCCAAGGCGGAGAAGAGGCGGATGGAATCGCGCCGGGAGTGGGGGGTCCTGCTCACCGGCATCGTCGAGGATGCGGCGAAGCAGGGCGCGATTCCCGCCGGTGACTACGACCTGCGGGCCTTGGCTGTGATCGGCGCGATCAACTATGTGGTCGATGAGTGGAGCGGTGCGGAGCCGCGCCGTCCGATGGACGAGGTCATCGGGGTGCTCAGCCGGGTACTCATGGGTGCCGTCGCGGCCTGACGGCACAACCGAGGTCCGGTGGGGTGGATCGGGTGCACCCGCGCCGACACTCCGCGCGGTTTGTCGGCGTCCGATACCCCGCGGCGCGCATTAGGCTGGGCGTGGTGGAGACGGTCCCGATCCAGATGCCGGATGGCAGCACCGTTCCGGTGCGGCTGGTCTCGGCTTCGGGCGTGCACCGACACCCGGTCACACCCGATACGCCGCGTCCCGTCGTGGTGATGGTGCCCGGCCTGGGCGTGCCCGCCGAGTACTATCTGTATTTCGCTCGTGAGCTGGCCAAACGTGGTTTCGACGTGGCCATCGGCGAACTGCGCGGTAACGGCGACAGCACCCCCAAACCGGATGCCACCAGCAGTTACGGCTACCACGAGCTGGTATCAGTGGATTTCCCGGCGATCTTCGAAGTGGTACGGACCCGTTTTCCCTACAGCACCCCCTACCTGCTGGGGCACAGTCTGGGCGGCCAGCTCGCCGTCATGTACGCGGCCCGGATCCGCGGCCGGCTCGGCGGTCTCATCCTGATCGCTTCCGGCACACCGTATTACCGTGGTTACCGCGGGCTCGTCCGTCCCGGCATGCTGGTCGGTACCGCCGCGGTTTCCCTGACCGCCAACCTCGCCGGCGTCTGGCCCGGCGACCGGCTCGGCCCGGCCGGTTTCGGACGGCAATCCAAGGTGCTCGTCTCCGACTGGGCGCGGCTGGCCCGTACCGGCCGCTTCGTCCCGGTGGGCGCCGATATCGACTACGAGGAACGCATCGCGCGCCTGAAGCTGCCCGTTCTGTCCATCACCATGTCCGACGACGACCTCACCCCACCGTCTTCGGCCCGGCACCTACTGGAGAAGCTGCCCCACGCGGATATAACCACCTGGCACGAACCTGGCGCCCTCGGCCACAATGGCTGGATCCAAGATCCGCGCAGCACCGTCGACCATATCGAGAAGTGGTTGCGCGACCGCTGAGCCGACACGAAGAGCGGCCCTTGCCGGTCGTCTTATGAAAGTCCTTGTGCCACAGTGTTGCTCACGTTAACGTTGACAATGCCGTGATGGCATATTCCGGGGGTGGGGGTGATTGACAATGTCTGAAGCTTACGAAGGTTCCACCGAGACCATGACGATCTCGGCGGCGGTGGGATTCCTAATGACAAGTGTTTCGCGGGCCGGTGTGGACGCCCGCTTCAATGTCTTCTGGTTTGCGCAGACCATAGGCGGGCTAGGTGGGGCCTACCTTCCCTTCGGTCTGGCCCTGCCCGCCGTTGCCGAAATCGGCGCTTCGGCCGGTGAGGCCGCTGCATTGACTTTTTGCGGGCTGCTACCGCGCCTGCTGTTCACCCTGCAGGCCGGTGCGTATGTGGAGAAGTTCGGCAGATGGCGGTCGATGGTCTACGCGAACCTCGCCGAGGTCGCGGTGTGGCTGGGTATGTTCTCGTACACCGGTCGTCTGGGTACGACGACGATGTATGCGCTCTACATCGTCGACTTTCTGTCCGAATCGGCCCGGGTCGTCAATCCGATCGCCTTTCAGAGCCTCACCCCCGTTGTTGGTATCGTCGCCGCGGTTGCGCTCGGCGAATGCCAAATTCGGTGTCTCGGAGTCCGTCGCGCAATTCATCGGCCCGGTCGCCGGCGGCTGGTTCTTCGCCACGATCGGTGGTCACGCATCGTTGGCGGTGGCCATCACAATGGTCGCCTTGCTGACCGTCGTGCTGAGGCTCATCCGGGTAGACGAAGAGCCTTTCCCGCATGTGCGACGGCAGTAGACATGGCGGTTGGTCGTCGCCGGCCTGCGGTATGTCATGGTCGATCCCATTCTGCGATCGATCGCGCCGGCCAATGCGGTCACGAATTGCTTTCTGGCCTATATCTCGGCGATATGGCTGGTGTATCTGGCCCGATCACTGGGTTGGAGTCCCAGTCTGATCGGGCTTGTCGGCGGTGTTGGCGCGCTCGGTGGATCGGTCGGGGGGCCGGTGGCCCTGGGGCTCGGCCGGCGCTGGGGAGATGGGCGTGCGCTGATGTGTTTCGCGGCGATGTGTGCTCCCTGTTACGCCCTTGTGGTTGTTCCGATGTGGGACGAACTGCGGCTTCCGGCGGTGATGATCGGCGTTACCGTGGTGACCGGGTGTCTGGTGGGCTACAACGTCGTGCAGCGGACGATACGACAGCCGGCCGCCGAGGATGACTCACCGGCTCGGGTGAGCGCATCGATGCGGTGGATTTCCGCGGTGGCCGCACCCACCGGAGCGGCCACCGCGGGCGCTGCCGCGGAAACCTTAGGTGTTCGTCCAGCTTTGGCGGTCGGCGTGGGAGGTCTGTTGCTTCCGTGCGTTGTGCTGGGATTCTCACCTTTGTGGGGCTGGAGTTCGACTCCGGACCCGGAGAAAAATGCCGTTACCGTGCCGCGCGGCCATCGGCCGGCAGCGGGGTGAGGAATTCTTGGATGAGCACACCTGCGGTGCCGGTATTGCCGTGTTGACTTCCTCCCCGTCCTGAAGGATGGGGATTCCCTGCCTCACGGCAGAGTGTTCCTGTTTCACCGACGGTTGCCTCCCCGCATCAACTGCGGGGCGGTCTCACACCATCTCCGCAGGCCTCGACGGCCGGCCCGGCCGCAAGAATATTCCTCGCCGCGTTCACGTCCCGATCGTGACAAGCCCCGCACGGGCATTCCCAGTGCGGACGTGCAACGGCATCGCATCGTTGATCCGACCACACACCGAACAGGTTTTCGACGACGGGTAGAACCGGTTCACCGCGACCACGGTGCGCCCGTACCAGTCGGCCTTGTATTCCAGCATCGACCGGAACCGAGACCGACTCGCGTCCGAGATCGCTCGTGCCGGCGAGCGGTTGCGGACCATGTTATGCACACTCAAATCCTCGATGGCGATCACTTGGTTTTCGCGCACCAATCGAGTCGAGAGCTTGTGCAGATGATCGCGGCGACGATCGGTGATCCGCGCATGAATCCGCGCGACTTTCCACCGTGCCTTGGTCCGGTTGGCCGAGCCCTTCTGCTTCCGCGACAACACCCGCTGCGCCTTGGTGAGCCGGGCGCGGTCGCGCTTCTCGTGCCGGGGGTTGGACACCTTCTCCCCGGTGGAGAGCGTGTACAACGACGTGATTCCCGCATCCACCCCCACCGTGGCGTCGGTGGGGCGTGCTCGTGGATCGTTTCCTCGACCAGGATCGAGATGTGGTAGCGGCCCGCCGCATCCTTCGACACCGTGACCTGCGACGGCCGCGCGCCCTCCGGTAGCGGACGCGACCACCGGCTGTTCAGCGGTTCGGCTTGTTTGGCGAGCGTGATCTGCCCGTTGCGGTAGGCGAAGCAGTTCGCGAAGTAGGTGGCCGAGTCCTTCGACTTCCCCCTCTTCCTGAACTTCGGATACCCGCCCTGCTTGCGCCAGAACCTGTCGAACCCGGCTTGCAGATTCCGCGGCGCCGCCTGCAACGGACCCTTGGACGGCCCGGTGAGCCCCGTAGTGTCGGGGTCGCGTTTCCAGGCCGTGAGCATCTTGTCCGACTCGGCATAGGAGATGCGGCGCTGCTCCTGGCGCGGGAACGTTCCGCGAGTGCCCGGTTGTCCACGTACCGGACACACCCGAAGGTGCGGGCGAGCTGGTCGGCTTGTTCGGGAGTGGGATAGAAGCGGTACTTGTATGCTCGCTTGATCACCTTCTCCCCATGGCCGACACGATAGCGCCACGGTTTGTCACCGACTCGAGGCGCTGTCCTGGCCCTGAAGGACCGTGCCTGCGCGCTACGTTCTCCGGTCATCCCGACCGACGAGAGGGTTCGCGCGGCTGAAGCCGTACATCGGAGATGCCCTCAGGAGGCCAAATTACCTGGCGCGAGCCGGCGGCCTCGGCCACAATGACCTGACGCGCGGCACCGTCGACCGCAAATCCGCTGTATGGGGGTTCCATCCGAGACGTGTTCGACACCGCGACCGCGCCGCTGCGGGGCCAGGCCTTCCGCGGGATCTGTATCGGCAGTGCGTGCTCCGCCCTGACCGATGGCATTATCCCCGTCGCGTTCGCGGTGTACTCGGTGCAGCGGTTCGGCGGCTCGGGTGCGCTGTCCGTCGTGCTGGTGAGTTTGTGGGTGGGCCGGTTTCTGTGCGTCCCATTGGCCGGGACGGTGGCGTCGCGATACGACAGATTCGCGGTCATGATCCTCGCCGACCTGGCCCGCATCGGGGCGCAGGCCGGGCTGGCGCTGTTTCTCGTGGTGGCCGGTGATTCGCCGGCCATGGCGGTATCGGCCGCGGGGTACGGTGTCGCCACAGCGTTCTACGGTCCGGCGTCGGCGGCGACATTGCCGGAGATCGTGTCTGCCGAACAGTTGCGCCCGGCAAATGCCATCCTGGCCGTCATCCTGGATATCAGTGTTCTGATCGGGCCGGCGGCAGCGGTGATTCTGTTCGAGGCACTCGGATTCTTCTGGATTCTGTTGCTCGATTCGGCCACCTTCGGCCTGAATATCCTCGCCTTGGTTTATGCGCGCCGGGCGAGGATGTGTAATCCCGGCGCACCGGCCGGGAAAAATCCCGATAAAACATCCGATGATTTCGGGTCGTTTCGGGCGATTGTCGGCCGCGAGCCCTGGCTCGGATGGTCGGTCGGACTGTGGTTCACGGTCTCGTTCGTCATCGGAATGGTGGCGGTGGCGGGACCGACACTCACGGTGGGCGCAAACGGCGGTGCCGGATTGTGGGCGATGCTGACGACGGGTACGGCGGTGGCGAGTCTGGCCGGTTCGCTGTCACTGGTCGCGGCCCTGCGCAGATTCGGTTGGCGTCTTGCCGCCGTGGCCATGACCGGCGCCGTCGCATGTGAAGCCGGGGCGGTCGCCGGCTATTCCGATCGGACCGTGCTCGGCCCGATCGCCCTGTTCGCGGGGTGCGTAATGGCAGGTTTCGCCATATCGGCCGCCGGAATCGTCTGGCAGGCGCTCCTCCAGGCGCGGTTGTCGACGTCCGACCTGGCCCGGTTCGGCTCCGTCGAGGGGTTCGTCAACGCGGTGGGGGTGCCCATCGGCATGACCGCCACCGGGCCGGCATTCGATTCGGTGGGCATCGAATGCGTGGCCGCGGTGGCGGTGGCCGCGCTGCTCGTCTTCGCGTTTCCCGCCGGGCGTCTCACTCCGCCGACGAGCGGTTCTCGATCAGCGTCTGGGTGAAGAACTCGTAGATGAGCGCCGCCTGGAACGCCGACTGTTTGTTGTCGGCGGCGCCGCCGTGCCCGCCCTCGATGTTCTCGTGGTACCAGACGCGATGCCCTTGTTCCTCCAACAGCGCGGCCATCTTACGGGCATGGCCGGGATGGACGCGGTCGTCGCGGGTGGAGGTGGTCAACAGGATCGGCGGGTATCCGGCGCCCGCGCCGGTCGCCATCGCGCGCTGATACGGGGAGTATTTGCCGATGTACTCCCACTCCTCGGGGTTGTCCGGGTCGCCGTATTCCGCCATCCACGACGCCCCCGCCAGTAGCAGATGGTAGCGGCGCATATCCAGCAGCGGCACCTGGCAGACGATGGCGCCGAACAATTCCGGGTAGCGGGTCAGCATGACGCCCATCAGCAGCCCGCCGTTGCTGCCGCCGACCGCCCCCAACTGCGCGGCGGTGGTGATCCCGCGTTCGACCAGGTCGCGGGCAACGGAGGAGAAATCCTCGTAGACCTTGTACCGGTTGGCCTTCTGTACCGAAGTGTGCCATTGCGGGCCGTATTCGCCGCCGCCGCGGATATTGGTCATCACCCAGGTGCCACCCCGTTCCAGCCAGCCCATACCGGACGCACCGCTGTAGGCGGGGGTACGGGACACCTCGAAACCGCCGTATCCGGACATGACGGTCGGCCCGGCGGTGCCGCGGCGATCACGGTGGCGGATCACGAAGTACGGGATCATGGTCCCGTCGTCGGAGCGGGCGAAGAACTGTTCGGTCTCGACCCCCTCCGCGCCGAAGAAATGCGGTTCCTGTTTCAACTGGGTCAGCGGCGACCCCACCGTGCCCGCGAGCAATGTCGTAGGAGTGGTGAAACCGCTGGTGGTGAGCATGAAATCGTCGCCCCCGTCGAGCGGATCGAGATTCAGCACACTGGTGGTGGCCATCGGCGGGGTATCGGCGAGCGGTTCGGTTCGCCAGCCACTCGCGCCTTGCTCCCCCGGGGTGAGGACGTACAGTTTGGTCTGCACATCCTCCAGAGCGACCAGCAGCAGGTGATTCTCGGTCCAGCCGTATCCGTGGAGCGAGGTGTGCTCGTCCGGTGCGAACAGGATCTCGAATTCCCGTTCTCCTGCCAGGAATTCGGGGAATCCGGTGGCCAGCAGGGCGCCGGCCGGGTACGTGGTACCGCCGACCTCCCACGGTGACTTCAACCGCACCAGCAGCCAGTCCTTGTACCAGGATTCGACGGCGTCGGAGGGGATATCGAGATGGACCAGCGAACCGTCCTCGCCGAGGAGATACACCTCCTCGTTGAAGAAGTCGGTGGCCCGCCCGATGTAATGCCGCTCGTATCCCGGTGTCCGGTCGTAGCCGGCCGATACCGCGACATCCTCGGCTTCGCCTTCGAATACCGTTTCCGCCTCGGCGAGCGGAGTGCCGCGCCGCCAGCGCTTGGCGATGCGTGGATACCCGGAATCGGTCAGCGAACCGGGCCCGAAATCCGTGCCGACATACACGGAATCGATATCGATCCACCCGATCTGGGACTTCGCTTCCGGCAGGAAGAAACCACCCGACTCGGGCGCGATGAACTCACGCTTCTCGATGTCGAACTCACGCACCACCTTGGCGTCCGCGCCACCGCGCGACAGGCTGATCAGGGCCCGGGTCTGCTCGGGCCGCAGCACTCCCGCCCCGCCCCATACCCAGTTCTCGCCCTCGGCGGCCGCCACCGCGTCCAGGTCGATCAGCACATCCCACTCCGGCGCCGGGCGGGCGTACTCGGCGAGCGTGGTGCGCCGCCACAGCCCGCGCGGATGGGCGGCGTCGCGCCAGAAGTTGTACAGCCACGGCCCGCGGCGGCCAGGGTAGGCGATCTTGGCGTCGGTATCGAGCATGTCCAGGATGCGGCCGCGCAACGTCTCGAACCGCTCGTTGGAGGCGAACCTCTCCACCACCACCTCGTTGTGGGCCCGGGCGAAGTCCAGCGCCCGGTCGCCGGTCACGTCCTCCAGCCAGAGATAGGGGTCGGTCACGCTCTCCTCGATGCCGTTCATGTCCACATTGTCGCCCAGCCGTGGTCGCCGGCCCGTCGCAGCCCGTGCCCGCTGCGCGGTACGGTCGGCCACCCATCCCGCGCACGTGGTCGGCGGTGGACAGCGGCAACGACTCGGGCGAACGGCCGTTGAAAATCGGAGCTCCGTTCTCCGTGCGGATTCCACCTCGTCCTGGACGCGGACGGGCAGAAGGACGGCCCCGGTGAACCCGCCGGTAGGAGCAGCCGGGTAAGCCGGACCGGACCGACGGAGTTAGGCTCGACACCGTGACTTCCCACTATGATGTCGTCGTTCTCGGGGCTGGTCCCGGCGGTTACGTCGCCGCGATCCGCGCCGCTCAACTCGGCCTGCGAACAGCTATTGTCGAGCAGAAATACTGGGGAGGCGTATGCCTGAACGTGGGCTGCATCCCCTCCAAGGCCCTGCTGCGCAATGCGGAGCTGGCCCATATCTTCACCAAGGAAGCGAAGACGTTCGGTATCACCGGCGAGGCGTCCTTCGACTTCGGTGCGGCGTTCGACCGCAGCCGCAAGGTCGCGGACGGCCGCGTGAAGGGCGTCCACTTCCTGATGAAGAAGAACAAGATCACCGAATACGACGGCAAGGGGACGTTCACAGACCCCAACACCATCTCGGTGGAGCTCACAAAGGGCGGCACCGAGACGATCACCTTCGACAACGTGATCATCGCGACCGGCACCGTCACCAAGCTGTTGCCGGGCACCTCGCTCAGCGCCAATGTGGTCACCTACGAGGAGCAGATCCTCACCCGCGATCTGCCCGGATCCATCCTGATCGTCGGTGCGGGCGCCATCGGTATGGAGTTCGGATACGTGCTGCGCAACTACGGCGTAGACGTGCGGATCGTGGAGTTCCTGGACCGGGCGCTGCCGAACGAGGACGCCGATGTGTCCAAGGAGATCACCAAGGCCTACAAGAAACTCGGTATCACCATCACCACCGGTGCCGCCGTGCAGTCCATCGATGACGACGGTTCCAAGGTCACCGTCGCCATCAAGGACAACAAGACGGGCGCGCTGGAAACCGTCACCGTCGACAAGGTGCTGCAGGCCGTCGGCTTCGCGCCGCGGGTGGAGGGCTACGGCCTGGAGAACACCGGGGTCGTGACCGAACGCGGCGCCATCGCCATCGACGACTACATGCGCACCAACGTGCCGCATATCTACGCCATCGGCGATGTCACCGGGAAACTGCAGCTCGCGCATGTCGCGGAGGCGCAGGGCGTGGTCGCCGCCGAGACCATCGGCGGCGCGGAGACCCTGACGCTCGGCGACTACCGGATGATGCCGCGGGCCACCTTCTGCCAGCCGCAGGTCGCCAGCTTCGGCCTCACCGAGCAGCAGGCCCGCGACGAGGGCTACGACGTGAAGGTCGCGACCTTCCCGTTCACCGCCAACGGCAAGGCACACGGCCTGGGGGATGCCACCGGTTTCGTCAAGCTCATCTCCGACAACACCCACGGTGAGCTCATCGGCGGCCACCTCATCGGCCCCGATGTCTCCGAACTGCTGCCCGAGCTGACCTTGGCGCAGAAGTGGGATCTCACCGTCAACGAGCTGGCCCGCAACGTGCACACCCACCCGACCCTGAGCGAGGCCCTGCAGGAGGCCATCCACGGTCTGGCCGGGCACATGATCAACTTTTGACCAGAGGTTTCTCGACCCGGCGCAGTGGCTGTCACGGCGCCGGGTCGCTTTTTCTCGAAGCGCCCGGGCGAGCGCGGTCCGTTAATCTGGCCGCATGTCCGTGGCGCGTGTGTTCCGGTGGGTGTGGTCGCTCGCGGGAGCCATGTCGACGGCTCTCGTCATCGGTGCGGGCATCGCGGCCGATACCTGGCTCTCACACCACGAGATATGCGAGACGGACACCCAGCCGGAGAACGTCGAATACGACGGGGCGATCTACCACGTGGGAGTGGCGCGGCGGGAGAGTTGGCTGCTGCGGCGTCGGCTCCCCGACGAGGTGTGGGTGAGTCGTGATCCAGGCCTGTCCTACGGTCACGTGGTCGGAGTGGATATAGCCGGGAATTCCACACCGATGATGCGGAGTGTCCAGTGGCGCCCGGACGGGGTGACGGTCCGGTTCGATTCCGGTCATGAGCTCTTCCTTCCCGCGCGGTTGTTCGTGGGCGGCCGGTGAGTATCGGCCGGCGGTGAACGACGCGGTTCACCGACCGCGGATGCCGCTGCGGTCGGGAGCCCTATTTCCTTGTTCGGCCAGATCCACGGCGATATCGCAGTGGTCGGGCACCCATGCTCGCGCCGAGCAGGGTGGTCGCGCTGACGCTGGACGGCCCGAGCGAACGCACCTCACACGTGCTGGGCATCATTGCCACCGCCGGTGTGCCGGCGACGTTCTATCTGAACGGCCGCGACCTGGCCGCTCGGTCGAACTGGTTCGGCCCTGATGTCTGCGAACTGCTGCCCGAGCCGACCTTGGCGCAGAAGTGGGATCTCACCGTCAACGAGCCGGCCCGCAATGTGCACGCCCACCCGACCCCGAGCGAGGCCCTGGAGGAGGCCGTCCACGGTATGGCCGGGCATATGATCAACTTCTGATCGCTGGTCGCCACCCGATCCGACCCGCGCCGAAAGCGTGGGGTCCGATCGGGTTTGCGGTAAACCCCATTGTCGGCAGCTTTTGCGCTGAGATTCGGCTCGGCTTTCGAAACCGAACGAGCAACGATCACGCAAAAGGGACGATTTGAACCGAATTCGGCTACCATTGATGTCTGTTTGTCTGATCGCTCTACCTTCCTGAGGGTTGCAGCGGAGCGGCTACGCGACGAGCGGACGAGGCGGCGAAAGAGCAGGTGCGCGAGCATGAGGTCTTGGCGGCGACGATGCGTGCTCTCGCGCAGCAGCTATCCAAAAACCTGACGACGGCGACAGACCTGCACAAAACGATCGGGGAGCGGCTCAATCTTCCGCTGAAGCGGGTACCGCAACACGCGACCAACCTCGAACACGAGGCCGTAGGCCGGATCCGCGGCGCGGAGCGGCCCGCGAATCTTGTGGTTGCGCCGCCGCGGATTCTCCACACAATCAATGAAACGCGTGAGTATGGGCAGCGGGTATGGGGTAGAGCCATTGCACAACTCACCCCCGCCCAACGGGAACTGTTAGGGCATTACACGGGGGGTTCGGACACTGCCATCAATTCCGCTCTTCGCGGCGAGTATAAATTTTATCAGTCGACTTGGGAACGTATTGAACAGCTGGACGAGATAGTACGGATTCAGCCGGTGACCGAAAGGCTGCAGGTGTGGAAATCCATTCAGTCGGGCCGGCTCGTCCCGGACCGCGATCTTGCCGATATTCGCCCGGGTGACCGTGGGCGATTCAAAGACTACGTGAGTACGGCATTATACCATGATGGGATCAATTCCGTCAAATACTCGCGTGGCCGAGATACTGATCTCGAGGTCGACGTCCCCATTGGTACACCGGCAATATACATCGGCGATTTGTCGTGGATGAATTGGGAAGCGGAACTAATGCTCGGCCGTGATTTGGATTTCGAGTTCACCAAAAGACCGTATCGCGGCGACGACAACAGGTGGGCGTCGGCGATTCGGATCCTTCCGCCTGGCAGCTGAGCGTGAAGCCGGACCGCACGCGCGCTTGGGCCACGGCCCGATAGCGTATTCGTCAAGGAACCATGTACCCTGCCCGACTATCTGTCCGACCACGACCGCATTACCGTCACCTGGGATGTCGAACCGGATTCCGGCCAGAATCCGAGCGTCGACGAGATCATCGCTCGGACGGTCGGGGCCGTGCGGCCCGACTGATCCCTGCTACGGCGGCACCATCACCTCTTCCGCCGCGCGGCCGAGGGCGAGGTCGTTAGGTTGGCCCTATGTCCGATGCGTCGCCGCCCGACTCGCCCCGAACCGCGCTCGTGCTGGGTGGGGGTGGTCCGGTCGGTATCTCCTGGCTGGCGGGGCTGACCGCCGGGCTGCGGGATACGGGAATCGAGCTGTCCACGGCCGATCGGATCGTCGGCACCTCCGCCGGAGCGATTGTCGGTGCGGTACTGGCCGGAGATGGGGACCTGAGCCGTCTGCTGACTCCGGCGCCCCCGGAGCCCGTTCCCGTACAGCGTGAGTTCGGTCCGCTGCTGGAGATCGCCGGCCTCCTGCGCACCCGAGGGCCGGAGCGGGAGCAGGCGATCCGCCGGGCCGCCGAACTGGCGCTGTCGACAGCGACCGGTGACCAGGACGCGCATATCGCTCGAATCGGCTCTCTGATCGGGTTCGCCGACTGGCCCGACCACGACCTGGTGGTCACCTCGGTCGACCTCACCACGGGTGAGTTGCGGCCGTGGACCCGCGCCGGCGAGGCCTCGCTGGTCCAGGCGGTGGCCTCCAGCACCTCCGTGCCGGGTGTGTTCCCGCCGATTCTGATCGATGGGCGCCACTACGTCGACGGCGGCGTTCGTTCGTCGATCAACGCCGACCTCGCCGCGGATGCCGATACCGTGGTGATCCTCGAACCGCTGGCGCATCTTTTCCCACGCACCCGGGCCGATCGCGAACTCGGTGCGGCCCGGGTGATCTCCATCGTTCCCGACGCGGACGCGATCACCGCCTTCGGCGTCGACCTCTTCGCCGGTGCCGCGCTGAGACCCGCCTACGAGGCCGGGGCACGTCAGGCCGGTGTGGCCGCCGCACATCTGAGAGAAGTATTGCCGGGCAACTGATATACAACGGCAATGCGACGGTGGATCATCGGTGTGGCGCTGGGGCTTGTCACGGTTCTGGTGCTGTTTGTGGGTGGGTATCAGTTGATGAACTCGCGGTCCTTCCAGTTGGCCGGGCGATTGGTGGACCGGGTCGACACCACCGAGAAGGTGGTCGCGTTGACACTGGACGACGGGCCGAGCGAACGCGCCCCACACGTACTGGATATCCTCGCCGCCGCCGGTGTGCCGGCGACGTTCTATCTGAACGGCCGTGATCTGGCCGCCCGGCCGGAACTGGGTGCCGCGATCGTGGCCGCCGGGCATGAAATCGGGAACCACACCTATTCGCATCGGCGTATGGTGCTGGTCTCGCGGGATACCGTCGCCGCCGAGGTCGAACGCACCGATGTCGAGATCCGCAAAACCGGATACCGGGGCCCGATCACTTTTCGGCCGCCGTACGGCAAGAAACTGTGGGCGCTTCCCCGCTATCTGTCCGACCATGACCGGACGACGGTCACCTGGGATGTGGAGCCGGAGACCGCCGGGGCGTCGGCGGACGATATCGTCGCCGCCACTGTCGAGCGGGTGCGTCCCGGGTCGATCATTTTGCTGCACACCATGTACGGCAGCGGTGCGGCGTCGCGGGCGGCCATTCCGCGGATCGTCGCCGAACTCCGGGCCGACGGCTACCGATTCGTCACGGTTTCCGAGCTCCTCGGCTGACTTCGTGCGGTGTGCGGGCTACGGGAACACGTGCCGTGCGGGTAGGTTCGGGACGCGGACCGCGCCCGCACGCGGCGGGTTCGGTATACATCGCTGGAGAGGTGGAACGGATGGTTTCGACGTCGCAACCACGTATTCGCCCGGGTCGCCTGCGCGAGCTGGGACCGTTGAACTGGGCTGTGTGGCGGGTGCTTTCACAGGTGTCGGGTACCGGGGACGCGCAGCTGTTCAGCACACTGGGTCGTACCGGCGGGCTGTTTCGCGGCTGGCTGCACTTCGGCGGGAAGCTTATGCCGGGTGGTCGCCTCGGTAGGCACGAATCCGAACTGGTGATCCTGCGGGTCGCGCATCTGCGCGGTTGTGAATACGAGATGGACCATCACATCCGGCTGGGGCGCCGAGCCGGGGTCACGCCCGAAATCCTGGAGCGGGTGCGTTCCGGGCCGGTCGCTCCCGGCTGGTCGGACAGGCACCGGGCACTGCTCGACGCGGTCGATCAGCTGGTACGGACCCGCGATATCGATGATGCCGCTTGGGAGCGTCTGGCCGGTTGGTACGACGAGCGCCGGCTGATCGAAATCGTGCTGCTGGTCAACCAGTACGACGGTCTGGCCGCCACCATCACCACCCTGCGTATTCGTCGCGACGAGTTCTGAGCACGGGTCCGGCCCGAATACGCCCGTCGAGTCGGGCCGGTCTCGTAGTGCGTCCTGTCGGGGGATCTCCCGAATAAGCGTGAGTCGGATCACCATGCGGGAACCGATAAAACTCTGTACAAAGTATGCTGTACGGCATACGGAGTTTTGACGGCAGGAGAATCCATGCGCATCACCGAATCCGCCATCTCGCTCAATGTTCCCGACCCGCGGGCCTCGGCGCAGTTCGTGATCGACCATCTCGGCTTCACCGAACGGATGTCGGCCGACGGGTTCGTCTCCCTGGCCCGTGAAGACGCCGGAATGAACCTCATCTATCTGCGCACCGGCCTGCCCACCTTCAAACCCGCGAAGGCGGCGGGCAGTGCGGGTGACGGTTTGCTGGTTGTCTTCGTGGTGGAGGACATCGACGGCGAATACGAGCGCCTGCGGGAGGCGGGAGTCCCGATCCTCACCCCCATCGAGACCGAGGAATGGGGTGAACGCTACTTCCAGATGGAGGACCCCAACGGCATCGTCGTCCAGTTGGTCGAGTGGGTTTGACAACCGTCGGGCCGCTCGAACGCGCCCCGGTTGCGCGGCCGCTCGGCGCGCCGGCCACCGCGATCGCGCGCGGTAAACGGGTACGCCGCGCGGCCGGCCGCGCCCGGACCGACGAAAAGCCGGTGATCGGGACCGCCCTCACGCCCGACGAGGATCGCGTCGGCGATCGCCAACCGCCAATGGGGATTCGTTCCGGCCTTTCGGTGGCGTATTGCTGTGCAATAACGCCACAATGTGATTCGCTGTGAGGGCAGAAACCGGTGTGGTGGCCGGATGGGTGGTGTGCCAGTAGATTTGCCGGGACATTATTCGAGAGGGGGCCGGATGGTGGATGAGCACGTGTCGTGGCGCGGTGGGGTGAGTGCACGATGCTGGTGAAGGTCGACGATCGGGCGGAATTGACCGCGGCCGAAGAGGAATTCGTGGAATGCCTACGGCATTTCCCGGCGGCCGGGCTGGCCATGGTGGATCTGCGTGTCGGTACCGACCGCGGCACCAGACAGATCGACGCGGTGATTTTCACCGTCCACGGCATCACCGTCGTGGAGGTGGTCGGATTCCGGCGGCGCCAAAGCGGTGTGTTCGAGGTGTCCACGGACGGGCGGTGGAAGGTCGGCTCGGAGAACGCCGAACTCGATCTGGCCTTCGGCGCCGACCCCTCCACCATGGTGCAGAACTCGGTGCGCGAGGTGGAACGGGCCTTCGAACGCACCGGATTCGATCCCGGACATCTGTGCGGCGCGGTGGCCGTGGTGCCGTTTCGCGGATCGGTGTTGCGTCCGGCTCGGGTCAGCGTGCGTCCCGGGCTGGACGTCGTGGTCGGCAATGTCACCGATTCCACCGAACTGCGTATCTATCTGGAGAATTTCGCGCCCGGAGAACCCCGGTGGACCGCCGACCGGGTGCGTGCCGCCACCACCGCGCTCACCGGGTGGGCGCCCGCCCGCGACGAACTGCTGACCGCGGGTTTCGCGGAGAAACTGCCGGAGACGAAACGGGCGAAACCGCTGCCGGAGGAGCGGGTTCCGGAACCGACGCCCGGTCAGGCCACCGTGGGCTGGGTGGTCACGCTGGTCGCGGTATTCGGCATGTGCGTGGTGCTCGCCGTGATCGTCGCCGCGTTGCTGTCCGACGGGCCGGACACCGATCCCGCCGCGACCACGCCCTCCCCCGAAGTGACCGCGCCCGCGTCGACGACACCGGTGGCGTGCTGGCCGTTGCAGCGGGGCTGCTGAGCTCTCCGTCCGAGGCGAATGCCTCGGACGGAGCGTGTGTCGGCCTCACGGTCCTCGCCCGACGGCTCGGGGAGACCGCCGGGCCGATGGAGATCGAATCAGAGCGGCTCGATGCGGATGTGGCCGCCGCCGAGGAGGAACCCGCCGCCGAGGAGGAACCCGCCACCGCCTGATCCGTCCCGGCCCGCCGGATCTCGAAGGGGCGGAACCGTTCCGATCCGGTGTGAACTGGATGGGCATCACGGTTGTAGGGCAATGTGGTGTATGACACCGGGCGTTCGAACGATGTCAAAACCGCCACTACGCGGCCGGGTGGCCGTAGGGACCAGTCGAGGAGGACACGGTGGGCCACTACCGGGCGAACGTGCGCGATATCGAGTTCAACCTGTTCGAGGTGTTCGGGCTGGACAAACTGCTCGATGCCGGGGCCTACGGCGAGTTGGACAGCGATACCGCTCGCGACATCCTGGCCGAGGTTCGACGGCTGGCCGAGGGGCCGGTCGCCGAATCGTTCGTCTCGGCCGACCGGGAACCGGTCACCTTCGATCCGCGGACACATACTGTCGAGGTCCCCGAACCGCTGCGCAAGACCGTGTTGGCCGTCCAGGAGGCCGGGTGGCACCGCCTCGGCCTACCCGAGGGGATGGGCGGTACGCCCGCGCCCGCCGCGCTGGCCTGGGCGGTCAACGAGATGATCACCTGTGCCAACCCGGCGGCGATCTTCTTCGATATGGGCGCGGCCATGGCGGCGGTCCTGTACCGGATCGGCAACGAGCAGCAGAAACACTGGGCGACAGCCGGTTTCGAACGGCACTGGGCGGGCACCATGGTGCTCACCGAACCCGATGCCGGATCGGATGTGGGCGCCGGTCGCGCCAAGGCGATCGAGCAGCCGGACGGGACCTGGCATATCGAGGGGGTCAAACGCTTCATCTCGGGCGCCGACGTGGGTGATACCGCCGAGAACGTCTTCCATCTGGTGCTGGCCCGCCCCGAGGGCGCCGGCCCCGGCACCAAGGGGCTGTCGCTGTTCTACGTGCCGAAGTTCCACTTCGACCCGCAGACCCTGGAACTGGGTGAACGCAACGGTGTCTTCGTCACGGGCGTCGAACACAAGATGGGCCTGAAGTCCTCGCCCACCTGCGAACTGACCTTCGGCGGGCACGGCATCCCGGCCCAGGGTTGGCTCGTCGGCGATACCCACAGTGGTATCGCGCAGATGTTCGAGGTGATCGAGAACGCGCGCATGATGGTCGGCGTCAAATCGAGCGGCACCCTGTCCACCGGGTATCTGAACGCGCTGGCGTACGCCAAGGAGCGGGTGCAGGGCGCGGATATGACCCGGATGACGGACAAGACCGCGCCGCGGGTCACGATCATGCACCACCCGGACGTGCGCCGCAGCCTGCTCATGCAGAAGGCCTACGCCGAGGGCCTGCGCGCGGTGTACCTCTACACCGCCGCCCACCAGAACGCCGACGTCGCCGAGCTGGTATCCGGTGCGGATGCCGAGATGGCACAGCGGGTGGGCGATCTGCTGCTGCCGATCGTCAAGGGTGCCGGCTCCGAGCGGGCCTACCAGTACCTGACCGAATCGCTGCAGACTTTGGGCGGCTCCGGATATCTGCAGGACTACCCGATCGAGCAGTACATTCGCGATGCCAAGATCGACTCGCTGTACGAGGGCACCACCGCCATCCAGGCGCAGGACTTCTTCTTCCGCAAGATCGTGCGCGACCAGGGCGTGGCATTCGGTTACGTCACCGGGCGGATCGGTGCATTCCTGGACACCACCATCGGTCGCTTCGGCACCGAACGTGCCCTGCTGCGTACCGCCCTCGACGATATCCAGGCGATGGCGTCCTCGCTTACCGGTTACGCCATGGCCGCGCAGTCCGATCCCACCCAGCTGTACAAGATCGGCCTCGGTTCGGTGCGTTTCCTGCTCGCCGTGGGTGACCTGCTCATCGGCTGGCGATTGCTGGTACAGGCCGAGGCCGCCGCCGCCGCGCTGAGCGAGGACACCTCGGACAAGGACCGGGCTTTCTATACCGGCAAGGTCGGAGTGGCCCAGTTCTTCGCGAGGAATGTCCTGCCCACCCTGACCGGGGTCAAGGAGATCATCGAAGCCCTGGATATCGATGTCATGAATCTCCCGGAAGAGGCCTTTTGACCCGATGGCCAATCGCTGTTAATTCCGCTATTGCATGATGCGAATCCAGTCATAGACTGGACGAATGGCCAAGACATACGTCGGTGCTCGGCTGCGCCAATTGCGGACCGAGCGCGGGCTGAGCCAGGTCGCCCTCGCGCAGCAGTTGGAGATATCGGCGAGCTACCTCAATCAGATCGAACACGATGTGCGTCCGCTCACCGTGCCGGTCCTGCTGCGGATCAGCGAGGTCTTCGGCGTCGACGCGACGTTCTTCTCCCCGCAGGACGACACCCGGCTCATAGCCGAACTGCAAGAAGTGGTGATGGACCAGGAACTGGGTATCGAGGCCGATGCCCGGGAGATCGCGGAAATGGTGTCCGCGCACCCGAGCATGGCCCGAGCCCTGGTCAATATGCACAATCGCTACCGCAATACCAGCGCCCAACTGGCCGCCGCCACGGAGGACCGGTTCGCCGACGGCGCGGGCAGCGCGGCGATCAGTAAACCGCACGAGGAAGTGCGCGACTATTTCTACCAGCGGCAGAATTACATCCACGAACTCGATGCCGCCGCCGAGGAGTTGGCCAACCGCATCCGGTTCCACGGCGGCGACCTGTACGGCGAAATTCCCCGGCTGCTGCGTGCCCACGGGGTGCGTGTCGTGGAGCGTATCGATCTCGGCGAAGGAGTGCTGCACCGCTACGACCCGGAGAGCCAGGTATTGGAGATCGCCCCGCACCTTTCGGGCGGACAGCGTGCCTTCAAACTGGCCGCCGAACTGTCCTATTTCGAATGCGGGCAGCTGTTGGAAAAGCTGGTCGACGAGGGAAATTTTGCCACTGCCGAAACCAGGAAACTGGCCATGCTCGGTCTCGCGAATTATTTCGCGGCAGCGACGGTGCTGCCCTATACCTACTTCCACGAGGTGGCCGAGGGTTTCCGCTACGACATCGAACGGCTGTCGGCGTTCTTCACCCAGAGCTACGAGACGATCTGTCATCGCCTCTCCACGTTGCAGCGGCCGGAACTGCGCGGGGTGCCGTTCTCGTTCGTCCGGGTGGACCGCGCGGGGAATATGTCGAAACGCCAGTCCGCGACCGGCTTCCACTTCTCCTCCAGCGGAGGTACCTGCCCGCTGTGGAATGTGTACGAGACCTTCGCCTACCCGGGCAAGATCCTGACCCAGATCGCGCAGATGCCGGACGGCCGCAAATATCTGTGGGCCGCGCGGACCGTGGAACGCCGCGCCACCCGCTACGGGCAGCCGAGCAAGACCTTCGCCATCGGCCTGGGCTGCGAACTGCGCCACGCGGGACGTGTGGTGTATGCCGACGGGATCGATCTGCGGGAGGCCACGGCCACCCCGATCGGGGCCGGATGCCGGGTCTGTGATCGCGCCAACTGTCCCCAGCGGGCCTTCCCCCCGCTGGGCAAGAAGCTCGATATCAGCGAGCACCGAAGTTCGGTTTCCCCGTACGTCCTCAAATAGCGGCGAGTTCCGCGATACGCACCGTGGGGGCGAGATGGTCCCGCAGCCGGCGGTCTATCTCGCCGGCCACCGGAATGACGACCGCCGCCGCGGATGTCGCCACGGCATCGGTGAGCAGGGCCGGCCAGTCGGGTTCGGCGGTGGCCGACAGTGCGGAGATGACCGCCGCCGTCGCTGCGTCGCCCGCTCCCGTGGTGTTCCCGACCAGCGGTTCGGGCAGTCCCGCCGACCATGCCCGGCCTTCGGTGACCGCGACCATACCGAGCGCGCCGCGGGTCACGATCACCGCGCGCACGCCGGCCGCGATGAGCGGCCGGACCGCACGCACGACCGCGTCCGGTGCCTCCGGGCGCGTGTCGGTGAGTCGATGCAGTTCCACGAGGTTGGAGATGAGGACCACGCCCGGTACCCGGGCGGCCAGGTGCTGGGCCTCCCCATCGAGATCGCAGATGGTTGGCACCCCGGCGGCCACCGCGGTGCGGGCGATCCGCGCGGGTAGCTCGGCATCGATACCACCCGGTAGCGAACCGGCGATCACCAGTCCGGCGATATCGGGCAGTAGCCCGGCCACTCGCACCGCCAGCTGTTCGGCGGCATGCGGATTCGACACCCGGGCTCCCGGCTCCCACAGGGCGGTCGCCGTCCCGGTATCGGATTCGCTGATCACCACCGTGCGCCGCACCCACGGCAGTGCGTGCACGAAATCCACCGGCATCTCCAGTTCCGCCGCCGCGGCGAAGGCGTGGTCGGCGAAGCCGGTGGCGCGGGTGTAGCGTCCCAGCTGGTTGAGCACCCGCGTCACATTGATGCCCTTGCCGCCGAGGCGCTGCTCGACCGAGCTGACCCGATGTGCTTGTCCCCGCGCGAAGTGTTCGACCCGGTAGGTCATATCGTAGGCGGGATTCATTGTCACCGTGAGGATCACGAGAACCACTGTCCCCGACGAGCGGGCAGCGCAACAGAGCCCGGTACCGATTGACGCCGAATCTCGTCCGGGCCGTCCCGGCTAACCGGCGACCGCCTCGGTGGCGTACGGTACGGCGATCCGGCCCGGATGCCCGTTACGGGCGGCCAGTATTTCCGCGGTGACGGCCACCGCGGTCTCCGCCGGAGTGAGGGCGCCGATATCCATTCCGGCCGGGGCGTGCAACCGGGCCAGTACGGCCTCGTCGAAACCACCCGCCTTGAGATCCTCTATCCGCCGGGCGTGGGTGGAGGGGGAGCCGAGCACGCCGATATAGCCGATCTCGGGGAGTCGCAATGCCACCGTGAGCAGCGGGAGCTCGAACTGCGGATCGTGGGCCACCACCACGATCGCGGTGGTGGATTCGATCCGGCCGCCCGCGGCGAGGGTGTTCAGGTACCGGTGGGGCCAGTCGGCCACGACCTCGGCCCCGGGAAACGAATCGGGGTCGGCGAAGTTGGGCCGCGCGTCGCAGACGGTGACCCGGTAGTCGAGTAGTCGGGCCTGGGTGGACAGGGCCGCCGCATAGGAGTTGGCGCCGAAGACGATCAGTTGCGGAGGTGGGGCGAAGGAGGCGACGAATATATCCGACTGGGGCAGCGACACCAGTTCGGTCTTGTGCCTTTTGTCGGTGACCAGATGCTGACCGATCATCTCCGGTTCCGTATTCCAGACCACGGTGAAAACGGTGACCCGGCGGTGAGCCGCGATTTCGGTGGCCACCGTCGGGAATTCCGGGAAATGGAATCTGGAGAACGGTTCGGTGAACACGTCTATAACGCCGCTGTCGGCACCGGAAACGGGGTGGGGTACCGCGAAACGGTGCAGTGCGCGCTGACCGGTGTGGGCGGCCTGGAGGGTGGCCTCGTAGGCGGCCTCTTCGACACCACTGAGCATGAACGATCCGAATACCCCACCGTCGGGATCGAGCAGCATGGCCGTGCCCACCGGTAGTTCGGTGGAACCACCGGTGCGTACTATGGTGGCCAGTCCGCCGGTCCGGCCGGAACGCCATACCCGCAGTAGGTCGTCGACGATATCCCGCATTCACAGCTCCGATCCCCCGTGCGTCGGCGGGCGGGCGCTACCGATCGGCACCCCGTCACCGATGACCGCGCACGTGACGCACACCATAGCGCTGTTCGGTGCGGGTTGTGGCCGGCTGTGGAAATCTCGCCCGGTCGGTAAGTGAAGACCCGGACAAGGGTTGTATCCGGCCACAATATCTTTCCGCCGTAATGAGGAACCGGGAGGAAATCGGGCATGTGGACGAACGCGCGGGCGCGGGTACCGGACCGCCTCGTCGACGGGGCATTCGATAGGGGGTCGGTCATTCGGCATCGAGTCGCCGGGGTCGTTTCGGGACGGCAGGTGAAGGCGGACGGTCGGACCGGATAGATCGCCGGCGTGTGGGCGCGGAGGGCACGCGAAGACCACGGCGCGGCTTCTGACGGTGGTCGCCGTCAGTTATGAGGGTGCTCACAGCGGTGCAGTACGCCGCGCCGGCGCGGCGGAGTCGGCTCTCGCTGAAAACCGTACGAGCGTTACGCTAAAATCCCATGTCAGAGCTACTCATGAGTAGATTTTAGGCGTGCAATTTGCAAGCAAACTTTGCAAATTTAACGAACTGGCGAGTAAACCTAGCTTAGATTCACATAAGCAACAGGTAGACGCTGTTTTCCAGATGTGCCATCGTGTGGATGTACACCCTATGGGCCTTGCAAGCCTGCGAATTGCCATTCCGGCAGTATGAGTAGAAACCTTCGGTCGACGCTCACGGCGCGCGCCCCGGATGGCACCGACCGAACAAAGAAGTGGAGTCTCGCGATGTCGACTACCGGCACCCCCAGGACCGCTGCGGAGATCCAGAAGGACTGGGACACCAACCCGCGTTGGAAGGGCATTACCCGCAACTACACCGCCGAGCAGGTGGCCAAGCTGCAGGGCACCGTCGTCGAGGAGAACACGCTCGCCCGTCGCGGTGCGGAGATCCTGTGGGAGCAGGTCAACAACGAGGACTACATCCACGCCCTCGGCGCTCTCACCGGCAATATGGCCGTGCAGCAGGTGCGCGCCGGCCTGAAGGCCATCTACCTGTCCGGCTGGCAGGTCGCCGGTGACGCCAACCTGTCCGGCCACACCTACCCCGACCAGAGCCTGTACCCGGCCAACTCGGTGCCGGCCGTGGTCCGCCGCATCAACAACGCGCTGCTACGCGCCGACGAGATCGCCAAGGTCGAGGGCGACACCTCGGTCGGCAACTGGCTGGTTCCGATCGTCGCAGACGGCGAGGCCGGCTTCGGTGGAGCGCTGAACGTCTACGAACTGCAGAAGGCCATGATCGCCGCGGGTGCCGCCGGCACCCACTGGGAGGATCAGCTGGCCTCGGAGAAGAAGTGCGGCCACCTTGGCGGCAAGGTGCTCATCCCCACCTCGCAGCACATCCGCACCCTGACATCCGCGCGCCTGGCCGCCGACGTCGCCGACGTCCCGACCGTGGTCATCGCCCGTACCGACGCCGAGGCCGCCACCCTGATCACCGCCGACGTCGACGAGCGTGACCGGCAGTTCATCACCGGTGAGCGCACGGTCGAGGGCTTCTACCAGGTCAAGAACGGCATCGAGCCCTGCATCGCGCGGGCCAAGGCCTACGCTCCCTACGCCGACCTGATCTGGATGGAGACCGGCACTCCGGACCTGGAGCTGGCCCGCAAGTTCGCCGAGGCCGTCAAGAGCGAGTTCCCCGACCAGCTGCTGGCCTACAATTGCTCGCCGTCGTTCAACTGGCGCAAGCACCTGGACGACGCCACCATCGCGAAGTTCCAGAAGGAACTCGGCGCCATGGGCTTCAAGTTCCAGTTCATTACCCTGGCCGGCTTCCACGCCCTGAACTACGGCATGTTCGACCTGGCCTACGGCTACGCCCGCGAGGGCATGACCGCCTACGTCGACCTGCAGGAGCGCGAGTTCGCGGCCGAGGAGCGCGGCTACACCGCCACCAAGCACCAGCGCGAGGTGGGTGCCGGCTACTTCGACACCATCGCCACCACCGTGGACCCGAACACCTCCACCGCGGCCCTGAAGGGTTCCACCGAAGAGGGTCAGTTCCACTGAGAAACGCCGTGACCGGTACCGGTCACGCAGGGTCCGCGGCGGGATGGTTCCGCCACGGACACCGATGGCCCACTACTCCGGTAGGGGTGTACCGCCCTCCCCGCTGACAGCCCCAGTGGGGAGGGCAATCCCTTTCATCCCATTCATTCCGCCCCGAGCGCGGAAACAACCGAAATACTTGACCGGCGAAGGCTCGCTCATAGCAGAGCACACCTTCACCTCAGCCACCGACAGGCCAGACCAACCAGCAGGAGCGGGACGTGAGCAGCGAGAAGATTCAACGCGTCGGTGTTATCGGCGCCGGACAGATGGGTTCCGGAATCGCGGAGGTGTGCGCGCGGGCGCATGTCGATGTTCTGGTGTACGAGCAGACCCGGGAACTGGCCGCCGCCGGAAGGTCCCGGGTTCTGCGGTCGCTGGACCGCGGTGTGAGCAGTGGCAAGATCACCGAACGCGAGCGTGAGCAGGCGGCCTGGCGGCTGCGGTTCACCTCCGATCTGGGCGACTTCGCCGACCGCCAGCTGGTCGTGGAGGCCGTGCTGGAGGACGAGAAGGTCAAGACCGCTATCTTTGCCGAACTGGACAAGGTGGTGACCGACCCGAACGCGGTGCTGGCCTCCAACACCTCCTCCATTCCGATCATGAAGATCGCGGTGGCCACCAACAATCCCGAGCGTGTCGTCGGGATGCATTTCTTCAACCCGGTACCGGTGCTGCCGCTGGTGGAGCTGGTCACCACCCTCAAGACCAGTGAAGCCGTCTCGCAGCGGGCCGAAGCCTTCGCGAGCGGCACCCTGGGCAAGGAGGTCGTGCGTTCGGCCGACCGGTCCGGCTTCGTGGTGAACGCCCTGCTGGTGCCCTATCTGCTCTCGGCCATCCGGATGGTGGAATCCGGTTTCGCCACCAAGGAGGACATCGACAAGGCCATGGTGCTCGGCTGCGCCCACCCGATGGGCCCGCTGGCACTTACCGATCTGGTCGGCCTGGACACGGTGAGATCCATCGCCGATTCCATGTACGCCGAATTCAAGGAACCCCTGTACTCCGCGCCGCCGCTGCTGATGCGCATGGTGGAGGCGGGTCTGCTCGGCAAGAAGACCGGCGGGGGCTTCTACCAGTACAACCACAAGAGCTGAACAATCGGGTCGGGCCCGGGACGGTTTACCGGACCCGACCCGCCGTCGACAATATGTGCGCGCAGACGCGCCGATAACACACCTAAAAGGGATCCGGCATGGTCAACGTCAGCGATGGATTCGGTTCGAGTGTTCTGGGATATCCGCGGATCGGCCCGTACCGGGAGCTCAAGCGGGCCCTGGAGGCGTACTGGCGAGGGTCGAGTTCCCGGGAGGAGCTGCTCGCGGTAGGCCGGGATATCCAGGAACGGCAGTTCAGCGAACTGGCCGCCACCGGCCTCACCCAGGTTCCGGGCAATACGTTCTCCTTCTACGACCATGTCCTGGACAATGCGCTGCTGTTCGGCGCCGTTCCGTCCCGGTTCGAGGAATTCCGGCAGGATATGCACCCGCTGGACTTCTATTTCCTGATGGCACGGGGACGCCCGGACCTGCGTCCGCTGGAACTGGTCCGTTATTTCGGCACCAACTACCACTACCGGCAGCCGGAACTGGACGCCGACACCGAATTCTCGCTGCATCCGGAAGCGCTGCTGGACGAATGGGACCGCGCCAAGGCACAGGGCATCGAGCTGCGGCCGGTGGTGTTGGGTCCGCTGTCGCTACTGCTGCTGTCGAAGGCGGGGCATGTTCCGGGCGAATCGGCCGGATTCGAGACCATCGAACTGCTCGACCGATTGCTGCCGGTGTACGAAGAACTGTTCGAGATCCTGGCCAAACGCGGTTCCACCTGCGTGCAGCTGGACGAACCGTGTTTCACTGCCGAACGCACGGAGGCCGAACTCGCCGCGTTCGAGAAGGCCTACGAGCGGCTGTCGAAGGCGCCGCTGCGTCCGCGCCTGTTGGTCACCGGGCAGTACGGAGACTTCGGCGAGGCATTGACCATCCTGGCGCGCACAGGTGTGGAGGCCATCGGCCTGGACCTGGCCTCGTACCGGATGCGGCCGGAGGATCTGGCGAAGGTTCCGGGTATCCGGCGCAAACGGTTGTACGCGGGCGTTATCAGCGGGTTGAACGTGTGGCGGGCCGACCGCTATGTCACGTTGGAATACCTCGACGAACTGGCCCAGGTGTGCCCGGACCTGGTGGTCTCCACCGGTACCACCCTGCTGCACGTGCCCTACGATGTGCTCGCCGAATACGATATCGAGGGCCATGTCGCCGATCGCCTGGCCTTCGCGAAACAGAAGGTGGGAGAGGTCGTTTCGCTGGCGAAGGCACTCACCGAGGGACCCTCGGAGAAATGGCGCAAGCGGCCGTCCGAAGTCCATTTCAAACAGAAGCACGCGGTGCGGCAGCGGGTGTACGCGGTCACCCCGCGGATGCGTGAACGCGAACCGTACGAGGTGCGCCGGACCGCGCAGCAGGCGAAGCTGAGCCTGCCGCCGGTGCCCACCACCACGCTGGGCTCGTTCCCACAGACCACCGAGGCCCGCCAGGGCCGCCACGACCTGGGCGAGGGGCGGCTGTCCTACGACGAATACCGCAAGCGGATCGAGGCCGAGATCGCGGCCACCATCCGGTTGCAGGAGGATATCGGTCTGGATGTGCTGGTACACGGCGAGCACGAGCGCAATGACATGGTCCAGTACTTCGCCGAACTGCTCGACGGGTTCGCCACCACGCATTTCGGCTGGGTGCAGGTGTACGGTTCACGGTGTGTGCGGCCGCCGATCATATACGGCGACGTCTCGCGTCCGGCCCCGATGACGGTGGACTGGATCGCCTACGCGCAGTCGCTCACCGATAAGCCGGTGAAGGGCATGGTGACCGGGCCGGTCACCATGATCGCGCGTTCGTTCGTCCGGCAGGACCAGCCGCTGTACGAGACCGCCGACCAGGTGGCCCTGGCCATCCGCGACGAGGTCGTCGATCTGGAGAAGGCGGGTATCGCCATCATCCAGGTCGACGAGCCGGCGCTCCGGGAGCTGTTGCCGCCCCGACCGCGGGGCCGCGCGGAGTATCTGCGCTGGGCGATCGCGGCGTTCCGGCTGGCCACCGCGGCCGTCACGCCGGAAACCCAGATCCACACCCATATCCCGTATTCCGGGCGCACCGAGATCGTGACGGCGATCGAACAGCTCGACGCCGATGTCACCGCCATCGTCGCCACCCGCTCGATCGAATGGGTGCTCAAGGCACTGGAGGAGGACTACTCCTCCGGGCACGGGCTGAGCCACGGGGTCGGTCCCGGCGTGTACGAAAGCCGGTCGGCCCGTATCCCGGATATCGACGAGCTGGACGAACTGCTCTCCGCCGCGGCCTCGGCCGTGGGTCCCGAGCGACTGTGGGCGAATCCGGACGGCGGGCTGAAGACCCGGCACTACTGGCAGTTGGAGCCGTCGCTGCGCAATATGGTGGCGGCCGCCCGGCGAGTGCGGCGCCGGATCGAGACGGCCGAGGGCGACGCGGCGGGCTCGGACAGCATCGAGTGAGTCGATAGCCGATATATCGAGCGAGCCGCCTCGGCCACCGCGCACGATTCGGTGACCGGGGCGGTTGCGCGTTCGCCGGCCGCCATCGACTGCGGAACCCACTGCTCGCTCGATATCCGGGCACATCGCCTGAGGTGTGGGTGCCTCTCGGTGGCCGGCGGCGATGTGACGCAGGCGTCGTTGGCGAACCGACCGATGCGGCGGTAGGCATGAACGCATGAGTACTGCTGCCGCATACGCCATGGCCGGACCGGACTCCTCGTTCGAGAAGGTCGCCATCGAGCGTCGCGAACTCGGTCCGCACGATGTGCTGATCGATATCAAATACACGGGAATATGCCATTCGGATATCCACACCGCGCGGAACGAATGGAGAGGGACCAGCTACCCCTGTGTGCCGGGACACGAGATCGCCGGCATCGTCGCGGCCGTCGGTTCCGCGGTGACCGGGCACCGGGTCGGCGACCGGGTGGGCGTGGGCTGCATGGTCGATTCCTGCGGTGTGTGCGAGCCGTGCCTGGCGGGGGAGGAGCAGTACTGCACCCGGGGGGCCGTTATGACCTACAACACCGGCGTCCCCGAATCGGTGCAGCCCGGCGGGCATACGCTCGGCGGCTATGCCACCCGGATCGTGGTAACCGAGAACTTCGTGGTGGGAATCCCCGAAGGGATCGATCTGTCGGCGGCGGCGCCGCTGCTGTGCGCGGGGGTCACCCTGTTCTCACCATTACGGCACTGGCAGGCGGGGCCGGGCAAGCGGGTCGCGATCATCGGAATGGGCGGGCTCGGCCATATCGGTGTCAAGATCGCCGCCGCGCTCGGCGCGGAGGTGACCGTACTCGGCCATTCGCTGAGCAAACAGGAGGACGGTAGACGTTTCGGCGCCCATCACTACTACGCCACCAGCGATAAGCAGGCCTTCCGGGAGTTACGCGGCCGGTTCGATCTCATCATCAACACCGTATCCGCGGACCTGCCGATCGACAGCTATATGAGACTGCTCCGCCACGACGGCACCCTGGTGATTCTCGGCCTGCCCGAACAGCCGCTACAGGTACGGCCGCACACGCTGGCCTCGTACCGCCGGTCGCTGTCCGGCTCGATGATCGGCGGGATCGCGCAGACCCAGGAAATGCTGAATTTCTGTGCCGAGCACGGTATCGGTGCCGAGGTGGAGGTGATCGCCGCCGACGAGATCGACGGGGCCTACGACCGTGTCGTGGCCAGTGACGTGCGGTACCGATTCGTCATCGACACGGCCACCATTTGACTGCCGCGAGCTGTGGAGGATTGTGCACAGATCTCCACAGCCTTTGTGCACACGAGCGCGCCGGGATGTCCGACTGTTCCCCGTGGTGGTGAAATCGGGTGGGTTGCCGTGAGTCCGGGAGACAATGGGGGTGTTCGGGCTCGGGTGAGGGCGGAGACTCATGGAGGACCACTGGCGGGGCACGAGCCCCGAAAGGCCGACGGGCGGTGGCCGCGTGTTCGTGGCACTGCTCGTGGCGCTTATCGCCATCGCCGCGTTCTTCGGCTATCCGGGGCGGCTTCCGGACTGGTGGACGTTCGAGCGTGCCGAACCACCGGTCGCCACCCAACCGGCTCCGCGGCCGCCCTTGGACCCGGTCGCGGTCGCGGCGGGGATCAGCCCGGTGCTGGTGAACATCACCGCGTCGACCATGCCGTTCGGCGCCGCGGCCGGTTCCGGCATCGTCCTGAGCGGCGACGGCCAGGTGCTCACCAGCCATCATGTGGTGAAGGGCGCGAAAACGGTGCGGGTCACCAGGGTCGCCGACGGTGCGGCGTACGAGGCGACGGTGCTCGGCTACGACTCCGGCGCCGATATCGCGCTGCTGTCGCTCACCGGCGCGTCCGGGCTGGCCGCGGCCCGCATCGGCAGTTCGGCGGGACTGCGGATCAGCGATGAAGTGCTGGCCATCGGCAATGCCGGTGGCAGCGGGACGCCCACCGCGGTCAGCGGACGGGTCACCGATCTGGACAGCACCATTGTGGCCTTGAACGGGACGGACCTGTCCCGCAAGGCGCTCACCGGAATGGTGGAGGTCTCCGCGGCGGTCAGCTCCGGACAGTCCGGCGGAGCGCTGGCCGATTACACCGGTGCGGTGGTCGGGGTGATCGCGGCGGCGTCCGGCGATCGCGATCCGCCGCCGGATGGGCGGCCCGCGGACCCGCCGAACGGTTACGCGGTGCCCATTGATACCGCCATGCGTATCGTGCGCCAGATCCGTTCCGGAACTCCGACCGAGGCCGTGCACATAGGCCCCACCGCGACACTCGGTGTGCTGGTCTCCGATGCCGCGCCCACGGGTGCCCGCGTCGATATCGCCATCGCCGGGCTGCCCGCGCATATCGCCGGTCTCGCCGACGGCGAGATCATCACGTCGCTCGACGGCCGTGCGATCGCCACCGCTCGGGCCCTGCGCGCCGCGCTCAATATCCGCAAACCCGACGAGACGGTGTATCTCGGGGTTCTCGCGCCGGATGGCGCCGAACGCGTCGTCCGGGTTGTGCTCGCGGCGGGAACACCGCACTGACGGTACGGTCCGACGCGGTTCGGTCGTCGGCCGGCCACCCGGACGCGGGCCGAGAGCGAGAGCGCCGGGTGGACGCTATCCGGTGGCCTCCACCGAATGGCGTACCGAATCGAGTACGTGACCCAGCTCTTCGTTGAACCGATCGATCATCTCCAGATTGCTCAGATGACCCGTCGGCAGTACCACGAAGCCCGCCAGGCTGCCGGCTTCCTTCAGCAAACTCACGATCGATTCCGAATGCCGGACCGGGGTCATGAAATCCTCCGAACCGGCCACCACGGTGGTCGGGACCACCAGGTTTCGGGCGGCGTCGCCGAGGTCCATATCGGCCAGCAACAGGCCGAACTTCGCGCGCACGCGGGCCGGGCAGGAGCGCACGATGTTCATACCGAATTCGATCAGTTCCCGGTCGGCGGACAGGCTCATGATCTGCCGGGCGAAAATCCACCGCACGGGGGCGACGGGGGGAAACACGATCGTCGCGCCCAGGCCGCGTCGGGCCAGCCACATGGGCAGTGGGAATACGCGGTTCAGGCCCGGAAGCATGCGGTTGAACAGCGGGACGACGGTTGTCTCCGCGACCAGTTCGCGTGGCCCGGTGTTGGTGAGCAGCACCGCGGCGGCCTGCTCGGCCACCCGCTGTGGGTAGCTGCTCGCCCAGGCCTGCAGGGTCATGCCGCCGAGGCTGTGGCCGACCAGGACGGCCCGTCTACCGGGACGCAGGACCGCGGACAGCACAGCGGCCAGGTCGTCGGCCAGCCGGTGGCAGTCCACCGGTCCGTCGCCGAGTTCGCTTTCGCCGTGGCCGCGCATGTCGAAGGCGATGATCCGATAGTTTTCGGCGAAGGCGTTGATCTGCGGGTTCCAGTACTCCAGGCAGCAGGTCCAGCCGTGTATCAGCACCATGATCTGGCCGTCGGCGGGACCGTAGGCGTGGACCCGCAGCCGGGCGCCGTCCGCGGCCCGGACCGGAATCACCTCGTGTGGGACGGTAGGTGGATTCAGGGCGGCGGTAGCGTAGCTGCGCGAACGGAGGTTCGCGCGATGTATTTCGAGCAGCCCCTGGATCTCACCGGCGAGACGCTCCAATGCTTTTGGCAATATCACACGCATCGGATACTCCTTTGTGTTACTGAGCGATACAGTAACATCTGGAGCCGGTGCCTGCCGGCGCAGGCACCGTGGGCATCTCGCCCGCAGTGCGGCTACCAGCGCGGACCGCGCTGGATTTCGTCCACCTTGGGTCGGACATCCGCCAAGTAGATACCCGTTCCGATAACGGCGACGAATGCGAAGAGCATCATGCCGGACCAGGCGAGCACCAGCATCAGCAGCGCTACGCCGAGAATGCCCATCCAGATCGGTTTTGTCAGTTTGTCCACCGCGGTGAACGCGTCGGGCCGCTGTCGGACGGCGTGAATCAGCGCGAACACGGTCATGCCGAATGCACCCAGCCACAGCACGAGCATGATCAGCCCGGTCAAACCCTGAACCGTTTCCACTCCCTCATGATAAGAGCAAGGCCCCGAACAACGCCGGACCCGTGGCGTCGCCGACGCCACGGGTCCGGTGTCGGACACCGCCGAAGCTCGGCGTCAGGCCTTCTTCGCGGCGGTGGTCTTCTTCGCCGCCAGTGTCTTCTTGGCGGTGGTCTTCTTGGCGGGCGCCTTCTTCGGAGCGGGCACGGGCTCGGTCTCGGTGGCCACCTCGACCACCTCGCCCTCGACGACCGGGTTCTCGGCCATGGGTGCCCCGGGAGTCTCGGCGGATTCCTTGACCGGGCGGCCCATCAGGCCGTTGACCCGCTCGAATACCCCTTCGGCCCGCTCGGCCGCGTCCTTGTACAGCGTCTCGACCCGGCCGACCTGCTCTTCCACCAGGTGGTTGGCGCGCAGCCGCTCGATGGTCTCCTCCCCGCGGACGGTCAGATCCGAGTACAGGTCGAGCACCTGGCGGTAGTACTGCTCGGCGAGTCGGCGCAGCTCCTCGGCGGTGAACTTCTCCCGCAGTTCGGCCAGATCCTCCGGCAGCTCCGAGGGCAGGTCCGACAGCTGCCTGCGCAGCGTCTCGAATTGGGCCTGTACATCAGCGGGCAGGGCGGCGAAACGCTCCCGGGCCTCGTCTACGCGTGCGGTCACATCCGTTGCCGCGGCGCGTTCACGCACCTGGTTCACCGCGTCGATCACGGCGGCGTAGACGGCGTCGCCGGCGCCCACGGTGGCGAGCAGCGGCCGGCTGGCGGGGTATTTCTCGGTGAGCTTCTCGGTCATATGTGGTTCTCCTCGCGTGGCGGAGTCTCGGTCGTGATACGCGGAACAGCGCTGTCCCGGTCATTCCCCTCGGAGCCGTCGCCGTTCTCCCGACGGAACGACTCGTAGATGTCCAGCAGCACTTGCTTCTGCCGTTCACTGATCGCGGTATCGGCCAGCAGGGCATCCCGGACGGGGCTGTGCGGCCGCTGCTCGAGGTAGCCGGCCCGCACGTACAACACCTCCGAGGACATCCGCAGCGCCTTGGCTATCTGCGTGAGTACCTCGGCGGACGGGTTGCGCAATCCGCGCTCGATCTGGCTGAGATACGGATTGCTCACCCCCGCCAGCTGAGCGAGTTGACGCAGCGAGACCTGGGCGGCTTCCCGCTGTGCCCTGATGAAACTCCCGATGTCGTGTGCCGCGTTGACCACGCGGCCTCCCCGTTCTCCGGACCCGGTCCCCGGATCGGCGGTGTACTGAGCGGAAACCTCGGGCTGGTCGGCCATCACTCACCTTCTGGCGGTTGTACATCTGCGAGAGTAGTGCAGAGTGCTAGCAATAGCAAGCACTTCTGCTAGCGGTATTGCGGTCGATATTCGGCCGCGGCGGCTCCGGGCGGTTTCGCCGCCACCGTGTGGCGAGGCGAAACCTCATGCCGGGGCCGGCGCTCAGCCGCCGAACATCAGCTGCGAAACCGTGTAGATCGCCAGCCCGGCGAGAGAACCCACCACCGTGCCGTTGATCCGAATGAACTGCAGGTCACGACCCACCTGCACTTCGATTTTCTTGCTTGCCTCCTCGGCATCCCACCGGGCCACGGTATCGCTGACGATGGTGGCGATCTCCCCCGCGTAATTCGCCGCGAGATATCGTGCGCCCCGCTCGACCCAGTCGTCCACCTTTGCCCGCATGGTGTCGTCGTCGCGCAGCCGCTCACCCAGCTGCTGGACATTCTCGGCCACCTTCCGCCGCAGGGTGCTGTTCGGGTCGTCGGCCGATTCCAGGATCAGCCGCTTGGCCGCCCGCCAGGTCGCCTCGGCCAGGCCCGTGATCTCCTCACGGCCCATGATCTGCGATTTCACCCGTTCGGCCTTGGCGATCATCGCCTCATCGTGCTGCAGATCGTGCGCGAACTCCTCCAGGAAGCGGTTGGCCGCCAGCCGAACCTCGTGATCCGGTGTGGTGCGGACATTCCAGGTGAAGGTGACCAGTTCCCGATATATCCGCTCCGACAGCAGCAGATTGGCGAACTTCGGGGCCCATTGCGGGGCCTCGCTCATCACGACCTTGTCGATCGTCTCCTGGCTGCCCAGCGCCCACTGATGCGCCCGCTCGGCGAGCAGATCCAGCAGCGCCACCTGCCGGTTGTCGGCCAACAGCTCCGACAGCACCCGGCCGATCGGTGGACCCCACTGCGGTTCGGCGATCCGCTTGACGATGGTGTTGTCGATGATCTGCTCGACATCCTCGTCACGCAGCACCCCCACCACCGCGCGCAGAATGGTCGAACTCTCCTGGGCCACCCGCGCGGCATGCCCTGGATCGGCCATCCACCGACCCATCCGCCACGGAATCCGCGCCGAATTCACCTTCGCGCTCACCACCTCCGGCGAGAGGAAGTTGGTGCCGACGAAATCGCCCAGGCTGGCGCCCAGCTGGTCTTTCTTCCGGCGGATGATCGCGGTATGCGGAATCGGCAGACCCAGCGGATGCCGGAAAAGTGCTGTCACCGCGAACCAGTCGGCCAGCGCGCCGACCATGCCCGCCTCCGACGCGGCCCGCACATAACCCACCCAGTCACCGGCGTTCCCACGCATCTCCAGCCACCGACACCCCAGGTAGACGAGGGTGGCCAGGGTGAGCAGCCCGGTGGCGACGACCTTCATCCGCGCCAGGTCGCGCCGTTTACCCGCCTCGTCGGTCAGCGTGGCGAAGGCGCTCGGCGTCGCGGAGCCCTCGGGACGGGACTCGAGGACCGCGGTGTTGCCGGGAGCTGTCTGCATGCTCTCCATTCTGCTGGTCGCCGCGCCGATCGGTCGGTGCCGCGGGTCACTCGCCACCAAACCGGCCATTGGAGGGGGTGCGGGGCCTAAGCTGGTGAACGCAGCCGAACCGAACCGGACCACAGTCTGAGCGGAGTCGGCGGCCGGCGGCGGTAGCGAAGTGTGACCGCGCGGGCCGTCCCCGCTCGGACATATCGAACGAGGAGCCCACGCTGTCCACCGAAGACCTTGTCGATATGGGGGAACGCACCGAGCGCTCGGTGGTGCGCACCGCGCGAACCGACGGCCGTAAACGTCGGTGGCGCCAGCATAAGATCGACCGGCGCGAAGAGCTCGTGGACGGCACCCTCGCCGCCGTCCGGGCCCGGGGCAGCACCGCGGGAATGGACGAGATCGCCGCCGAGATCGGCGTGTCCAAAACCGTGCTGTACCGCTATTTCTCGGACAAGAGCGACCTGGTCAACGCGGCCATGCAGCGATTCATCGAGATCACCCTGATGCCGCGCGTCTACGGCGCGATCAACCTGGACGCCGACGAATACCAACTGGTGCACGCGGCACTCACCGAATACGTGGGCGCGGTGGACGAAGACCCCGAGGTCTACCGGTTCATCATGGGCAACGGTTCCGGCGACCCCTCTTCACTGGCCGATTTCGAGAAGCTGTTCGCCGAAGTGGTGGCGGCGGTGATCGTCGAACGCGCGAGCAAGCGCGGTTTCGACACCGAGGGTGCCCTGCTGTTCTCCTATGTGCTGGTCGGCGGGATCCAGCTGGCCACCCACTGGTGGACCACCAACAAGACCATGCCTCGGGAAGACGTCATCGATTATCTGACCATGATGGCCTGGAGCGCCATCGAGGGAATCGCCAAGGCCGGTGGTTCGCGCACCCGGTTCATCCAGCAGCCGCATATCCTGCCCGACCCGGTACCCGAATCCGCCGCTGCCGGGACGGACTGACCCCGCCGCTCGGCGAACCTCGCCGGCTCGACATCCACGCGGGTTTGGCTAGTCTGAACCGAACGGAGAAGGTGGCCGATCCGGGCCGCCCGCCCGCGTGCGCGTCGGCACCAACGGAGGTACCTCGATGGCGAAGCAAGTGCCGACATCCCGGTTGGCCCGCGGCACCAAACTGGGGGCGGTGGCGGCCGGTTCCATGTTGCGAAAACAGCGCGCGCGACTGTCCATGCGTGGGCGATCGGAGGCCGTGAGGGCGCAGTTGGCCGAGGAATCGACCCTGCGCAGCACCGAACAGCTGGTCATGGTGTTGGGCACCATGAAGGGCGTGGCCATGAAGCTGGGCCAGATGATGTCGGTGCTCGATATGGACCTGGTGCCGTCGACGCATCGGGAACGGTTCCAGAAACGGCTGGCCGTCCTGCGCAACGCGGCACCGACCGTCTCGTTCGAGGCCATGCGCAAGGTGATCGAGGACGATTTCGGCCGTTCGCCGGCTACGGTGTTCGCCGAGTTCGGCGCCGAGCCCATCGCGGCCGCATCGATCGGGCAGGTGTACTCGGCCCGGTTGCCCGACGGTCGACAGGTCGCGGTGAAGGTGCAGTACCCAGGTATCGACGCCGCGGTGCGCGCGGACCTGAAGAATCTGGCCATGTTCCGCCGGGTGCTGCAGTCGGCGCTGCCCTGGGTGACACCCGCGGTCCTGGACGAGCTGAGGCTGAACATGGAGGCCGAACTCGACTACCGGGAAGAGGCACGGACCCAGCGGGAGATCGCCGACCTCTACGCCGATCATCCGTTCATCGTCGTCCCGCGGCCGCTGCCCGAGTTGAGCACGCGCCGGGTACTGGTCAGCGAATACCTGGAAGGGAAGGGATTCGACGACATCCGGAGGCTGCCGCGTGCCGAACGCGACCGCATCGGGGAGATCATCTACCGCTTCTACGTCGGATCGCTGTTCACCTTCAACGAGTTCTGCGGCGATCCGCATCCGGGTAACGTGCTGCTCGCCGGCGACGGCCGGGTGGGGTTCCTCGATTTCGGTCTGTTCAACCGGATGGATCCCGAACATGTGCGGTTCGAGATCACCTGTCTGCGGGCCGCGGCGGAGGACCGCGCAGAAGATCTGCGCGAGTTGATGGTTCGTCGCGGGGTGATCGAATCGATCGACCAGGTCGGCGCCGAGGAATGCCTGGAATACGTGCTCGCGGCCTCGGAATGGTGTCTGGTGGACGAGGAACTGACCATTACCCCCGAACTCGCCAGTGGCGCCTTCCTGCTGGCGGTCGATCCACGGGCCGGGGAATTCGACGCGATGAAACAGCAGAACCTGCCGCCGGAGCATTTGTTCTCCCGTCGTGCCGATTTCCTCACCTTCGGCATGCTCGGCCAGTTGGAGGCGACCGGTAACTGGCATCGCATGGCCCGGGAATGGCTCTACGACGAGCCACCGGTCACCGAGCTCGGCAGGATTCACCACCAATGGCTGGCGCAGCGCCGGTCGTCTGCTCGCGGCGTACGCCGCGAAGCGTAACCACCGCTCGAGGAGCTGGGAGTCATGGCAGACACACGAGAATTCGACCTGATCATATTCGGTGCGACGGGTTATGTCGGCAAGCTCACCGCGCAGTACATACTGGGAGCGGCCCCAGCGGGGGCGCGGATCGCGCTTGCCGGACGCTCGCTCGACAAGCTTACCGCCGTCCGGGACGAAATCGGCGCCGCCGACCGGGAACTCGTGGTCGCCGACACCGGCGACCAGGCCGCCATGGACGTCATGGCCGCCCGCACCACCGCGATCGTCACCACGGTCGGTCCCTATCTGCGCTACGGTATGCCGCTGGTCGCGGCCTGTGCGAAGGCGGGCACCCACTACGCCGATCTGACCGGCGAACCGCTGTTCATCCGCGACGCTGTCGACAGCCATCACGACGAAGCCGTACGCACCGGGGCGAAAATCGTGAACTCCTGCGGCTACGATTCGATCCCTTCGGACCTGAGCGTCTACCGGCTCTACCGCAGCACGGTCGCCGACAATACCGGTGAACTGGGCGAGACCACCCTGATCGCGGAGCTCAAGGGCGGCATAAGCGGCGGCACCATCGATTCCGGCCGGGCCATGATGGAGGCCATCGCGGTCGATCCGAGCAAGCGGTCCGTCCTCACCGAGCCGTACTCGCTCAGCCCGGACCCCGCTATGGACCCCGATCTGGGTCCGCAGCCCGATATGACCACCGTACGACGGGCCGGCACCATCGATCCGAGCCTGGACGGCTGGGTGGGCAGCTTCGTCATGGCCGCGCACAACACCAAGATCGTGCGCCGCAGCAATGGCCTGCTCGGCTGGGTCTACGGCAAGAACTTCCGCTACCGCGAGGTGATGAGTGCCGGGAAGTCCCCGGCCGCACCGCTGGTGGCGGCCGGTATCTCCGGCGGCGTCGCGGCGGGTGTGGTGGCCGGCGGTCTGCTGTCGCGGTTCTCGACCGGACGCAAACTGCTGGACCGGGTGCTGCCCCAACCGGGTACCGGCCCGAGCGAGCACAGCCGGGAGACCGGCTGGTTCCGGATGCGGACCTATACCCGCACGACCTCGGGTGCGCGCTATGTCGCGACCTTCGCCGGCAGCGGCGACCCCGGCTACAAGGCGACCGCGCTCATGCTCGGCGAAAGCGGACTGTGCTTGGCCTTCGACTCCGACCGCCAACCGGAATTGGCCGGGGTGCTCACCCCGGCCGCGGCCATGGGCGACGCGCTCACCCAACGGCTGCGGGCCGCGGGCATCACCATCGAAGTGGAGCGCCTGCAGGGCAAATGAATCTGGCGCGACGCACCATGAACGCCCCCGCGTGGGCGGCGGTGTACGAGCGGGTGTGGCGACCGGCGGTCTTCTATCTGGCCACCGGCCGCACCACCACGTACGCGACCCGGACGCTGCGATTGGACTTCGCTCGCCGGGTACTCGACATCGCCTGTGGGCCGGGCAATTTCACGTGGCATCCGAGCGAGCGGCTGCCCGAGGACGGTTTTGCCGTCGGGGTGGACCACTCCCCGCCGATGCCGGCCCGCGCGCTCGCCGACAATTCCGGTCCTCGGGTCGGCTATCTACGCGGAGACGCCCGACACCTTCCCTTTCCGGACGCAACGTTCGACGCGGCCTGCTGTTTCGGTGCGCTGTACCTCATCCCCGACCCGCTGATCGCGACCCGGGAGATGATCCGGGTGCCGGCACCCGGCGGCCGTATCGCCATCACAGCCGGCCACCGCGCGGACAGCCTCGTCGGCGAAATCACCCGGTTCGCAGGAAGTCTCAGCGATCTGCGGGTATTCGACGGTCACGTCTTTCCGGACCTGTTCACCGAATGCGGCCTTGTCGAAGTGAAGCAGCAGGTGCACCGGACATTTCAGTACCTGACCGCCGTCCACCCGGCCGAACCGGAGTGAACGGCGCTTTCCCCACGGGTGTCCGTGCTCGACATCACAGACGAAAGAATCGCCGTCGCGCCGAAGGTCACGCCAATCCGTGCTACCGGCCGATAGAGTCCCGCCTTACACGCGGAAAGGCCTGGGCGGAAGGGGGATACGCAGATGGCGATACCGGATATCGGGCAGGCCGCGGCCCGGCGACTGTATGCGTCGGCTGTCGCCGGGGGTGGCGATGCATTCGAATTGGCCGAGGATGTGGCCACCCGCCTGGCGGTGGCCTGCGACGTGCTGGTCGACGATCTGAATCGGGCCCGGGCGGGCGGACAGCTGATCACGACGCTGCCCGGAACGTCCGGCTTTCCCGATCTGCCCACCGGGCGGGCACTGGCGCGAGGATTCGGCGCCAAGGCCGGCGAATATCTGGACACTCTCACCGCGCTGCAGGAGACGGCGCTGTTGTACAAGGCGGCGTATTTGGCCGCGGGCAAGAAATTCACCGAGGCCGACGCGGCGAACCGGGCCGCTGTCGCGCTGGTCGCCGCGCAACTGGCCGGACCGCCGCCGGACGTATCGGACGAAGGGGGTGCCCATGGTTGATTCCGCCGATGTCGATCCGCCGTACGCGTTAGAGCGCGAACGTTTCGACGGCTACACCCATCAGGAGATCTGGGAGGCGGTGCAAGCGCTCGATTCGAGCACACTCGGCCGCACGGCGGCGGCCTGGCAGGCCAGTGCCGACACGGTGGCCGAGGCATTTCAGACCTTCGCCGATACCACCGACCGGGAATTCGGCCGGTGGTCGGGCCGGACCGCGCAAGCGGCCTGGCAGGCGACCCGCGAGTTCATCCGGGTGGGCCGCGACACCCAGGAGGTGTGCCGTGCCCTGCAGCGACTCATGGAAGGCAACAGTGACGCCGCGCAGAAGATCCGGGCCGCCATCGCCGCGCCGGAACCGTACCGCCCGCTGGACGACCCGGCGGCGGAGGCAGTGCACGGCGGAATACGCAGAATGAACCACGACACCGCGGCGGCCGAGGCCACGGCCGAAGCCCAGGACACGATGACATATATCTACACCCCCACCATCCCGGCCTCCGGTGACCGTGTCCCTCGATTTCCCGCGCAGCCCGAGCCCGGCGGGAGCCCGCGGCGGTGAAATGGGTACTCACCCCGGACGAGTTCAGTTACGTCTGGGCCAATGAGACGAGCCTGGACCGGCGTCCCTATCCGGTCAATCTGGCTCCGAGCGCCACCGTGCGCACCGAATCCGAATACGCCGCCCTGCGATTACCACAGCGGTTCGCCAGACAAGCCGACCCCGACCTGGCGGCCGCCCTCATGCTGTGCGCCCGTTCCGATGCCACCACCATCACCGTCTCGGGGCAACGCTGCGTCTCCGCGACCGCCGGCGCCGCACCGCGTAACGGCGCCGGCGATCGGACAGGCGATACCGGCAGCGAGGTCATTCTCGTCTTCGCCGCCGTCGTCCATCATCACGCCGCCATATTGCACGCCACGTCGAAGGGCGTGACGGTCCTGATGTGTCATGCCCGCGCCCTGGGCAAACGGATCGTCGGGATCATCGGCGGCGCGCCGCCCGGGGCCCTGGGCCCGCTGCGCGAACCACACGACGCGGTGCTCACCGACGCGCCGCTGCCCGCATCCGACGGACAGCACGGTCCCGCCCGGTTCCGCCAGACCCTGCGCAAACCGGTCGACGGGCGCGGGTTCATCACTGTCACCGTCGAACCGGAGAACCCGATGTCCCCGCCGACCAGGCATCGCAGTTGGCTCGATATCCAGGGCGACGGGCGCTATCTGCTCACCGCCACCGACGAGTTGGTGCTGATCCCGGTCAGCGACGCCGATTTCGCCGACAAGCTGGCGATGCTGGCACAGATTCGTTGAACCCGCCGGGGACTGTGATACTTCTGGGCGATGGCGAAGTGGACGACCCCGGCGAGTCTCGCGCTGCGCGCCGATGGTCTGCGAGTGGCCGATATCGACACCTCGGCCCGTCCCGGTTTCCTCGGTGACAAATCCGGGGGCCTCCGGCTGCTCGCGGAACGCCGGCTTCTGCTGGCCGAGCTCCAAGAGAAGCTCTACGCCAACGGCCGTTCCGGTGATTCCCGCAGCGTACTGCTGATATTGCAGGGGATGGATACCGCCGGCAAGGGCGGTATCGTGCGCCATGTCATCGGCTCGGTGGACCCGCAGGGTGTCGACCACGCCTCGTTCGGGGTGCCGACCCCCGAGGAGTTGCGCCACCACTTTCTGTGGCGGATCCGCAAGGCGCTGCCGCGTGGCGGGCAGTTGGGGGTTTTCGACCGCTCCCACTACGAGGACGTCCTGGTGGTGCGCGTGCACAATTCGGTCCCGCCGGCGGTCTGGGGCGGACGCTACGACGAGATCAATGCCTTCGAACGAGAACTGGTCGACGGCGGTGTGACCCTGGTGAAGGTGGCCATGTTCGTCTCGCCGGACGAGCAGAAGAAACGCCTGCGTGAGCGCCTGGAACGCCCGGACAAGTATTGGAAGTACAACCCGGCCGATATCGACGAACGCGCCTACTGGCCCGCCTACCAGGAGGCGTACCAGGCCGTTCTGGACCGCACATCGACCGAGCACGCCCCCTGGTATGTCCTGCCCGCCGATGCCAAATGGTTTTCCCGCCTGGCCGTCACCGAACTGCTCATCGAGGCCCTCCAGGCCCTGAAGCTGGAGTGGCCGGCCCCGTCCTTCGATGTCGAGACGGAGAAGCGCCGGCTCGACGACGCCTGAGACGAATCGGCCCGCCCGGTGCGGTATCTGTGGAAACTCTCAGGTCGGCGGGTAATGATGTGGCGGTGTGCCGAGCGACGGGTGGTCGCGCCGGCCGGGTGTGCCTCCGATCACGGCCGGACCGGTGTCCGGCCGGGCCCGTTAGGATCGCCGGTACAGGGATTTGCAGCCGAGCGAAAGGCGTGGTGAACACACGGTGAGCAGGAAACCGGGGCCGACGAACCCGCTGGAGGCGGCCCGGCGTGCCGATCGCCGGCGCACCATCCTGATTCAGGTGGCGGTGGCGGGCGTACTGATCGTGCTGATAGCGGCCATCGGCGTCGGACTCGCTCTCCGCGAGTCCGGTGACTCCGACTCCGTCGCCGATATCGGCCCGGTCCCGGCGGTGGCCACCGACAACGGCGCCATCCGGATCGGTTCCGCGGACGCCAAGACGACCGTACGGGTCGTCGCCGACCTACAGTGCCCCGCCTGCCAGATGTTCGAGGCCCGCAACGGCGCGCTGTTGCAGCAGGCGACGGCGGCCGGTACCGCGGCCGTGGAGTACAACATCGCGGCGTTCCTGGACCGCGCCTCGAGCACGGAGTACTCCTCGCGCGCGGCCAACGCCTCCTACTGCGTCGCCGATACCGGGACCGACAACTACCAGAAGTGGCTGCAGACCATGTTCGAGCGGCAGCCGGCCGAGGGCGGAGCCGGCCTGCCGGATACCGAACTGATCGAGATCGCGAAGTCCGCCGGTTACACCGACGCCTCGATCGGCCAGTGCATCGCCGAGCGCAAGTACGACAAGTACATCGCGGCCAAGTCGAACGCGCTGCTGGACGAGGGCATCAACAGCACGCCGAGCGTTTTCGTGGATGGCAAGCAGATCCAGCAGAGCGAACTCCAGTCGGCGATCGCGGGGGCCGCGGGCCGGTGATCCGCACCTCGCACCGGTCCGCTTGGGTGTTGCTGGTCGCCGGTCTGGCCGGTTGGGTCGCCGCACTGGTCCTGACGATCGAGGATTTCAAACTGCTGAAGGAGCCGGGCTACGTCCCGTCGTGCAGTTTGAACCCCGTACTGTCCTGCGGTTCGGTGATGGCCACCGACCAGGCGGCGGTGCTCGGTTTCCCGAATCCGGTCATCGGCGTCGTCGGCTTCTCGGTGGTGGTGACCATCGCGGTTCTGTCGGTGGCCGGTCTCGCGTTCCCCCGGTGGATCTGGACGGGCCTGTGGCTGGGTACGGCCGCGGGCACCGTGTTCATCTGCTGGCTGATCTTCCAGAGCTTGTACCGGATCAACGCCCTGTGCCCGTACTGCATGGTGGTGTGGGCGATCATCACCCCGCTGCTCGCGGTGATCACCCAGCAGTTGTGGGGCGGCGATCGCGGGGCGCTGCGGGTGGTCGCGGAATGGCGCTGGACGTTCGTCGCGCTCTTCTACGCCGTGGTGCTGCTGCTGGTGTTCCTGCGATTCCAGGACTACTGGCTGTCGCTGGTCTGATCCGGTCGCACGGTCAGGAGAACACCACCGTCCGGTTGCCGTGGACCAGGACCCGGCTCTCCAGATGCCAGCGCAGTCCGCGGGCCAGAACCACTCGTTCGATATCGCGGCCCCGCCGGACCATGTCGCGAACCTCGTCGGCGTGATCGACGCGGACGACGTCCTGTTCGATGATCGGGCCCGCGTCCAGATCGGCGGTGACATAGTGGCAGGTCGCTCCGATCAGCTTCACCCCCCGGGCGAAGGCCTGATGGTAGGGGCGGGCGCCGACGAAGGACGGCAGGAAGCTGTGGTGGATGTTGATGGCCCGTCCCGCCCAGTGGTCGCACAGCTGCGGTGGTAGAACCTGCATGAAACGGGCGAGGACCACCGCATGCGGGTCGTGGACGTCCACCAGGTCACGCACCCGATCGAAGGCCGGGCCGCGTTCGGCGGGGTCCTTCGGGAACGGGACGTGGTGGAACGGTACGCCGTGGGCCTCGGTGATCTCGGCGAGATCGAGATGGTTGCCGATCACCGCCTCGATGGTGGCGGGCAGCTCACCGGAGGTGGCACGGCCGAGCAGATCGTGCAGACAGTGGCCTTCCTTGCTGACCAGCAGCACCGCGCGCCGGCGGACACCGGAATCGTGCACCTGCCAGTCGGCGGCCGAACCGAGCTCGGCGGCGATCGCGGCGAACCGGTTGCGCAGTTCGTCCACCCCGAACGGCACGGTCGACGCCTTCAACGCCTGCCGGGTGAAGAACCAACCGGTATCGGGGTCGGAATGGTAGCCGGCCTCCACGATCGATCCGCCGAAGTCGGCGATGAACGAGCTGATCGTGGCGATGATGCCCGGCCGGTCCGGACAGCCCATGGTGAGGACGTACCGGCGGTCGTCGGAAGCGGGTACGGCGAAGACCATGCGGCTCATCCTGCCAGTGACGCGGGAGTGCGCAGCCGGCCGGTACGCGCGGCGACGGCGGGGCCACTCAAAGTTCGTAGAACGGCTCGGCGTAGTGGAAATCCCCGATGATGCGGTCCTCGTAGGCGCTGAGCGGACGGATCTGGAAATGGTCGGCCCAGTCCGGTTCGTCTGGATGGATGCCGAGCCGGTCACCGGGGACGAACCCGAACCGCGGGTAGTAGTCGAGACTGCCGAGCAGGCCGATGAGGGGTTCGTCGAGGGCGTCGGCGGCGCCGATGGCGGCGTGCATGAGCGCCGAGCCGATACCCCGGCCCTGCCGGTCGGCCAGAACACCGATGGGGCCGAGTGCCAGGACCGGGAACGGGCCGACGCCGGCGCGGGTGAGACAGACGTGCCCGACAATGTCATCGTGTTCCACCGCGACCATGGACAGGGTCGGCATCCAGCCGGGATCGCTGCGCAGACGGTCGAGGAGCGCGATCTCCGGCGGGTCTGCGGGAACGGCGCCGTCCGGGTCGGTCCCGCCGACCGAGGCATGGGCCGCATAGTGCGGGGCGAAGGCACTGCGGTGTACGGCGGCAATGGCGTCGGAATCGCCGGCGCGTTCGCGTCGGATCAGCAACGTGGTCTACTCCTCCCGGGCTGTACCGAGTGTGCTCCGATGCGTCCGAGGTGCGCAATCGAATTCGCCCGATCGGGGCCCGCCTCGGGTCCGGACCAATCGGAGCGGCGTCGCGGAGGGAGGAAAGACCCGAGGTAGCAGGGCCCCGACCCACGCCGCCGGGAGGCGGCGCATCAAGCACGGTATGTCAGACTCTCACCTCATGGCTGATTTCCCGTCGCTCACCAGGGCCGAAGTGGCCGCCATGATCGACCACACCCTGCTGACGCCGGAAGCCACGCACGCCGATATCACGGCGTTGGTGACCGAGGCCCGCGAACTCGGGGTATACGGGATCTGTGTCTCTCCGGCCATGCTGCCGGTGCGAGCGCCGGGACTGGTGGTGGCCACGGTGGCCGGCTTCCCGTCCGGGAAACACCATTCGCTGGTCAAGGGGGCCGAAGCCCGGCTGGCCGTGGAACAGGGGGCCGGTGAGATCGATATGGTGATCGACGTGGGGGCCGCGGTGGCAGGGGACTTCTCCGCCGTTCTGGCCGATATCGTCGCGGTGCGGGAGGCGATCTCCGATCGGGCACTGCTGAAGGTGATCATCGAATCCGCGGCCCTGTCCGACGAGGCGATCGTGGGGGCGTGCCGGGCCGCCGAGCAGGCGGGGGCCGATTTCGTGAAGACATCCACCGGTTTCCATCCCGCCGGGGGCGCGAGCGTGCACGCGGTGCGGTTGATGGCCGAGACCGTCGGTGGGCGGCTCGGAGTCAAGGCCAGCGGCGGAATCCGCACCGCGGAGACGGCCGCGGAACTCGTCGCCGCGGGAGCCACCCGGCTCGGACTGTCGCATTCGCGGGCCGTGCTGGGCGGGTTCGCCGATTGACGGCGGCCGAGCGCAGGCCCCGGAAGCGGTCCATGTGGCGTCACATATCAGCAGGTGGTGTCGCTGCTGTCGCCCGAGGGCAGTTGGGTGGGGCCGCCGCGCAGATCCACCTCGAGACCGTTGTCGGTGACCCGTAGCTCGGTCGGCTCCAGGCCCAGCGGGTAGGTCTGCAGGCTCTCGGTCATCAGGTCGACCACGCCCTCGGCCAGATCGTTCGGTATCCCGATCCCGAGAATGCGGGCCGAGGAGACTTGCACGTCCACCTTGCCGTCGCGTATCTGCGGGACGGCCTGCAGGGTGCCGAGTCCGCCCAACACCTGCATGTTCAGCTGCCCGGCGTCGGGAACGGACTGCACATCGGAGACCAGGCCTTTCAGGGTCTGCGTGATCCCCTCGTTGCTCCAGCTGACATCGGCCGAGGAACTGCCGATGGTGGTTCCACTGGTGCTGCTGTTGGAGACATCGAGATGGTTGAATCGGGCGTGCACCTGCATCCCGGCGGCGGGACCGAAGTCGGCGTCGTCGCTGTCCACGGTCATCGAGGACAGCTTGCCGTCGATCCAGGTGACGAGCAGGGGTTTGGGCCCGAATCCCACCTTGATCCTGGAGCCCATCTCTTTCTCGAACTGGCTGCTGATACAGCTCGCCACCGTATGCCGGGCGTAGGCCTCGCCCGCGACGAGCGCGCCGGCCAGCAGGACGACCGTGCTGATCAGGGCGATCAGCACGGTACGGCGGCGACCGGCCTTCGGAGTGGAGCGGGTCTGGAGAGGCATGGAACAGATTCTTCCCGAGTTTTCTGTGTCCGTTATGAGGCCCGGTTATGGGTGTGCGGTGACCGGGCCGCCGCACCGGCCGTCCCGAAGGTGAATGTGATATCGAGCACAGCCCGATGGTTCGGCGATTCCGACCCGCGGGAATCGGTCCGCGACCGGATGGTGGGGTGCCACCGTAGACCACGGCACGGTCAGCACATTGTCGCGTAACCGGCGGCGATAATCGTGTACCGGAAACCCCTGGTCGCGCAGGATATCCACCGCGACACGCCAGCGCACCCGCGGCCCGAACACCGCCTGCGGGGCGGCATGCGCCCAGGCCCGATCGGCCGCGTCGAGCAGCGTATGCACGCGTTCGCCGGGGATATTGCGGTGGATCAGCGCCTTCGGCAGCCGTTCGGCGATATCGGAGGGCCGTTCGACGGCGAACGGGTCCCAGGCCAGAATCAGTGAGCGGGGACCGGTGTCGTCCAGCAGCACCCAGGCGCAGCGCCGACCGAGTTCGTCGCAGGTGCCGTCGACGAGCAGACCGCCCGGCGCCAGATTCGCCCGGACGGTGGCCCAGGCGTCGGCCACCGCGGATTCGGGATACTGCCGCAACACATTGAAGGCGCGCACCAGCACCGGCCGCAGCCCGGCGAGTTCGAAACCCCCGCGGGCGAAGGTGACGCCGTCGCGGGGCGGCACTACGCGGGTCGGGTCTATTTCCAGACCCACGACCCGCACATCCGGGCGGATACGCCGCAGTCGGGCGGCCAGCTCCAGAGTGGTCCACGGTTGCGCGCCGTAACCGAGGTCCACCACCAGCGGGTCGGCGGCATCACGTAGGCGGGCGCCGACCAAGGGATCGTGGACCAGCCGGCGGTCGCTGCGGCGCAGGCGGTTGATTCCGGTGGTACCGCGGGTAATGCTGCCTACGGGTTCGCTCAGCCGACGGGCTTGTGCTCGTCGAGCCACTTCTGCGTAACTTCGGCCTCGGCCCGGAAGAGATCCACCAGGTTCACCAGCACGAGCTGCTCCAGCCGCGGCCCGACCATCGGGATGAACACCTTGGCCTCCGAGGAGATGCGCAGGGTGCAGCCGGTATCGGTGGAGAACAGGCGCATGGTGCCGCTGAGGCTGCCCGGACCGGCGGGAATGGACGCCGCGTAGCTGCCTTCCACTTCCGGCTCGAACGGTCCGAAATGCTCCTTGCGGGTGATCACCATGTCCTTGCGGATCACGGTCTGCGCGATCTCGGGCAGAGTTTCCCGCGGCAGGATGTGGTGGGAGACCATACTGATCCCCGCCTCGGTCACCTCGAGGTGCACCAGTTCGTTGGGCGAGTACTTCCGCATCTCCTCGATCCGGGCCTCCCAGTAGTCCCGGGTCGACAGCGCCGCGTACAGCTCCTTGGTGGTGTGCAGCGGGTAGCGGGCGGAATAGTCCAGTCGGCGGGCCATGGGCGGTTACGTTACCGGCAGCGGTAACGCCCGGGCATGACCGGGCGCCCTGTGTGGTCCTGCCGCGCTACCGCTGCCGGACACCGTCCGTCCATGGTGGGGCCCGTCGCGGTGGAGAGATGGATCGGTCAGCTCGCGACGATGCCGCGCTCGGTGATCCAGCTGTTGGTGAACTCCGTCTCGGAGTCCAGCAGCTCGGTGAGGCGTTCGGCCAGGACGGTTTCGATCTTCCTGCCGAACAGCGGGACCTTCACCGTCACGGTGCCCTGGATGGTGGCTACGGCGCCGGTGGGCTCGTCGACGGCGATGATGGTGCCACGCGCCTCGGCGGGCGCGTCCTGCACGCGGGCCTCGAAGGTGCCTTCCCGGCCGCCGGCCCAGGTTTCGACGCGCGGGATGACCAGGTCGCCCGGGTGGATCGCGCTGACGGCCTGGGGCAGCAGCTCGGCGGGGATGTACTGCACCGTCTCGACCCGACCGTGGTCGTCACCGACCGTGAGCGAGACGAACCGGGCATTCGGCCCGCCGACCGTAGCGATCCGGTCTTTCCAATATTGCTCGTCGGCGAAGGCGACTCGTACGACGGCAACGGGGTGGATGTATCGAGCCGTATACGCCAGCGGTGTAGCCATGAACCGACACGCTACCGTCTGGACGTGCGAACTTCTCGGGTTGCCTCAACGGATGAACTGCGCGACCTGCTGACCGGAACCGGTGCGCGGGTCCGGCCCGCGGTGCCGCTGGCCGAACTGACCACCCTGCGGGTCGGCGGTCCGGCCACCGTCGCCGAATGCGCGAGCACCGAGGCGCTCGTGGCCACCATCCGCGCCCTGGATGCCGCCGGAGTGCCGGTGCTGCTGTTCGCCGGCGGCTCGAACCTACTGGTCGGCGACGACGAGGTACCCGCGGTTGTGGTGCGGGTCGCCTCCACCGGGGTGACATTCGGTGCCGACCGTGTCACCGCGGAAGCGGGCGCCGTCTGGGACGATGTGGTCGCGGAAACCGTCCGGGCCGGATTCGGGGGGCTGGAGTGCTTGTCCGGGATTCCCGGGTCGGCCGGGGCGACGCCGGTGCAGAATGTCGGCGCCTACGGGGTGGAGGTGGCCGAACTGCTCCGTCGGGTCCGACTGCTGGACCGGGCCACCGGTGAAACGCATTGGGTGAGTCCCGACGATCTCGAATTCGGTTACCGCACCAGCCGTCTCAAACACCGCGACGACGCCGTGGTGCTCGCCGTCGAATTCGCCCTCGACCCATCCGGCGCCTCCGCGCCCCTGCGCTATCGCGAACTGGCTCGCACGCTCGACGCCGAGGAGGGCGAGTCCCGGCCCGCCGCACGGGTCCGCGCCACAGTACTCGCGCTGCGCGCCGGTAAGGGGATGGTGCTCGACCGAGGCGACCACGACACCTGGAGCGCCGGCTCGTTCTTCACCAACCCGGTCGTCCCCGCCGCCGAGGTCGAACGTGTATCCGCGGCCATCCGCGACCAGGTGGGAGCAGACGTACCGGTACCCACGTGGGCGGTGGAGGGCGGGGTGAAGTTCTCCGCCGGATGGCTCATCGAACGCGCCGGTTTCGCCAAGGGCTTCCCCGGACCCGATGCCCCTGCCCGGCTGTCCACCAAACACAGCCTGGCCCTCACCAATCGGGGTACCGCCAAGGCCGCCGATCTCGTCGCCTTGGCACGTACTGTGCGCGACGGTGTCGCCGAGCGTTTCGGGATCGAATTGGTTCCGGAGCCGGTGACGGTCGGGGTGGAACTGTAAGCGAATCCGGTATGTCCCGATCTGCGGAGGTCATACCTCCGAAATCGTAACCCGCGGTGATACCGGGTGTTTCAGGAGGTCCGCCGCGCGAACCGCCCGGGATCGGCCTGGTCGCGCGGTTGGACGATGATCTGGTCCAGATTGACGTGCGGCGGCCGGCTCGCGACGAACGCCACGAGTTCGGCGATGTCCTGGGCGACGAGCGGATCGATCCCCTCGTACACCTTCGCGGCGCGTTCGGCGTCGCCGCCGAACCGCACCAGGGAGAATTCGGTCTCCACCGCGCCGGGGGCGATCTCGGTGAGCCGGACGGGTTGGCCGAGCAGTTCGCCGCGCAGGGTGCGGTGCAGAACGGCCTGGGCGTGTTTGGCGGAGGTGTAGCCGGAACCGTTGTCGTAGGCATGGAAGGCGGCGACGGAGGTGATGGTGACGATCAGACCGTCGCCGGAGGCGATGAGCCCGGGCAGCAGTGCCTTGGTGACACGCAGCGTGCCCAGGACGTTGGTTTCCCACATCCAGCGCCAGTCGTCGAGATCGGCGTCGGCGACGGGGGCCAGTCCTTTGGCGCCGCCCGCATTGTTGACCAGAACGTTCACCGTTTCGACGGCCTCGGTGAAGGCGCGCACCGATTCGTCGGAGGTGACGTCGAGTTCCAGGGCGGTGCCACCGATCTCGTCGGCCAGCCGTCGCAGCCGGTCTACGCGGCGGGCGCCCACATATACGTGATAGCCCTGTTTCGCGAGTTCGCGGGCGGTGGCCTCACCGATACCCGAGCTGGCCCCGGTAACGACAGCGGTGCGTGTGCTCATGGGGCCCGATCTTAGGAGGCGCTGCCGGGGCCGGTCCGGCGCCGGTCCGCGGAGGGCAGTAGCGCGGGCGTAGGTGCGCCGGCCACCGCGGCCCCGAAGGAACGACGGATAACATGCCGGCATGGCACTTCGGGAAACGCTCAGCGCGGATGGAACCAGCATCGTCTACCGGGTGAGCGGTCCCACCGACGCTCGTCCGCTGGTGTTGGTGCACGGATGGTCGGCGGATCTGCGCTGCTGGGGCCGGGCGGCCGAGGAACTCGCCGAGCGGTTCCGGGTGGTCGCGCTCGATCTGCGCGGACACGGCTACTCGGGAGCGCCGGCCACCGGATACGACGATCCGAAGAACTGGGCCGCCGATATCGCGGCGGTGCTCGCCGCGGAGTCGATCGATTCCGGGGCCGTGCTGTTGGGCTGGTCGTATGGCGGCCTGGTGATCAGCGACTACCTCACCGCGTACGGAACCGGCGCGGTGGCCGGTGTCGTCTACACCGGGGCGATGGCCAATATCGGTCCCGGGGTGCCCGGCGCGGAGGTCGGGGAGGTCATCCGGCAGGCGATGCCCGCGGTGTTCGAGGAGAGTCCGGGCAAGGCGCTGCGCGGTTTCGCGGCCTTCGGCGACGCCAATACCGGTCCGGGACGGGACAAGGGCGCCATCGCGCAGCGGATGTTCGGCGCGAGCATGGCCACCCCGCCGTTCGTCCGCAAGGCGCTGTTCGTCCGGACGGTCGACAATACCGAGACCCTGCGTGGGCTCGATATTCCTGTGCTGGTGTTGCATGGCTCCGCCGATCCGGTCGTTCCCCTGGGCAACGGCCGTCATATCGCCGAGGCCGCTCCGCGCGGTACCCTCTCCGTCTGGGACGGGGCGCAGCACGGGTTGTTCGTCGAGGACACGGACCGGTTTGTGGCCGAGGTGAACGAGTTCGTCGCGGGGCTGTGACCCCGACCGTGGTGAATTCATAGCGGTCGGCGATATTTCAAGGGCTCCACCGGCCGATTTCGGATAACCGAAATCTGTGATGTTATCAATATCACTGATCGGGATGCGTGCGGCGGGGCCGCGTGTTGCACCGTGCACTATGGACATCGTGAGTCAGCGCCCGGAACAACGGCCGAATCGAATAGCCGTGTTGACGGTGCACACCTCACCCCTGGCGCAACCCGGAACCGGTGACGCGGGCGGAATGAACGTCTACGTGCTGCAGACCGCGATCCAGCTGGCCCGGCGAGGCACCGAGGTCGAGATCTTCACCCGCGCCACCTCGTCGGACCTGCCTCCGGTGCAGGAAGCGGCCCCGGGCGTACTGGTCCGCAATGTCGTGGCCGGTCCGTTCGAGGGACTGGACAAGAACGACCTGCCCACCCAGTTGTGTCCGTTCACCGCCGAGGTACTGCGGCAGGAGGCGCGGCAGCTGCCCGGCTATTACGACCTGGTGCACTCGCACTATTGGCTGTCCGGTCAGGTCGGCTGGTTGGCCCGGGACCGCTGGCGTGTCCCGCTGATCCATACCGCGCACACCCTGGCAGCGGTGAAGAACGCCGCACTCGCCGAGGGGGACAGCCCCGAACCCGCTACCCGGGAGATCGGGGAGAAACAGGTGATCGCGGAGGCGGATCGGCTGGTCGCCAATACCGCTCGGGAGGCCGGGCAGCTCATCGACCTGTACGGGGCCTCCGACGACCGGATCGACGTGGTGCCGCCGGGCGCGGATCTCGACCGCTACCGACCCGGCGACCGAGACCGCGCCCGCGCCGAATTCGGATTGGCCGCGGATGAGCAGGTCGTGGCGTTCGTGGGGCGTATCCAGCCGTTGAAGGCCCCGGACGTGCTGGTACGGGCGGCCGCCGAAGTACTGCGTCGGGCGCCGTGGCGACGGCTTCGGGTGCTCATCGTGGGCGGACCGTCCGGAACCGGATTGGAACGGCCCGACGCGCTGATCGAGCTGGCCGCCACGCTCGGTATCGCCGATCACGTGACCTTCCTGCCACCGCAGCCGCCGGATCGGCTGGTGCAGGTGTACCGTGCCGCCGATCTGGTCGCGGTACCCAGTTACAACGAATCGTTCGGGCTGGTCGCCGTCGAGGCCCAGGCCGGCGGAACCCCGGTGCTGGCGGCCGATGTCGGCGGGCTCGGCACCGCTGTCCGGCACGGGCACAGCGGTCTGCTGGTAGCCGGCCACCGCATCCCCGAATGGGCGGATGCCCTCGAGTACCTGCTGAACGACCCCGCCCGGCTGGCGTGGATGCGCTCGAACGCGGCCGAGCACGCGGCCAACTTCTCCTGGGAACACACCGCCGAAGGGCTGCTGAACAGCTACCGAACCGCGCTGGCCGAGCGCAGGCGCCGCGCCGGACACGAGCGCGCCGCCGCTATTCTCGGCGATGGTCAGGCCAAATCGCGGGCGCTGTGGCGGCGCCGGACGGGAGCACGGCGTTGAGCGACGGAACGGCACCGCACGATCCGATCGATTCGGCACCCGATACGTCGGGTGTCGCGCGAGTGATCGACGACACCCTACGTGACCGTGAGATCGAATACACCCGGCCCACCGAGGACACCTTCGTGGCGGTACTGCCCGGGGAGCGAAAGCTCGAGACCAATGTCATGCTCACCGTCGGCACATACGGCGTGCGGATCGAATCCTTTGTCTGCCGTAAGCCCGACGAGAATTTCGGCGGTGTCTACAAATTCCTGCTGCGCCGCAATCGTCGGCTCTACGGTGTGGCCTACACGCTGGACCGGGTCGGTGATATCTATCTGATCGGCCGGATGCCCCACCACGCCGTCACTCCCGACGAACTCGACCGGATATTCGGCCAGGTGCTGGAGGCCGTCGACGCGGACTTCAACACCCTGCTCGAACTCGGATTCGCCGAATCCATTCGGCGGGAATGGAAATGGCGAGTGTCGCGGGGGGAGTCGCTGAACAACCTGCGGGCCTTCGAACATCTGGTGGATTCGTCCGATAAACCCTGAGCCGTTCGGCAGGGCGATCGAGCCGGACCTCGCCGGCGCGCGGCCGGGTAGCGGTCTCGTCTGGTAGGAGAGTGTATGACGGCCCTGGCGCTGGATATCGGCGCGACGAAATTCGCTGCGGCGCGGGTCGATCCGACGGGGCGGGTCGAGGCTGTGCGGCAGGCCCCGGTTCCGCGTTCCGCTGTATGGGAGGCGTGTCGCGCGCTGCTGGTCGAGGTGGCCGACAGTGCATCCGTGAGGGCGGTGGGTATCGGTTCGGCGGGCCCGGTCGAGGTGTCGACCGGCGTAACGTCCGCGCTCAATATCCCGGAGTGGCGATCCGGATTCGCGATCGTCGACTCCGTCCGGGACCTGTTTCCGGATGCCGAGGTCCGTTTCGCCATCGACGGAGCCTGCCTGGCGCTGGCCGAACACCGGTGGGGCGCGCTGCGCGGTGTCGCCAACGGACTGGCGCTGACCGTGTCCTCGGGTATCGGCGGTGGGATCGTGCTGGACGGGCGGGTTGCCGTGGGACGCACCGGCAATGCCGGGCATATAGGTCATATCGTGGTCCCGGGTCAGGATGTGCCGTGCGCCTGCGGTGGAGTGGGGTGTGTGGAGGCGGTGGCCAGTGGTATGTCGTCGGTGCGGTGGGCACGAGCGCAGGGGTGGCCGGGGGAGAGCGGCGCGGAACTGGCCGCCGCGGCGGCCGCCGGGGAACCGGTGGCCTTGGCGGCCATGGAACGAGCCGGTACCGCGCTCGGTCAGGCCATGGCCTCGGCCGCGGCGCTGCTCGATATCGATCGGATCGTGGTCGGTGGGGGCTTCGCCAGGTCGGGCGATGCGCTGTGGCGTCCGCTGCGTGCCGCCGTCGCGAGGCATGCGGCGCTGGTCTTCACTCGCGGACTTCGGGTGGTGCCCTCGGAACTGCCCGGGGGCGCGACCTTGGCCGGGGCCGGGATTCTCGCGGTCGGCGATGGTCGGTAGCGGCCGAATCCCGCGAGGACTTTTCGGGTGACTCTGCCTCCGAAGCCGGCCGGCAGGCGGCGGTGTGGTTCTCGGCGTCGACCGAGGGGAGACGGTCGCGAGCGGGGCCGCCGAACGGGCGTGCTCGGGCCGGCGGCCTGGTAGAGGCCCTGAACGGTGGCCGCCGATCTCATGGCAGGATGGCCCGCATGACGTACACCCTCGTGTTGCTGCGCCACGGCGAGAGCGAATGGAATGCCATGAACCTGTTCACCGGCTGGGTGGATGTGCATCTCACCGACAAGGGCATCGCCGAGGGTAAACGGGCCGGGGAACTGCTGGCCGAGCATGGTGTCCTGCCCGATATCGCCTATACCTCGCTGCTGCGCCGAGCGATCAGCACCGCGAATATCGCCCTCGACGCCGCCGACCGGCACTGGATCCCGGTGGTCCGCGACTGGCGGCTCAACGAACGTCACTACGGCGCGCTGCAGGGTAAGAACAAGGCGCAGATCCGGGACAAGTACGGCGAGGATCAGTTCATGCTGTGGCGGCGCAGCTACGACACCCCGCCGCCGCCCATCGAACTCGACGACGAATACAGCCAGGAAGGCGATCCGCGCTATGCCGGTACCGACGTGCCGCGCACGGAATGCCTGCTCGACGTGGTGAACCGGATGGTGCCGTACTGGGAGTCGACCATTTCCCGGGAACTGCGCACCGGAAAGACCGTACTGGTCGCCGCGCACGGAAATTCGCTGCGCGCCCTGGTCAAACACCTCGACCGGATTTCCGATGCCGAGATCGCGGGGCTGAACATCCCCACCGGTATTCCGCTGCGCTACGAACTGGACGAGGAACTGCGCCCGGTGCGCCCGCGCGAATACCTGGATCCGGAGGCCGCCGCGGCCGGTGCGGCCGCCGTGGCGAGCCAGGGCGGCCGGTAGCGCCCGGAATTCTTCGCACGCGCCCGGCCGACCCTGGATCGTCAGGGGCATCTTTGTCGTTTCAGGGTTCGGCCCGGTGATTGCGTGTCAGGATCGCGTCCCCTATGACTTCGGCAATCGGGTTCCATCGGGCATGGCATTCGCCGCCCAGCTCGATCACATCCGCCTTCTTCACTATCCGGTCCAAGTGCCCCTCCGGATGTTCGGCGGTCGGTACGAACACCGCCTCGGCCTCGTGATGTCGGATATGTTCCTCGAGTGAGGCAATTCCGGCCAATCCGTTATCGGTGCACAGTGTTTCGCGCAGTTTGTAGCCGAGGCGCAGGGCGAGTCGTTCGACGCGGCGAATGTCGAATTCCTCGCAGCTGGTGAGGTCGGTGCGCAGGTAAGCGATGGCCGGTGCAGGGTCCTCGTCGGTCACGCGACCTCCAAGGGGTCGGGTGTGTTGTCCAGTGCGCGCAGGCGGTCGATGACCTTGGTGAGAATGACGGCATGTGGCACGTACGGCAGGAGCGACATCCGACCCTTGATCTGCTCGTCGAGCCGGGGGCGTTGGGGCAGGGTCATCACATCACCGCCGTGATGTGGGTGAGGACGCTGTGCAGGTGTGGGCAGTTGTGGCCCTCGTGTAGGTCAAGCAGCCTCCTGGCCTGGGCGAGCCCGATCGGCTCGGCAGGCAGTTCGCAGTCTTGGCGGGACTGCTCGTCGCCGCGGTTCATCGCGTCCTGCCCGTGTCGAGGACGACCACGCCGGCCGCGACGAGTGTGTCCAGGGCTGCCCGTTTGCGGGCGCATTCCAGGCCGCAGTCCTTGTGTGTTTGCCAGGCGGCGTGGGCTGCGGCCGTGGTGAACGGCGTGTCCGGTTTTTCATGGGGCCATCCAGGCGCCCATATGCCCGATCGCATTTCGGCGGCGGGGTCGTGGATCTCAGTCATGGGAGACCTCGGTGCGTGTCGTTTTGTGGTGTGGTGAGTCGCCCAGTCGGGCGCCGTACCTCACATTAAGTATCCGAGGACCCGAAAACTGATACAAAAATATCAGCTTTGTTCTGTACGCTTGTGGTATGAGTTCTGAACCCCTTGTCCAGGGAATAGGTCGCCGCATCGCCATCTACCGAGATGCCGCCGGCCTGTCGCAAATGCAGCTGGCCGCGGCAATCGGGAAGTCCGTTCCCTGGCTTTCCCAGGTCGAGCGCGGCATCCGCCACGCCGAGCGGCTCACCGACCTCGTGAACATCGCGAACGTATGCCGGTGCACGTTGCCGGACCTGCTCGGAGGACCCCTCGAAAGCCTCACTCCTGGCCCATCACCGCGCCGAGATCAGGTTGCCGCGGTCCGGGAGGTCATGATGCGTACAGCCCTACCGATCGTCCAGCCATCGTCGTCTCCACCGGCCGAGCTCGAGGACATCGGCGCGCGGGTCGCACGAGCGTGGACGACGTGGCACACCTTGCCGACCGCGCACGGCGCTGTGGGCCGTGTCCTGCCCGATTTGATTCTCGACGCGAACGCGGCATACCTCACGGCCGAGGACAAACGCCGAGCCGCCCGAATCCTTGCCGGCACCTGGCAGATCACGCGAATATGGCTGCATCATCTACCCGAAGCGGAACTCGCGTGGGTGGCGGCTGAGCGCTCGGTGCAGAGCGCACGCGAGGCCGACGATCCGCATCTGCTGGCACTCGGCGCATGGGCCATGTCCGCTTCGTTCCGCCGGGCCGGCCAGCAGGAGGAGGCAACACGGGTGTGCCTCGCCGCCGCAGACGAGCTGCGCCGCCGTCTCGACGTTGACCCGTCCGATGACGATCTGCTCGCCGACTTCGGAATGCTCAACCTGGCGGCGGCTATTTCGTCGGCGCAGTCCGACGAGTCGGGTAAGGCATGGGCACTCTATCGGGCCGCGGAGGAGGCTGCGCGGGCACTTGGCACGAAATACGACCCATGGACGATGTTCGGCGCGGGCAATGTCGACATCCACGGCATTGCCATCGCCGCCGAACTCGGTGACCACGACGCCGTTGTCGACAAGATTTCGCGGGTCGATGTCGATCGTGTGCCGTCGGTGGAACGCCGCTCACGGGTGCTGGTCGACGCGGCCCGTGGCTACGTGCAACGCAAAGAGGACGAGGCCGCGGTCCTGGCTCTGCTCGACGCCGAGAAGATCAGCGCTGACGAGGTGCACGACTCGACCCTCGTGCGCGAGTTGGTGCGCGAGATCCTGGTGCGCGACCATGCGCGTGCTCGCCCACATGCCCGCGGGTTGGCCAAGCGCTGCCGTCTGATCTTGGACGACTGACACCGCTACGTCCGTCTGGTGGAATGACTCGGGTGACGACAAGCTCAACCGCCTACCGTGCCACTGATGTGCTCGCCGCGGTGGCAACCGAATTGGCCCGTAAGGGCCCCGACGACCGCCTGCTGCGCCGCGCCGCGGCACACCTGGCGACCATCTGCGCCAAAGTGCTCGCCGATCGCTCCGGCGGTATCTACGGCCGCCGAGTGGTGCTGCTTGTCGGCACCGGCAACAACGGCGCCGACGCTCTGCTCGCCGGCCCGCGACTGCGTCGCCGCGGCGCGCTCGTCACCGCGGTGCTCGTCGCGGACACCGCCTATGAGCCCGGCGTCAGTGCGATGCTCGCTGCCGGAGGCCACGTCGTTCGCGTCGATGACCCGGCTGCCGGTACCGAGGCGCTCGCACGTGCCGACCTTGTCGTCGACGGCATTATCGGCGAGAGCAGCTCCGGCGCGTTGCGAGGCCGCGCTGCTGAGCTGGTCGCTGCTATCCCGTCCGGTGTGCCCGTGGTTGCTGTTGACCTGCCCTCGGGCGTCGACCCCGACACAGGTGAAATCAGCGGGCCCCATGTGAAAGCCGATGTCACCGTGACGTTCTCGGCAGCGAAACCGTGCACACTGCTACCACCCGGTTGCCATGCCGCCGGAACCGTGCGCCTGGTCGATGTCGGATTGCCCCCTCTGACGGTCGCCCCCACTGTTCGCCGCCTGGGCGCCGCCGAGCTCGCCGCCCTCTGGCCCATTCCCGGCACGGGCGCGCACAAGTACACCCGGGGTGTCCTCGGAGTCGTTGCAGGATCCGACACCTACCCCGGTGCCGCGGTGCTCGTCGTCCTCGGCGCCGTCCAGTCGGGCGCTGCCGGAATCGCGCGGTTCGTCGGCCCGCCCGGCGTCACCGCGCACGTGCTGTCCGCAGTGCCCGAAGCCGTCCCGGGTATCGGGCAGGTTCAGGCGTGGCTGCTCGGGTCGGGAGTCGAGGACGACGAGGACCAGGACAAGGCAATCGAGACCGCGCTCGCCTCCGGTCTCCCGTGCGTCGTGGACGCCGGCGCCCTCGAAGCGTGTGTGCGCCGCCGCGCCGCCGGTGACCGGGTGGCCTCGTCCGATCGGGTGCTTCTCACCCCGCACGCCGGCGAGATGGCCCGCATCCTGGGATGGCTCGACATCCCCGCCTCCCGTGCCGACATAGAGGCGCGGCCGGCGTATTTCGGTCGCGTGGTGGCGCGTGCTCTCGACGTAACGGTGCTGGTCAAAGGCGCGGCGACGCTGATCGTGCAACCTGACGGGTTCGTCGCCAGCCAGGCCGAGGCGCCACCATGGTTGGCGACCGCGGGCGCCGGCGACGTGCTGGCCGGTATTGCCGGCGCGCTGATGGCGGCAGGGCTCGACGCATTCGACGCCGGTGAGATGGCGGCGAGCATCCACGGTCGCGCCGCCGCTCTCGCCCACCAACGCCGCGCCGGAGGCCCACTCACCGCAACCGCAGTCGCCGAGGCCACCCCTGAGGTAATCGGGCGCCTGCTCGCCCTGCAAAGTCACCTGAATCCTCTTATTGGAGATTCCCCAATCAGTCAGATGAGCGCAAGAATTTCTAATCTTAGTGGTGTTTCAACCATTTAAAGGAGGAGCTCAGTTGTCGCTCGAGTATGGTCGCATATTCCGCGAAGCTTGGATTGATGGGGTAGCAAAGCATTACCCCGGCGAACCCGAGCCGAGTTACATCGCACCGTGGGAGGATACGCCAGAATGGGAGCGTGAAAGCGCCGCCGCTGTCTATCGGCAGGTTGCGGAATTCATCGATACCACTTCTGGTAACACTTCGAAGCTTACGCGGGAACAAAAGGCCGTTTCGTTGCTTTGTGCTGGATTGGGCAGATATACAAGCACTTTCTGGATCCGAAACCGGCATATGTTGCTGACTGGAATGAACTGCCAGAATGGCAGAAAGAAACCGACATAGGAATTTTCGAAGCCATAGAGCAACAAAAAGGCTAGGGCTATGGCTCGCGCTGTGGGGTGTGGGGCACGTTGTGGTCTCACGCAGCGTCATAAAGCTCTGGGGTTCACCCAAGAGTTATTGGCCGAGCGCCTGAACATAGAGCTGTCAACCGTGGTGCGGTGTAAAGCCGGTAAAGGTGAGCCCTCGGCGTGGTTGTGGCCCAAGCTCGCTGGAGAAGAGTAGCGGCGGCCAGGCGCTTTTCTTCTGTGACACCACCGTCGCACCGGTTTGCGTTTGTGTGCGATCCGAATTGCCGTGGTTGCGCAACCGTTTGTCCTTACCGACCGGTAAGGCCGGGTATTCTCTCGGACGCCCGACCAATCCGAGAGATGGGTCACGCCGAATGAAGTGTGTGCTACGAGCCACGGTCGCCTTGGCGGCCACCGTATTGTTGGCTCCGCTGCTGGGGAGCAGCGCATCCGCCGCGCCGACGCCCACCGGCCCGGACGGGGGAGCGGCGGGAGCCCGGTGGGCGGCGACTCACAACGGCCCTCAGCAGTACCCGAATATCCACATCACCTGGGACGTGCCGATCACCATGAGCGATGGCACCGTGCTGAAGGCGAATATGTACCGTCCGGCCGATGCCGCCAGTCGGCCGATCGATACCCGGACCCCGGTCGTCGTCAATATGACGCCCTACACCAAGTTGGCCTCGAACCTGGTCGACCACGCCGGTTCCGTTCCGGGGCTGTCCGACGCGCTCACGCAGATGGCCCGCGATTTCGATATGACCGGCACCCCGCTGTCCGGCCTCACCGATCTGACCAAGGCCCTCGGCGGCGGGGCGCTGCGCAACTTCGCCGTCGACCGGCAGTTGGTGAAGAGCGGCTATGTGCAGGTCGTGGTGGATGTGCGCGGTACCGGGTTCTCCCATGGTGTCTGGGATATGCTGCGGCAGCGCGAACAGCGCGACACCGTGGAGGTGATCGACTGGGCGGCGCGGCAGCCGTGGTCCGACGGCCGGGTCGGGATGAGCGGTATGTCGTATTCGGGGATCAACCAGTTGCAGGCCGCCGAACAGCACCCGCCCGCGCTGAAGGCGATCTTCCCCGTGGTCCCCGGCAGCGACCTGGTCCAGGACGTGCTCATCCCCGGTGGCGGCTTCGGCTTCAACTTCATCCCGCTGTGGTTGGCCGGGATCAACCTGACCAAGTGGACCCCGGATGTGCAGTCGATACTCATCGGGACCTTCGACCAGAAGTGGCTGCACGACCGACTGTCCTCACCGTTCACCTATCTGGACGTCTTCCTCGATGCCTACACCACGCCGAGGGTCGAGGATCTGGACCCTCGACTCCAGGACATGATCCGCGCCGGCAGCGCCGACCGGCAGGCCTGGCTGGGCGATCCGGCGCGGATAGGGGTGCCGACCTTCGTGACGGGTGGCTGGCATGACCTGTTCACCTACTCCGAATCCCAGATCTACAACCGGATCCCGCTGCCGCCCGGGCAGAAACAGCTGCTGATGGGCGATACCTACCACATCAACTCCGGAAGCGAGACGAGCGGACCGGGGCTGCCGCCGCGGCTGGACGTGCTGCAGCGGGCCTGGTTCGACAAATGGCTCAAGGGCATCGATAACGGGATCGACGGGTACGGGCCGGTGACCCTGCGACAACAGGGTGGCGACTGGGTCACTCAGGACGGTTTCGGGGAGAGCGCGCCGGAGCAGCGGCGGGCCGAATACCGGCGTATGTATCTGACGGCCGCGTCCAGCGGCACCGCCGGGCACAGCGTGCACGACGGTTCGCTCACCCCGGCGGCCGACGGCACCCCGGCCCGGCTGACCATCGCCCCCGGCCTGACCGGTCTGTGCTCCAACGACGCCGCCCAGGCCACCGCCGGTCTGGTGTCGGTCATCAATGCCTGCGGCGCCGATTCGCGGATACAGGAGTCGAACGGCCTCACCTTCACCAGCGCCCCGGTCGGCGAGGCGGTCGAGATCTCCGGACCGTCGGCGGTGCGGCTCGAGACGGTGCAGGACGCCGCCGACGGGTACTGGGTGGTCACCGTGAACGATGTGGCGCCGGACGGACAGTCCCGGGTGCTGTCCTCGGGACAGCTCATGGCCTCGCTGCGGGAGATCGACGACTCCCTCAGTAGCCGGTCGGCCAATGGCGACTACATCGATCCGCGCCCGTTCCTGTCCATCGAACACCGCAGGCAGACCGTACCCGGCGAGCTCACCACCCTCGATATCGCGATTCCGGCGATCGAGGCGAAACTGGAGCCCGGACACCGGCTTCGGGTGGACATCTACGCGGGCAACTTCCCGAAGGGGCTGCCGATCCTACCCATGCTGGTCGATACCGGACTGAAGCCGCAGCATCTGCAACTCGACCCGAACCGCCCGAGCTTCCTGAACGTTGCCGTGCTCGGTGCTCCCGGTTGGTGACAGGCACGCGGATTACCGGTTGCGGCGATTCTCGTCACATGTGAACAGACAGCGATCCCGCCGTGTGCTGCGTGGCGGGATCGCTGTATCGGGGGCGGCCGGTCCGGGAAACACGGTGTCAACGCGGGTAAACCGGCTCAGCCCGAACAATGAGTGAACACCCGGACAACGCCATTGAAATCGCCTGTGACCTGCGCGAAACATCACCAACCCGGAGTTGGTTTGTCCGGTGGCAACCGTACGATTCTTGATGTGAGCGTTCCCCAGGCCGTACTGCTGGCAGTCCTGGCGGCTGTTGTCGGACTGGCTGTCGGTGGGCTGGTCATCCCTTATGTGAACGCCCGGCAGGCCGCGCGCAGGCAGGCCAATTCCGGGTTGACCATGTCGCAGGTGCTCGACCTGATCGTGCTCGCCTCCGAGAGCGGAATCGCCGTCGTCGACGAATACCGTGACGTGGTGCTGGTCAATCCGCGGGCCGAGGAACTCGGCCTGGTCCGCAACCGGCTGCTCGACGAGCGCGCCTGGGCCGCGGTGGAGAAAGTACTGGTCACCGGGGAGTCCGCGGAGTTCGATCTCACCGCCAAGAATCCCACCCCCGGTCGCGGCCGGATCGCGGTGCGCGGTGTCGCCCGTCCGCTGTCGCCGGAGGAGACCAGCTTCACGGTCCTGTTCGCCGACGACGATTCCGAACAGGCCCGAATGGAGGCCACCCGGCGCGATTTCGTGGCCAATGTGAGCCATGAGCTCAAAACTCCGGTCGGCGCGATGAGCCTGCTGGCCGAGGCACTATTGGAATCGGCCGACGATCCCCAGGCCGTTCGCCACTTCGGTGAGCGGGTGCTGGCGGAATCGAGCCGCCTCGGCAAGATGGTCACCGAGCTGATCGCGCTGTCACGGCTCCAGGGGGCGGAGAAACTGCCGGAACTCGAAGTCGTCGATGTCGATACTGTCGTCGCGCAGGCCGTCGATCGCTCTCGTACCGCCGCCGAGGCCGCCGGGATCACCGTCAGCACCGACAAGCCCAGCGGGCTCGAGGTGCTCGGCGACGAAACCTTGCTGATCACCGCGCTGTCGAACCTGGTGGAGAACGCCATCAACTATTCACCACGGGGCTCGCATGTCTCGGTGAGCCGCTCCATGCGCGGGAATTATGTGGCGATGGCCGTCACCGACCGCGGTATCGGTATCGCCAAGGAAGATCAGGAGCGGGTGTTCGAGCGCTTCTTCCGCTCGGACAAGGCCCGCTCGCGCGCCACGGGTGGCACCGGTCTCGGGCTGGCTATCGTGAAACATGTGGCGGCCAACCACAACGGTGAGATCACCCTGTGGAGCAAGTTGGGTACCGGCTCGACGTTCACCTTGCGCATACCCGCCCACTTGGAATCCGACGCTGCCGTCGACGGGCCCGCGAAGTCCTTGGCGGAGCGGCCCGCGCCGATCAAGAGAGAAAACAGCCCGCGCCCCTCGGGACCGGGCCGAACGAATGGTGTGGAGGCTCGCAGATGACGAGTGTATTGATCGTCGAGGACGAGGAATCGCTGGCCGATCCGCTCGCGTTCCTGCTGCGCAAGGAGGGTTTCGAGGTCACGGTGGTGGGGGACGGGCCTTCCGCGCTCGCCGAGTTCGACCGGTCCGGTGCCGATATCGTGCTGTTGGATCTGATGTTGCCCGGAATGAGCGGTACCGATGTCTGCAAACAGCTGCGTACTCGCAGCGGGGTACCGGTGATCATGGTCACCGCCCGCGACAGTGAGATCGACAAGGTGGTCGGCCTGGAACTCGGCGCGGACGACTATGTCACCAAGCCGTACTCCGCGCGGGAACTCATCGCCCGGATCCGGGCGGTACTGCGTCGCGGCGCGAGCGACGACCTCGACAGCGGCGGCGAGAACGGCGTCCTGGAGGCCGGTCCGGTGCGCATGGATGTGGATCGCCACACCGTGCAGGTCAACGGCAAGCCGGTGACCCTGCCGCTGAAGGAATTCGACCTCCTGGAATACCTGCTCCGTAATTCCGGTCGGGTCCTCACCCGGGGTCAGTTGATCGACCGGGTGTGGGGCGCGGACTATGTCGGCGACACCAAGACACTCGATGTGCACGTCAAGCGGCTGCGCTCGAAGATCGAGGCCGACCCGGCGCGTCCGGAGCATCTGGTGACCGTCCGGGGCCTGGGCTACAAGCTGGAGGCATGAGCGGTCAGCGCTCGCTCGTGCCCCACCGATATGGCAGGAGAGATACGGCCTGCTCGGCCCGGGCAGGTCAGGGCAGGTGGAGCCAGACCTCGCCGAGCGGGGTCTCGGTTCGGTGCAGGATCGTCCACCCCAACAGGTCCTCCTGCATGCAGTCGTAGAGAGGGACCGTGGTGCCGTTGCCGCGGCAGACGATCTTCCGATCGGTGCCGTGTGGGCTCACGATCAGCTTCCGGCCGGTGGACCGGGCGTCGACAGCGTCCGGGCTGTCGGCGGGGACGAACTCGGCGGTGCGGTCGGAGAACCGGGTGGGGTCGGCGGACGCCTCCGGGTCGGCGGCTGCCGTAGGAAGCATGGACAGGGTGGCGCCGGCCGTGGTCAATACGGCTGCGGCCATGATCGACGCGACGCGGGTCATACCACTACGTTACGGGTTGGCATCGATACGGCGTCGCAGGGCCTGGTCGTATCGATCGGGTGCGGGGGCCGGTGTCCAGGGGCGCACGGGCACCATCCGGCCGCTAGCGCGGCTCGAGCCCGATGATCTTCACCGGCCGGGCCCGTTTACTACCCGCTTCGCGCGCTGCCTCCTTGCGCTGTGCCCGTACCGTGGCCGGATGCACCGCGATGATGTCGAGGCCCTTGCGCCGCTGCAACTGCCGGACGAGTTCTCGATAGGCGGGTTCGCCGATCAGTTCGGTCAGTTCGGGGCCGTAGGCCTGCCAGACCGGGCGGTTACCGATATGCGCGTCGGGTGAGCCGGTGCAGTACCAGTCGAGATCGACGCCGCCCGGCCCCCATGCGCGACGATCGAATTCGGTGATGGTGGTGCGCAGGATATCCACCCCGTCGGGTCGGGTCACCCACTCCTGGACGCGGCGGATCGGCAGCTGCCAGCACACATCCGGTTTGACGGTATGCGGTGGGACACCGAGGCGCTGGGCCATGATGTGCAGGGCGCAGCCCACGCCGCCCGGGAAACCCGGTCGGTTCAGGAAGATACAGGCGTTATCCACCCGGCGGGTCCGCTCGGCCGGTCCGGTGGGCAGCTCGTCCCTTTCGAGATAGCCCTTGCGGCCGATCTTGCCCTTCTCGTTCCGGGCCTGCTCCATCAGCTGCCAGTCGTCGGGGGTGAGCATTTTCACCGCTTCCCGCAGCCGTTTGCGGTCGTCGGAGTCGGTGAGGAACGCGCCGTGGGTGCAGCAGCCGGCGTTCGGTTGGTCGGCGAGGATGCCCTGGCAGGCGGGCGTGCCGAAAACACACGTCCAGCGGGAGGTCAACCAGGTCAGGTCGGCGACGATCAGGTGTTCGTCATCGGCCGGATCGAGGAACTCGAGCCATTCACGCGGGAAGTCCAGCGGCACCTCCTGCGAGGGCCGCATCTTGGGGGCCCGAGCCGGCGACCGGACGGGATCCCTGCCGGTCCGGTCACCGGAGGAGGCACTGGTCCGGTCGCCGCTCGCGGTTGCGCCTGACTCGACATCCTCTCCGGTCCGAAGGCCAGGGGTTTCTGCCGTGCCGCTCACGTGGCACCTCGATGGGTTCCTGCCTCACCGGCCGGTGCCATAGCGGACAATGGTTTTACCTGGCCTCCCCAGGCGTTCAGCGTCTCCGCCCGCCCGGCGGCGACAAGTGCAGCGTGTCCGAAGGTGGCCGGATGCGCCAACTTCCACCCGAACGCGGAGGCTTGCGCGCTACGTTCGCTGGTCACAACCCTTGACGCTAGCACTTCGGCCGCCCGGGCAGTGGTTCAGGTTCACCCAGTACCGTGTTCATGTGCGTCTAGGGGTACTCGATGTCGGCAGCAATACCGTTCACCTGCTGGTGGTGGACGCGCACCGAGGTGGTCACCCGATGCCGATGAGCTCCACGAAGGCGACGCTGCGGCTGTCGGAGAACATGGACGACGAGGGGCGGATAACCGCCGAAGGAGCCCGCCGACTGATCGATACCGTGGCCGATCTGGCCGCGCTCGCCAAGACCTCGGACTGTGTCGAGCTCATGCCGTTCGCCACCTCGGCGGTGCGTGAGGCGAACAACTCCGACGAGGTGCTCACTCGGGTACGGGCCGAAACCGGTGTGGACCTGCGGGTGTTGTCCGGGGTGGACGAGGCCCGGCTCACCTTCCTGGCGGTACGTCGCTGGTACGGCTGGAGCGCGGGACGCATCCTCAATCTGGATATCGGCGGCGGTTCGCTGGAGATGAGCAACGGCGGGGACGAGGAACCCGATGTGGCGCTGTCCCTGCAACTGGGCGCGGGTCGGTTGACCCGCAAATGGCTGCCCGAGGATCCGCCGAGTAAACGGCGGATCGCCATACTGCGCGACTGGCTCAACGCGGAACTGGGCGAACCCGCCAAGCAGCTGTCCGCTGCCGGAAAACCCGACCTGGCCGTCGGAACCTCGAAGACCTTCCGGTCGCTGGCCCGGCTCACCGGTGCCGCGCCGTCGGGCGCCGGACCCCGGGTGCGCCGTACACTGACCATTTCGGGGCTGCGCCAGCTCATCGCCTTCATCTCCCGGATGACGGCGGCGGACCGCGCGGAATTGGAAGGCGTCAGCGCCGACCGGTCACAGCAACTGGTGGCCGGAGCCCTGGTTGCGGAGGCGGGTATGCGAGCGCTGTCACTGGATAGCCTGGAGATTTGTCCCTGGGCGCTGCGCGAAGGGCTGATTCTGCGCAAACTGGATATGGATATGGACGGTGGACTGCCGATGGCGAGCGCACCGGGATCGGCCGCCGAGGGCAGCGAGCTGATACCCGGCGATGGCGTGTCGCAGGGCCCGATCGAAACGGTGCCGTCATGAGTGAGGAATCCCAACAGCTGTCCGTCGCGGAACTACTCGCGCGCAATGGACAGTCGGGCGCGGCGTCCGGGGGTGGTCGGCGGCGCCGTGCCGGACGCGGCATCTCGGTGGCCGATCTGGCCGGCGATATCCGGTCCGGGGGTGGCCGGCGTTCGGCGCATTCGGCGCCCGACAACGACGACGACGCCTCGTCGTCGCATCGGACGGACTCCGACCACGACGCCGATGCCGCCGGCGGGTACGGCGCCACCGGTATCGGCGGGGAGGTCTCGTCCGGTTACGGCACGCCGGGGACGGACTCCGCGCGCGGCTCCCATGCCGCGCCCGGAACGGACGGCAATAGGGGGCCCACGGGCCTGTACGACCTGCCGGACTCGGGAATGTCACCTATGTCCGGCCCGATCGCCCGGTACGACCCGCTTGCACCGTATCCATCGGATTCCACCGAACAGTCCGGGGAACCGTCCACGAGGTCGCGGCGCTCCCGGTACCGGGATGGCGAATTCGACAGCGTCCCACAGGCCTTCACCCCGGAATACTTCGGGATCGAGTCGTACGGGTCGGCGGATGACGGTTCCCGTCCGGGAGGGCGACGTCGTCGGCGTGCCGACCCCGACGACGACCTCGACGAATACGGGGCCACCGAATTCGACGCGGACGGGTGGGAAGGCGCCGCCGAGGCACCCGTGCCGTGGGAAACCGGTCCGCCCGAACCGCCCGGCGGGGGTCGTGCGGCCCGCAGGCGCGCCGCGGAGGCGGCCGAAGCCGCCCAGGATGACAGCGGTTTCGGTCCGGAACCGGGGCCGGTGGACCCGCCGCCCCCGGCGTACGGGTCCGATCCGGACGGGGCCGATGAACCGTGGACCCCCGGTTTCGGCCCCGAGAGCGATCCGCGTCCGGCACTGCCACGGCGTCGACGCGCGGACACTCCCCCGCCTCTGGACAGCGAACCACCCCACTGGCCGGCGCATGACGGCCGTCTCGATGCGCCGGTCGACGAACCGTCCGGACGGTTCGAGAGTGAACCCACCGCCGCGTGGTCGATGGAGGACCACGGCCAGCAGCTCATCGCCGGTGATACGGTCGCGGGCGAACTGCTGCGCGAACAGGCCGGCCGGATCGGGCCGGGCCGGGGTCCGCGTGGGCGGGGCGGCGGCCCCGTTCCGGCCGTAGTGGACGAAGACCCCGATCTCCTCGACGCGGATTTCGCCGAGTCCGGATATCCCGATACCTACGCGACCGAGGTACTCGGCCGGCCTGGCCGGCGCCGAATCCACGATGACGACTCCGGTGAGTTCGACCTGGATTCGTTCGAGGACACCGGGACGGGGCGATTCGGGCGGGTATCACAGGCGATGTCGTCGTGGAATGACAGGTTCGCCGTCACTCGGTCCAAACTCACGAACCGATCGGAATCCCGGCAGGTCGCCTCCGATGACACGCGCCGACAGTGGTTGGTGCTCGGCGGCCAGAGCCTGGGGGCGGCGATCGCGGGCATGTTGTTGTTCAAGGGCTTCGAGCAGATGTGGGAGATGCTGCCGTGGGTGGCGCTCGCACTGGCGATGGTGGTGATTCTCGGTCTGGTGGCGCTGGTGCGTATCCTGCGTGGCACCGACGATATTCTCAGCACCGTCATCGCGGTGTTCGTCGGCGTTTTCGTGACGCTGGGACCGCTGGCCTTTCTGCTCAGTACGGGCTGAGTGAGGGAGCGATGGTGGCGAATTTCTCGCCGGGTGACGGTACGAATACGGTGGCATCGCGGCGCATAAAAGTCGGTCTGTCCACCGCCTCGGTCTATCCGCAGAACACCGAGGCGGCTTTTCGCTATGCCGCCGAAATCGGTTACGACGGCATCGAATTGATGGTGTGGGCCGAACCCGCCAGCCAGAATATCGACGCCGTGCGGGGTTACGCGGACAAGTACGGGATGCCGGTGCTCGCGTTGCATGCGCCGTGCCTGCTGATCTCGCAGCGGGTTTGGGGCGCGGACCCGGTGTCCAAGCTGGCGCGCAGCGTACGCGCCGCCGAGGCACTCGGCGCCGATACCGTGGTGGTGCATCCGCCGTTTCGCTGGCAGCGGCGCTATGCCGAGGGTTTCGCCGCGCAGGTGGCCGAATTGGAGCGCGACAGTTCCGTGTCGGTGGCGGTGGAGAATATGTTTCCCATGCGGGCCGATACGCTGTTCGGTCGCCGGAAGGGGGCGATGCGGCGTATGGAACGTCGCGGCGGTCCCGGTCTCGCCGTCACCGCGTTCAGCCCGTCCTACGACCCGACCGATACCGGGTTCCGGCACTACACATTGGATCTGTCGCATACGGCGACCGCTGGAATGGACGCCTCGGCATTGGCTGCGCGGATGGGTTCGGGCCTGGTTCACCTGCACCTGGCCGATGGGCGCGGGGCCGCGCACGACGAACATCTGGTGCCCGGGGAGGGCACCCAGCCGTGCGCCGAGGTGTGCGCGGCGCTGGCCCGGACCGGTTTCACCGGTCATGTGGTCGCCGAGATCAATACTCAGAACGCGCGTACCGCCGTTGATCGAGCGGATATGCTGCGGCGAACCCTGACCTTCGCCCGAACCCATCTGGACCCCGGGCCCGCCCCGGTATCGCTGTCGAGTGAACCGAAAGTGCCCGAGCCGGAACATGATACCGCCGGATAACGCGTTCGTGATGGAGGACACGGGGCCCATACGAGACACGGAAGCCGGCCTGTACCAAGATTGGAAGGCGTACGAACCCCCGGTAACGGAGAGCGGTCCGACGAAACAGGAGTGCCGATGACGACGGAGCTGAGCCCCGATATCGATGTGGTGAGCCCTGACGCGCCGTTCGGCCGGGTGTGCACATTGACCGAACTGGCCGCGGCCGAGCCGGGTGTCGGACGCTACCGCGGTTTCATCGACGATATCTGGACCATCGGCTCCAAGGTGCACGGTGGCACCATGGTCGCCACCTCGGCCGCCGCCGCCACCAGATGGCTGCGCACCGTCGAACCGGACCGCGCGGATATGGGACCGATTGCCGCCAGCGCCGACTTCCTCGGCGCCCCGGAACCCGGCGAGGTCGACTTCGAGGTGAACATCCGCAAGGTGGGCCGGCAGATCTGCCTCGCCGATGTGGAGCTGATCCAGCGGGACCGCTCCCTGGTGCGCACCGCCTTCACCTTCGGCCGGCTCGACGACGCGCAGGCCCCGCCGCAGTACGCCCCCGAACATACCGATCTGCCGGTCGAGCCCGGCCCCGACGCCATCGGCTACGAACCGGGGTCGTCCATGGGCCGGATCGTGCACGTCGCCCGCGGGATGGAGTTGTATCTGGACCGGGAATGGGCCCCGTTCATCGATGCGGAGCAGGGTGTGCCGCGGATGCGGATGTGGGTGCGTCCCCGAGCCGGCGACCAGGCCGCCCCAGATATCGCGGCCTATCTGGCCATGATGGTCGCCGATATAAGTCCGCCGGTGCCGATGAACCTCGGGCATTTCGGATGGGCGCCCACCGTGCAGATGACCACCTATCTGCGGCGCCGGCCCGCCCCCGGATGGCTGCGGGTCATCGCGACCGCACACGAGATCGGCGGCCGGATGTTCGACTGTGACCAGATCGTTCTCGACTCCACCGGGGCCCTGGTCGCGCAGAGTCGCCAGCTCGCCTTTCTCCCCTCGAGCTGAGCGGCTACCCGGGGTTCCGCCTCCGGGGCCGGCATTCGACCGCCACCCGACTAGCCTTGGTCCCCATGACGAGAATTGCGGTGATCGGTGGCGGTCGGATCGGCGAGGCGCTGGTCGCGGGGCTGCTCGAGGCCGGATACGCGGTGAAGAACCTGGTCGTGGTGGAGACACACACGGACCGGGCCGAACTGATCGCGAATCGGTTCGGGGTGCGGGTGACCGGTGCGGTGGACGACGCGGCGGTGGGAGCCGACCTGCTGGTGATCGCGGTCAAACCGCTCGACGTCGAGGGGGTGCTCACCGATCTCGCGAAATCCGAACTGGGCGGAGACCGGGATCAGGTCCTGGTATCGCTGGCGGCCGGTGTGCCCACGGCCCGGCTGGAGGCCAAACTCCCCGCGGGATTCCCGGTGGTCCGGGTGATGTCCAATACCCCGATGCTGGTGGGACAGGGAATGAGTGTGGCGGCCGCGGGCCGATACGCCACCGGTGAGCAAATGAAACTGGTCACCGAGATGCTGGAGGCGGTCGGCGAGGTCGCGGTGGTGTCCGAGACACAGATGGACGCGGTGACCGCGGTGTCCGGTTCGGGACCGGCCTATTTCTTCCTCGTGGTGGAGGCGATGGTGGAAGCCGCGGTCGGTCTGGGACTGAGCCGCGACACCGCATCCCGTCTGGTCGTGCAGACCATGCTCGGCTCGGCGGCCATGCTGGAGGAATCGGGTCAGACCGCGGTGGACCTACGGGCGGCGGTCACCTCCCCGGCGGGAACCACCGCGGCGGCCGTGCGGGAACTCGAGCGCGCCGGCATCCGCTCGGCCTTCATGGAGGCGCTGCATGCGGCCAAACAGCGTTCCGTGGAACAGGGCGCGTCCGCCGAGTGACCGACCGGTGCCCAGCGTATGAACCGGTTTTCTCACTCCCGTCGCAGTAACCCCACTGGTCCCGCTAAGCTTCAGTGAGCACGTGCGTGTCTGTTCCGCTGGTGGGGAAGCCGGCGGCGCGGACGTGCCGGAGGTCAGTGGTGCGATGATGTCTTCGAACAAGATGTCTGCGAACAGCAGCGGTGGTTCGTCGCAAGGGCAACCGATACTCGGCGGTGGTACGCAATTTCTCACCGTCGCCGAAGTGGCGAATCTGATGCGGGTGTCCAAGATGACGGTGTACCGGCTGGTGCACTCGGGAGAACTGCCGGCGGTCCGCGTCGGCAGATCGTTCCGGGTACACGCCAAGGCGGTCCACGAATATCTCGAAACGTCCTACTTCGACGCAGGATGATCCGATTTCCGACCCGGCTCGGCAGGCCGGTACGATAGATCTTCGGTTTCGTGTTCGCGCGCCTATCCATCGCGCAGCCCGGGTTGTGCGTGTCGTGCGGCGGTGAACACCGAGAATGAGGCCTGCCGAGCAGCCGGACCGTTGGCGTACGCGAGCGCGTGCGCGTGGTGGCTGAGCGTCGGCCCCTGAGTCGGTAGCAACGCGTAACCGCGAAGGGGTAGCGAAGCCGCCAATTCGACACAGTAGAGAGAACGCGAGGAACGCCCTATGGGTTCTGTGATCAAGAAACGCCGTAAGCGTATGTCGAAGAAGAAGCATCGCAAGCTGCTTCGTCGTACCCGCGTCCAGCGGCGCAAACTCGGCAAGTAGGCCCGATGAGCCGGAGAACCCGCTACCATCTGGTGGCGGGTTTTTCGTTGTATTTCCAGCCGCTGAAGTCGGCGTTAGAACCTGGTTAATGCCCTCTGCGGCGGTGCACGTGATGACTACTCTGGTAACGGACTAGTGAGCGGGGGTTCGATGCTCGAGGTGGGACGGTTCGGTGCAGGTGAACGGTGAAGACAACCCCATATACACGCCCGATGTCGTGATGGTGACCGGCGCGAGTCGGTTCTTCGGCGGCAATGTGGTGTGTCGACTCGCCCAGCGATCCGATATCGAACGGATCGTGGCGGTCGATGTGGTTTCGCCGAGCCCCGAGCTGCGACGTAAAATGGGCCGCGCCGAATTCGTACGCGCCGATATTCGTAATCCTTTGATCCGCAAGGTGATAGGGCGATACGACGTGGATACCGTGGTCCATACCGCGATACTGTCGCAGCCCCGGTCCGGCGGCGGTCGGGCAGCAATGAAGGATATGAATGTCCTCGGCGCGATGCAACTGTTCGCGGCCTGCCAGAAAACGCCCACCATGCGCCGGGTGGTTTTGCGCTCCAGTTCGGCGGTATACGGGGGAAGCGCCCGGGACCCGGTGAAATTCACCGAGGAAATGAGCGCCCGTGTGCCGCCTCGCGGCTGGTTCGCCCGGGACATGATCGAAATCGAGGGCTATCTGCGCGGTCTGGCGCGTCGCCGCCCCGATATCGCCACCCTGACGCTGCGGTTGGCCCCGGTGGTGGGACCGGGGCTGGCCGGCCGGGCCGCCGAGTATCTCCGTTCCCCGCTGACACCCACTGTCCTGGGCCGGGACGCGCGGCTGCAGTTCCTGCACGAGGAGGATGCCGTCGCCGCCTTGGTACACGCGGTTTTCCACGGCCCGGGCGGCACTTACAATATTGCTGGTGACGGTGCGCTCGCGCTCTCGCAGGCGGTACGTCGGTCCGGCCGGGTGCCATTGCCGGTACCGTGGGCGATGTTCCGCACCGTAGGGCGAACACTGATGGGTCCGGTGATGCGTGACTTCAGTGCCGAACAGCTCGACTACTTTCATTTCGGTTGTGGTCTGGACACCACGCGTATGCGCGTCGAGCTCGATTTCGCGCCGCGCTGGACATCGGTCCAGGCGTTCGACGACCTCATAGGGGGCGCAGCGTTGCGACCCGTCATCGATCCCGCATGGATCGATGCCGCAGAACAGAAACTGCTCGGCCTGCTCGGGGCCGGTACGGGAGCACATTCATGAGCCATTCAGCCAAGGTCATCAAACTGCACGATCTCACCTCCGCGCCGCGGCCCCGTCCTCCGGCGCGCGACTGGCAGGGGCGGTCCGCCAAGCCGGTCACCTCGCTGACCGAGCGTCTGCCCAAGGAGCCGGCGGAGCCGCATTCACTATCGGATCTGATGCGCGGCGCACTCGGGAAGCAGATCTCCAAGACGGCCGAATTCACCCGCCGACGCCTCACCGGCGACTACCAGGTGGACGAATTCGGATTCGACGAGCATCTGCTCGAATCGGCGCTGCTGCCCGCGCTGCGCCCACTCGCCGAACACTGGTTCCGCGTGCAGGTCAGCGGAATGGACAATGTCCCGGAATCCGGCGGGGCACTGATCGTGGCCAACCACGCGGGCACGGTCCCGTTGGACGGGCTGATGCTGCAATTGGCCGTCCACGACCACCATCCCAAACAGCGCGCGCTGCGCCTGCTCGCCGCCGATCTGGTTTTCGAACTGCCGGTGCTCGGTGCGCTGGCCCGTAAGGCCGGACATACCCTGGCCTGCCGCCCCGATGCCGAACGCCTGCTGCGCTCCGGCGAACTGACCGGGGTGTTCCCGGAGGGATTCAAGGGCGTCGGCAAGAAGTACACCGACCGGTACAAACTCCAGCGTTTCGGCCGCGGCGGATTCGTCGCCGCCGCGGTGCGTACCGGGGTGCCGATCATCCCGTGCTCGATCGTCGGGTCCGAGGAGATCTATCCCAAACTGGCCGATATCAAGCCGCTGGCCCGGCTGCTCGGACTGCCCTATTTCCCGGTGACACCGCTGTTCCCGCATCTCGGACCGCTCGGCGCGATCCCGCTGCCGTCGAAGTGGTACATCGAATTCGGCACCCCGATCACCACCGGCCATTTCGAGGTCGAGGACGCCGACGATCCGATGACGATGTTCGAGGTCACCGACCAGGTGCGGGAAACCATCCAGCAGACGCTCTACAAACTTCTCACCAGGCGCCGCAACGTCTTCACCGGCTGAGAGACCTACGCGGCATCGCTGTGCCGATCAGAGGCTTTTCTCGCGGCGGCGGGTGACTGCCGCCGCGACCGCGCCCCCCGCGGCGCCCAGGGCCAGCGCCGTGGGCACGCCGATCTTCGCCGCTTTGCGGCCGGTGCGGAAATCGCGGATTTCCCAGCCGCGGGCCTTGGCGACCTCGCGAAGGTCCGAATCCGGGTTGATGGCGACGGCGGTGCCGGTCAGTGAGAGCATCGGCACGTCGTTATGGCTGTCCGAGTAGGCGGTGCAGCGTTTCAGGTTCAACCCCTCGCGGATGGCCAGGGCGCGGACCGCATGGGCCTTGCCGAGGCCGTGCAGGATATCGCCGACCAGCCGGCCGGTGAATTTCCCGTCCACGCTTTCGGCCACCGTGCCCAGGGCGCCGGTCAGACCGAGTCGTTTGGCGATCACCTGCGCCAGCTCTACCGGAGTGGCGGTGACCAGCCACACCTGCTGGCCGGCATCGAGATGCATTTGTGCGAGCGCGCGCGTGCCCGGCCAGATCTTGTCCGCGATGATCTCGTCGTAGATCTCCTCGCCGAGGGCGGCGAGTTCGGCGGTGGAGCGGCCCGCGATGAAGGCCAGGGCCTTCTCCTTGCCCGACGCCATATCGGTGCTGTTTTCTTTGCCGGTGACGCGGAACTTCACCTGTTTCCACGCGATATCCACCAGATCCGAGGTTTTGAAATAATTGCGGGCGGCCAGGCCGCGGGCGAAATGCACGATCGACGCGCCCTGCACCATGGTGTTGTCCACGTCGAAGAATGCCGCCGCGGTCAGGTCCCGCGGCACCTCCGGTCGCTCCGGTCCCATACCGCCGGCGCGTTCGGCGTCCTGCAGCGCCAGCGCGGCATCGGCGCTGGCCTCGCCGGCGAGATTGGCTCGGACCTCTTCCTCGCTCGGCCCGAAGGGACTGCGCGAGATACGCGCCAGCTGCTCGGTCAGCCCCTGACCGAGCGGCCCCAGATTCCAGCGCACCGGAAACTCACCGAACCGGCCCGCGATGAATCCGGTCTTTACCGCCTTTGATCGTTCCGGCACCAGTACCTCCGCCCATTCGCGCGAACCACGTCCACACTAACCGGATTCGGTGCCGGTCAGGTACGGATGGCACGCCCACCCCCGGGTCTCCGAGCGTTTTAATAGCGCTATGACCAATCGGACCGGTACCAATCCGACAGTGCACGAGGTAACCCTGCTGACCCGAGCCGGCTGCGGTATGTGCGATCGAGCACTGGAACAGCTGCGTGTGATCTGCTCCGAATTCGGAGTGACGGTGAACACTGTGGACGTGGATGTGGCCGCCGCTACCGATCCGGCGCTGCGCGCGGAGTACGGCGACCGGCTGCCGGTGGTACTGCTCGATGGTCGGGAACACAGCTATTTCGATGTCGACGAGGCGCGATTGCGCACCGACCTGAGCCGCTGAGCGAAAATGAGGCCAATTTCACCGACTTTGTGCAGGGCTTCACAAGCGGTTACGGTGGTGGCACGCGACCCGCGGGCCGGGCGATACCCAGACCGCCGGTTCGCGGTGAATCAACCCGATACCCGACCCCGCCACCGCAGTGCGCTCGCGGCGGAGGTCGCCGACGATCCCAGCCCTGGTCGGGCCGGATGAGGAGCCGAGGACGTGACAGAGCAGCATGAGACGCCGAGTGGCGTCTCCCGCAGGGCTCTGCAGCCGAGCGTCGGCCCCGAAGGCGGCAGTTCGCGGAATATCCCCCAGGCCACGGTGGGCCGGTTGGCCACCTATCTTCGGGTCCTCGCCGCTCTGAGCGACGACGGTGTGGCCATCGTATCGAGTGAAGAACTCGCTGTCGCAGCGGGTGTCAATTCCGCCAAGCTTCGCAAGGATCTCTCCTTCCTCGGACCCAACGGGGTACGCGGTGTCGGCTACGACGTGGCCCGGCTGCGTGCCCGGATCGAGGACGTTCTCGGGCTGTCCGACGGACACCGGGTGGTGCTGATCGGTGCCGGGAACCTGGGGCGGGCGCTGGTCGGCTATCGCGGGTTCCGGCGGCGCGGGTTCACCGTGGTGGGATTGCTCGACAACGATCCGGCCGTGATCGGCCAGGAGATCTCCGGACTGCGGGTTCGCGACGTCGCCGAGTTGGCCGCGGCGGTCGGGTCCCTGCGTCCGACGATCGCGGTGATCGCGGTGCCCGACGACGCGGCCCAACGGGTGTGTGACGAATTGGTGACCGCCGGGATGCAGTCCATTCTCAGCTTCGCTCCCCGGGCGCTGGTGGCCCCGTCGAATGTGGAGATCCGGCGGGTGGATCTCGCGGTGGAGATGCAGATGCTGTCGTTCGAGCGGGTGCGCAACGCCGACCCCGAGCACCTGGCGGCCGAACCGGACGAAGCCGGGGCCGGGACCCACAGCGCCGGGCGAAATCCGCGCGGGGCGGTGCCGAGCCGGGACGGTGTGGCGAAAAACTCCCCCTCACGTGCGAACAATGCGACCGCGGAGGGTGTTGTACCGGAACGCGCGACCGACCGGGGTGATGCCGCCGCGGCGCATCCGCTGACCGGTTCCGGCCGCATCGCCCGCCGGGTGCCCGCGCATCCAACACCAGGGCCCGCCGGACATACCCCCTGTGCGGCGCCGTCCGCCCAGTTGACCTCGCATTCGGCAACGGAGCCAACCAGCAAGGGATCGGTGTGCACACCATGAGCGTTCTTCTCGTCGGCATATCTCATCGCAGCGCCCCCGTGTCGGTGCTGGAGAAGGTGGCGGTCACCGATACCGACCGCCCCAAGCTGATCGACCGCATGCTCGCGTCCAGCCATATCTCCGAGGCGATGATCGTGTCCACCTGCAACCGGGTGGAAGTCTATGCCGTGGTCGACGCCTTCCACGGCGGTCTGGCCGAGGTCGGTGAGCTGCTGACCAAGCATTCCGGACTGCCGCTGCCCGAACTCACCCGCCACGCCTATGTCCGCTACAGCGAGGCCGCCGCCGAACATCTGTTCGCGGTGGCCAGCGGTCTGGATTCGATGGTGGTCGGCGAGCAGCAGGTGCTCAGCCAGATCCGCAGCGCGTACGCCGGCGCCGACGCCCAGCAGGCGGTCGGCCGCACCCTGCACGAACTGTCGCAGCACGCGCTGCGGGTCGGCAAACGGGTGCACTCGGAGACCGGGATCGACCGGGCGGGTGCGTCGGTGGTATCGGTCGCGCTGGACCGTGCCACCGCGGTGCTCGGGTCGTTGGTCGGACGGACCGCGGCCGTGGTCGGCGCGGGGGCCATGGGAGGGCTGGCCGTGGCGCATCTGTCGCGGGCCGGTATCGGCCGGATCATCGTGGCCAACCGCACCCCGGAACGGGCTCGGCGGCTGGCCGCCACCGCGGAGTCGCACGGGGTGTCGGCGCAGGCCTGCGAGCTGTCGCGGCTCACCGAGGCCATGGCGGCGGCCGATGTGGTGGTCACCTGTACCGGCGCGGTCGGCGCGGTGGTGACGCTGGCCGACACCCACCGCGCGCTGACCGACCGTGAACGATCCGGGCAGGGACCATTGGTCTTCTGCGATCTGGGGCTTCCCCGCGACGTCGAGCACGCGGTCGCCGGGTTGCCGGGGGTGAGCGTGATCGATATCGAAACCCTGCAGCGGGACCCGGCCGCCGGTGCAGCCGCCGGCGATACCGCCGCGGCCCGGGCCATTGTCGCCGATGAGCTCGCGAAGTATCTCGCCGGACAGCGGATGGCCGAGGTCACCCCGACCGTCGCCGCACTGCGCCAGCGCGCCGCCGAAGTGGTCGAGGCCGAACTGTTGCGGTTGGACTCCCGGCTGCCGAGCCTGCCCGATCCGGAACGCGACGAGGTAGCGCGCACGGTGCGTCGGGTGGTGGACAAGCTGCTGCACGCCCCGACGGTCCGGGTCAAACAACTGGCCACCACTCCCGGTGGTGACAGCTACGCCGAGGCGCTGCGAGAGCTGTTCGAGCTCAAGCCGGGCGCGGTGCAGGCGGTGGCGGCGCCCATGGAGATCAGTCCGCGCGGTGCCGAGCACGGCGGGGTCGGCCGGCCGGGCCTGGACGGCGGGGTCGCTCTCGCCGATGATTTCACCCCCGGTCATGGCAACGATGGACAGGAGCAGTCGGTATGACCATCGTGCAGGGCGAAGGCGATGTGATGGACGCCGCGCCGACGACACCATTCGGCCGCGGGCCGTGGCGTATCGGTACCCGGGCCAGCCTGCTCGCGCGCACCCAAGCGGGCACCGTACGCGATGCGTTGATCGCGGCCGGCCAATCTGCTGAGCTGGTGTTGGTCAAAACCGCGGGCGACCTGGTCGGCGGACCGGTCCAGGACATCGGCGTCGGGGTGTTCACCACCGCGTTGCGGGACAAACTCGCCGCCGGAGAGATCGATATCGCGGTCCATTCGTACAAGGACCTGCCGACCGCCCCCGATCCCCGTTTCACCATCGCCGCCATCCCGTCCCGGGAGGATCCGCGTGACGCGCTCGTCGCCCGGGACGGGCTGGTACTGGGCGAACTGCCGCCCGGCGCCGTCGTGGGAACGTCGTCGCCGCGGCGGGCCGCGCAGCTGCGGGCCCTCGGCCTGGGCCTGGAGGTGGTTCCGCTGCGCGGGAACCTCGACACCCGACTGCGCAAGGTCGGCGAGGGCGAAATGGACGCCGTCGTGGTGGCCAGGGCCGGTTTGGCCCGGATCGGCCGGCTGGACGCGGTCACCGAGGCGCTGGAGCCGGTACAGATGCTGTCCGCTCCGGCGCAGGGAGCGCTCGCCGTGGAGTGCCGGGCCGACGACAGCGAGCTGATTGCGGTGCTGGCCGGTCTGGACGACGCGGCCACCCGTGCGGCGGTCGAGGCCGAGCGGGCCTTGCTCGCCGAACTGCAGGCGGGGTGCACCGCGCCCGTCGGGGCGATCGCCGAGGTCGTCGAATCGCTCGACGACGAGGGGCGGATCGTCGAGGAGCTGTCGCTGCGCGGCTGTGCCGTCGCCGTCGACGGTTCCGATGTGCTGCGGGCCTCGGTGGTCGGCACACCCGCCGACGCGGCCGAGCTCGGTCGTGCACTGGCCCGTGAACTATTGGATCTAGGTGCTCGCGAACTGCTCGCGACCGCACTCGAACCGGCGGAGGCCGGCACCCTCCCGGCGGGGGAGAACACCGCCACGGACTTCACCGAACCCAGTCCCATGGAGAACAACCGATGAGTCGAGCCAGCAAGAAGCATCCGGGGCGGATCCTTTTCGTCGGGTCGGGCCCTGGCGATCCGGCCCTGCTGACCCTCCGGTCACGTGAGGTGCTCGGCCGGGCCACGCTCGCGTTCACCGATCCCGATGTGGATGCCGGCGTACTAGCCCTGATCGGGACGGCGGTGGAGCCGGGACCCGAGGGGGAGCCTCTGGTGGACGTGCGCCCCGCGCTGGGCGAGCCGGCCGAGGTGGCCAAAACGCTGATCGCGGAGGCCAAGGCCGGACACGATGTGGTGCGTGTGGTCTCCGGTGACCCGCTCACCACCGATGCGGTGATCGCCGAGGTCACCGCTGTCACCCGCTCGCATATCGTCTTCGAGGTGCTGCCGGGGCTGCCCGCCGGTTCCGCGGTGCCGGCCTACGCCGGTATCGCCCTCGGCTCCGGCCATACCGAGGCCGATGTGCGCGGTGAGGTCGACTGGGCCGCGCTGGCCGCCGCGCCCGGCCCGCTGGTACTGCACGCCACCTCCGGGCATCTGGCCGAAACGGCGAGCGCACTGGTCGAACACGGAATGGCCCCGCAGACCCCGGTGGCGGTGACCATCCGCGGTACCACCCGCCAGCAGCGCACCATCGAAGCCACGCTGGCCACTCTGAACAGTGCCGCGTCCGAACTGGTCGGCCCCTTGGTGGTGACCATCGGCAAGGCGGTATCGCAGCGGTCGAAGATGTCGTGGTGGGAATCGCGCGCCCTCTACGGTTGGACGGTGCTGGTGCCACGCACCAAGGACCAGGCCGCGGAGATGAGCGAGCGGCTGGTCATGCACGGCGCGATCCCGAAGGAAGTGCCCACCATCGCGGTGGAGCCGCCGCGTAGCCCCGCCCAGATGGAGCGCGCGGTCAAGGGCCTGGTGGACGGTCGTTACCAGTGGGTGGTGTTCACCTCCACCAACGCCGTCCGCGCGGTATGGGAGAAGTTCGCCGAGTTCGGTCTGGACGCTCGGGCGTTTTCCGGAGTGAAGATCGCCTGCGTCGGCGAGGCCACCGCCGACAAGGTGCGCTCGTTCGGCATCAAGCCCGAACTGCTGCCCAGCGGGGAACAATCCTCGCTGGGGCTGCTCGCCGATTTCCCGCCCTACGACGACGTGTTCGATCCGGTGAACCGGGTGCTGCTGCCGCGCGCGGATATCGCCACCGAAACCCTGGCCGAGGGTCTGCGCGACCGCGGCTGGGAAATCGATGATGTCACCGCCTACCGCACCGTGCGCGCCTCGCCGCCGCCCGCCGAGACCCGCGAAATGATCAAGACCGGCGGTTTCGACGCGGTGCTGTTCACTTCCTCGTCGACGGTCCGGAACCTGGTCGGTATCGCGGGCAAACCGCACGCGCGCACGATCGTCGCCTGTATCGGCCCCAAAACAGCCGAAACCGCGGTCGAGTTCGGATTGCGGGTGGATGTGCAGCCCGAGGTCGCCCAGGTCGGCCCGCTGGTGGAAGCCCTGGCCGAGCACGCGGCCCGACTCCGCGCCGAGGGCCTGCTGCCCCCGCCGCGGAAGAAGAGCCGCCGCAGTCGGTAAGCGTCGCCCTGCCGAGCCCTACCCACGCAGGCGTGCTCTATCGACCGCTCGCGAGCACCGGTCACAACCTGCCCGCCGTCCGCGCTGTCGTACCCTCCGCTCGACGGAGTGGCCAGGCGCAGATTCATCGCCGGGAAAGATGTGGGACCCGTAGCCGTCGAACCCTCCGCTCGACGGCTACGGCCTGCCCCCGCCCGCACGACCACTGCCAACCAACGCCCACACCATGGAGCCCCCTCCACCAGCAGGTCGAGCGGACCATACCCAAGGCGGAGAAGGCCGACCATATCCCTACGCCGCCGAACGCCCTCGCGGCCCCGCCCCTTCACACCGCAACGCAAGGTCCGTACAGAAACCGACCCCACACGGGGCCGCGCCGTCGCGGCCCCGTATGGGGTCGTCTCGTGTTTCGGCGCCCGAAGCGCATGCGCCGAAACACGAGTCTCGGGCGCCGAAACACGAGACCTGGAGGCCGCGAACCCGCCCGCGCGAATGCGCGGGCCAAACAACACAGCCATAAGATACAGCCATGATGACGGGAATCGAACGGCCGCGGCGGCTGCGGCGCACCCCGGCGCTGCGGCGGCTGGTCGCCGAGACCGGCCTGGAGCCGCGGCACCTGGTGTTGCCGATGTTCGTCGCCGATGGTTTGGCCGAACCGCGCGAGATCGGGTCGATGCCCGGCGTCTACCAGCATTCGATGGATTCGCTGCGCAGGGCCGCGGCCGAGGCGGTCGGCGCCGGTATCGGAGGGCTCATGCTGTTCGGCGTACCCCGGCCCGAGGACAAGGATCCGCTCGGCCGCCGGGCGTCCGATCCGGACGGCATTCTCAACCGCGGGTTACGCGCTCTGTCCGCCGAGGTCGGCGAGGCGACGGTCGTCATGGCCGATACGTGTCTGGACGAGTTCACCGACCACGGCCACTGCGGGGTGCTGGACGCCGCGGGCGCGGTGGACAACGACGCCACGGTGGCGCGGTATGTGGAGATGGCGGTGGCGCAGGCCGAGGCCGGGGCGGACCTGCTCGGTACCAGCGGCATGATGGACGGCCAGGTGGGCGCGATCCGGGAGGGCCTGGACGCTGCCGGATGGATCGACACCGGCATCCTCGCCTATGCCGCCAAGTACGCTTCCGCCTTCTACGGTCCGTTCCGGGAAGCGGTGGCCTCATCGCTGCAGGGCGACCGGCGCACCTATCAGCAGGATGCCGCGAACCGCCGGGAATCCATCCGGGAACTGGAGCTGGATCTGGCCGAAGGCGCCGATATCGTGATGGTCAAACCGGCCATGTCCTATCTGGACATTCTGCGCGACGTCGCGGATCGCTCCACCGTCCCGGTCGCGGCCTATCAGATCTCCGGTGAGTACGCGATGATCACCGCCGCCGCCGAGCACGGGTGGATCGACCGCCGCGCCGCGATCCTCGAATCACTGGTGGGTATCCGCCGGGCGGGCGCGGACATCGTGCTCACCTACTGGGCCGCCGAGGCTGCGCGCTGGCTGTCGTGAGTATGCCGGCGGATGTCGCCACCGCGCGCCAATTGTGGTGGGGGGTTATAGGTCTCGGAGTGGTTCAGTTGATCGCGTCGCTCGCGGACGCGGTGGGGCGGCGGGAGGAATTCGTCGCGGATATGGTGGAGCAGCTGCGTACGACCGACGCGCAGTTCACTCCGGCGGGTGTCGATCTGCTGGTGACCATGGCGTTCGTCCTGGCCGGGGTGTTCGGCCTGGGGTTCGCTGCGCTCGGTGTCCTGATCGTGCACCAACTCGGCAAGGGACGGATGTGGGCCCGGACGGTGCTGACCTTCGCCGGGGTGTGGCTGGTGCTCACGGGCATTGGCACGCTGCTCGCCATCGAGGCGATCGGCGGGCTCGCGTCGCTGGTCGCGGGCGCCGCGTCGATCGTTCAGGCCGTCTTGGCGGGCGGGGCGATCTACCTGTGTCACCGCAAAGATGCGGCGAACTGGTTCCAAGCCCGCCGCTGATGGGTATCCCCGATACCGAACGCGAAGTTTGTTTCGGATATTCCTGGATGTACAGTGAGGGCTGTCACAGGAGACGCGCAGCCGGTGGTCGGTCGTCTGTCCGTAGGGACAGTGGTCCGGGTCCGGGGATCGGAGGCAGCAATGCGAGTGGTGATCCAGCAGCCACAGAGCATTCGGCGGGATCTGCTCGTATTGAGCCTGCTGATCCTGTTCGGACTCCTCACCGTGGCGGTGCTGTTGATTCCAGGTCTGATCGGCTGACAGTAGTATGGCCGCGCCTTCGGCGCGCCATGTTCGCGGCTTCCAGGTCTCGTGTTCCGGTGGCACAGATGTGGTCGTCGCTGGAGAGTTCGACTGCGGGGAATCGGAGGGTATGCGTGAGTCGTGCTCGCGGGGGAAGCGGGACTGTGGTCGTCGAGAGGGTGCTCTTCTATGAGCCGGGTGGTCGTTGGCGCACCGTTTGTTACGGTCCCATGCTGTGCCTGCTCATTCTGTTGCTGGAACTCGCGACCGGCGGTAGGCCGCACTGGTTCGCCCTGGCCTTCTGCGCGGTGCTCATCGCGGGTTTCGTCGTGGTGCAGGTGATCGCGGCTCGCACCCATGTCGGCGTCGAACTCACCGAGACGACCCTGCGCAACGGCACCGAAACGCTGCCGGTGAGTTCGATCGCGGCGGTTCTGCCCCCGACGGCGGAATTGCGGCCCGGCGAGGGATCGTGGGAGGACGCGCGGGTGCTCGGCGAACTGTCCGGGGTGCCCCGTCGGCGCACCGGTATCGGGCTGCGCCGGACCGACGGGGCGCTCGTGCGGACCTGGGCCAGGGACCATCGCGACCTCCGTGCCGCGCTCACCACGCTGGTCGAGGCATCGACTGTCGACACCTCGGAGAAACCGATCGAAGAGCGAGGAGAAGACCGGTGAACAGATCCGCTGTCGTGACGGCCCTCGAGTTCGCGGTCGCGGTACTCTGCGGCGTCGGCGCGGTGCTGTGTTGGAGTCGGGGTGTGCAGGTCACCGAGTTCCCGGTCCGGGGCGATATCCCGGCTTTCGCCGCCGCCCGGTACGCGGGTCCCTGGCTGTTCGCAGCGGTGGCACTGGCGACGGGTGCCGCCCTGTTCGCGCTCGACACGCTCATCCGAGCGGTACGGCCGGTACGCGGTAGCGGGGGTATGCCGAATGTCTAGGGGCATCCGCGCCTTCGTCGCGGCCGGGCGCGGTCTGTCGGCGGTGCGATATCCGGCCGTGTCCTTCGGATGCTGCGCCGCGATGACGGCCATGGCCGCCGTGCTCGGGTGCGGCGCCGGCTTCGCGACCGCCGCACCGGGGCCGCTCGCCGTGCCGTGCCCGGAGCCGACAACGGCCGCACCGGGGCTGCTGCCCGAGACCGGGTCGGCGGCGGTCCACAACGACCTCATGTGCCGGCTGCGTACCGTCTGGGCGGCGGCGCCCTGTCGATACACCTAGACGCCGGGCGGACGGTACGGGCCGCGTTCCTCGGCGTCCGCGGACAATGGACCGCGACGCGTGTCACTCGCACTACACCCTGTCGTCGACGTCGCGGAGCCAGGCTGCCAAACTGGAGGCCGTGAGTTCTTCTCCGCGCGCGGCCGAGGTAAAGGTGCCGGTTTCCGATCAGCTCTTCCGACGAGCCGAATCAGTTGTCCCCGGCGGGGTGAATTCCCCGGTTCGGGCCTTCGGTTCGGTGGGCGGTACCCCACGTTTCATCAACTCGGCCCGGGGTTGCGTCCTCACCGATGCCGACGGCAACGAGTATGTCGATCTCGTGTGTTCCTGGGGTCCCATGATCCTGGGGCACGCTCATCCGGAAGTGATCGAGGCGGTGCGGCGGGTCGCGGTGGACGGGCTGTCGTTCGGTGCCCCGACCGCAGCGGAGGTGGAGCTGGCCGAACTCATCGTCGAACGGGTCGCGCCGGTGGAGAAGGTACGGCTGGTGAACTCCGGAACCGAGGCCACCATGAGCGCCGTCCGGCTCGCCCGCGGCCACACCGGACGCGCCAAGATCATCAAGTTCGCCGGCTGCTACCACGGGCATGTGGATGCGCTGCTCGCCGAGGCCGGCTCCGGGGTCGCCACCTTCGGTCTGCCGACCTCGCCCGGGGTCACCGGCGCCCAGGCGGCCGACACCATCGTGCTGCCCTATAACGATCTCGACGCCGTGGCCGCCGCGTTCGCCGCGTATCCGGGGGAGATCGCCGCCGTGATCACCGAGGCCGCGGCGGGCAATATGGGCGCGGTCGCGCCGCTGCCCGGATTCAATACCGGTCTGCGCAGGCTCACCACCGAACACGGTGCCCTGCTCATCATGGACGAGGTCATGACCGGTTTCCGGGTGAGCCGTTCGGGCTGGTACGGCCTGGAATCGGTGCATGCCGACCTGTTCACCTTCGGAAAGGTGATGAGCGGCGGTCTCCCCGCGGCGGCGTTCGGCGGCCGCGCCGAGGTGATGGATCGTCTGGCTCCGCTCGGCCCCGTCTACCAGGCGGGCACCCTGTCGGGTAACCCGGTGGCCGTGGCGGCCGGATTGGCCACGCTGCGGGCCGCCGACGACGCGGTGTACACGGCACTGGACCGGCACAGCGAACGGCTCGGCATTCTGCTCACCGAGGCGCTCACCGACGCGGGGGTGCCGCACCGGGTCCAGTTCGCAGGCAATATGGTGAGCGTGTTCTTCGCCGATACCCCGGTTCACGACTACGCCTCCGTCAAGGCGAGTCAGACCTGGCGTTATCCGGCCTTTTTCCACGCGCTGCTCGACGGTGGGGTGTACGCGCCGCCGAGCGCGTTCGAGGCATGGTTCGTGTCCGCGGCGCTCGACGAAGACGCATTCGACCGTATCGCCGCAGCCCTGCCCGCCGCCGCTCGAGCGGCCGCGAGCGCGACACCCGAAGGAACCCGCGCGTGAGCCAGTCCGATTCCGAGCGCGAACCCGCCCTGTCCACCGACATCGAATCCGGCGATACCGGCCACCCCGGTCCGATCGCCGCGGGTACCGCCGCCGAGGTCTCCGCCGACCCGGTACGGGCGGCGGTCGGTGACAGCACCGACCCGGAGGCCGTCGAGACGATCGTGCACGTCCTCCGGCACGGCGAGGTACACAATCCCCGCGGAATCCTGTACGGCCGGTTGCCGGGATTCGGTCTGTCGGTCGCCGGGCGCGCTCAGGCCGGGGCCGTCGCTCGGGTATTGGCCGACCACGATATCGCCGTGGTCATCGCCTCGCCGCTGCAGCGCGCCCAGGAAACCGCGGAACCCATCGCCGCCCGACACGGTCTGTCGGTGCGCACCGACGAGAACCTGATCGAAGCGGGCAATACCTTCGAGGGTCTGCGGGTGTCGGTCGGGGACGGGGCGCTGCGCAAACCGCGGCACTGGTGGAAGCTGCGCGACCCGTTCACCCCGTCGTGGGGCGAACCGTATCTGCAGATCGCGCACCGCATGCTGGCCGCGGTGAACAAGGCGCGGGTCGAGGCGGTCGGTCGGGAGGCGGTGCTGGTCTCGCATCAGCTGCCGGTCTGGACGTTGCGCCGGTTCCTGCAGGGACAGCGGCTGTGGCACGATCCGCGGCAGCGGCAGTGTTCGCTGGCCTCGCTCACTTCCCTGGTGTACCACGGGGAGACGCTCGTGGATATCGTCTACTCCGAGCCCGCGGGCGGTTCGAACCCCAGGGTGACCGGGG